>CAMAVR010000089.1 GCA_945861885.1 Nannocystis exedens | reverse complement strand
GTGCGACTTGCATGTGTTAAGCGCGCCGCTAACGTTCGTTCTGAGCCAGGATCAAACTCTCCTATTAAATCTTAGGAACAGTTCGCCGAGCAATGCTCTCACATCACTCGCGGCTCGTTCTATCTTCTATCATTTGCGCATCACCCGCCCCGCTTGCGCGAGATGAGTCATGCGACTTCTTTCTCACCCACTGCTTTGTGGGTCTCTTTCGATTCAGTTTTCAATGACCGAGGCGGGTTTGGCACTCTTGTATTACAAGAGCTCTTACACCCTACATCACCACCAATTCGCCGTCACTTTTCGTTTCGGCCAGTTGGCGGGGCGATGTTTCTACTTCGAACCGCTTACACCGTCAACTTCTTTTTTCGGTCATTTTGCCGATTTGGCAGACTCCCGAAATCCCCGACGGAGGGGCACTCAACCGCCGGTTTTCATACCGCCGTCTGAGGAGGCGGCTTTCTACCCCGAATCGTATGGCTGTCAACGCGATTCGGCAGGCGGACGAAAAATTCTGCTTACGTCTCTCGCGGGCCGACCGTATTCGATGGAAGAAGGCCTGGAGGGGGAACATGCCAGAGGTAGAAGCCGACACAGACAAATTGCGCGAGATCGTCGATAAGCAAAGCGAAGGCGATGACAGTGGCAGCTCTTCGAACGGCGGCGACCACCGTGAGGATCCGAAGGACACCACGTTCGTAAAATGGGTGGCCCTCAGTACCGCTCTGCTTGCGGCGCTCGCCTCAATTGCTTCGCTGAAAGCCGGCGGCACAGTGAACCGTTCGCTCATCCTAGAGACGCGCGCGGCCAAGGCGCAGTCTCAAGCCGCGAATCAATGGGCGTACTTTCAGGCTAAAGGGATGAAGGGGGCGATCCAGGAAGAGATTCAGCAGACGTGGCTAGCCGTTGGCAAAGAACCACCTTCTGAATACGAGTCGAAACGTCAACGGTATGCGCGTGAGGCTGAAGAGGGGCGCGCCGCGGCGCTCGATAAAGAGCGCCTTCATGACGAGCTGAACGAAGAGTCGGACACGTTGATGGAAACGCACCACGGCTTTTCAACATCGGTCGCGTTTTTTCAGGTTTCGATCGCGTTGGGAGCAGTCGCTGCGCTTACGAAGAAGCGAACCGTTTGGGCAGGCTCGCTAATTCTTGGACTTGTGGCGACGGTACTTCTGACCAAGGGGCTGATTCCGTAGTCGGCGCTTTCGTCCGGACGGGTGACTACTTCCAGCCGCAGGTTTGGCCGGCGTTTTCTTTTTTGAGCCATTCGGCTAAGGGGGCGAAATACTCGAGCAGCGCAGATGCGTCGCCGTCTTTTTCGCCGCCGAGCAGCGCGAGCGCTTCTGGCCACGGCTTGCTTGCACCGAGCGTGAGCATGTCGCGCAACTTTTCACCGGCCGCCTTGTTCCCATAGATAGAACATGTCTGAATCGGGCCTTTATGGCCTGCGATGCGGCACAGCGCGCGATGAAACTGGAACTGGTAGATGTGCGAGAGAAAATAGCGAATGTACGGCGTGCTCGCAGGTACATGGTACTTCGCGCCCGGGTCAAAATCGGCTTCGGTCCGCTCCGACGGTGGGATAACACCTTGGTATTCCCGCTTTAAATCCCACCACGATTTATTGTAGCTGTCGGGCGCAATCGTCCCCGCAAACACTCGCCATCGCCACTTGTCGATGAGAAGCCCAAACGGAAGAAACGCGACTTTCGAGAGCGCCATCTTCATCTGTTGATTGATTTGCGCTTTTGGATTGTCGCTTACTCGCGAAAGCAGGTTGATCGATTTGAGATAACGCGGCGTCACTGAGAGAGCCAACGTATCGCCAATCCCCTCGTGAAACCCGTCGTTCGCCCCTGTTTGAAAGAGCACCGGCTGCGCTTGGTAGCGCTGAAAGTAAAAGTCGTGACCGAGCTCGTGATGAATCGTCACGAAATCGGATTCAGTCGGCTCGATGCACATTTTGATGCGCAAATCGTTGCTCCAAGACACGTCCCATGCACTCGCGTGGCAAACGACTTGGCGGTCTGCAGGGCGTGCGAACAGCGATCGCTCCCAAAATGTTGCCGGAAGCGGGTCGAATCCGAGCGATGTGAAAAATCGCTCTCCCAGTCGCACCATCTCTTTGGGCTGTATTTTCCGCTTCTCGATTGCGCCGGTCACGTCGAGCGACGGCTCGCCGCCATAAGGCTCAACCAGAGTGTAGATGTCGGCCCAATCTTGCGCCCACATGTTGCCGAGCAGCGATGCGTCGATTGCGCCGCTCGCGTCGGTCGCCGTCTTCCCATACTTTTTATGCAACTTCGCCCGCGTGTAGCAGTGAAGTTCGTCGTAAAGCGGCTTTACGTCTTTCCATAGGCGCTCGATGTCGGCTGAAAACGCTTCATCGGGCATGTCGTAGCCGGCGCGCCACAAGGCTCCGAGATCCGAAAAACCAATTTCGCGAGCGCCTTTGTTCGCCAATTCGACATAGCGCATGTACTTCGGGCGCATGACGCGCGCCGTTGCGTGCCAACCGTCCCACGCATCACGGAGCGCTTCGCGATCGTGGCTTGTTCGCAATATCTTTTCAATGCCATCCAGATGCAGGCACTTCCCGTGAAGCCGCGGCGGGCAGTACTCCCCTTTTCCGTACTCGCTTGAGAGCCAGCTCTGAAGTTCCGCGAGCTCTTCGCGCTCGGCTGCGTTGTTCGGCGCTGGCACCGTTTGCGCGAGACGCAAAAGTTTGAGCTGCCTTGCTAACTCTGGCGGCAGTTCAAGCTTGTCGAAACGCTTCGACTCGTGCACTGCGCGCGCGACATATTCAGAAACAACCTCTTCGTTTGCGGCCGCTAATGCTTCGGTGTCCTCCGTGATAAAATTCTGGTTCACCCAAAGCGCTCGATCGCGCGCGGACCATAGCTTTCGCAATTGGCGATCGACGTTTGCGATAAAATCGCGCGCTTCGGCTTCGGTCGGCTCCGCAGGCGGCGGCGCGACTACTTTCGCAGGAGCCACCGGTTCAACGGCGGCTGCGCGATTCGCTTGCGATGCGCTGCATGACAGAATTGA
>CAMAVR010000088.1 GCA_945861885.1 Nannocystis exedens | reverse complement strand
GCATGAAAGACGGAGCGCGTCGGCTCGTACGAACCCACACCCCTTAAATTCTTTGCGGCTTCGCGGCTTTGCGGCCCAAAAACTCTGCGGTTTTCTTAGCGGCTCAAGGGACTTGTCGCGTCAACAACTTTGATTCGCGTAAGTCCTAGACCCATAGCGCTATTTTTTTATACATTTGCCCCTCCCGAATCAGCCCCACTTATATCGTATCTGACTCAGGCGCCCGAATAAGTGGAAAAAGAAGAGGTAAACACGCGCTAAAAGAACACTTTGCCGTACAGCCTTGAAGCGCGCTACGCTGGGCCATTATGAAAGTTGCCATTCATTCGCTTGAGGCCCCTGCAGCGATTGGTCCTTATTCCCAGGCTATCAAGGCCGGTCAGTGGGTTTTTGTGAGCGGGCAGATACCGCTTCATTACCAAACCGGGAAGTTGGTAGAGGGGGGCGTCGCCGCGCAGACGGAGCAGGTGATGCACAACCTCGCCGCCGTTTTGAGGGCTGCCGGCTGCACCTTTAGTCATGTCGTGCGAACCACGATTTATTTGACCGATTTGGGCAATTTTGCCGACGTAAATGAAGTTTACGCCCGCTACTTCCCCGAGCTCCCACCGGCCCGGGCAACGGTGCAAGTCTCGGCCCTCCCGCGCGGCGCCCATGTTGAAATTGATGCCATTGCGATGGCGCCGTCGGCCTAGATGAGCAGCAACACTTCGCGTCGCCGCATCGTTTCGCGGGTTGTCTATGGTGCTTTTATGGCGGTTGTCCTGGTTTTCGTGACGATTAGCACCTATGAAATCATCGACGCGGCGTTCGATCTGAGCGGGGGCGATGCGCCCTCGGAGTCGAAGCGTATACCGCGCTGATGGATACCACTAAATGACTGAAATTGTTTCTGATAGTTTAAACACCGAGGTGGCGCGCCCCTCGTTTGATGCGATTCCGCTTTCTCGTGAAGTTCGCAAAGCGGTCGATCTGCTCGGCTACACCCACCCAACACCGGTGCAGCTTGCCGTGTTTGAACCCGCGTCGCGAGGCAAGAGCCTCGTCGTTCAAGCTCGCACGGGGACGGGGAAGACAGCGGCGTTCGGGATGCCGATTGTTGATCAGCTTGTGCGCAAGGGGGAGCGTTATCCGCAAGCGCTCGTGCTAACGCCGACGCGCGAGCTCGCGCTTCAAGTGACGCGTGAGTTGGGTCAGCTCGCGCAGTTCAAAGAGATCAGCGTCACGGCGATTTACGGGGGCGCCCCGATGGGGAAGCAAGTAGAAGCGCTCGCAGGCGGCGCGCAGATCGTTGTGGGGACGCCGGGCCGCGTGCTCGATCACCTTCGTCGCGGTTCGTTCAACGCGAAGGGTGTGCGAATATTTGTGCTCGACGAAGCCGACGAAATGTTGTCGATGGGTTTCGCAAAAGAGCTCAATGCAATCGTTGAGCATTTGCCAAAAGAGCGGCAAGGGCTCTTTTTTAGCGCGACGATTCCGCCTGACATCGAGCGAATGGCTGCAAATCAGCTCGAAAAGCCTGAATTTGTTGTTCTCTCGAGCGACGGCGTCGGTGCCCTGTCGATTCAGCATTTTGTTTACATGGCGCGGGGCGACAAGCGCGCCGAGCTGGTGCGAATCGTTGAAGTCGAAGACCCTGAGAGCGCGATCGTCTTTTGCAACACGCGTGACGAGACGGTGCGCGTTGCCGAAGCGCTGCAAGAGCGCGGCTACGATGCCGATTGGTTGAACGGCGATCTCGATCAAAAAGATCGCGAGCGAATCATGGCGCGGACGCGCGAAGGTGCGCTCCGCTTTCTCGTGGCGACTGATGTTGCCGCGCGGGGGATCGATATTTCGCATTTGACGCACGTGATCAACGCCGATTTCCCCGACAACGCGGAGACGTACGTGCACCGCACTGGGCGGACGGGCCGCGCAGGGAAGACAGGGACGGCGATTTCGCTGGTGACGCCGAAAGACATCGGCAATCTCTATCTGCTCCGGTTGACTTACAAAGTGCGGCCGATGGAGCGTCAGCTTCCGTCGGCGGGGGAGATCAAGACGCGCGCGGAGCAGGATCTGATCGACCTCTTCGTCGAGGCGTTTGTGCCGCGTGCTGTGCACGTAGAAGAGTTGGCGCTCGCGAGGCGATTGCTGACGCACGGCGATGCCGAAAAGATCGTTGCTGGTCTCGTACGCGATCACTTAGGCGAGCGCGCCCCCGATCCAAAAGAGCTGGCACGCGCCGCAGCCGAAACAAGGCGAGCGAAAAATCCGCCGCCCTTCAAAGAGCCAACAAGAGAAGCACCGCCGGCCGCCGCTGTGCAAGAGCGGACACCAGGCAACGAAAGGCCAAACGAAGCGGGGCGCGATCGCGATCGCGACCGAGGTCGGCGAGATCGAGGGCCGCGTCACGCTGACAACGTGCATCGCGAACAAGCGCCGCGTCACGCTGACAATGCTCCACGCGAACAAGCGCCGCGTCACGCCGACAACGCGCCACGCGAGCGAGCGCCGCGCCACGCCGACAACGCTCCTCGCGAGCGGACTGTTCGCGAGAACGCTCCTCGCGAGAATGCTTACCGCGTGCCGAAAGTGGCTTCCGCGGGCGCCCCTGATCACGTTGCCCCGCTGCATGCCGAGCGAGGCGACAATCGCATCCCGCATTCGTCATTTGCCGTCTGGGAACCACAAGTCGAAAATGACGACGATTCGCCTATTTTTGCGGCGAATTCGAACGAGCCAGCCGCCCCCGTGCGCGGACACCGGTCGCGCGAGCAATCACCCGCCCCGCGCGAACACGCGCGCACAACGCGCGAGCAAGCGCCGCGCCACGCGGAAAACGCCCCTCGCGAGCAAGTGCCAGAAAATTTGGAAGGGATGGCCGAAATTTTTATCGGCCTTGGTCGACGCGACGGCGCGCGAGACGCAGACTTTCATCGCTTCTTGATCGAAAGCGGAGCAATCGCAAAAGACGAGCTAGGCTCAATCCGTCTACGCGATCGAATGGCATTCCTAACAGTGCGAAAAGAAGCAGTCGATCGCGCGCTAGGAGCGCTAGCGGGGAAAGCGATAGGGTCACGCAGTGTTGTTGCGGAGATCGCGAAGACGAGAACGCGGCTCTAGACGTCCCCGATTGGAAATACGTTTTGTAGGGCGGG
>CAMAVR010000087.1 GCA_945861885.1 Nannocystis exedens | reverse complement strand
TGCTCGAGCGCGTCGATCACCGTCGACGGAAGAAGATCGAAGTCGTCGACAATAACGAACGGCGGGCTCCCCGACGTAGTGGCCGACTCGAGTTCGATCCGTAGCGCTTCGTCTGGCGAGAGATTCGAGAGCGACGCGTCGATGATCGCGACGGCCGCGCCGCGCGCGCCAAGACTCCAGGCGAGACGCCGAACGAGCGTGGTTTTACCGCTCCCTTGCGGCCCGTCGATGAGCAGGCACCCGCATTGAGGGAGCGCTTCGGCTTGTGCGAGCAGAGCGCGCGAGGTGTCGTCGATCCCAACAATCGGCCACGCATTTGCACTCTGCCGGGATGGCGGCGCGATTCCGCACGCGTTGCGCACCGCTCCGGCAAATTCGTCAATGCTTGGAAATCGCTCTTCCGGCGCCTGCCTAGTCGCGCGAGAAGCAATCGTTTCGAGTGCGGAACGTACTGTCGGGTCGAGTTCACATCCGCGTCGCTCAAGCGATTCGCGGAGCGTTGCGCCGAACGCGTACACTTCGGCACGGACCGTGAGATCGCCCCCCTGGCGCAGTTCGGGGGCGGCGTATTTCGGCGTCAGCCCTACCGGCAGCGTCCCCGCATGACGCCACGGGGCCGACAGACCAAAGTCGACCAGCGTCCCGTCACCGTGCCGGTTCGCGATAATGTTGGCCGGTTTGATATCGCCATGAAACAGCCCACCGCGATGAAGCGCAGTGAGTTGATCGCACGCCGACACCATCGGTTCGACCCACGGTCCGCCGTTTGCTTTGTCAATCACGGCTGCAAGACTCTCGCCTTCGACCAGGTCGCGAACAAGGTACGGGCGCCCGCTTCCCGGCAATGTTCCAAAACGCAAAATGCGGGGGAAAGCGAGCCCTTCTACGCCGTTGAGCGCGGTTGCTTCGCGAACGAGCGCCATGATTTCTTCGTGCCCCGCGGACGACGCGAGCACTTTCAGAGCGGCTTTGCGACCGGTGATGCGGTCATGGACGCTCCAGACTTCGCCGGCACCGCCGAAACCGAGCTGCTCAATGGCTTCAAAGCGGACCGGGAACATCACTTCTCAAGCTTGGGTATCTGTTCGAAGCCATAATTTACGCTCAGTCCGACCCAAATCCCGGTGAGTGAAACGCCGGTGGTCAAGTGCGCTTCGAGATGCTTGATCGGCTTCAAGCGCACACCAAATTGCGGAGTGAGCCAGAGCATTGCGTTCGGCAAGCTTCCGCGCCGCATCCAGTCGGGGACGACGTAACCGCCGACATGCGGCTTCGATGTCGCCTGATGATTCAACGAGCGGCATCCTGCATCAAGCCCTTCCGCAGGCCCATCCTCGACGGTCTGGCAAGGGGTCAGTGTGTCGCCGTTGCGATAGACCCAATCCATATTCAAATTTCCGAACGTGAACCCCGCGCCGACGCCAAGCCCATATTCGATATCAACATGGCGCGCGACCGGCGTTGACCAGAGCAGATCGACCGTCGCGAAGACCCCTTTGATCGTGCTGTGCACGCGACTCCAATTTCGCGCTTCGTTCAGGTCGCCGCTAACGTCGCCGATGAAAACGTTGTGGATCCCGTACTCGCTGAACGACAGCGCGGGGACGACGTTGAACCCATTGCGCCTGATATTCAGCTCGATCCCAGCTGTGTTTGAAGTGATCGTCGGGGCGTGGCGCATGAACCAATTAAGCACGAACGCAGGCATGACGCTAAGGCGGTAGCGCGCGCCGAGAAAATAGTACGTCTTGTTGGGGTATTCGTACGTATCGATCGGACGCTCGCCGATCGGATCGCGCTCAGGGACGAACGCGGCATCGGCGGCGCGAGCTCGTGGCCCCGCGGCAGCCGGGTCGACGTTCGCATCGGTTGGCGTATCGATTCGGCTTGGAAGCGGTTTGAGCGCTTCCGCTTGAGGCGCCGCGTTTGCCACGTCCGAATAAGACAAAAGCACGAGACAACCCGCGACGACTCCGACGCTGCACCAACCGGCCATTGAGCCCCCCGTATTTGCGTTACGAACGAACGCTACACGAAGAGGGGCAATGTCTCACGCTTGACCGCGCGGGTCGTTCTTCTTTCCTGCTTCGGCGCGCCGTGCGTGCTCAAGCTTGGCGACCTGCTCTTCGAGGTTGCGCACCGTTCGCTTAAGATCCTGCACGTCCTCGGCGGTGGCGAGCGCCATCGCCTTCACAACCCGTTCAATATGCTCATGGGCAAACGCCTGCATCTTCCCAGGGACGCTCATCGTCGCCATAAGCGCTCTCATAACGCGTTCATCTTGCATAAGTTTCATGATGCGAGGATCAGCCATCAAATTCATAAGCGACGCCTTTACTTTCATAACGGGGAACCTATAGCGCAGTGCGGCATTCCGCAAGAGGCAATGCAACGCGCAAGGCAAGTGGGGGCGGGGACAAGTCCGCCGCCGCACGCTCAGTGGAAAAGAAACACACCACTGTCCCACTGTCATCCCGAACGAAGTGAAGGACCCCACGGCTCACTGGGTGAACGCCCCTACTGCCATCCGCAGGCGGGTCGACTGGCCTGAGGCCGCGAACGACGATCTCTTCGGCACACCCCTCCGACCCCGAGCCCGACTCCGACCCCGAATTCGATATCGACGTCGACCTCGATCTTCGGCCTCGAATTCGACAATCGAGGTCGGAGGTCGGAGACGGCCGAAGGTCGCTGTCGATCAACAAATGAGCGACGCCGGCGACAACCGCAGCTGCAACCATTTTCTATTCAGAAGCGGGTTGGGGCGGCACCGCAAACAGACCTGGCAATCGGGCGGCAAGATAATTGAGCTCTTCCAGGGTGCCCGCGAGATACGCGTCGCGCTCATGAGCAATGGTTCCCAACAAGATCGCTCCGTCCTTTTTCAAGAAAAATGGATCTTCGGGCAAGCCAGGTTGAACCCATTCGAATAGGCGTCTTGATGCTTCAACGACTATCTGGAACACCTCTTCGGAGGTGGGTATTTGGATAATTGTTGCTTCTTCCTCCAACAATACGGTACCCGGCCAATCCGACCCGCGGGACGATGTGCCCCCCGCAGATAGAATTGCTTTTTGGAGCAGATTTCCCGATGGCGAGAGTTCGGGATAGTCGCGGACGACGACTCCAAATGTCGACCCTACTCTGAAGCAATGTTCGAGGAGAATTCGATAGCTCTGACCGACCGGCTCATTCGTCAATGTCAACTCATACTTGGTCATGGCACTATCCGTATGTGATCTATTGGTCCCACATGGATATGAGGACTGCTCCCATGCGGTCGACCTGGGTGAGATTCGGGGCCTCGCGAATTCGAAAAGCCGGCCTCACGTCCCCATTCTACGAGCGTTTTTCCTTGTTGAGGACTAACTCCTGTTCTCTTCGCTTCTTTCGCCAATTCAACGACAGCCTTTTGCTCAGGACTAAATGAACGGCTGTTTGAATCTTTACCGGCCCCCACAGCCAAATGGGCGATCCCAGCGACTACAGCGGTGACACCCTGCGCGGCCACTGCGGCTCCCGCTATGTTGATTGGCACGCCGACCACAACGCCTACACCGGTCGCATCTAGCGCCAGTCCGCCCCCCTCCATGCCTCCTGCTACGATTAGCTGGGCCACTCCTGCCAATACTTCGCCCGCACCGCGGGCTGCGATGAAGGCTCCCGAGGCTCTGCTTGGGTT
>CAMAVR010000086.1 GCA_945861885.1 Nannocystis exedens | reverse complement strand
GCACCATCGCACAGAGCGATTAAGCATGCCGTTCATCCGATTAAAATAGCGAATTCACGATCTCTTCTACAGTTCTCAAAACCGGGCACGTTTACGGGCACGGGCACGTTTACGGGTCAGAGGAGAAATTGAGTACGCACCCTAATCGTGGCATTCAATTCGCATTGGCGGCCATACTCACGTTCTCGCCCGCGGTCGCGGCGGCGGGCGTTGAGGACATTTCGCAGCTTACGCTTGGTCCCGAGTTTACGTTTACGGACGACAGACTATGCGTCTCATGTGGGCCCTGGAGTTGACCCGATCCAGTGGACGAATTTCTTAGACCGCGTTTCTTCTTGATCCAACCATTAATTCAAATTCCACTGGGCTCCTATAACCGATCGTCGAGTGACGTCGTTGCACATTGTAAAAGTTGTCGATGTAGTCGCCGATGATGAGTGTTCCTTGAGTGCGGGTTTCAAGTCGATCGAGCTCAATGACTTCTCGCTTCAACGATGCAAAGAAGCTCTCCGCCACCGCATTATCCCAACAATCGCCTTTGCGACTCATGCTGCACTGAATGCCTTTCGCCGCCAGCGCCGCTCGATAATCGTTGCTCGCGTAGGTGCTGCCGCGATCGGAATGATGCACGAGTCCTCGAGCCGGGTTGCGTCGCTGAACAGCCTTGTTTAGTGCTGTGATGGCGAGGTGCCGATCGATGTTTTCACTCGTAGCCCAACCGATTACGCGACGAGAAAACAGATCCTCGATCGCAGCGAGGTACAGCCAACCCTGTCGCGTTGAGATTGCTGTAATATCGGTCACCCATGTTTGATTCGGCGCTGTGGCTGTAAAATCGCGCTGAACGATATTCGGTGCAATTGCGAAGCCGTGTTTTGAGTTTGTTGTTGTGCGAAAGCGACGATGCCGTCGTCCTTCGAGCTGTGATTGTCGCATCAATCGCGCCACACGTTTGCGGCTGACACGCTCGCCTCGAGCACGAAGCTCCGCGTGTACTCGCGGACTGCCGTAACGCCCTTTGCTCGCCTTGTATGCGGCCCGCACGCGCTCCACGAGCTCATGTTCACGTACTGCTCGCGTTGATGGCAAACGATTTTTAGACGCATAAAAACCGCTCGTCGACACGCCTAAGAGCCTGCACAAAATCCCCACGGGAAACGCCACCTCTTGCTCCGCAATGAACGCGAACTTCACGCGTTTTCCTTCGCGAAGAAGGTGGCCGCACGTTTTAAAATTTCGCGTTCCATTCGGAGCACTTTCACTTCCCGGCGCAGATGCGTCAGCTCTTCTTTTTCCGCGCTTGTGAGCGTCTCCGCAGTGCCGTTGGCCACACTCCCGTCGGCTTTTCTAAGCCATTTTCGCACGAGGCGTTCATTGATACCGAGCGATGTCGAAACGTCTTTCACCGCTCGACCTCCATCCCGAATCAGGTTCACGGTCTCTGCCCTAAATTCCGGCGCGTAAATCCGTCGCACTCGCTTCGTTATCCCGTTCGACATGGCCACCTTTATAGGCACTCGCGTGCCTTCTGTGATGTCCACTAAATCGGGTCAACCTCATTGTTTAACTGACAAACCTAAGCGACGGCCACCACCACCTCGGTTACCACCTCGGCCACCACCGCGGTAGCCACCGACGCCGTTGCGGTACCGGCACCGTCACCGCTTCTGCTGCAGCTGCTGTCGCCGCCGAGCGCGCTCGTGCCGTGACCGTTGCAGCGGAGGCCCTCAGCTCGGTTCGGCACACGGAGCACTCGAGACGCGAGTCTTTCGCGTGATCGACCAGTGCTTTAGCGCACTGCTCGCAGTACATGTGGTTGCATTTTGTTGTCTTGACGAGCGCGCCAAGTCCTGTAAGTGGTTCAGTACATATCGGGCAGTCGCCATGCTCTTCGTCGGGAGGGAGATCCGCCGCGGCAATCGGAATAAAAAGATCAGGGGTGAGAGTGATCCTTGAAATTCGAGTCTGTTCAGCAGTCGCCGTCGGGCGACCGTCTCGTAGGTTCTCGGTCTGAACGAAACTGTTTGCTTTCTCGATGAGTCGAAGGGCTATCGAATTATTTTCGGCCTTGCTTAGGGCCGGATCTGCCGAAAGATGGAACTCCCTCGCCGACATTAACAGCTCGACGGTATCTCCGTCAAAAGACCGATACCACTTTGATCGGTTGAAAATGCCGACAAATCCATTCGGTGCTGGTGCGAGCGACGATGCATAGTCGCAAAGACGAGTCGCGGTCCCTTGGATGTTGACCGCATATGTACCATTCTCGTAGTTGCCTATGAACCCGCCTGGTGTCTCAATAAACTCACGAGGGACGGACACAAGACGGAAGCGTTGCCTGTCAATCCGCACGTACTCGATCGCATCGCCGAACTCTCCAAAGAAACCGCCCGGTGCTGAGACGATCCGCGGGGTCGTCTCTGAGAGACGTCGCTTCATCCCGTTGACACCGAGGAAAAAGACTCCGTCTGAGTACCGTCCTATAAATCCTCCATCCGCACCAATCATTTTGAGCGGGGGGCGATGATGCAACGCTCTGCCGCGTCCACGTAAATTGACAAAAAATACCCCGCTGTCAAAAGAAGCAAAGAACCCCTTGAATCCTGGAAGAATCTCCAGGGTCGTTCCACGCGCCAGCGCTCTTGGCCGCCCGTCGTCCGCAACCAAGACGACGCTATTGGTTCCGGAGTAGGATCCGATAAAGCCGCTTTCGAAAGGGATGAATTGCGACGGTGTGCTGTTTAACCGGACCGTTGGCGTCCCTAACATCACGCGATAGACCCCTTCGGCGTAAACCGCCAGAAGCGTCGCGGTGCTGTTCACAGGCTGTTCGACTGCGTCGGCCCTCCGGCCAAACGGCTCTATTCGAGGTACCGCAACGGCGTCAGCCCCGTCGTCTTCCTCACCGAAATTCGCCTGAGCCCAAAATCGATCCCCGTCCTCCTCGTCGGGGTCAGGCTGCCCGTGCACCAGGGGGTTTTCAGGAGCCGCGAGCTCGTTGGGTGAAGCACCAAAAGCTGCTTCAAATTCAAGCGGGGCGTCGTTTAAGCCGGGTCCCATACAACCAACAAGCGACGGCAACAGGGCCAGCGCCAAAGAACAAACGATGCGTTGCATCAATAACCCCGAAGTTAGACAGTGTGGCCCGCTGCGCAGTCATCAGGGTTGGCAGCAAAGGTTGGGGTGCTACCTGCCATAATTTTTTAGCGTGTCCAGACTCTTCCACCAGCTAATGGAAGACACATGGGAGCGGTGCTACGAGCCAACAACGACGACCAGAGGCTTGTAGCCTAGGCGTTTCATTGCGACGCGACGCACCGCCGATCGCGCGGCATCGCCGATCGCTTGTTTGCTCGCGGCACCTTGCTCACGGGCTTGGTCGATGGCACTTTTTACCGCGCTCTTCATCGCAGCGACGCCGTCGGCATCGTCAACCCCCATCACGCCGAGACTTCGCACTGAGATGTCATCGCTTTGAACTGAGACGACGACGACGCCGCCAGCACCGAGCTGCATGCGGTCTTTCAGCACTTCATTCGGAATTTCTCGGCCCGCGAACGCATGCACTCGCTCTACCGAGGCGTGATGCAATTTACTTACGTGTTTCCCATCAAATTCCGCGATATCGCCGTTTTCAAGAACGCAACTACCGGGCACGTTTACGGGCACGGGCACGTTTACGGGGAAGATCAGATTTTGAGGACACTCCCTGGACTGTCTATTGTTCCATGATACGTAATTCCGGCTCTGCGCCGTCTTGCTTCGTGCCTGCCAGCGTAACCCACGCGATTGCGTGATGGCTGGTCCAGTCATTTTGTCTAGTCGGCTGTCAAAGCCGCACGAAGAACCCGCTCCGCGTCCGCATTCTTAAACGTTACGTGCCTGTGCAATC
>CAMAVR010000085.1 GCA_945861885.1 Nannocystis exedens | reverse complement strand
CCCGTAGTCGCCGGGATGGCGAGCTGACGCGGCATCAAAAAGTTGCGCGCATAGCCTGGGCGTACGCGCACTAAATCGCCTAAATTACCGACGTTTGATACGTCCTGTTGCAAAACTACTTGAATTGTTGCGGCCATAGCGTTCCTCCTTCAATCCTTCTCAATCAACCTGAGGTTGTGAAGGGCAAAAGGGCGATATTACGCGCCCGTTTGATCGCCAATGTTACCTGTCGCTGATGACGCGAACAGTTGCCGCTCATGCGGCGGGGGACAACTTTCCCACGCTCTGACACGAAATACTTGAGCGACTGCGGATCTTTGTAATCGATCGTCTGCACTTTATCATTGCAGTACTTGCAGACGCGGCGGCGTACGCCACGGCGACGCCCGGGGGCATCCGCGTTCAAATCAGGGCCACGCCCAAAATCTTTATCATCATCCATCATAGCGAAACTCCTGCAAAATTTTTAGAAAAGACCGGGCCGATTAGGCCTCTTCGCCGCCGCCTGTGGGGGTGCCACCAGTGCGCGTACGCGGGTCGAGATTGTCGAACTCTTCGAGGTCGTACTCTTCGTCCTGACGCGGAACGTGACGCGAACGGCCACCCTCAGCGAAGTCGACGAGACCGAGCGCGCGCTCGCGTGTCTCTTTCTCTTCTTCATCCGGCGGGAGCTCGAAGCCCTCGAACTTGATCTCTTCTGGATCGACCTGAACGTCAGCTGCATTGACGTGATCGTTTAGCAGAATCGTCTGGTACTTGATGACGCTGTCGGCAAGCTTCAAATTACGCTCGAGCTCTTGAACGAGCCCACCGCGGCCGACATAACGGACGTAAACGTAAACGCCCTTCTTCGCCTTCGCGACCGGATACGCCAACTTGCGGCGCCCCCACCCTTCAACCTTGAGCAACTTCCCCTGCTCGCGGGTGATGACATCCGATACGCGGGTCTGCACTTTTTCTGCTGCCGCGGTATCGACATCCGAGCGCAAAATATAGATAGTTTCGTACTCTTTGGTGCGGAGCGTCTGCGCCCCGCCAAACAATGCTGACATATACTGTCTCCCTTTGGCCAACGGCCCGCCACAACATGTGGAGAGCAAGGAAATACGCACAAAGTAGCTAAAAATAGCCAATTTGTGGCCCCACCAAACGTGTTACCGCAAGGGGGGCGCATTGTTTAGCACGATAGGGGGCAGCTGTAAGGGGCTAAATGCGGGAATTATGGCGATTTGAGGGAATTCCGCGTCAGCCCGTAAAGACGTCGCTCTCGGAACTGACGGTGAGGGCGCGAACGAGCCAGGCGATTAGCGTCGACACATCGGAGCATGCCGCGAGCCGCGTCCGACCAATTTCGCTCAGCGTGATGCTTCGGGCTGCAAGCACGCTCTCAATTGCCGTTCGAAGGCCCTCGAGGCCCTGCTTGAAACCGTCGTCAAAGCACATTCTCGCCAGGCTTCCCTTTACCGGGCGCCTCATGCGCTTCTTTCCTTCAACCGCAACCGATCTTGGATTAGCCAGCAAAGACATCGCTCTCACATGAGGCTGTAATGGCGCGAACGAGCCACGCATTGAGCTTCGCCATATCGGCACAGGCGGCAAGTCGCGTACGGCCAATTTCGCTCAGCGTGATGCTTCGGGTCGACAAAACGCTCTCAATCGCAGTTCGAAGGCCGTTCTCATGGCCCTCATCCATGTACATTCGCGCTAGGCTTCCCTTCACTGGGCGTCCCATAGTCTCTTCCCCTTCAGGCGTGATTATCTCTTCGAGAATAGCCTTTAGCTCAGACCTTTCAACCCCCCAATTGAGCGCAAAATAGTACGTTGCCATTTGCTCGGCAAGCGTGTGAAATTGCGGATTTCGCCACACGTCAGGCCCGACAGCCTTCATCAGCGGCGCTGCCTCGGTAAGCCGAATGAAGTTACACCGAGCCCAGAAGAGGAACAGTACCATCCTCACCGGTGCAAGCGCTTCGCGCATCGCAATGTCCTGCGCAGATGATGTCGATAGGTTGTCCAAAACGAATTGAAAATGGGGCGTAAATGGCCGAAGCGCCTCATCCAGCGACGAGCCCATGTCAAACATCGATGCCAATTCTGGCGATGCGGCCCAGGCCTCATTCCCGTGATAAAGGACCAAAGGGATCAAAAATGGCAAGACGGCGGGACGCGGCTTTTCGCGCCAACATCGCTCCCATCGATCGACCATGTAACGCAAGACACGAAGCGGCATCGACCGATCGAAGCGCGACTGATGCTCATAAAGAATCGCGATGTAGCCCGCGCGCCCCGACCGCGTGCGAACGCGGTAAAGGATATCGCCGCGCGACTGTTTCAGCTTGCTGCCGACGTAGTTCGCATCGCTGATTTCAAGCGTATTCAGATCAAGTTCCGCAAGAACCTTCTTAGGCAGCAACAGCGCAATCTGGCTCTTCGCGCAATCGAGATCGCTAAATGTTGCACGAAAAAGAGTATCGTGGGGCTGCGAAGTCGCCATGACCACGCCCACTAGCGCGATGGAAAAATCTACACAAGCTGGTAAAAATATGACCACCGTCGATAGGCAAAATTACGTGCGCGCGAAGAGTTATGCCACGCTGACACGCGGCGAGGCTTTGCGAATGACTCGTCAGCTTAGGGGGATCACGCAAGCAGCCCTGGCCACCGAAACCGGTATCGCCCAGCCCGCGATCTCGTCGATTGAAACTGATCGAATCGATATCGGCGTCGATCGCGCCGAGAAACTGGGAGTGGCGCTCGGCGTCCACCCAGCAGTTCTCGCGTTTCCAAATTGGCGTGCGCCGAAGCCCCGCTAACCGCGGGTATTATACCGATTCATCGCTGATAGCGCGCCGTCGGCCACAATGTGGCGCACGGCTGAAGCCGCTTCATCGATGAGCGCGGGTACGCCAATTTGTTCGTCGGCCGAAAAGCGCTGCAGGACGAAATCGGCCACGTCGCCCGTAAAGCCAGCCGGGGGGCGCCCAATGCCAACGCGAACGCGCGTAAAATCGGCCGAACCGAGCCGGTCGATGATGCTTCGAAGGCCGTTATGGCCCGCATGACCGCCGCCGACCTTGACGCGAACGCTGCCAAACGGAACGTCGAGCTCGTCATGAACGACGATAATTTCAGACGGCGATACTTTCAAAAATGTTGCCGCAGGCTGCACCGAGCTGCCTGAGAGATTCATAAATGTCATCGGCTTCAAAAGCCCCACGCGAGTATCGCCAAGCTCGCCCTGAGCAAAAAGACCGCTAAATTTCTCGCGAAATTCAGGCGCTTTTGCAGCGGCAGCAACCGCATCGAGAACTTTAAAGCCGATATTGTGGCGATGCGCCGAGTAAGCCGCCCCAGGATTGCCCAACCCAACAATCAGCAACATCGCATCAACCCGCTTTGATATTAAACAAAAATCTCCCGCCCTCCCGCCCTCCCTGTTCAAATTCTGAGATTTTAAACAGGGGAGAGCGGAAGAGCGGGAGAGCGAGAATTACTTCTTTTTTGCGTCTTTGGCTGGAGGAGGCGTCGACGGTGTCGCGCCCTTCGCGCCCGCTGCCGCGCCTGCCGCTGGGACTGCCGCGCCTGCGACCGGTGCCACAACCGCTTCAACCTTCTCTTTTTCCGGCGTGACGATGGCGACCAGCGTCTGCTCCGCCGGGAGGCGAACCGTGACGCCGTCGTCTAGCTTCAAATCTTGCGTCGAAACGTGCTCATTCAGCTTCAAGTGCGAAATATCGACTTCGATCTTGAGCGGAATGCGATCCGGCAAGCAGCTGACCGGAAGCGTTCGGAAAACCTGGCGAACAATGCCGCCCATCACAACTCCGGCTGCTTTACCAAGCGCGATCAGCGGAATTTCAACGTTGACCGGCTGATCGAGCTTCACTTCGACAAAATCGACGTGCTCGAGCGCGCGGGTAACCGGATGATATGAATAGTCGCGAATCATCGCGAGAATGTTCTGGCCGCCGGTGATCCCAAGCTGAATCACGCTGTTGCCACCGTGGTCGCTCTTAAGAATCGTCAAAATATCCTTAGGCGAAACAGCCAACGGCGTCGATTCAAGCGACTTACCGTATGCAATGGCCGGAAT
>CAMAVR010000084.1 GCA_945861885.1 Nannocystis exedens | reverse complement strand
AACGCTTGCACGAATGGCGCAAGCCAGCGGTCAAGACGTTGTTCCCACCCCGTTGTTCGCTGCATGGATGCTGTTCAAATCCATTTCGCGAGGAATTTAAATATCGAAGTGACCTTGGCTCTCAAAAAACTGCCAAAGTAGTGCTAGTCGGGGGACCCGATTCGCCTCGCTGAGGAGTCACCGAATCGACCGCTAGTTCGAGCTCGCCCCGGGTGGTGCGCGATCGCGGCGCGTGTCACGATTCCGCATGTATTTTTCCCCCTGGCTTCGCTCGGCCATTGCCACTCTTTTTTCCGTGGCAATTTCATGCGGATGCACCGCCCCCGGTGCTTCTTTTGTCGAGCGACCCGAAGTCGGCGAGGGGACTCGCGCGCCGGTAAACGGAAATCCTCCGCCGACTGCTGGGGGGATCGTTCGCGTTGTTGTCTCGGTCGACTGGGAGGGGAGAGACCTTGAGCCGAGGCAGCTCGATGCGTTTGCTAAATTGCGCTCACGTTATCCAGGCGTTCCGCTCGTTCAATTTCTAAACCCCGCTTATTACACTAAGCGCAACGCCGACCCGGCCGCTGTTACGAACGCAATTAACATAGCGCTCCGCCCTGGTGACGAGCATGGGCTGCATCTTCATGGATGGAGGTCGTTGATCGAACGGGCGGGCGTTCGTTATCGAGTGTTTCCGACGCAAAGGGGAGAGTTCGAACCCAGGGCTACCAAGCCGGAAGCCGACGACGAAGGTGGTCACGTCGCGATCACCGCGTACTCCGCCGATGAGCTGACACGGATTTTAGACTATAGCGCCGACCTGCTCGCGGGGTATTTTGGTAGACCGACGAGTTTTAGAGCGGGCGCGTGGCTATTGGGCCCCAACTTGCATGAAGCGCTGGTTCGTGCCGGTTTTAAGTATGACCACTCCGCGGTGTCGGCCGCGCTGCTCTCCACCGCAACCGGGAAGGCATTGCCGGCGATGGTTCGGACGGTGTGGGGCGATCTTCCGACATCGTTGCAGCCGTTTCCGATTTCGGTCGCCGGCGGTTCGTTCGTCGAAATTCCGAACAATGGCGCGCTCAGCGATTGGGTCACGACGGAGCAAATGGTCGCAGTCTTCGATGAAGCGCTCGCCGCGCTCGACAAGAACCCAGCGCACGATCGAATTGTCAGCATCGGCTTTCATCAAGAGACGGTCGCTGAAAATGCCGCCAATATCGCGCGGGTGCTCGATCACATTGTCGCGCGAATTGGCCAGGGCGCTCGGGCGCGGTTTACGGTCGCGAACGACATCGGTGTATCTGCTCCGTTCGACAAGCCGCTCGATCAAAATGCGCGGCGCCGCGATGTGTCGACGCTCGACGATGAGACGATTTGGGCAACTGCGTTCGATCTGCTTGAGCGGCCGGATGATACGGTAGGCGATCGCATTGTAAGCCTCCTCGCGCACGTGAAGGCGCCGCACGTCAGAGCGTTGATTCTCCGTGCGATCATCGATTCAGCGGCCGGGCCGCACGTCGTAAGCCGACCCGACTTCCCAACAGATGACGACGCTCTCCGTACCCATGCGCTTACGCTGTTATACAGCTCGAAACAGCCCACTGCGGTCGACCTCGAGGAGCTACTAAGCCAGGTACGATGCAGCTCGAATATCCGTTGGTTTTTCGGGACCACTATGAATTCCCCAGCGCTCGAAGAAATGCGAACGAAGTTGGAGAAGCAGCACACGACGCTGCACTCGAATTTTTGCTTCGAGCTTTCAAATCATCAGGACGGCGTTGGTGTCGACGCCTTTTTCGCGCACGTCATGCAAGCCAGAGGGCCAGCTGAGCGCGCCCAGCTGTTTGGCGCACTCGGCGCTGCGAGAAGTCGCATGGCGATCCTCAATCATCCTGAATATCCACTTCACGACCCGGAAGCGGCGAGGGCATATTTGGGCGCATTTGTCGGCGATCCGGAGCCTTCAATGATCCCTAAAGCTGCGATGGCGATCGGCACGTTGGGGCGGTCGTGGTCGAAGTTGGGACGACTCAATTGGGTCAAAGTGCTCGCGGACATGCCCGGAGGGCACGGCTGGAGTGTTCTTGAGCATCCAGACTTTCAGGTGATCCCTGGCGATGCGGAAGCGAGGCATGTTGGCCGGAACGGCGTTGCGCGATTGGTCGCAAAACTTCGTCAGCAAAGTGTCCCCCACGACGGCGAGCGTTGGCTTTTGCATTCCGAGTACAACGACGGAGTCGATTGGAAGCAGCCACATGTTCACGTTAGCGGTGACTCAAAGTCGGTAGTCGCCCTCGGAAAGTCGATCGAAGTGTGGGATATCGAGTCGGGATTGCAGCGGCGGCTCGTGAAGTACCAACAGAGCAGCTCGAACCAGTTGGAGTGGTCGGCGGTCAGTTTCGATGGGTCCCACGCGATCGCAATCGAACGGCAGGGGATTGAAGTTGACCTCCATGTCGTAAACACGGTCACCGGCGAAATGTCGACGTTTATCGAACATATCGATGTGATTGATGCCGCGTGGCGTCCGAATTCCTCGCAGCTTGGTGTTCTTTTTTCCGACGGCCGAATATCGGTCTGGGATGTGGCGCCGTTAAAACGCACGAAAGTTTTGCAGATGCTCGATATTCAATCGGCGAGGCACGGCAGCCTGACATTTGATCGCGACGGTGTTCACGTGGCCGCGGAGCTTCAGCCATCGGCGGCTACCGACGGGCATCTTCAAGTTTGGAACGTTGAAACAGGTGAGGCGCGCTTTCCGAAAAATCTGCCGGTTACGTGGGAACATCGGCCCTGCAAGTTGCATGACTTTCAAGGAAGCAAACTGTTGGTCATCGGCTGGGCACCCGCGCTGCTCGACATCGATACAGGTCATTGGAGTCGGGTCGAGCGCGCTGAGCAAGAGGGCGTCACGCACGGCCGTTATCGCTTTGCGCTCGATGCCACGCGGGTTATCGCTAGGGATGTGGGGCACTCGTCGCTCGTGTATTGGTCGTTAGACGAAGCGACTCAACCCAATCGCTTTCGTATTCCGATCGCAGAGACGTTGTGGCCAGGCTCTCGCGAAGAGGCGATAAGCCCAAACGGGGAGTGGGCAGTCTTTTCAGCGACATTTTCGCCACTACTTCGAGTCAGCAAATTGCACATCCCGGAGCCGCACTAGCACTACTTTGACACTTTTATTCGGGTGGGCCGATCAACCGCGCAAGTGGTCGGCACTTACAACACAGTTGTGACTTAGCAATTCGGAGGACAATGCGCCGCCGAATTGACGGTAGCGTTGCCGTGCGCGACGAATTGCTACGCCGCCGATTTATTTTCGAAGAGTCGGCTTTCTTGGAGAAATGCGAAGGCAATCATCGTGAAAAGCGCGTGATGATGGAGGCCGTACCAGGAGCGCCCCTCGAAATGGTCGAGACCGAGTTCTTCTTTGAGTTGTTGGTGTGCCAGCTCGCACGCCCATCTGGCTTTTATCGCGCGTACGATGCAGCGCTTCGATGCGGTGGCGGGCAAGTTTGAAAAATAATACTTTTTTTCGTTCGGACGGCGCTCGCAGACGAGCCACACGTGATCGCCGGGCAGGTGGATTCGGTCGCGCGTCGCGATGCCGTCCGCGGGACGCACCCGCACGATTGCAAACTCGCCGCGGAGAGGGCCCTTTGTTCCGGTTCGCCAAGTCACATATCGAAAGCGTCCGTGAGCCTCGATGAAGTCCGCAGCTGAAATAGGGCTGTTCGACGGCACGCCGATTTTGCGAGGACGGCCTCGCGAAGCTCTCGGCATCTCGATCGTTGTGTCGAGTTCGTAAACGTTTTGAGTCCGCAAAATCCCGACCGACCAAGTGAGCCCCCGAGCAGACAACTCGCGACGGAACTCGCCGCACATTCCATACCCAGCGTCCGCGAGCACATCGCCAAAGCGGACACCTGACGCCATCACGCGGTCAATTTCATCGATGGCAATGCGCCACTTCGAACGATAGCCAATCTTCGCCGGGACTTTGGCAGCCGCACATCGCTTGCGATCGGACGCCCACGATTCCGGTAAAAATAGCCGCAAACCAACAGGCGCTGCAATTTCATCGCGTGACAACGTGAGCGACACAAGGCTTTGCGAATTCGCGTTTTTTCCAAGCGCACCGCAATACTGATGCGCGACACCGACGCTCTTGTCGCCTTTTTTTGGAATGCCCGTGTCGTCGATGATGAGATGGGCGTCATGGCCACCAAGCAGGGCATCCACCTTCTCGGCGAGAACCTGCTCCAGCGGCGCCGTATCCCATGTCGAGGCCGCAATAAAATGATTGAGCTGAGCATCATCGTCTGGCGCAACTCGAGAGCTGATCGGCGTGATGCTCTTGCGCTCGCCAGGCAACAAAAGCCCCTGCATGTAGAGCTTCGCCCACTTGTCGCGCCCCTTGCGGCCAAGGGCTCGCAAGAACGGCGCGAGCCACCCATCAAGACGTTGTTCCCACCCAAGTTTTGCGTTCACGAACCACGTTCAAATCCATCTTGCAGCGCATGGAAATATTGAAGTGACATCGCCGTGAAATAAAAGTGTCAAAGTAGTGCTAGGGCCTGTACGCAGTTTCTCCTCTGACCCGTAAACGTGCCCGTGCCCGTAAACGTGCCCGGTTTTGAGAACTGTAGAAGAGATCGTGAATTCGCTATTTTAATCGGATGAACGGCATGCTTAATCGCTCTGTGCGATGGTGCGAAAA
>CAMAVR010000083.1 GCA_945861885.1 Nannocystis exedens | reverse complement strand
CGCTTGCATCAGGCTGACGAGAAGACGGTTGTGCGGCGGCCCGGTTAGCGGTTGATTGACGAGCGGATTCGACAGCGTGCGAGGGTAGCGAACGTAACGTCCTGTCTCAAAAAACCCGTTGCATCCACCCGCGAGAACGACGTGCGCATCGTGATGTTGGTGCGTCGGCGTTGCGAGCTCCGTCAGCCAGACGACAACCGTGTGGTCAAGCAGCGTGCCTGCGCCTTCGGGCACGGCATCAAGCTCCTGGAGAAGGTATGCAAGATGCGCGGCGTGCCACGCATCGAGGTCGGTCATCGCGCGCTCGGCAACCGGGTTGTACATCTGCCCGCACGACGTACTTCCCAAAATCGATTGGTGCGCATAACCGTGAACCGTCTCGGACCCTGGGTAGCCGAGTTCGGTGCACTGAGGCACCGGCGCTAAAAACGTCACGACGCGGGTCAAGTCGCACGCCAGCGCAAGTCGAATCACCCGCATGAACTGGCGGACAACGTGGCCGGACGGAACGCGCGCCCCAATCGCGCTAACGAACTGCGCGCCACAGCGCATCGCGGCATCATCGCTCGACACGTCAACGCACCCGACAAGCGCCGCAACTCCGCCGTCACGGGTCGTTGCCGCTTCGGCATAGAGATTAGCGATCTCCTCGGTGCGCGCGATACGCACATCCGATGGGTCCTGAGCCTCGGCCGCGTTCTCGAAACCAGCCACGGCATTGTCAGACGGAAGCTGCGGGACATCGACGCTCACGTCGGGGAAAAGATCACGAAGCGCGTTGAGGTATTCGCGATTCGTCAGGCGACGAAGCGGCGATGGCCCGATCACGAGAGGGTCGCTTGACATCGCCGCCGCGACCGGTCTCGGCAATGTCAACGCCAAGCGACGCGAAATGGTCACGACGCGCAACGATATGGTCGTGATTTGCCGCGCGCCCCAGCGTGATGACCGGCGGGTGCTCGAGCAGCAAAAGCGTGTCGCCAATGTCGCCGCGAATGCGCTCATCGATGAGCCGTTCTTGGAGCGCGTGTGCTTCAGCGTACGGCACACGCCCGAGCCAATGCGCGCTGATGGATCGCCGCGCCGCCATCACGTCCGGCGCACTGAGAATGAATATGGTGACCGGCGAGCACGCGACAGCACCGGAGTTGCGGGCTCTACCACTCCCCGATCCTCCCCACTAACCTCCCCACCAAAGTCGTAACGCGCAGAACGCTCAGGAAACGCCTCGACACGCTTTACTCGTAAATTCAAGCACTTCGTAACGGCCTGCAACGGCGGGAAACGCACAAATTCACCTTGCCAAGGTGGATGCTGCGGGGTTCGCTCCCTTCTCCCGCTAGTGCCGACAATCAAATGCTGAAGAACGCCCTTCCAGCGATAACGCCCCTTCGCACTTCGAATGTCACCGGTTTTTACCTTCTTTTCGAACAGCGATGTCGCGTAGTCGCAAAAGCGCGTTTGCTGACGCGGCGCCGACATTCGGCAATCGCGCACGCGCGCCTTCTGATCGTTCAGCCACTTGTACGCCGTCGCTTCGTCCGCTTGCGGCAGCACCTTCTTCAATTCTTTCATTTTGCCCGTCGTCGGATCGACCACGCGCGCTCGCACCAGATGACCTCCGTCCTTTCTTTTCCAAATGCCCGAAATTGCTGTCGGCATCACTTCGTTCTTCCAACGTGTCGTCCAACACGATTTGCTGCTGTTCTTCATGCACATCTCCGTCTCGAAGAGGCGCACCCGAACGGTCCGCCGCCACTCTTACCAGAGGCTCACCCCGCATAAAGCGATCAAGCTCGTCGCGCGCGAACACGTGCGGGCCGGTGGCGCCGCGCCGTTATCCCGAAGACCCGGCGGCATCATGAACTTTTTTCCAACGAATCGGCCGCGGGTTGCGCGTTGTTTGGCTCGCGAATTTTTGTCGCGGCAAACTTCGCGCGGATCGATTCGATCGCCATCGCTTGACGGTTGCTTGCCCGCGCTTTTCGATGGTCAAAACTTCCCGCGGCAAGGCCGTGCCCCTTCTGCCGTCATGATTACGGGGCGCTCCACGGGCCTCCCGGAGGCCACGTACGCTCACGCTTCTCGTCGATCACAACGGGCCCAACGAACGCCGCGACGCGTCCCACGACCTCCTCCAACGTGGACTCCGAAGGCTGATTGATCCGTCGTACAAATGCGCGCCACTGTGCCTGTTTTGCCGGCTCGGAAGAGAACTCCCGCGACAGACCGAGCGGCAACTCTCGCGGGAGCTCGGTCGCGCGTCGAACAAACGTCGCGCGAATGGCGTCACCAAGCTGAATTCCATCGAACGCAAAATGCTCGGCAAGCCACGCGATATCGAAGAAGTCTTTCATCCGACTGTTGGTCATGCCGAGCACCGTCATCGCGTGAAACTTCTCAGCGACAACGGTCTCTTTCGCATACGCGCGAAGAACCGGCGCGGGGAAGTCGAGGATCGTCGGCACCGACAGCTCTTGGGGATCCGGAATGATCTCATCGCCAAAGCCGACGTCGACTTGAAGCGCAATTCGCGCTGTCCCCAAACGCGCTACGAATGTGACGCGAATCCCGCCATAAATATTGTCGTCGCGAATCGGCGCCGCCTTCACCGTTTCCGCATCAAATGTCAATCCGTCATCGACAACATCGAGCGTACACAAGCCGCGAAATAGCTGCTCCAATCTTGCCGGCGAATTGCTACCGAAACCGAGTAAATCCAGATCATGCGTCGCCCGATGCGGTGCGCCCGACCACACCGTAAAAAGCGTCGCGCCTTTGAGGACAAATCGCTCCCGATGCGCCGACTGCGATAACCGATACAGGACCCGCTCGATCGCGTATCGCGTCACAATAAGATCGAAGCCTTCGCCGCGTTCGCGCGACAGATTAAGCAACCGCTGCCGCACCGATGCGGCGACATTACGAACCACCAATTTCGTCATTGAATTGCCTCAAGATAAGGACGCATCACGTTGGCGACGCGACACACCTTCGCGTACCGCCAAAGCTCGTCATGGTTGAAGTCTTTCCGTCGTTTAAAATCGCGCAGCGCTTCAATGCAGACGTCGAGACCGATTTTATTTCGAAACTTAAAACAGTCGGCCACCGTCTTCGCTGCGCTAAAGATATTCACCGCAACCCCTTCGATGCGGTGGACTTCGATGCCACGGCGCAGCGCATCGCCGGTCATGTGCACAACGCGAAGCGGCGGCTCCGTCGCCGTTGGACGCCACGCGTGACTGTCGATGGCGAGCCACACCTGAAACGGCGCCTGCGTCGTAAGGCCGTGAAGGCGGAGCGCCGACAGAAGGCACACCGTGCCGGTTGGCACACGCGTTGCTGCCTCCGCCAGGGAGTGGTTCTCGGTGATCGCATGGTCGGGGAGTGCGTAGAGCCCCGCGGCGAGCTGATTGATCTCCCCGTCTTCACGAAGCTGCTTGAGCACCGCCCGCGAGATCCCACGCGCCGCCAGATCACGCGGGCGCAGAACCCCTCGCTTTTTTGCGAGCCTGATCATTGCGGCGCGTTTGGTGTGTGCGTTCATGATACGGTTTCTAGGTATTTACATTTTAATACCTAGGAACAGTATAGCCAACGCGCGGCACCGGGTCAATGCGGTCGTAAATTGGTGTGCATCGGCGGAATTTATCGTTAAGATACGAGATCGCTGGATTCCGCTAGACGCTCATTCGCATCGGGCCGCCGGGCCCGCTGTTGCTCTGCCGCTGCGGCATGGTCACCTACGCCTACGAGCGACGCCGCCCCGAAAACACGCTGCTCTACGAAGTCATCCGCGACAACGCCGAGACGTTCTACGCCGCCTGCGAAGCCGAAGGCGCTCCCCTGCCCGGCTTCGTCAAGCGCGAAGTCGAAGCCTACCTCGGCTGCGGTCCGTTGTGCCGCGGCACGGTGCGCTATTCCGGCTGTCTTGGCCCCGCGAGCAAGCTGCGTCCACTCATCATCAAAGCCTCGCCCGTACCGATCACACCGTGCTGTGCCGACAACAACGACGCCGTCGAAGATGAATCGGCCAAAAAGCCAAAGCGCGGCAAGGCCAACGGCGCCGGAACCTACCGACCGTGGAACGAGCTCTTGCGCCGCACATTTCTCATCGACGTCCTTGCGTGCCCAAGCTGCGCTGCCCGCATGAAGCTCCTCAGTCTGGTCACCAAACCGCAGAGCATCATCCCATACTTACGCCGCATCGGCTTGCCGACCGACATACCTCAAAAGTCGAGACCTCGCCCGCCTGCGCCACGACCGTGCCAAGGCACCCCCACCCAACACCCGAGGCGTGCGCCTGCCCTCCCCGAAGCGCTTCTTTCACCTACGCGCTTCGTTCAGCGCCTCGCTGGGCTGTTCGAGTTCGGACATCGACTCCCAGGCCCTTCCGAGCTCTTCGGAGTTGGATACCCGATTATCCCCTTCTGAAATCGCATCTATCAAGAGTACGATTCGCTACATTGCCCAAACAAACACGAATATGGTGGAGTACTGTCATCAGACTCGTGAGAGGCTAAAGCCGCTTATCGACAAGCTCGTCGCGGAGTTCGGAGCAGCGTGTTGGATCTGCTCACGCGTCGCCGTTTCATACGCGGCCTGCATGTCAGTTACCGAACGTACTGTGGTATCTTTTATTTGAATAGAGCTCTTATCGCCACATCTACTGGCCCGCCCCAGAATCGCCTGCGAAAAGCATTCGCTATTCTGCGAAATGTATTCGCTATTTCGCCTGAGAGGGCGAAAGGCTACTTAT
>CAMAVR010000082.1 GCA_945861885.1 Nannocystis exedens | reverse complement strand
GAGGCAAGCCGTGCAGCGTTACAAATCGGGCCGTTTTTCGCCCATTCCAATCGCCCACCCCATTGTGTATCGCCCGTTGATTTCGCAACGTTCATTGAATTCAATCGCGTCGCCATCGCGCTTCCATCGGTAAGCGTCGATTCCGAACGGGCCAAAATATCCCGCCGCTTTCATCGCATCGGCAGAGCTTTCGCAGGCATCTCGCAGCGCTTTGACTTCGGTCGTTGAGAGCGCCGCGGCACTTGCGCGGTTTGATTCGAGCCATACTCCCTGCTCGGTGCATTTTTGCTCCGTCGGTTCACCAAGTTCGACGGCGCCGCTCCGCGCAATAAAACCGTGGAGTGCAAAATCGCCACACCGTTCGACCCACGGTTCAACTTGTATTCCGCCGTCGGCGCGAAGCGCTGCCACCACCCATCGCCACTCCGACTCGGTCGGCGATGCATCACGAATGCGAAGGCGACCACGCCCGGCATATCCGAAGGGGCGCTTCAATACCCAGTATCGTGAAAACGGGGCTTTCCGCCGCACGATATTTTCAACATCGCCCTCACTGGTAACGTATGCGGCACCAGGGAGGGAGTTTCCGAGACGCGACGCGAATTGGCGATGGTTTACGGCGCGCAAAACTGCGATAGACGGCGCTTCCGGAAGAGCTGCACCGTATCGCCGCAGTGCCGCGAGAGCTGACGGCGTGGGGAGCCAAGCGCGCCCGCTCACGTTTGAATCGGCGACGTCCCGCGCTCCGGGGACGATGACGACGTCCCCCTCGGGGAGGAGCGGTCCGATGCGACGAATGAGCGTTTCGCGCCGCTGGCGCATCGCAACGGACGGCGTGGGCGGCGCTCCAGTCGTCGCAAGCTCGTCGTCGCCGTCGAGATTAATCCACCAGGCGCGCTTCATTAGGGCCTGTCGGGGAAGACTCCCACTTATCGAGTGCGGCAACGAATTCGGCCGAAAAACCAGCTCGCGCACGATCGCGTTCGTTGAGCGGACGGCCGCGCATCACCATTGGCGAAAGCGGCGCCGGCAAATGCGAGCGCCACGCGTCGAAGTGCGTCGCCCCCGAAAATTGCTCGAGCCAATGCAGCGCGAAGTGGACGTGGTGAATTTCTTCTTCGCCGACAACATCTTGCACGCGCGCGCCCTGGTCGTCGCCCACAGAACGAAATCGCTCGGCAAATCGTCGGGCATGATCCAAGTTGGCCCCTTCGAACCCGACCCCCATCGTCGCCAAAAATTCGGACGCCGATGTGGCGCTCGGCACACGCGACCAGAACCAGTCGTTGACCGTAAAATCGCCGAACGACACGCCTGCATCCGACAGCAAGCTCGCATACATGTTCATGTGACGAATTTCGTCTTGGCAAATGCGCAAAAGGCCGCGACGAAAAAGCTCTGGCGTGTCGGCAAATTTTAGAAGCGCCCAACACATAAGCTCAGCCGCTTGAAGCTCGTGGTGTAAAAACGTGTGAACGACCTGCGCGCGACGACGCGGATCGGCAAGCGCGCCGGCGCTGACGTTTTTGAGCCGATCGTTCGACGGCCGAAGCTGAACGCGCGACGGCGCATCGACAACGTATGAAACGCCGCGCGACTCCCATTCAACCGGCACTGCGGAGGCATCAAATTTCGCTTCAAGCGTCGGCGCGTGAATATAATCCCACGCCCAACGCTCGGCTGTACCGATTGGCGGAAGTTCAGTGGGGAGGTTTGCGATGCGCATCGGCGGTGCAACTTGTAGCAGCTTTGGACGCACAAGCCGTGCGGAGAAGGTCGTCCGGCGCCACCCGTAAACCCGCGTCATTCCACCTACCCACGCAAATCGGTCTCGTGCCACTATTCGAAAACTTCGACTCCGTGGCACTATTCGAAAACTTCGACTCCGTGCGACTACGGGAGGCCCACGCAACGTCGTGATTTTTTGCGCCTGGCTGCGGTGAGTGCGGCGACCGCTTGCGCGCCATCCATTGACAGCTCTGTGCGCTGGGGCAAAGCGCCGTGCCCATTTTGCGCCGTTGGGTGCGGCATGGAAGTTGGAAGCCAAGGAGGCCGTCTCGTGGCGGTTCAGGGCGACAAGCTCTCCGAGGTCAATCGTGGGCAGCTCTGCGAGAAGGGCGCCGAAGCTGCGGGGGCGCTGTACGGCAGCAATCGCCTCACGCAGCCGCTTCTTCGAAAGAATGGAAGGCTAGAGCCCATTTCATGGGAAGAGGCAATTGCAACTGTCGGGAGCCGAATCAAGGCTGACTCGGCCGGATTTGCATTCTACGGAAGCGGTCAATCGACGATCCCGGAAGGCTACGCTGCAAGTAAGTTTGTCAAAGGTGGTCTGGGTCACAATCAGATTGAGTCGAACGGTCGACTTTGCACGGCGTCTGCCGTGGCCGCATTGAAATCGGTCTACGGCGTCGACGGGCATACCGGCTGCTACGACGATTTGGACCATTGCACGACCGCTATCTTATGGGGAGTCAACGCAGCGGAGACCTACCCCGTTCTCTTTTCGCGCCTTCTCGACCGACGTACACAAGGTGAGAATGTGACGATCATTGATATCGCCACACGCCGAACCCCATCGAGCGATCTTTCGGACCGCACGCTGTTGTTTAATCCCTCGACGGATTTGGCAATTGCGAATGGGATCGCGAACATCCTCGTTAGCGAAGAGAAGTGTGACAAAGCGTTCGTCGAAGAGCATTGTGAATTTCGAATATGGGATGACAACAACGCGCCCGACGGGAAGGCGGTTATGTTTGATGAATACAAGCGCTCGCTTGCCGAATATACGCCAGAGTACGTTGAGCAAATCTCTGGCGTGGCCGCGAGCGACATTCGGACACTCGCGGCCACTTTTGCCGACAAGTCCCAGCGAATCGTCAGCCTGTGGAGTGCAGGAGCGAACCAACATACGCGAGGCACGGCGCTCAACGTAACGCTTTACGCGATTCATCTCCTCTCAGGTCATTTCGGCAAATTGGGCGATGCTCTCACGAGTCTCTCCGGGCAGTCTTCCGAGTGTGGCACGCGCGAAATTGGGGGCGCGTGCGACACTCTTCCCGGTGGATTGGCGGTGTCCAAAGAGAGCGACCGAAGAACAGCGGAGCGGACTTGGAATGTGCCCACCAACCGCATTTCAGACCAGAGTGGTCCACACGCCACCGAGCTATGGAGACAATTCAGCACCCCTCGCCAACAAGGAGGGAACATCAACACTGTCTGGGTTCAGGCCTCAAACCCGGCTCGGTCGCTTCCGAATGTCAAGGAGCTCTTTGCCCCAAGCCGGCAGATGCCCGACAAGTTTCTCATCGTGTCGGACGTGTATCCTTCGGCCACGGCTCTCGCGGCGGATCTTGTTCTTCCGTCGGCGATGTGGGTCGAGAAAAATGGGATGTTTGGCAACGCCGAGCGGCGCACCCAGCAGTGGTTCCAACAGGTGGCTCCGCCCGGCCAAGCCCGCCCGGAGGTGTGGCAGATCCTGGCCGTCGCGCGGCAACTGTTCGAAAGTGGCCATGCCGGGATGAAAGACAAGGACGGGAACTTTCTCTTTTCTATGGCGAAGGACGGCAAAGTAATTCCTGTATGGGATTACGCCCAGTTTTACGACATCAACGTCGACATGTACTTGTTTGAAGAGTACCGAAAGTTCTCGACCCATAATCACCAAGACCTTGCGCCATATTCCGAATATGCCGCAACGCGCGGGCTACGCTGGCCTGTTGTCCAGCGAAACGGTTCGTGGCGCGAAACGCGCCGTCGGTTTGTCGAAGGCGACGATCCCTACGTTGCACAAGGGAAAGGCGTGCAGTTCTATGGATCGCCAACTCAAAGCGATCGGGCGCAAATTTGCTTTCACCAATACGCCACGCCTTCCGAGATGCCTGATCGCGATTTTCCGTACACACTGACCACGGGGCGCGTCCATAACCAATGGAACACCGGGGCGGTGACGTCGCGCATCCCAGGTCTTGCGGCCCCCATGCCCACGGCGTACGTCGAGATGAACCCTCAGGATGCAAATGGGCTAGGGGTTGTCCATGGAGAAGTGGTCACGGTCGAGACCCGCCGAGGCAAATTAGACTTGCCTGTGCGCTTGGATCGATCTCGTTGTCCGGGCGTGGGCAGTGTGTTCGTTCCGTTCAATGACGAGAGGCTGCTGATCCAACAGCTGACGCTTGATGCACTAGACCCGATATCAAATCAGCCCGACTACAAAAAATGCGCAGCTCGCGTGTCCAAACGTCACACATGAGCAAGCGCCCATCCCTCCCGGTCGGCACATCGAGCCATTTACCCGTATTGCGGCAACCGAAGCTTAGCCGCGCTCGATGATCGCAGGCGTCTTCGTGGGTGGCCGCGGTTCACGAATGAACAATGCGGCGAAAGGGCTTTTGCTCATCGAGGGGAGAACGATTATCGATCGCTGGCGGGACATGCTCGAAAGCCGTTCGATACCGCTCGTCCTGGTCGGGGTTCGCATCGAGTATACCACGCTTGGACTGCCCGTTGTTCCGGACCTCGTCGACAACTGTGGGCCGATGGGGGGGCTCGCGGCGCTTCTCGCAGCCGGCGGCAATGAGCCTGTCTTGGTACTTGGTTGTGACATGCCGTTCGTCACAACGACCATGCTCGACAAACTGATTGCTCACTCTTCCAAAGGCGCGGCAGTTGCGCCGTTGGTTCTCGGACGATGGGAACCGTTTTTCTCAAGAGTGCCGCAGACAGCAAGAGGAGCCGTTGAACACCAGCTTGCCGGACGCCAACTATCGCTCCAGCGGCTTTTTTCGTCGCTCAACGCCGAGCCCTTAGGGTTAGACTCCGCGGAAGAAGCCTGTCTGCGAGATTGGGATAGGCCGGAGGATATGTGTCTATGAAACTACGCACACGCCACAACTCAGTTCGGTTTCGGTTAACGCAGGGTGAGGTGGCCCAATTTATGGCAGATGGCTTGGTTTGCGAGCGAATTGAATTTTCTTCCGTTCCGTCGCAGTCGTTGGAATACGTTCTTCGCGTTTCGGATGAGAGCGATCAAATCTGTGCAACGTTTGCCGATGGCCGTATCGTCGTTGATGTGCCCATCGCTCTTGCCCGCGACTGGTCTTTTTCCGCCAAGGTAGGCCTTGAGGCGACGCAAGAACTCGCACACGAAAAGACGTTGAAAATTCTTATTGAAAAAGACTGGGCATGTTTAAAGCCGCGGGAAGGCGAAGACGAGAGTGACAACTTTGCCCACCCGCAATTGCGCGTCTCGCCGAACATGAGCACGTGACGCTGCCGCTCGCACGCAGCGACCTGCTGAGCTTGGAGGGCGCCCGCTCACCTGGGCATCTACCACCACGTGGCGGTTCGTATGGCGCGACCAACTCGACCTCGGGCAACGGTTGTCCATCGCGCAATGGGCAGCGCGCGATCACCTCAAATTTGCTGTGCGTCATGCGACGCGTACTAAGGGCGTGATCTCAAAATCTGATCTGCCCACGTAAACGTGCCCGTGCCCGTAAACGTGCCCGGTTTTTTTCGGTGCAATGTCGTTCTCAAGCAACCTTGTCCATCGGCGGTCGATGATCATTCATGATTCTCGACCACGAAAAACTCGACGTTTATCATCTGGCCCTCGACTTCGTCGTATTCGCAAACGGTCTCACCGAGACGTTACCGCGCGGACGCGGCCATTTGGCTGACC
>CAMAVR010000081.1 GCA_945861885.1 Nannocystis exedens | reverse complement strand
GAGTTTTTCGTGATCGAGATTCATGAAGGATCATCGGCCACCGAAGAAAAAAGTTGCTAGAAAACGCCACTGCCCATGAAAAAAACCGGGCACGTTTACGGGCACGGGCACGTTTACGGGTCAGAGGAGAAACTGAGTACAGGCCCTAGCGCGTTCGAGCTGAGCGGCGGGTTAAAGTTGATGTCTCGGCGCGTTGTCGCAGGACGCGCCGAGACATTCACCGGGCCCCGCTCTCGTTTGTGGCCACGTTAGGCTAAAGTTGGTGGCTACGGATAGACGAGCATTGGGTTTTCTTTGAGCGCGCGGAGCAATCCGTCACGATGATCGGGATGTGCAATCGAAGCAATCGCGACCCCTCGCTCGGCCACTGAGAGCCCTCGCAAGTCGGCGACTCCATACTCGGTGACAACGACGACCCCGTCGTACGACGTTGCCGTGAGCCCGATACCCGAAGGGTGAGCTCGCACGATTTTGGATTCACCCCGCGCGGTAACGCTGCGCATGGCAATGATGGCTACGCCGACACTCGGGTCGCCCAGCGCCCGTACAAAATCGGGTTGGCCGCCGACGCCACTGTAATGATGCCGCGGGTCGATAAAATCGGCCCAAACATTCCCCAAGAGATCGACCCCGATGGCGGTGTTGATCGACACGAAGGGCGCATTCTGCGCGATCGTTGCGGCGCTGTTCGTAAAATCGCTGCTCCGCATTTGAACCCCGGACCGCATATTCACAAAATCGTAAAGGTTGCGCGACCCCATCACGAGGGTTGTGATGCTGTAGCCTCGGTTTAACGCCTTTTTGCTATTGTTAACGATTCCAGACTGCTGAAGGCGCATGAGCCCGTCGCTGTATAGCTCGGTGTGCACGCCAAGATCTTTAAACGGCCCGCCCTGAATCGCGCCGAGCACCTCTTCGGCCATTTTGCCGATACCGACCTGAATCGTCGCGCCGTTTTTAATAAAGCGCTCGGCGACAAGGTTCCCGATCGTTTTTTCGGCAGCCGGCAGATCGCTCCAATTTATCGCCGGAAATTCGTAACATGGTTCCACTCGTTCGTCGTCGACGAGATAGTCGATCGCCGCCATATCGACGACGCTTTGGCCTTCAGTGAACGGCATCGTTCGGTCAAGCTCGGCGATCACGAGCGATGCAGAGCTAATGGCTGCGTGGAGCGCCTCCACGGAAAGCCCAAGACTAAGCTCGCCTGTTCCGGGGTGCCGCGCGACCTTCATCATGACGAGGTCAGGCGCATAGCGCCCGCCGCGTTCAACTAGTCGAGGCAGGTTAAAAAGAGTTACCGGCACATAATGGGCACGCCCGGCGTTGACAGCATCGCGCACGTCGCCCGCTGAAAATGCCGAATATGCCATCACACGATTCTGCAGCCCGGGCTTTACATGCGGCACCGGCCCCTGCAGCAACATATGAAACATGCGAACAAAGCGAGCCCCCGCAGAACCATTTTCGATCGCACGAGTCAGTGCTTTCAAGCTAGCGGTCGGCGTTGCGGAGTTTGAACCGACGTAACAGGTGATCGATGCGGCACCCTGAAATCGTTCTTGCAGAACGCTATCGATCTCGTCGAGTGAAATTGTTTTCGGTGTTTTGCCCATAGATGAATCCTGATGAGAAGAGTCGCGACAGCCAAAGCCAAGTCTTAGCGCGCAAGGTCATCCCGGTCAGCAAGCTAGGTTGGGCTTCGCGAGCGATGAACAAAATGCCATAAGTGCGCCATGCACGATTTTACGCCCACCGCGGCCCTGATTGGAGGCGGCCTCATCGGCGCCGCGGCATCCCTCGTGTTGCTGACGCACGGCAAGGTCGCGGGGGTCAGCGGACTGTACGGGGGCCTATTGCGTCGCGACACAACTGACCTCGCGTTTCGTATCTGGTTTCTCTCGGGGATGGTCCTCACGGGCTTTGTCGGTAGCGCGATATTTCCGAGCGCCTTTGCAAGTAGCTGGAACGCAAATATGCCAGCACTCGTGGTTGCTGGTCTGCTCGTCGGCGTTGGCACGCAAATCGGGACGGGATGCACGAGCGGCCACGGGGTTTGTGGCGTTAGCCGCCTTTCGCTGCGATCGCTCGTGGCAACCTTGACGTTCGTGCTCGCCGGTATGTTCACGGTGTTTGTCGTGCGCCATGTGCTTGGAGGTAGCCAATGAGCGCGAAGGCTAATCTCGCGGCGTTTGCCGGCGGCGTGATGTTCGCGGCTGGCCTCATCGTTTCCGGAATGACGAAGCCGTCAAAAGTTGTCGGATTTCTCGACGTCTTCGGCAGATGGGACCCAAGTCTCGGTCTGGTGATGGTTGGAGCGATCGGCGTTCACTTCGTAGCGTACCGACTTGTCCGGCGTCGGAGCGCTCCCATATTTGGCAAGACGTTTCATATCCCTTCGCGCACCGACATCGACACGCGCTTGTGGACTGGCGCCGCGATTTTCGGCGTTGGGTGGGGGCTGGCTGGCTACTGCCCAGGGCCGGCGCTCGTCGCGTCGGGGGCTGGCATCTCGAGCGCCCTGATCTTCGTCGCCGCGATGACCATTGGCATGATGATTGAGCGTCACGTCATCGGCGCGAGTGCCAGTGGCATCGCTCGGCGCAGCATCGCCGACCGAGGACGACGAAACCCGTGATTCGCACACGCTCGAAGTGCATCTTGAGGCGAACGCCGCGATCGGCATAGCACGGTTCTTGCTTATTGAGGCGCCGGAGGTTGGTAATGTCAAAAGTTGGAAACCACGAGACGATCGCGCATCTCAATCGTATCGCGACGGCGGTGCCAGAACACGACGCGCACGGCGAATTCCTTGAGTTCGCCCAGCACAGTCTTGGTAGTGAACGCGAGCGAGCGCTCTTCAGGCGCATGGCGCGACAAGCTCAAATTGACCACCGCTACTCAGTCCTTTCATCCGACGAGTGCTTCGCAGGCGGGGCTGTCAGGAGCGGTCGCTTCTACGTGTACGGCAGGTTTCCAACGACCGCCGAGCGAATGCGCGTCTTTGAAAAGCACGCCGCCGCGCTCGCCGTGAGCGCGATCGAAAAGCTGCAGCTCGGCGCAAGACTTGCGCGCATCACGCACCTGATTGTCACTTCATGCACCGGCATGATGGCTCCGGGCATTGACCTCGAGATTGTCGCGCAGTGCGGTTTAAACAGCTCCGTCGAGCGGACGTGCATCGGATTTATGGGTTGCTATGCCGGCGTTATCGCGCTCAAATTCGCCCACCACGTCGTGCGATCCGAGCCGTCGGCGCGCGTGCTTATTGTCAATCTCGAGCTCTGCTCACTTCACCTTCAAGAGACGAGTGACATCGAGCAGCTCCTCTCCCTGATGGTCTTCGCCGACGGTTGCTCCGCCAGCGTCGTCAGCGCCGACCCGGTCGGTTTCGCGATCGACGGCTTTCACGCCGCGGTTATCCCTGACACCTCCTCCTTGATCACGTGGCACGTCGGCGACAGCGGCTTCAACATGTTCCTGTCGGGGCGCGTTCCAGCGTCGATCTCGCTCGGGCTTGCGGACTGCCGCGATGCAATTTTGAATGGTGCCACGCCCAGCTCGATCGACTTGTGGGCCGTGCATCCAGGCGGCCGGTCTGTGCTCGATGCTGTTACCAAGAGCTTGCAGTTGAACTCCGATGCGCTCGCCGTGTCACGCGGCGTGTTGAAGGATTATGGCAACATGTCGTCGGCAACGGTGATGTTCGTCCTCGAGTCGCTGCTCAAGACTGCACGCGCCGGCGAGCGCGGCTGCGGCATGTCGTTTGGGCCCGGCCTCACGGCCGAAACGTTTCTATTTCACAAGGCGGCTGACCAATGATCAGCATTGACTTGACGTCACGTTCGATAAGACCCGAGCTGATGGATACGGAGCCCGTCACTTTCGAAGACTTCCGCGCTTGTCTTGTCGACTTGTCGCGTGTCAATAGATTGGCGTTTGCTTATCGGCCAACGATTGCATTCATGGAGCGCCTCGTTGAAGCCCGGTCGTTCGACAGGCCGATTGAAGTGCTCGATGTCGGTAGCGGGTACGGCGATACGTTGCGAGAGATCTCAGCATGGGGAGCGAAGCGAGGTATTGCCGTTTCGCTTACGGGAGTCGACATGAACCCGTGGTCAGAAAAAGCGGCGACCGAGGCATCGCAGGCGAACGGGGCCAATATCCGGTTCGTCACCGCCGACGCGTTCGCATACGAGCCGCCGAACGGGATCGATGTGGTGGTGAGCTCCCTCTTTACGCATCATTTGTCGGATGCCGATGTGTCAAAGTTCGTCGCGTGGATGGAGGCGAAGGGTCGACTTGGATGGTTTGTGAACGATCTTCACCGTCATCCCGTCGCGTATCACTTCTTTCGCCACGCATCGAAGATCGCGCGCTTTCATCGCTTTGTGCAGCATGATGGGCCATTGTCGATCGCGCGCGCGTTTTCGCTGAGCGATTGGGCGCGCCTTATCGCTAGCTCTGGCATTGACGCCACTGGGGTCGATGTGGCGAGAGTCGCGCCATTTCGCATCACCGTGTCGCGGATTCGCCCGTCATGACCAGCGCGCTTGTGGTCGGAGGCGGACCGGCGGGCTCCGCGCTTGCGATAAAGCTCGCGACCGCCGGTCGCGACGTTGTTCTCCTCGAGCGCGACAGAGCGGCGAGCGACAAGGTGTGCGGTGAATTCTTGTCGCGTGAAGCCGGGCTCTATATTGCAGCGCTCGGCATCGACCTAGCAAAGCTTGGCGCCGTGCCGGTCGATTCCGTAAGCCTCTGCGCCAGCGGTCAGAGTAGGCCCGGCGTGAGCGTTTCATTGCCATTTGCGGCAACGAGTCTGTCGAGGCGCGTTCTTGACGAAGCGCTTCTGGAGCGCGCCGAGTCGGCCGGCGTCAGCGTAAAACGAGGTGTGCTTGTCCGCGAAATCTCCAAGACGAAGCGCGGGTGGTGCGCGCGCACTGCCGACGAGACGAGCATTGATGCTGACGCCGTTTTCTTAGCCACAGGCAAGCACGACATTCGAAGTCACAAGCGTGGCGCTGGGTTTCAATCGGACCTCGTCGCATTCAAGATGCACTGGCGCTTGACGCAAAGCGAGCACAGCGCGATCGAGCGCCGGGTTGAGCTCATTCTGTTTGACGGGGGCTACGCCGGGCTTCAGCCGATCGAGAACGACAGGGCGAACCTCTGCTTGGTTGTCCGGCGGGAGCGCCTGCGCGCGCTCGGGCAGCGCTGGGAGGGCCTGCTAGCCGCGATCCGCATCGAGTCACCGCACCTCGATGCGCGCCTTGCTGGCGCGGAGGCGTGCTGGCCAAAGCCGCTAGCATTGTCAGCGATCCCGTACGGCCATTTGCGGTGGCGCTCGGATGGCTTGTGGCGGCTCGGCGATCAAGCGGCGGTGATTCCATCGTTTTCCGGAGACGGCATTTCAATTGCGCTTCACAGCGCAGAAGTCGCGGCCGCGACCTTCTTGCGCGACGGCGCGAATGCCGCGGACAGGTACCAAAAACGGCTAGCGCGTGACGTCGCATTGCAGCTTGCGCTGGCGACTACTGTCTCGCAAGCGCTGGTGCGCCGGTCGGGGCAGACGCTCCTAAGCGGCGCGGCGAGGATGTGGCCAGCCCTCGCATCGACGCTCGCGTTTCACACCCGCGTACCCGAGCGCGCGCTTAATGGCGCAGGGCTGGCCGCTAGCCGTTGCGGAGTTTGAACCGAAGTAAAAGGTGATCGATGCGGCCCGGAAAAGCCCGTCCCCGAGGCCGAAGGCCAAGGAAAAGCCCAATAGAGGGAAAACCCCGCCGTATTTCGCACGAGACAGCGCCTGCGGTAGTTTGGCGGCGCAAAGTACCCAGCGTACGTTGCGCCGCCAAACTACCGCAGGCGGGAACGTATCGTGCGAAATACGGCGGGGTTTTATGCGCGCCACAGAGGATTCGAACCTCTGACCTTCGGCTCCGGAGAGGGATGTGCGGTGGAGCAAAAGGCGTATTTGCGCCGATTTGATGCGGATAAGGTAGGCGATAACGTCGTTTGTGATTCAGCTTGTTTCATGGTGCGTCAGGATGAATCGTCGCGAAACGTCGCGGGTGAAACGGAGAAGATGATGACGCGGTCGCCGATGCCGACGTCGAGCGATGGTAACCGTCCGACGCACCACGCATAGACAGCGCGTGCCCCGAGCGTGATAACTGCGGCGCTGGAGAACGCCGCGCCATTTCGATCGCGGCAGCATCTACCCCGCGGCGTCGGACGCAGGGGCCCACTTGTCGGGCAGGAGCTCGTCGA
>CAMAVR010000080.1 GCA_945861885.1 Nannocystis exedens | reverse complement strand
CCGCTTCAAAATCCATTCGCGAGCCGTGGGAAAACTTTTCGGTGACGATTTTGACCGAACCTATCTGTCGGCCCTTAAAAATACTCCCGCCCTTCCGCCCTCCCTGTTCAAATTCTGCGGCTTTTTTGATTTCTTAAACAGACCCTAGCTGTTTTTTCGTTCATTTCGCAACCTGCGGAGGCGCTGACCCATCCGCTGCGAAACGCGCGAAGCCTTCCTGGGGGCCGAACGGGGGCGACCATCGCGAGCCACTTGAAAGGCGCGCGTGTGGTGATTGCCGACCACGCGCTGCTGAAGCGCGATTTTCAATATTTGGAGGAGCTTACGCCGCCCGAAATAGACGACTGGCTTCTAGCAAACGCGGCGATCATGGCCGTATCGCAGCTCGAGCAGGGCCCAACAAGACTCATTCACGCTCCACCCTCAGTTGATGAAACCTTACCAAACCTGGTCGCCTATCGGCCACCGTTCTATGGGCGCGCACTTGTTACGTGGGTCGAAGGCGGACTGCTTGAAGTCAAAGGGGCCGGCGCGCGAACACCTCTGCCTCAAGTAGAAGAGAACGGGGTTCTAACTCTATACGACGCCCTTCGCGACTTTCGAATCGAGAAGCTGATTCACGCCATGGGCGAAAATGAGGCCCGTTTAGCTGGTCGGCCGGTTTTAGAAACGGTCGAGAATTACGCGGTTATTGACCTCGGAACCCCGACGATTTTTGCCGACCCGACCACCGACATCATTCAAGAGACAGGTCCGGAACATCGAATGGCGCTTCTCGTTCGCCAAGCGCATCGGCGGCACCATGAAAACTGGGTCTGTTTTTCGGACAACGAGTCACTCCCGGTCGAAGTGCGGCTTCGAAAATACGGAGTAACGACGATTGGAACCGCCTATGTCGATCACATCAATATTCAGGGGCAGCAATCCAACGCATACGACCCGGTCGCGGTCTTAGATTTCGATAGCTATATTTTTTTCAACGCAAACGCCCCATCAACCGAGCGCTTTAGCGACCCCGTCAAAGGCTTTGTCCCAGATGTGGCGACCCTCCAATTGATCGGCGCGCCGACATTGATGGATGCGTCATCGCCCGCGTTCTATCCAGACCCAGCCCTCACGCTCCCGCCAAATGTAGCGAGCGCTCTCATAGAGCCACCTGCCATCTGGTTTGCCGTTCCCCCGCTCTCTCTGCACGGCCATCGTGAGCTTCCAGGCATATTGTACAATCAGTTCAACGAGATTCTAAGCGACGCAAAGCGTTTCTGGGCCGGCGAGGTCCAACCGTGGCGTCACGCAACAGAACATTAAGCGGGTAGATATCCGCACTCCTTTTTGCTAGTCACCACTTCATCACAAACGAGGCTGACTCACATGGTTAGTCCAATGTCACGCGAGGTCGCATGAGTCGTATTTTTAACAGTTTTTATGCTAAATTGGCCGCCTTTGCTGCAGTCGGAGCGATCACCGTTTGGGGTGCCCACGCGCGCGCCACCGGTGGAGGCGAGGCAGCGGCCGGAAGCGGCGCCGCAGAAGCCGAAGGTCACACCAACAAGCAGTGGTGCGACCCACTTCGTCACCCCCGTTGCGAGTGCGACCCAACCGGCGACCGCAATTGCGAAGTCATCTCATTCGCATGGGCCGGCAGCGAGCGTTCATGCGACCCAAAGGTCGATGAACTCTGCTTCACCCGGTACAAAATTCGCCCGTATCTATAAGCCAGCATCCCTGAGACGCCGGGTGAAGCCGTTTTATTGCCCTTCTGTCGAAAGCGCGAACGCACCCTAAACTATTGCCTCTCGATGCCGTTATTAAGTTAACGCCATGAAGATTCCCAGATTGACAAACATTCGCAGGTTGGCAAAGTCGTTCTCTCCGGCCAAACGCGACGTCATCTTGCGCCACGCCATGAAGCATGTGCGTTCTCAGGCGATCCGCGAGGGGACATGGTTTACCGAGCTCATACTCGCGCACATCAACCGACTCCAAGAGCGCCTCGCGAACGGCACGTTCGACGCGCGACACGCCCATTTGCCTCCCGACGAGCGACGCAAAAGAATTATCGCTGAAGATTCTTGGCATGCCGCAACGGCAGGCGCCTTGGGGGCGACGGGGTCAAACGCGGGTGGAATTTTATCGCTTGTTACCGATGGGCTTGCGGCTCCGGTCGGCATTCCTGCCGCCGCGTTGTCGATGATCGCTGAAGCGGCCTACACGGCACTTGTGCACGTCAATTTAGTATGCGAGCTCGCGACCATTTACGGCGTCCCCTTTCACGCCGATGAACAAGATGACGTCGTATCGATTTTCTCTGTAGCGTTGGGTGTTGAGCAAGACGCTACGCCGACGCAAAAACCGCGTGTCAAAAAAAAGGGATCTCCGGCCGAACTGCTCGCAGGCGTCATCACATCCGATGAAAAAGACGTCGGAAAGCGGGTCGGAAACCAGCTATTAGAAGAGTCGGTCATGCGCAACATCGGTCCGCTCGTCGGAATGGTGGTCAGCGCTCGATGGAACTACCAAGCAACGAAGCGTATCGGCGCCTCGGCAATGGCACACATTGCTAAAAGACGCGTCGACGCACACTTGAAGGCGCAACCGTAGACCGTCACCTTTTTCGGCGTTTTGGGTGACGGAGAAGCGGAGAGACTGCGTGCAGAGCCGCTGCGATTGTCGAACCGTTATTAATAACCGCAGCTCCAACCGGCGTCAGAAAACCTAATGCCCCGGCAACGATCGCAATAGCGTTCGGCGCGAGAACAATTCCGAGCACTTGCCGCACGCGCCCGAGCGCTTGGTCCGATATCTTAAACATTTCGGGCAGACGTTCAAGCCCACCTTCGAGCAGAACCACATCGGCCGTCTCGAGCGCTACCGCCGTTCCGCCGCTCAGCGAAATTCCTACATCGGCAACCGCCAAGGCGGGCGCATCGTTGATGCCGTCGCCGACCATCGCGACCCGGCGCCCCTCGGCCTTCAATCGTCGTACGATCTCGGCCTTGTCCTGCGGCAACACTTCCGCGAACGCTTCGTCGATTCCGCACGCCCGAGCCATCGCTTCGACCGGAGAGCGAGCGTCGCCAGACAACAGCAGTACCCGCCGACGACCGCCGGCTCGTAGCGACTCGACAACAGCACGGCTTTCTGGTCGCGGCGCATCGGCGTAGCCAATCGCGCCAGCAATCGCGCCGTCGATGGCAACCAAGATGCACGAGCTCCCTTGTTTCATGAACGAATCTCGGGCGGCATTCGTCGCCGATGCGTCGACTCCGAATTCGCGCATCATGCGCGGGCTACCGACGCACACAGAACGCCCCGCAACTGTCGCTTTAAGCCCTAAACCGACGTGATACGTCTCGCTCGAATAGTGCGTCTCAAGGTGCGCCACGCCGATTCGTTCAGCGTACCTACAGAGTGCGGTCGCAATCGGATGCGTCTGACTGCGTTCGGCCGCGGCCGCGAACGCGATCACATCGGCTTCGGTCCAACGAGCATCGACGCAGACGACGCCGACGACCTCGGGAAGCCCCAACGTGAGTGTTCCCGTCTTGTCGAACACGATTGTGTCGGCCTCGCTCATTCGTTCGAGAAACTGCGACCCTTTGACGAGAATGCCGGCGCGCGCCGCCAGCACCATCGCCGTCAACGCAGTGGTCGGAACAGCAACGCGCACACCGGTACCAAAATCGGTAATAAGAACACTCACAAGACGTTCAACGACGCCAGAGAGGCCATATGCGAGACCGGCCACTACAAACGCCGGAATCACCATGCGATCGGCATATTTTTCGGCGTTGTGCTGAAGGGTCATCGGCTTTGCGCCGGCCCCCTCCAAAATCTGGACAATCCGAGCCGCGACCGTATCGCTACCCGCCAGTTCAACTCTGACTACGGCTTGCCCATGCACCGCGACGCTCGCCGCCATCAGTCGGTCGCCAACGGTGCATTCGCGCGGCACGCTTTCGCCGGTCACCGCTTTTTCATCGACGGCAATAGTCCCTTCTTCGATCACGCCATCGGCCGGCACTCTTCCGCCCGGGTAGACAATGATGCGCATTCCGGCAACGAGCGTTTTGGGCGCTACGCGTCTCGGCTCACTTGCCCCGACATCGAGAACAAACGCCTCGCCGTCGTCAAGCTGCATGAGATCTGAAATCGCCGTGCGAGCCCGCGCATGCGTTCGCTCGAGAATCAAGTCGCCGACTGCGAGGAGCGCCGTTATGATACTCGCAGTCGCCACGTCGGCACGGACGAGAGAAACCGTGATCGCAGTCGCATCGAGGACGTCAACGTTTACGTGGCCGCGCTTCAAACTCGCAATCGCACGGCGAAATGGCGGAATTGCAGTCACTGCAGCAGCCGTCAGCATGATGGGGGGCGGAAGAACGCCAGTTAGTGCACCGCCGAAAACAGCAATGCTGAACGTAGTTTTAATAATTTCATTGCGACGCGCGTTAGGCGCCACCAACGCGTCTGGCCACGCGGAAGGGACGCTTTTCGCTATTTCCGAGAGTATTTCGTCACGCGACGTCTTTAGAGGGTCGAACTGGACGAGAATGGTATCGCTCGCCGGCAACGTGCGAGAGCGCTCAACGCCAGCAATTCCCGCAATATGCGCCGCAAGTCGTTCGATACCGTCGCTCGGGGTCACGTTCAGACGAATCCGCCCTCTCATTTCGTGAACGACACGAACGGCAACGCGCATGCGCTGCGCCAATCGATGCGACTTATTTTTTGAGAGCTTGTCTTGGATAAGACCTTGAATAAAAAGCCCTAAATGCTTCTTTTTATCATACTGAATAACGATTGTTCCGTCGTGCGCGACGTACTGGACATCGTCAATCCCATCGTGGCCGCGCAGCAATTCAACAATTTCGCTCACATGGCTAGGTGGCGGCTGATCGATATCGTTCGACGGTGCAGTGTCGTGAACACGCACGATGATTTCTGAAAGCTCCACCGCTGACGAGTTATTTCGACTCGCCATGATGAGGCCCCTGCCAGGGAGGCTGAAACTTTGAGGGGTTGAAATTGACGAATGTCGTAAAGCCCCAGAACAGCAAGTCGTACCAATTCGGAAGGCGCCGGCGTCCCGTCAGAAAAATTGCCGCACCCATTCCCGCGAGAGTCAGTGGTACTCCGGTGCGCAAGTCGACGGTGCTCGTTGAAAATCGCTGTACCGCGTCGTCAGCAAGTCCGGCAGCGCTACGAATGCGCTCCCCAATCACTCCAGCCGGCGGAGCATTCGGCACTGGCGGAGACTCGGCTAAAATGCCCTCGAATCCACCCGCCAACAGCATCGCGCTCACAAGCTCATTCAGCTCGATTTCCAACGGATTATAGCGAACAAGCAGGCTGCCGGTGATCGCGGAGAATTGGGTCGAAGTTACCCCTTCTTTTGCACCCACGTGTTCGGCAAAAGCGGCTCCTAGTTCTTGGCGCTGACGAAACTTTTCAGCCCGGACGCGCAGTCGTCCTGAAAAGTGCGACACCATAACGAGCTTGCCCGAGTGCCGCATCAACTCGGTTCACCGTGGTTGGAACCATTGGTCCACGCGACATCGGGACTGTTTGCATCATCGCTCGCAATCGGTTGCACTTGCGACTCGTGATGCGCGCGCCCTTCGGCGACGAGGTCCTCGACCCATTCACGCTGCTCCGCAATAACGCGGCGAAAGTGCTTCACGAAGCGGCTGGACAAGCTTACGGAATTTACCATCAGCCCTCGAGTCGAGTTGACGCAACTCCGGGCGACCCATCCTGTGACGAGCCCAGCCGCAAAAGCTCCTGCTGTCTTGAGCGCCATGCCATCCCCCTAAATCAGTTCTACGTAACAACCCTACGGACACCTCTTGCATATGTTAAAGACTTCGATTTTTGCCCGCCAATGTGCGCATAAGCGCGCCTCACGCCACTTCCGCGTACAGCGGCCACTTTTTATTTAAAACAAACCGAAACCATGCGCCGGTCGCAAACGAAGTAATAAGAGCGACCAACACCAACGCGACAAAAAGTTCACCGTCGATCAGGCTGCCTTCGTAAGCAATGCTCGCAAGCACGATGCCTGGTCCACCGCGAGCCATCATCGCGATTGCGAAATTGAAGCAGGTCAACCAGGTCTCTCGGATCGCTTTTAAGCCAATAATCACCGAGACCAGCATTATTCCCGAAGAGACCAGCAGGAACGAGACGACGAGCCTCCCATTAAAATACGCGGGCAAATTTATCTTCAGTCCAACAATTGCAAAGTAAATGGGAATAAAAAAAGAGATGGCGAACTTTGATATCGTTTCTTTGGCGCGATAAAAGTTACCGGTTCTGAGTCCGCTAAAAATGACTCCAGCCATAAGCGCGCCGAATATGATATTTATGCCAAGCATATTGACGCCAAAAACCATCATAAGGCAGATCGCTATAATAGTAAAAATGGACCTGCTTTCTGACAATTTGATTGAAACGATCTTGCGAGCGAATTTCGCAACGCAATACGCAACGATCGTCGCTGCCACCAGGAAAATGACGCTACAGAACGCTACGCCACACTCACGGAAGATGCTGCGATGATTGGCGTTTAAGACAATCCCGAGGACTGCCCATAAAATGATGTCGTGCGAGATTGCTACGGCGAGCACAATTTTTGCGAATCGCGTATCAATAATACCAAGATCCATAAATATCTTCGATATTACTGGAATAGACGTAATGGCCACGGCGAGGCAGACGATGACGGTCATCGACAATGGTGTCCCGGCCGGCCCGATGTGCGGGGTAAAGTCGTATAACCTGCAGTAAACTATCCCGCCTAAGGCAGGAATGAGTGTCGAACTGACAAACAAAACAGTAAGAAGTTTTGTGTCTTGCGAGTCGCTCTGAGACTTAAGATGAAACCCGGCGGAGAGCATCAATAAAATGAGCCCAAACCAGTACAGAAAGGAGAGGATTTTCCCCTGTTCTGGAAAATAGTGAAACATTTTATTGTACGCGTCAGGCCACACATAACCCAACCCTGATGGCCCAAGGAGAATCCCTCCCGCAAGCTCTCCGATCACCCGTGGCAGGCGAAAATAACTGAAGAGCTCTGCCAACAGAGTCGCGCAGAGAAAAAGGGCCAAGATCCCGAAAAACAGCCACCCAAGCTCTGGGTCCGTCAGTGCAATCTTGAACGGAATCAAGCACCTGCTCCTTCGCCGTCGCGCCAGCTTAGTCGCATTGATACGCGGCCGGCTGAAGAAGGGCAAATTAAGCCTCTTTTTTTCGCTTCATTGACCCGCGCTGATTTTCACGAACAAAAAGCAAAAACCCCCGCGTCGTGAGACGCGAGGGTTTCTGGTGTGGTGTAAAAAAATCCGGCGGTGTCCTACTCTCCCACACGGCTTCCCGTGCAGTACCATCGGCTCCGAAGAGCTTAACTTCCGAGTTCGGGATGGG
>CAMAVR010000079.1 GCA_945861885.1 Nannocystis exedens | reverse complement strand
AGTTTTTCGTGATCGAGATTCACGAAGGATCATCGGCCACCGAAGAAAAAAGTTGCTAGAAAACGCCACTGCCCATGAAAAAAACCGGGCACGTTTACGGGCACGGGCACGTTTACGGGTCAGAGGAGAAACTGAGTACAGGCCCTACTACACCAAAGTCGATCTAGGCTTCGATCCCCGCGCAAAAGTTGAAGAGTTCGAATCGATCGCTCAAGAGATCGAGCGCGATCTAGGCGAGGATGACGCGATCGGCGCCATCATGGTGAAGACGGCGATCGAATACCGCGATGTCGTCCGAATGCTCACTGCGCGCGGAACACCTTTATTTTACGGCTATTCACGAAAGCTGTACGGCTCAGCAAAAGACAAATTCCCCGACGGCAAACTGACGGTGCGCGATTTGGGGCACAGTCTGTACGGAATCTTTACGCAAATCAGCGACTTGAGTGGTGGCGCCACGTACGCGCGCACACTGACATCGGCCGAGTGCACCGCCGAGCTCAATCGCAGGTTCGCCGCCTACTTTTCAGCCGATGAAGTCCGCGCCGAAGCCGACGACACAATTTTGGCCGACGCGGCTGCAGGCGGCGACTACGTCAAAGTAAAAAGCTCCGCGATGTTCTCGCTTCGTGACATCGATATTCTCGAAGTGCATGAAGGTTGGGTGCACATCGCGACGAGCCTCAACGGCCAAAAGCAGACAGTCGCCCGGTGGCTCGCAAAAGGGCCACCTCGAACCACCGCGGTGCAAGAGGGGCTTGCTGCGCTGCTAGAGCTCTTCACGTTCAGGACATACCCACGCCGGGCGCGACGGATAAACGACCGTGTGATTGCCGTCGACAAAGCGGAAGATGGCGCCAGCTTCATCGATGTTTTCGACTGGTTCCGCACCGAAGGTTACGAAGAGGAGGAGTGTTTCAATAATACGCGGCGGATTTTTCGCGGCGGCGTCGTCGAAGGCGGGGCGCCGTTCACGAAAGATGCCTGCTATTGCAAGGGGATAGTCCTAAATTACGTATTCATAAGGAGCGCGATTCAGCACAATCGGCTGGAGTTCATTCCGTATTTGTTCGTCGGGAAAGTGGCGCACGAAGATGTGCCGGTTCTCGCGAATCGTGAGGGAGATGGCGTCGTTCAGCCGCCGTTTTACGTCCCATCGATGTTTCGCGATTTGAACGGCATCTCAATTTGGATGGCGTTTTCGGCCTTTTTCTCGACCCTCGGGGGGACTGAAATTGCCGATTATTATGGAAATTTGTTCGAGAAAACATAAGTAGGGGCAGGTGCGACCGATTTTGGCCGCGGCGTGGCCGATCGGTAAGCGCCCTCTAGACTAAATGGATGAGACGCGCTGTCTCCGGAATGCGGGCGCTGATCGGCGGGGCGGTTTGGCTCGGCGCCGTGTCTGTGTGTTTCCTCTGCAACGATGACTTTTTGCCGGTGTTAAACGAAGACCCGGTGTTTGACCCAGGGGCCGAGCCGCCGACATCGTCGCCGAATTCGAGCGAAACGATGTACGAACCTGGCGACTCCGTCTACGTCTGATCGGTTAGAATTGGCCATGAGTGTGTAAAAAACGCACACCGGTCGGCATTCAGCCGCAAAAAATAAAGTGCGTTTCCCCCCCGCTTGGGGAATGATGACCGCCGTGAAAACGAATTGGCGAACCCCCAGGCGCCTTGCCGCCATGTTGCTCATTGGATTGGCTCTTTCCGCCTGCTCAAAGGCGTACATTCCCAACACCGATGTGCGTGACACCTCGGAGAATCGCAAAGTTATCCTTTTTTGCGAAGAATATAGGCATGCTGTCGAAGAGAAGAATGTTGGCTGGTTGCTAAAGATGGCAAGCCCGCGCTACCACGAAGACGGCGCGAACATGAACGACGCCGACGATCTCGATTACGCCGGCCTCCGCGATTACCTGACGACCAAGTTCGTGAAAGCAACGGCGATCCGATATGAAATTCGCTACAGGCGCGTAACGATTACGCCGCTTCAGCAGGTACTCGTCGATTACACCTACGCCGCCAGTTACAAGATTCCAGGCGCCAAAGGCGAGGAGTGGAAGCATACGGTCGGCGACAATCAGCTCGAGCTGAAAATCGAAGGCGAAGGGTTCAAGATTCTAGCGGGGATGTAGCGCCAAAAAATACTAGGCAGCCAAGGCCTACGCAGCGCAAGTTCGAAGCAGCCAAGTACTAGGTAACCAAGAGTGGGGGCGGGATGGGGGCTTTCGAGTTCACTCAGTTGGAATTTACCGGCAAAGTGATTGCTCGGCCCCCCGAAGCGGCCACCCGAATTTTGTGGAAGTGGCCCGAGCGAAGTATTCAAGTCGGCGCGCATCTAACGGTGTGTGAGGGGGAGTGCGCCGTCTTCTTTTTTGGCGATGAGCCGCTAGGCGTACTCGCGGCGGGCGAATACCAGGCAACGGTCGAAGCGCTCCCGTTTTTGAGTCAAGCGGTGAACTATTTTACCGGCGGAATCGAGCTCGTCGTCGGTGTCTATTTTGTCCAGATAGGGAGTCTCCCACCGGCGTATTGCGAAGGGGGGCTCGTCGAGGTGACGAACGCGAAGACGTGCAAGCGCGCGGAAGCGGTGATGACGGCGTACGTAACCGTGCGCATCGCCGAGCCGTCCGAATTTATCGCCGGTTGTGCGAGCCAAGGGGGCGTCGATGGCAACGACGACGTCATGCGCTGGGTGCAGCAGGTGTTTCTAACGAGCGCAACCGATGCGCTGCATCTCCATTTTGGCGAGAGGAGCGAACTTTCGCAGGAGAGTCTCGATGAGTTCATCCCAGAGCTGGTATGCGAACTGGAGGCGCACGCTCAGGCGATGCAAGATATTGGCGTGATGATTGAGGAGCTGGTCAATGTGAAGATTTCGTTGGAGGAGTTCTGAGGTAGCCGCGGCTCAAATGCTAGGAACGCGCCCTTTTGGGTCGATCCAAGCGCACAGAACATCAACAACGATCGACATTGCAATCATCGCCCCCGCCGAAACGACAACCGTCCCCATCAGGACCGGCCCGTCGCGGTCGAGTGCGGCTCGAACGGTTAGCGCTCCGATTCCGGGCCACCGAAAAAGGCTCTCGGTCACGACCGCGCCGCCGACGAGTGCCCCGAGATCGACTCCGACGATCGTGACGAGTGGAATGAGCGCGTTCCGAAACGCGTGAACGACCACCACGCGAAGCAGCGACCCGCCTTTCGCGCGCGCCGAACGAATGTAATCGTTCGATAGAATCGCGATCATGCTGTCCCGCACAATTCGCGTCGTGTAGGCGGCGCCAAAAATGCCAAGGGTTAGGGCAGGCAAGATGAGCGACCGAGCGTGCTCCCAGGCCGTCACTCCGTAGCCATCGAGCGGCAAGAGACCGAGCTCCTTTGCGAAAATGATCTGCAGCACAATGCCGATCAAAAACGTTGGCGCGCTCATCCCAAGCAGCGTCATGCCGACAGTCGCAGTGTCAAAAACGCTATTTTTTCGCAGTGCCGCCAGAGTTCCGAAAAGAGAACCGAGCGTGAACTGGATGAACGCCGCCGCGCAAGCGAGAAGGAGCGATCGCGGAGCGCGCTCGGCGATGATGCGCACAACCGGCCGATGCTGCTGATAGCTGCGACCCAGGTCGACATGCAGCGGCCCTACCGACTCGCACGTCGCGTGATCGATTGCTTTCAGGTCGGCGCTCGCTAGGTGCACGAGCTGGCGCATAAAGCGGGCATACTGTTCGAGCGGGGGGCGGCTCAGCCCAAGCTGATCTCGAATGCGCGCAACATCGGCCGGGCGCGCGTGCGGACCTGCCACCATGCGCGCCGGATCGCTCGGCAGCGCATGGTTAATAAAAAACGCGAGCGTGATCACCCCCCACAAAATCGCAAGCGACGCGGCGACGCGAAACAGCCGGGAGCGCATTATTTGTCGAGCCACGCTTCGGTGACATTAAAAAGCCACATCGGGTGCGCGGCATACCCTTTTAGGTACGGCTGATGAAGTTCATACGACCTCGCCGAATGAGTGAATGCCATCGGCGCATCGTCGCACACGATGCGGTTCGCTTCGCCGTACATCGCCAATCGTTTCGCTCGGTCGGGCTCCGAGTGCGCTTGCTCGAGCAGGCGATCGAGCGCTGGATTGCTGTAAAATGTCGAGTTAACGGAGTCGTCGGCATTGATCGATTTGGTTGCAAACATCGATTCGAAAAAATCGCTCGGATCGGGGAAGTCTTGCGACCAGCCGGCAGGCGCGAATGCGGCGCGCCCTCGGCGTTGTGTGATCGCAAGGTAGGTCGCGTAGTTTACGAGATGGATGTCGAGGGTGATTCCGATCTTCGCGAGCTCTTGCTGCAGCACTTGCGCCGACTGCTCAGAAAAGCCATCGCTGTACGCGTAGTACGGAATCGGGTGGGGATAGCCGCCCTTTTTTGTCTTCGGATCGTAGGGGAATCCTGCGCGCGCCATGTGATCGAGCGCCGCTTTGTAGTCGTACTTTTGCCCGCGAAATGCTCTGTCGTGGCCGTTCGCGTCGGGGGGGAGCACTTGGTTCAATGGGCGGATCGTCCCCGGTTTTAGCAGCGCGTAGTGCTCGCGATTGATCGCGGCGGCGACCGCGCGGCGCACTTCAACGTTGTCAAAGGGGGGGACAGTGACGTCCATGCGCTCGCCCCACATCGCCACGTCGGCGTCGTAGCGTCCGTATTTTTTCCAGCGCGGGTCGGCCATGTAGGCTCGCAAGTCTCCTTCGGAGAGGTCGCGCAGGGCGTCGATTTCTCCCGCGTCAAACTTAAATCGTTCGGTGCTCCGCGCCATGCCGAACGTCCAGGTAGCCGAATCAACATGCGGGAGTCCTTCCCGAAAATACTCACCATGTCGAACGATCGTAAGGCTCCGTCCGTGCTCCCAACCGCCCGGTTCGACTTTAAACGGGCCGGCTCCGCACGGTGCCCACGCGTCGCTGTAGCGCGCCCCTGCGCTTCGGCAGACCGGGCGAATATTTGGAAGGCCGAGCGCCTGCAAGAACGTCGCATCTGGGCGAGCGAGGCGAATGCTCACGACATGCGGCGATTCAACGACGAGGCCGGTGATATGCGGCGCTCGGTTCTGCGTGTAGTCGGTGAAGCCGTCGATCGATTCGAAAAAGCTGGCGAACGGGCAGGGGGTCGAAGGGTGAAGCGCGCGCTCGATTGAGCGCTTGATGTCGTCCGCGGTGAGCTCGCTGCCGTCGTGAAAGCGGACCGATTCGCGGAGAAAGAAGCGGTGCGTGAGGCGATCGGCGGAGACTTCCCAGCGTGACGCGATGTCGGGGGCGACGTTGCCGTGTGCATCGTAGTCGACGAGGCCGGCGTAGATTAAGTGGACTGCGCCGGCGCCTAGCATTTCGGCGGAGGCTGCGGGGTCGAGGGTGCGGATGTCGGCGAACGTGGCGAAGCGGATCGTGCCGCCTTTTTTGGGGGTTACTTCGTCGGTTGTGCGCGCGGCGATCGGAGCTGCGAGGCCGGGGTTGCAGGCGATTTGGAGCAGTGCTGCTGCTGTGGCGAAGAGGGTTCGCGCACGCGCACGCGCACGCGCACGCGCACGGCTACGATCACGTAAACGATCACGATCGTGATCGTTTACGTGATCGTTCGCGTGCGCGTGCGCGTGCGCGGCCTCACCCGCGAGCATCAGCCTGAAACCCCTCCCCAATAAAATTAAATCCCCCAACCACCATCAAAATCGCCACCGCCGGCGCAACCGTAAGCCACGGCGCAGTCGCCCAAAGATCGACGCCATCGAACAACATGCGCCCCAGCGTAGGAGTAGGCGGCGCGATTCCGACTCCCAAGTAGCTCAGCGAGCTCTCCGCCAAAATCATCTGCGCGACCGATGTTGTCGCGTTGATCACGATGGCGCCGCTCACATTCGGAACGATATGCTTCGCAAGAATCCCCGTCGTGCTCTGCCCCGACGCGCGCGCCGCTACGATGAACTCCTCGGTGCGGACTTGAAGCGTTTTTGCGCGCATTAAACGCGCTGTTCCGAGCCACCCCGTGAGCCCCAACGTTGCCATGATCGTCATCGCGTCGGTTCGTTCGAGCGCGGCTCCGATTGCCATCACGAGAATCAGAAATGGAAATGCGAGCCCGACATCGACGATTCGCATCAGCACGTTGTCGACAACACTGCCGGCAAAAAAGCCTGCGACAATGCCTATTGCGGAGCCGATCGAGAGTGCGATTGCGGTTGCGGCCATCGCGATCGCCAGCGAGATGCGCGCTGCGACGGCGAGGCGCACAAGCTGGTCACGAAAAATGCGATCGGTGCCCAGAAGAAAATTACCGCTTGGTCCAACTGGCGCGCCGCTCTCCGAGATGCCGTGCACGAAGTCGCTCGTGAGCGGATCGTGCGACGCGATCAGCGGCGTAATCACGGCAAAAAGAGTGAGCGCCGCCACAAGAGCGCCGCCGATGAGCATCGGTCTGCTTGGCAAGTGCGCGGCGGTAAAACGGAATGCCATGCGTGTCAAGTTAGCATGAACAACGTCACAACCACTTTGTCGGACACTATGACATTGAATGTCATAGGGCCGCGCTAAGTTCGCGTTGATGCGTCCATTGTCTAAACTCGCAAAAAAAAGCTTCAAAATTGCGTTGACCCCATTTTCGGCCCCCGCATACTCAACGGTATCCAAACGTCATTTCGCGCGGTGACCGACTCGGTAGCTCGGTTGATGTGCTTGACGAGATTAGGGGTTTCTTAGTGGCAAGCGGCGGGGCAAAGCGATCGGTGGCGTTGGTGGCGCCGGTGGCGTCGGTGGATGGCACGGCGGTGTCGCCCGAGGGCGAGGCGACGGTCACCCGCGAGCAGCGGAGGTCACGCCGAAAGCGTCCAATCAGAGCGCGAACTATTAGCGTCAAGCGGATGACGAAGCGCGAGCTCGAGCTCGGTCGCACGCTTTATCCGGAGACGGAAGAGTATGCGCGCCCAGTGTCGCGGTCCGAATGCGTCGATGCGGCGCGCCCATGTCCGTTCGTGTCGTGCAAGCATCACTTGTATCTCGACGTATCGGCGCGCACCGGGGCAATCAAAGTCAATTTCCCCGATCTCGAAGTCTGGGAAATGGGCGATACATGCGCCCTCGATGTCGCCGATCGCGGAGGGACGACGCTAGAAGATGTCGGCGCGATCATGAATTTGACGCGCGAGCGAATTCGCCAAGTCGAAGTCAAGGGGCTTGCCAAGCTCCAGGCGCTAAAAGACATGTCGGCGCTCCGCGACTACGTCGATGAAGGGCCAATTGGCAAGCGGCGCCTGCCAATCGTAACGGCCAAAAAAGCCGAAATCGAGCCAGAAATCGACGAAATCGACGACAGCGATTCGGAAGACGAGGATGCCGATCCTGAGGAGTCCGAAAAGGCATTTCAAGCATCGGATTTTGATTCCGAGTAGAAGGCACTGTTTAACAAATCGAAAGGCGAAGACTTAACAGGGAGGGCGGAAGGGCGGGAGGTTGGTTTATCAGGCGTCAGGCAACGTAATGCGTTTTTTGGCATTACGACGTTGACGTTAACGGTGCGCCCTAACAGCCGACCCCATAAAAACCCTCCCGCCCTCCCGCCCTCCCTGTT
>CAMAVR010000078.1 GCA_945861885.1 Nannocystis exedens | reverse complement strand
GATAGTCTAATAGCCGTTTACAGCGACTACGTATGGAGTACGTTAACTGACGAAGCCCGCAAAGCGGTGGAGGCGGCCATGAATTTCGAAGGCTACGAATTTAAATCCGATTTCGCCAAAAAATATCACGGTTGGGGGCTAGCCCAGGGTGAAGCACGCGGCGAGGCACGCGGCGAAGCGAAGGGGAAATCGGCGTCCATTCTTGCCGTCCTAGATGCACGCGGACTCGTTGTCGGCGAGGCCGCGCGAGCTCAAATCGCATCAACAACAGACATCCCTTTGCTCAATCGCTGGCTCGCTCGTTCGATTCAAATTCGAACCGTCGATGAACTTTTCGAAGTGACCTGAAGAGCGCCACCGGCGATCCCGCTTTTTACCGCCCTAGCCAGCCGAAGAGGATCTTCTTCGTCGCGGCGCCCGATACCGCGGCGATTGAATCGACGAGCGGTATTTCTTTCGGACAAACTTCGACGCAGTTTTGCGCTTTGCCGCAATCGGCTACGCCCCCTTCGCCCATGAGCGCGTCTAGGCGGTCGTCGGCGTGCATCGCGCCGCTTGGGTTCATGTTGTACATGCGGACGAGGCTGATTGTCGCCGGCCCAATAAATTTCGATGAATCGTTGATCTGCGGGCACGCTTCGAGGCAGCAGCCGCATGTCATGCAGCGCGACAGCGAATAGGCGAGCTCTTGATTTTTCTGCGATTGCCGAGGCGCCGGCCCGAGCTCGTGCGACCCGTCGAGGTCGACCCACGCTTTCACCTTTTTCAAGTCGTTGAACATCCGCGAGCGGTCGACGATCAAGTCGCGGACTAGCGGGAACTTTGTCATCGGTTCGAGCGTGATCGCTTCGCCATTTGGCGCGAGCTGATCGACGAGCGCGGTGCACGACTGCCGCACTTTGCCGTTGATGACCATCGTGCAGGCGCCGCACACCTCTTCGAGGCAGACGCACTCCCACGCTACCGGCGCCACGCTCTTGTTCTCGGCGGTGCGCGGATTTCGCTGAATCTCCATCAGGGCGCTGATGACATTCATCTGCGGCTGCCAGCGGACGTCAAATGTTTCCCAACGCTGCGTCTCTTTTTTTTCTGCGCTGTCTTGTCGCTTGATTCGCAGCTTTACAGTTTTCGTTGTCATCGCGATGCCTCTTTTTGCGCCATTTTAAGCCTGTTTCGCGCTCCCCGAAGTTGCCGTCGCACTCGCCGCACCTGCCTGCTCGTACTTGCGCGGACGCGGTTTGACCAGACTTGTATCGACCGCATCGGTGATATGAATCGGTGACCCGAGCGGCGCGTAGTCGAACTCTCGCGCATAGCGTACCGCTGCCGGCTTGCCAGCGCGACCTTCGTGAAACGCGAGCGTCGTCCGAAGCCACTCGGCGTCGTTTCGCTCTTTGAACGCCGGCTTGTAGTGCGCGCCGCGCGACTCGTCGCGATTGCGCGCCCCTTGCGCGATCACGCGCGCGAGCACAATCATGTTGAACAGGTGCCGCACAAATTGCGCCGACTGGTTGGCGTGCCCGCCGGTATCAAGAACGCCGACGTTGTGGGCGCGCATCTCAATTTCGTCGATCCGCGCGAGCACTTGATCGAGCGTCCCGTTGTCGCGCTCAATTGTGCAATCGATGAGCATCATGTTCCCCAGCTCGTCGTGCAGCTGGAACGGGTTTTCTGGCCCATTCATCTTCAAAATCGCCGAATATTTTGACTGCTCGCGCGCCGTCGCTTTTTCGAACAGCGACGCCGGCAAATCGAACGAGCTCTTCGCGAGCGCTTTACGATAGGTGACCATCGCCGGGCCCGTCACCATCCCGCCGTAAATGCAGCTCAAGAGTGAGTTTGCTCCGAGCCTATTTGCACCGTGGTACTGGTAGTCGACTTCGCCGGTCGCGTAGAGGCCGGGGATGTTCGTCGACGAATTGCGCGGCGACCCGACGACGAGCGAGCCGTTCGCGGCGCGCTCGAAATCGATCCAAAGACCGCCCATCGAATAGTGCACGGCCGGGAAGACGCGCATCGGATTTTCGTATGGGTCTTCGCCGACAAATTTCTCGTAAATCTCGAGAATTCCGGCCAATTTCTTTCGTAACATCTCTTTCGGGAGATGCGTCAAATCCAAATAGACTTCGTTCTCGTTTTTGCCGGTCGTGGCGTTGTAGATCCCCCGCTTGTCGTGAAACGCTTTTAAGAACAGCTCGCGACTTGCGATGTCACGCGGCACCAAGTTGCCGTAACCGGGATACTTCGCTTCGAGAAAGTAATCGCGCTCGCTCTCGGGGACATCGCGCCCTTTGCGGGTCTCTTTGGGGTCTTTTGGCACCCAAATGCGCCCGCCTTCACCGCGCGCGCTCTCCGAAATCAGACGCAACTTGTCGGCGCCGGGGATCGCCGTCGGGTGCACTTGAATGAACTCGCCGTTCGCGTAGCAAGCCCCCTGCTGATAGACCGCGCTCGCCGCCGTCCCCGTGTTGATCACGCTGTTGGTCGACCGACCGAAAATAATCCCCGGGCCGCCGGTCGCTAGGCAGACGGCGTCGCCGATAAACGAGCGAATCTCCATCGACTTTAAATCTTGAGCGACGACGCCGCGCGCTCGCCCTTCGTCGTCGATCACGCAGCCGAGAAAGTCCCAAAACTCGAACTTACGGACCATCTTCTCGCCTTGGATGACGACGCCGCGTTCATCTTCGACGTCGATCGTTTCAAAGCGGCGAACCTGCTCGTCGAGCGCGTAGAGCAGCTGCTGGCCTGTCGTCGCCCCTGCAAACGCGGTGCGGTGAAAAAGCGTGCCGCCGAAGCGGCGAAAATCGAGCAGCCCTTCGGCGGTGCGATTGAACGGCACCCCCATCCGGTCGAGCATAAAGACGATCCCCGGCGCGGCATCCGCCATCCCCTTCACGGGGGGCTGGTTCGCGAGAAAATCGCCGCCGTAAACCGTCTCTTCGAGGTGCACTTGAGGCGAATCGCCTTCGCCCTTCGTGTTGACGCTCGCGTTGATGCCGCCCTGGGCGCACACCGAGTGCGATCGCTTCACCGGGACGAGCGAGATGAGATCGACGGGGACGCCCGCTTCGCACAGCTTGATGACAGTCATCAGCCCGGCGAGCCCGCCTCCAACCACAACGACTCGGCGCACCCTTCCGGATTCACTCGTCACGCTTTTCGCGGCCATCAGAACTCCTTATCATCTCACAAATTCGGGTACGATTTACCGGATGCGGCACGGCGTGTTTAGCGCATCGCGATTTTCAATCGGAAGTGCTATTCCTGTCGCGAAAAAGAGCACAGTGCAAACGCCTTGTAGAAGCATCACGAGAGAAACGGCGCGAACCGAAAGCTCGATAAAGCGCCTTTTACGCGGCGAAATGCGGAACGTCGCCGCGATCAGAGGGGGGGCGTTACTAGCAAATAGGTAGGCGACGGCCACAATCGCCAAAATTGCCACCACAGCGTGCAGCGGAAAGCGGTAGGTTGTGGCGGAAAAAAAGGCAACCCAGGCCGAATCGACGGCCGGTTCAGTAAAAAACAAGTTAGCGTTCAACATGCAGTGGCGCGCGCGAGCAATAGGTGAGATGGCGGGAGAGCGTCAAGAAAGAGTGCCGATTTTGAAGCGATCGTGGATCGTAGCGGCGATCCTCTCGGCAGCGGCGTGCGGCGGCGGCTCAGCGGCATCGCGTCCTGTCGCGATCTTGTCACGCGATGTTGTCGCGGCAAACGAATTTCGAGCCATTTCTGACGCGCGATACGAGCATCGCGATGCGAACGACGAGGCAAAGCGCGCGCTCGCCACGTTCATCGAACGGTACAAGAACGACCCGATTGCCGACAAAGCTCGGGCGCTGCTGGTCCTTGTAGCGCTCGATCAGCGCGACTTTGAGCTCGCCGACGCGACGCTCCTGAAGCTTAGCAAGCTCCCTCCGGGCTCGCTTCGTGACTTCGTGACGATCCTCCGCGCCCGCGAGCTGCGTCTTCGCAAGCAACCTCGCCCCGCTCTCGAGCTTCTTCGTCCGCTTGTCGGAAAAATTATCGAGCCACGCGAGCGCGATTTGCTCAACGAAGAGGTCTCACGGTCGGCGATCGAAGCGGGCGATCTTTATGAGTCGCTTGTCTACATGGACACGTGGCTTCGGATGACAACTCCGATCGAGCACGATGCCACACACGAGACGATTGCGCGCTGGATCGAAGAGATAGACCCTGCGATTTTAGCGCTGACGCTACGGTCGATTCGGGTCGATGGGCGAGCGGTCGGCTACAGCGAAGAGATGACACGAATGATGGCAGCGCGTGTTGCCGATAGCGCCGTTGCGCGCGGCGACGAAGAGACGGCGCGGTGGCTTCTCGGCGAAGAGAGCGTGTCGTCGTGGCTCGATCGCGCTCGCGAGACAGCGCTGTTCGAGCTCACAAGCGCACGCGGAGAGCCGGCCTACGGGGCGCAAGATCCGCGCGCCGTTGGGCTTGTCGGGCTGATCGTGCCGCGGGGCGATGCAACGCTGCGCGACGCGGTAGCGGAAGTAGCGCGCGGGCTAGGATGGGCATTCGACTGGCCGCCCGTACCGAAAGGGACGCGACTGACGCGCCTCCGCATGCGCGAAGTCGGCATCAACGAGAGCACCGCCGCGGCTCTCACCGCTCTTTCGAGCGACGGCGTCGAACTGATTATCGCCGGGTTCGAGCCGACTTCTGGCGGCGAAGCGATCGCGTGGGCCAACGCGCAACAGGTCCCTGTCATCGCTCTCGTATCGCCAACAACGAACGATCTCGGACCCTACGGATTTCTCATCGACCGACGTGACGCAAAAGCGCCGCGCGAGTCGCTCATTCGCGATTTTGTTCGTGATTTCGGTAACGCGCCGACGACATGGACGGCCATCGGGCACGACGCCGGAGCGCTCGCCCGAGGAGCGCTCGAAGAGCGACCCGACGACGAAGGGCCCGATGGCGGGGTGCCGACACGAACGCAACTACGCGACGCGCTAACGAAAATAGACGTCACGCTCTGGACAAGCGAAGCCCACGCGTTCCACGCGAATCATCGCCTGGTTAAGTAGCGACGCTACTTACAAATCAAAAAGCAAAGACTTAACAGGGAGGGCGTGAGGGCGTGAGGTTTTTGGTCGAAAAACGACAAAAAAAAACTACTCCCGCCCTCCGGCCCTCCCTGTTAAGTCTTCGCCTTTCGATTTGCTAAACAGTCTCTAGTTAACGACGAAAAGAGCATCGATCTCGGCGATGATTTGCTCTTCGGTGCGCCCGCGGGCGATTGCGACCTCTTTTACGATTAGAGCGCGCGCGGTCTCGAGCATCCGCCTCTCGCCGAACGAGAGCGGCTTATCCGACTTTAGCCGATAGAGATCGCGTAGCACTTCGGCGACGTCGTAAATCGAGCCGGTCTTAATCTTATCCATAAACCCGCGATAACGCCGGTTCCAAGTCTGGTTGTCGAACGGGAGCGACTGCTCGCACAAGATCTCGAAAATATCGCGAATCTCTTCTTCGCCGATCACTTGCCGCAAACCTACCGACGCCGCATTGCAGACCGGCACCATAATCTTCCGGTCGGTGTCCAAAATACGGAGAACGTAAAAACGCTGCCGTGTCCCCCCGATGTCTTTTTCTTCGATGCAAATCACTTCAGCGACGCCCTGGGCCGGATAAACGGCCTTGTCGCCTACACTGAAAAGATGGGTCTCGGACTCTTGCATAGGGTCATCCTCATTCAATCGGATAAGAACCGGCGGCGCAGAGCGCGCTGACCGCGGAACTCAAGTTGCGCATTTGCTGTTTAGGGACACGAAACGTTCGCATTCCGACAGCCGATGCTGGACGATCCATTCCTCCGATAATCGAGCCATTTGGCTTTAGCCCCACCTGACCGAAATCAATCCGGGCAATTGGGCTCTGGGGATGTTTAAGGTAAAAAGCTAAGCGCTGCGGTAGGATACAGCGTTTCACCCCGTACTGTCAACTGAATTGTGACTATTTTGAGACAGGCATAATACTACAGTGTGGCTTGTTTTTGCGGGGAAATGGGCGTGTACGTAGTTGCCTCATCAACCGCGACCCAGCGGCATGATGGGGCGCGATACGAGCATGCGCGGGTAGACGCCCTCCTCGAGCGTCTTTTGATCCCCTCGGCGCGCAGAGAGCGCGGGGGTGAAGCCCGCCAATCCTTGAGGCCGATGCGTAATTCGCCTCGCTATTCCGTGAACGCGACCAAAACGTCATCCGCCCCCTCGTCGTTTTCATCGTGAAAAACTCGCACTTCGAAGTTTCGAGATGGGTAGTCGCGTCGGCCAGAAAAATACGTCCATCAACTTCGATAAACTCGGGCCAAACCAGCTTAGCTAAAGCGACAAAAGCGTCAGCTGGCATCGGCGTAGAGCGACCAACGAGCCCAACGTAGTCGAAGAGCTGCGAAATGTCGCAATTGTGCACGAGGACGAGATGCTCGCCGGCGAAGTAGTTGTTGCTTCCTATCTTCGGCTTCAACTTGAAAGTTGTAGACGAAGACTGGCTAGCGGGTGAAGCCAGCAGCTCGCGGGTCTCCCATGTTCTTCGCGCGGGCTCATGAAGTTTTCGCGATGCCGCAAGGATGATTGCGAGCCAGTTTCTCTAGCTCGCTGCACGCGTCTGAAACAACAGTCTGGAATCGCGACCCCATAGTTGCTTTCTGTTCCGTCGAGGCGAGCGCTGCCGATTCAAGTGTAACTACATGTGATGTGAAGCTTCTTGCCCAATCCCTCGGCGCGGCATCCAAAGCATCCCTGAGAAATAGAAGCGTGTTTGCCGCGTCGAGAAGCGAGATGCGTTCTGCGCGCACTTCTGCAATGCACGCCAACATTCGCTCTAGCTGCCGGGCGTCCGGACTATCGGAACCACAAGACATGGATCACCTTTTCCCCTGGAAAACGGTAACAATTCGTTCGCCTGCGGATCCCTCCGCAACGACAGTAAAGTCGTTTACGGCGTCGTAGAAGCGATATCGGCCAACGATTGGATCAGGCGTACGTGTTCCTGTTCGTACCGCGTTTTCCACCACGGACGAAACCAAGCCCCGGTCCTGCATTTGATCAAGAGCGTGCCCACTAAAAGTTCGACCTTCAATGATCGAGCCAACGTTACGAAGGGGTAGGATGGATGCTCTAGCCAGAGGGGCGCCTCTTCGCCCGACGAACGTACTCGCGCTTGGCACCCCCTCCGCGGCGACATCGCCTACCGGCGCGCGACTCGCATTCTTCGCCGCCGCTTCGTACGCTTTGACAGCGTTTGCGACGCTTGTCCCCCTTGGCGCCGCCGCTGGGGCGGCCGCGGTGCCCTTTAGCCCCGCTGCCATCACGAGAAGTGCGTCTCCCGACGCCCCTGGCGTTGCCCGCACAATGGCGTCGGTTGCTTGCAGCACGAGGTTGTCTGGCACCTTTGGCAGGCCCGACGAAATTGCTTGTTCGTACGCGGCTCGATCGAAGGCCTTGTCTACGAGGATGTCTCTGGCTGCCTTTGCCGCTTCCATCGATTGAACGGCGGTATTGACGAGAAAATTTTGGGCCGATTCGCCGACTTCGCTTGCGCCCCGTTTTGCGCTCTCAACGACGCCGCGGAGCGTTTGCGAAATGTCGCAATTGTGCACGAGGACGAGATGCTCGCCGGCGAAGTAGTTGTTGCTTCCTTCTTCGGCTTCAACTTGAAAGTTGTAGACGTAGATTGGATGGGTGAGTTTTCTCGAGTGAATCCCTGTTATCAAAAGCTGGCTGTTTTCGTGCCC
>CAMAVR010000077.1 GCA_945861885.1 Nannocystis exedens | reverse complement strand
GATCGAACGATTGCGCCACCTCCTCGCGCTCTGGAACGCTGCTCATAACGCCGACAACCACCCGATCTCTTGGCGTTTCACCACCAACGACGCCCGAATTAAGCTCCGCCGACTTTACCCATCAATCGAAGGTTGATGGACTACTAGGCTGCTTCCAATAGGCTCCATCCTCGCCGGCTTCGTATTGACGATCGCCCCAGCCGGCTGTTCCCCGAAGTCGAGCGGAGGGGGCAGCGGCGGCCTGGACGTGGCCGACGTGTTAGACGGCGGGGGCCATCAAAGCGACAAAGATGCCGGAGACCCCGGAAATTCCGAGTCCAAAATAAAGTTTTCTGTAGTTCCTGGGCTTGGCACGTTTTCTGGAAGCTGTTCTGCCACCACATTCGGCAAGACCGGCCGAGTGTTGACAACGGGGACGCTGAAAGACGGGAGAGTGCCGTTCGAGGTCGATTCGATTATCGAGGGGTCTGCTATCGTGGGTAAGTTTACGGGTTCGTCCACCTGCAAATATTGGGACGAGGGGAGAAAGGTCGACGTTGCGTTTGACGACAAACAATCGATGCTCTTTGTCGTTTCGCAGCTCACCGATACGAAGACATATGCCGCCACACCGCTGACCGATATGTTGGCGGGGCTTATGGGGTATACGGTCGACACCATCAAAGTCCCGGCGGGGGTAAAAGTCCACTCGAGCGTTGCGGATGCTATGGTAGCGTTACGAGGGATGCTCGGCATCGACGCCGTCTCGCAACTGGATTTTACAACGACAATCCCGGCGCTGACGTCGAGCAAAGAGCAAACAATCGCTGCGAAAGGCGATGAGGCCATCTATGGCGCGCTGTTAGCGCAACTCGCGATTGCTCTTAAGGATAACCCCCAGGGGCTCCCCCAATTTATGAGCGAGATGCGAAAGACAATTGGCGAGGGTCTTCGCGCGCCAACGCCCGAAAGAGGAGCACAACTAATCGATAGGTCGTGGTTTCATACGCTGTCCGATGCGGTTGTTGCGGTCAAGACGGGCGGCCAGGCGATGGTTGGCCTCACGTCCGCCACGGCAGCGGGCGTTCTCACGAGCGTCCCAACGGCCAAACATCTTTTCGACCGCACCGTGGTCGCCAATCCGACGCCAGGTGTCACGCTGCCGTCGCAGCCTGAACCGGCATTTTCAGCGCTTCACGCATTTGGTGCCACAAGTGGTACCGAATCTAAATGGGGCATGGTCGCCGACGACAACGGATGGCTATATGGCGTGACAGAGTCCGACAGTGCCGGCGGTTGCGGTACGATTTTCAAGGTCAAGAGCGACGGAACCAACCACACGACGATCTACAACGCTTCCTGTGCTGAGGACGGCCGAGGCGACACCCCCGTAGGCATTCCGGTTCTATCGCGCGATCAACGAACGCTGTACGTAATGATGCGCGAGGATGGGATTAGCAACGGTGTGGAAGCGAACGGAACGGTCTTTGGCATCGACGTAGACGGGAAGAATCCGCAGGTCATCTACTCATTTGTTTATAGCGCGAAGATTACCAGCTGTTTTGGGGCAACGAGCTGTGAGGACGGTTACTATCCGTACGGTTCGCTCGCGATCGACACTACGACTGAGCCCGCGACACTATTTGGTACAGCGCGATATACGGAATCTGCCGGTGGGATCATTTTTAGCGTCCGAACCGATAAAACGGGCTACACCGTTCTTCACACCTTCGGTAAAACCCTAAAGTCCGGCTCGTGCGACCCGTTCTTGGGTCCTTCGACATGCACAGACGCTACCGGGCCCACCGGCAGTTTGGTGCTAAAGGATAAGGCGCTGTATGGAACAACCTCCGACGACGACGGAACGGTCTACCGTCTAAGCTTCGAGCGCGACGGCGACGGTAAATACACATCGGTTGCGTACAAACAGATTTTTGATTTCGGAGTCGATCACGCACTAGCGCCATGGAGCAATGCAACGCCAAATGCCCCCTCGTGCATCGTCGACAAGAACGATCGCACGACACGCTCATGCACCCAGGGGAACCACATTCCCAAAACAGGCGGGCTGGTTCTAAATGGTGAAACGCTTTATGGTACTGCCAAACGCGGCGGCGACCGCAACGTAGGTATAATTTACTCCATTGGGCTCGCCCAGCTGAATTTTCTCCAACTCTATTCCTTTGGAAGCCATTACGATGGCCAAAACAACGCGGTACTGCTTTCCTCTCAGTGCTCTCATAGCGGAACATTGTCTTGCTTGGACGGCACCGAACCAGTCGGCCTTTCGGTCGACGGGGAGTCGATTTACGGTGTAACCCACGTCGGCGGAAACTGGTCAACGCTAACCGCGAGTGGCGGCGGTTACGGAACGGTCTTCCGATTTGTTCCTCCAACGGCCCCAAATACTTTTGAGGTGGCCCAAGCATACCACCAGATTTTCGCGTTTGACGGGTCACTCGATGGTGCCAATCCCAGCGGAGCACCGCTGATTTACACGGCCCCAGGCGCCACCACCCGAACGATGTATGCACTCACGACGTCAGGTGGAAGCAACGGTGAGGGGACGCTTTTCAAGATCTCTCTCGATGACACAAAAACGTTCACCACGCTGAAGCACTTCGGCTCGAGCAAGCCAACCTGGCCGGTTGGCGCCCCCTCAATAAGCACTGACGGTCGTACGCTTTACGGAACAGCTATAGTTGGGTACTTTGAAACAAGACTGTTCACTGTTGGTGTGGATGGCCAAAACTTTGCAACGTATGGTTTGGCTTCGCCCGAGTCGCCATTTCAGATTGGTAGCAATCTGTATTTTATCTCATCTAACCGCACCGGCCAACCAAGCCTCTGTCGAGGGGATATCGCGCGCCTGGCGTCGAATGATGAAAGTGACGTCAAGTGTCATGTATGCGGTATGAGTGGCTCGACGGCTTTTGAGATCCAGCGGCCAATGTTCGACGGGAAGTATATTTGGGCGAACGTCGCCTCCTACAAACGAACGGCGGCTCTGGACCATATTCTTCGATGCGATGCATCGAAAGACCCAAGCGAAAGCTCTACCTGTACAGAGATCATGATACCCTCAGAAGCGAAGTTGGCCTCTCCGGCGGGAGCGCTAGCTGTTGGTCCTTCTACCGGCTCTTCGCGGACGCTTTTTGGTGTCGCCACCTTGGGAGGGGCGGATGGTAAGGGAGCCATCTTCTCCGTCACCGTTCCCGATGCAAACGCTAGTAGCGCAACCTTTAGTACGCTTTGGTTGTTCGGAAGCGTACTCAAAGATGGCGAGTGCGTCGAAACCAATAAAGATCACAAATGTGTCGATGGTGTGAATCCCGGCGCCGGCGTCGCTGCCGTAACCGGCAGCGACGGCAAGACAACTCTGTATGGCACCACCTCGTATGGCGGCCCGTTGGACGCAGATGACGACGGGCTAGGAACGGTGTTCAGATACCGCGTTGATGGGGCAAATAGCTCCTACAAGCAGCTCCGCGCGTTTGGTGGTAATGGCGACGGCTATTATCCGATTGGCGAACCGGTTCTTGCCAAGGGGGTGCTCTACAGCGCTACTGCTTACGGTGGCCAAAAAGGGCTCGGCTCGATTTACCGCGTGAAACTAGCCGATGACTCATACGCGCGAGTTCTCTCGTCGTTCTCAACCGATTACGGCACCGCCGATATCGTTGGCGCCAATCCGTCCGGCCCACTTGTAGCGTCAGCCGACGGCACAGTGCTTTATGGCGTCACGCTTTATGGGGGCGCCAGCGGGTCGTCGAACGGGACGGTTTTCGCCTTCAAGCCGGGCGGATACATTGCGCCTGAAGCAAACGGCGCTGGCGATAGTGCAGATGGCGGAGCTCCCGGCTCGACGATCACCGCGGACACCGGTTCATCCTCGGCGTCGAGCTCCTCGAGTTCCTCGTGCAGTCTCGGGACTCCGCGATCTGGCAAGAGCGGAACGGCATTCGCGTTCGGTGCTGGGCTCGCCGTTGCGATTGGCCTACGCCTCTCGCGCCGACGTGCCGCTCGTGCCTGACCGATGAGCGCCAAAAACAGCGGATAGGACAGCTAAAGCCGGGAGCTTGTTGCCACGGAGCCAGCCTCTGGCATAGTTGCCCGGCATTTATCCTGTTCCGCTGAGGCGACGAGGAGTCGAACCGAATATGACGCTGAAAATCACGGCACGCGCGGGAAATCCGCTCGATGTCCAGGACGAACCTGTAGTTGTTGCTGTTTTTTCGTTGGTCCCGACCAAGACCGGCGCGCTCCCCGAGCCGCTGCGATCGATCGACAAGACGCTCGATGGCCGACTGGCGAAACTCATCGCGAAAGAAGAGTTCACGGGCAAGCGCGAGCAATCGCTGGCCATGCAGTCGCCGACCGCCACAATGAACGGCAAGTTGACGATCGTCGGTCTCGGTGACGCAAAGCAGCTAAAAGTTGGCGATTTGCGAGCGATCACAGCAAAGATTGCTCGCGCCGCACAGAACGAAAAAGCAACATCGCTCACCCTCGTCCTCCCCGATGATCTTCGCGACAGACTGCGCACGATTGGTGAAGGGCTCGAGCTCGGCGCGTACCGTTTTACCCGCTATTTAACCGGCGATCGCAAGCCAAAGTCATCGCTTGAAAAAGTCACACTCGTGTTTGCCGGTAAGTTCACGGCGGCCTCAAAAGAAGAGCTCGAACTCGGCCAACGCATCGGCACCGCGATCAACACAACGCGCGATCTCGGCAACGAGCCGCCAAACGAAATCACTCCGCGAGCGCTGACCCAGGCCGCGCAAACGGTCGCGAAAGCAAACGGGCTAAAAGCCGAACTGTTCGACTACAAAGAGATCGTCAAGCGGGGGATGAAGCTCGTGCAGGCGGTAGGCCAAGGGAGCGAAAACAAGCCGTCGTTCGCGCATTTGACGTACACCCCCGGAAAAAAGGCCAAAAAGACCGTCGTTTTTGTCGGCAAGGGGATCACGTTCGATAGCGGTGGGCTAAGCATCAAGCCGGCACCAGGCATGGGCGACATGAAGTCGGATATGTCCGGCGCGGGGAATTTGGTCGGTCTAATGGCGGCTGTTGCAGCGCTAAAGCCAAACGTCGAAGTGCACGCCATCCTCGTTTGCGCCGAAAATATGCCCGATGGCGGCGCCTACAGGCCGGGCGACATCTGGGGTTCGCTCGACGGCAAGACGGTCGAAATCGTCAACACCGACGCCGAAGGGCGCCTACTGCTCGCCGACGCGCTCGCCTACGCCCGTGAATTGAAGCCCGATTTGCTCGTCGACAACGCGACACTAACCGGCGCATGCGTCGTCGCTCTCGGCACTACTTGCTCGGCGTTCTACGCAACCAACGATGAATCGGCGAAGCTCTTCGCGGGAGCGGTGCGCGATTCCGGCGAGCAAATGTGGCGCATGCCGTTGCTCGAAGATTTGAAAGAGGGGATCAAGAGCGACGTCGCCGACGTAAAGCAGGCGGGCGATCGTTGGGGCGGGTCGATCACGGCCGCGCTCTTTTTGCGAGAGTTCATCGGCGACACGAAAAACTGGGTGCACGTCGATATCGCCGGGCCGGCGTTTCTCGAAAAGCCAAACGGTTGGTCGCCGCGAGGGGCAAGCGGTCACGGGATTTTGACCTTTCTCTCGCTCATCGAATCGATGGAAAACTAGGGCGAATGGCACAGCCGTCAGCGTTTGAACAGTTGGAGAACAAACTCTCGCGCGCACTCTCGCGTGCGCTCAACGAGTTTCAGATGATCCAAGACGGCGACCGAATCATGGTCGCCGTCAGTGGCGGCAAAGATAGCTACACGATGCTGCACCTGCTTCGGTCGCTGCAGCGGCGCGCGCCGGTCCGTTTTGAAATCAAAGTCGTCAACATCGACCAGGGGCACCCCGGCTACCCGGCCGATATTCTCCGAAGTTACATGGCGCGCGAGAGCCACGATTTCACGATGATCGAAGAGGACACTTACTCGATCGTCACCGACAAAATCCCGGCCGGGAAGACGTACTGCTCGCTCTGTTCGCGCCTTCGTCGAGGCATCCTGTATCGCGTCGCCGCCGAAATGGGCTGCACCAAGATCGCCCTCGGGCACCACCGCGACGACATCTTGCAGACGCTCTTCCTGAATCTGTTTTTCGCGGGGCAGCTCGCTGCAATGCCGCCAAAGCTTGTTTCGAAAGAAGGGCAAATTGTCATCAGGCCGCTCGTCTATTGCGACGAGCAGGATATTCGCGATTTCAGCGAAGCGATGAAGTTCCCAATTCTTCCGTGCGACCTTTGCGGCTCACAAGACAACATGCAGCGCAAAATAGTCGGCGAATTGATCGACTCGCTTGAAGCGAAACATCCGGGCATCAAGTCGGTCATGCTAGCCGCCGTTTCGAATGTAAGGCCGTCGCATCTACTCGATGCATCTCTATGGAAACAGTTGGGTTTGCGCGCCGCGCCCGATGAATCAAGCGGTGCCGAGAGCCTGATTCCGATAGCCTCGCTCCTGCATTGATGTAGCCTCGGGGGCGATGCTTCGAATCGCCGTTTGCGTGGGGCTACTGACAACAGCTTTTGGCTGCTCCGAGCAATCACGATCTGGGTCGGCCAGCGACCGATCGAATCACAAGCAAGCCGCTGTTGTTATCCCGAAATCGCTGGTCGCCGAAGTCGCGAAAGCGGCCAATATATCGGCCGAAACGGCACTAAATCGCCTCACGGAGGACGCGCTCTTGGCCGCCGAAGCCGAGCGTACGGGGCTTGCCAATCGCGGTGACATCGTCCGTCGCACGCGCGCGATAAGAGCGCGCGTGGCGGTTCGAGCGAGTGATGCGGGCATCTCAAATCTGCTCGCGGATGCGCGTAATCGGACGAAGCCGCAAATCGAATCTTCGGCGCCAAGTGGCCTCGAAACCGCCTACCGGGCAGCCCTTAGCGAGGACGCGCCGTGAAAATCGCCGAAGAGTACCGCATCATTCCGGCGACGCCGTTTACGGGCATCCTCGAGCGCCTAACGCTGGAAGCTCCCGAAATTTGGGGCGCTGCACTCGTCGACCCAACCGGCGAAACGGTCGACTACGCCGGCGAAATTCCCCCTTTTGGAATTCAACTAGCAGGCTCGCACATGCAAATTGTCGTGGCGACGGCGGCGCGGCTCCGCTCATTGAGCCCGGCAAAGTTCATCACCGTGCGCGCGACCGACCAGACGCTCATCGCGAAATGCCTTCCGGAAGCCTATGTTTTGGTCCTCGTAGCGTCGCCACGCGTCGCAATTGACCGTCTCGAACCGGCACTCGGCCGCTGCATCGCAGCCATCGCCGCGGAGGCGGGTTGGCCCGGGCCCGAAAACGCCGACAAACCGGACTATCTTTCAAATTCGTCAAATTGATCTTGACCCACGGAGTTTGGCGACTAACTTCCGCAACCCCGACGGACGGTGAGTCCAAACGGGACAGCGAAAAAAAAGCTGTTGACACTTCGCAAACCGCAGACCACAGTGCCTCCCCCGCCGAAAACGGGGCGACGCAAAGCGAGTCTAACGGCAAGCGAAAGTGTCGAAAAGCAGGCTAAATTGACGTTGTTGAACGTTTAGTCAGCTGGGCGAGAGCCCACCTCGGTCATTGAAAACTGAATCGAAAGAGACCCACAAAGCAGTGGGTGAGAAAGAAGTCGCATGACTCATCTCGCGCAAGCGAGGCGGGTGATGCGCAAATGATAGAAGATAGAACGAGCCGCGAGTGATGTGAGAGCATTGCTCGGCGAACTGTTCCTAAGATTTAATAGGAGAGTTTGATCCTGGCTCAGAACGAACGTTAGCGGCGCGCTTAACACATGCAAGTCGCAC
>CAMAVR010000076.1 GCA_945861885.1 Nannocystis exedens | reverse complement strand
TTCGCACCATCGCACAGAGCGATTAAGCATGCCGTTCATCCGATTAAAATAGCGAATTCACGATCTCTTCTACAGTTCTCAAAACCGGGCACGTTTACGGGCACGGGCACGTTTACGGGTCAGAGGAGAAATTGAGTACGCACCCTAGTCGACGTCGACTTTCGGCAGCTCGCGCGCGCGGCTTTTTAAGAACTGTTCTTCGATCGTGTTGTCCCAACGTATCGACTGAAGCACACGAATCGGGCGCTGCGCCTCGACAATTCGTGTTGCGAGGCGTGCGATGATCTCCTTGTGACTCCGCCATGGTCCGGCAGACGGCGGCGTCGGAATCGAAGGGCGATCTTCGATTTCTTCTATCGTCTCTTCATTTTCTTGCGCTGCGTCGCGCTTGATGGCCATCGCACTGTGATCACAGCAGGATTTAAAGAACTATGTACTTAATTCGCCATAAAGCGTGTATTCATGTGGGCACAGCGGCGACGACTGCACGAAGCAGGTCGACATCGCGCACTCCGTCGGCTTCTGCGCGATAGCTGAGCACAAGGCGGTGTCTCATCACCGGCACGACAATCGCTCTTACGTCATCGATATCAGCGGCGGCCTCACCGCGAAGCGCGGCGCGTGCTTTTGCCGCTAAAACAAGCGCTTGCGAACCGCGTGGGCCGGCGCCGAAACGGACGAATTCACGAATCTCTTTCGGCGCGGTTCGGTCGTCGGGGCGCGTTGCGCGGGTGACTGCGACCGCAAAATGAAGCGCCGCGTCGGTAACTGGAACGCGCGGGATCAGCTGCTGCAAAGCCTTTACGTCGCTCGACGAAATCACCCGTGGTACCCGCCCAACATCACCACTGGTCGTGCGCCGCGCCACTTCACGCTCTTCGTTTTCGCTTGGGTAGTCGATGTGCACTTCGAGTAAAAATCGATCGAGCTGCGCCTCCGGGAGCGGGTATGTCCCCTCCTGCTCAATCGGATTGCGCGTTGCGAAAACTTGAAACGGATCGGGGAGCGAATGGGTGGCGGTGCCTACCGTTACTTGGCGCTCTTGCATCGCTTGCAGCAACGCCGCCTGCGTTTTTGGCGGAGTGCGATTCACTTCGTCGGCGAGGACGAGATTGTGAAAAATCGGGCCGGGCAAAAAGCGCACGCGCCTACGCGTTAACCCCGATTCGTCGGCCTCTTCTTGGAGAACATCGGCGCCGGTAATATCGGCGGGGAGAAGATCGGGCGTGAATTGAACGCGACCGAAGCTGAGATCGAGCGCTTCGGCGAGCGACGAGACGAGAAGTGTTTTTGCTAGACCGGGAACCCCTACCAAAAGAGCATGACCGCGCGAGAGGAGCGCGATGACCATCAGGTCGATGACTTCGGACTGGCCTACGACACGGCGTTCGATGGCGCTGCGAAGGCGATCGTTGACGGTGGCGGCTTGTTGTAGGAGCTCGCGGTCGTTTGGAGGCGATTCCACTATTCGGTCCTTTTTGTGGGGCAGGATTGGCAATCATAGTACCGCGCTCGCGCATGCGCACGTTTGACGATCACGACATCGACCTCCGACGATGATGCACACGATGGCGCCTCTCGCGATACATCGGTTTACACGCTATATGGCTTCTTCGAAGTCGAACTGTCCCCCCAAGAATCGCCGATGAAAATCAATCTTCGCCTTGTTCTTGCCGCTATGTTGTGCGCCGTCGTTCTCTACGCCGGCTTCGCACTTTGGCGCGGCCTTGGCGTGATGGGGGCTACCCTCGCTGCCTTTTCTTGGAGCGCGTTTGCCGTTGCTTGCTTCCTTGCGTTTTGCAACTACGTCCTCCGATACATCAAGTGGGAGTACTACCTTCTGCTTCTCGACATTCGCGGCGTTGGCAAGTTTGATAGCTTTCTCATCTTTTTATCCGGTTTCGTCCTTACGGTGACGCCCGGCAAAGTTGGCGAAGTTTTTAAATCGTTCGTGCTCCAAAGCCTTCATCACGTTGCGGTCGCGAAGAGCGCGCCGATCGTTGTCGCCGAGCGCGTTACCGATCTTATCGGCGTTATCGTCTTGATCGTCGTCGGGTCGCTTGGCTTTTCGGGCGGCCTAAAGTGGGCAGGGGTTGGCGCAGCGTTGGTCTTCGTGATTCTGCTCACTGTTTCATCGCGCCGCCTGTCGCATCTATTCATTCGGCTCATTCAGCGCCTGCCGGGGCCAGCGCGATCGTCGGGGCCCAAACTGCTCCAAGCGTACGAAGGGCTTTCGGTTCTCGTGCGACCAAGAAGCCTAGTTTTTCCGACACTCCTATCGATCGCGGGGTGGTCGCTAGAAGGGGCCGGTTTGTGGGCAATTTTACGCGGCTTTAATCAATCAACACGAGCTGCGCTCTGCGAATTTTTCTACGCGACAAGCACGCTAGTAGGCGCGCTAGGGCCAATCCCAGGCGGCGTAGGGATCACCGAAGCGCTCCTACAAGAGCAGCTAGTGGGCCTAGGGCAAGTACCGCCAACGATCAGCACCGCAGCAATGATCCTAACAAGATTCGCAACGCTATGGTTCGCAGTCCTAGTAGGGTTCACAGCCCTAGCATGGCTAAAAAAGCGCCACCCAAATCTGCTACGCGAACTCTGATCTACCCCGTAAACGTGCCCGTGCCCGTAAACGTGCCCGGTTTTAAGCACTCGCGAACAAAACAGCTCACCCACGAAGCGCTTCGAGTGCAGTGGCAAAATCGCTAGGCGACTCGACTTCAAATCGCACGCCTTTCCCAGTCCGCGGATGCACAAACCCGAGCAAGCGAGCATGAAGCGCTTGATGCCCCAGCGCCTCAGCGCATCGCCGCAGCAGCGGCTCTTTCGGCGGCTTTCCGTAGATAGTATCGCCCAAAATCGGATGGCCGCTCTCCGACAAGTGAACACGAATTTGATGCGTTCGCCCCGTCTCCAGACGACAGCGCACCAGCGTTGCCGCGCCATCGCGCAGCGACTCAATCGCTTGCACATGCGTGACCGCACGCTTCCCATCGAGTGCGCGCGACGTGAAACGCTTTCGATCGACCGGGTGACGCCGGTGCAGCGTTGCATACGTTTGCGACTGAACACGACCTACGCAAATCGCCTCATATTCACGCTCGATCGAGTGATCCGCGAACTGTTTTTTCAGCGCCTCGCGCGCAAAAGCGTTTCTCGCGACGACCATCACACCGCTCGTCCCTTTGTCGAGGCGATGCACAATCCCTGGGCGCGAATGCTCCCCTTCACCGCCACGCGATTCATCGTCGTCGGGATCGTCACTTGAATCGAACGACGACAGCTCAAAAAGCCCGCGCGCGAGAAGGCCGTTTACCAGTGTCCCTGACGCGTGCCCTTTGGCCGGGTGTACGACTAGATTTGCCGGCTTGTTGACGACGACGACATCATCGTCGCAGTAGACAATTTCGAATTCAACGGCGGCATCCGGCGTTGCGTCACTCTTGGCCGGCTCCGCAGGAGTAACCCGGATTTCTGCACCGGCTTTGAGCTTATCGGCCGCTTTGCATGAAGCTCCGCCAACCGTGACACGCCCTTCGTCGATCCATCGCTGCAGCTCGGAACGAGACGGCGCATGCTCAAGCCTTGCCGCTAGCTCTTCGGCCAAATATCGATCGAGCCTCGCCCCCGCCGCGATGCGCGGGACGACGAGCGCAATCTCTAGTCGACCGCTCACCACAACTTTGACGGGATGTGCCCTTTGACTTTCAAAAGGACATCAACCAGGGCGCAATCGAAAAAGTTTTGCTCAAAAAGCTCGGGCGAAACGCGCTTTTTGTAGAGCGTGCGCCCCTCCTCAATTTCGGGTCCGAGGAGATCGAAGAGGTCGTCTCCTTCGAGACCTCGTAAGATTTTTGCTTCGTTGTACACATTAATGTCGCTGGCGATAGCGCGGGCAAGCCTTCGGGCCGCGTCACCGGTAACGATAAGAGCCATGAGCTTCTCTCCTCAATAACGAGCTCATACCATACCCCAATAACCGCCGCGGAGGCCGATTGAGTTTGCGCTCATGTCTGCTAGTTATGCGGTCAATCACCACCCATGTCATCCTATCGCACAATCGCCCAGGCCATCGAAGACGCATCGTACGCAGAGCCCACACGAGGCTTTCGCTTTATCCCTGAATCCGGGGTCCCCGGCTTTCAGAATCAAACGGTAGCTGATCCCGCAGATGGTGGAGCCAACGAAACGACTTTTTCCTTCACCGCCATCGAGCGAGCCACAGCCAGGTACGGCGGCGCGCTGCAAGCGCTGGGCCTCCGCCGCGGCGACCGCGTCGCGCTCATTCTGCCGTCAAATGAAGATTTTATATTGTGCTTTTTCGGGGCCATCCGCGCGGGGATCATCCCTGTCCCGATCTACCCGCCGATGGGTCTCGGTCAGCTTCAAGCATACCTCGACAACACGCGTCACATCATCGCAAAGTCGGGGGCGCGAGCGATCATCACCGCCGCAAAAATTAAGCGTCTTCTAGGCACAGTGCAGCAGTCGGTGCCAAGCCTCGAACAAGTCGTCGCCATCGAGGGGATCCGCGAATCAATGGAGACATTGAAGCCAGAAAAAATCGGCCTCGATGACGTCGCGTTTCTGCAATTTACCAGCGGTTCTACATCGCGCCCCAAAGGGGTCACGCTCACGCACGGCAATCTCGCAGCCAATATCACGCGCATCGTCGAAGATGGGCTTAAGCTCACACCCGATGATTTCGGCGTCTCGTGGTTGCCGCTCTATCACGACATGGGGCTAATCGGCTTCGTGCTTTCGCCAATCTATTACCGGATTCCGATCGCATACATGTCGCCACTCGTTTTTTTGAAGCGGCCGGTCACGTGGCTTCAGGCGTTCTCAAAGCACAAAGCGTCGCTCGCATTTGCCCCAAATTTTGCTTACGCCCTCTGCGTAAAACGAATTCGCGAAAGCGAGCTCGAAGGGCTCGATTTGAGCCGTTGGCGAATCGCAGGTTGCGGCGCCGAGCCGATTCGGCCCGAGACGCTCGAAGGGTTTTCTAACGCATTCGCAAAAATCGGGTTTCGCAAAGAGGCGTTTTTGCCTTCATACGGCATGGCCGAATCGTCGCTCGCAATCGCGTTTACCGAGAGCGGCGAAGGTATGAAAACAGTCAGCGTCGACGGCCCAAAGCTATGGTCCGAAGGGGTCGCAACCCCTATCGACGAAACAGCCGAATCAGCGATTCGCCTGGTTTCATGTGGCGGTCCGTTCAAAGAGCACAAAATCGGCATTTACGCGTCTGACGATTTGGTAAGCGCAAACAAACTTCCAGACGGAAGCGTCGGCGAAATTCGAATTGCCGGGCCAAGCGTAATGTCAGGCTATTGGGACGACGGCGAAAAGACACGCGAGGCATTTGCCGGGCCGATGCTCCGCACAGGCGACCTCGGCTTCTTCACAGACGGGCGGCTCTACATCTGCGGCCGCTCCAAAGAGGTCGTCATCGTCAACGGCCGCAACTACTACCCACAAGATATGGAGTGGGAGGCGAGCAAAGTCGACGGCGTCCGCAAAGGGAACGTGATCGCTTTTGGCGCGCGCGACCCCTCAGGCAAAGAGTGCGACCGCGAGCGCGTCGTCATCGCCTTCGAAGTGCAAGACGAAGCGCGGATGAAAGACGCGAACGCAATCTCGCTAGCAGTGCGGCGCGCAGTCCAGGAGGGGATGTCGCTGACACTCGACGACGCAATCGCGCTTCCTGCCGGTACGCTGCCAAAAACATCAAGCGGCAAACTTCAGCGAGCAAAAACGCGTGAGCTCTACGAGCTCGGGCAGCTAGCAAGCCGAGGGTCATCACGCGACATCGATAAAGTCGAAGTGATCAAACAAGCAGCGCTAAGCCAGCTAAGTTATTTCAAACTCGCAGTGCTCGGCGGTCGCAAAAAAACGTGATGTTCACTTATGAGCGCGCAGTTCGCTTTGAAGAGGTCGACGGCGCCGGGCTCGTATTTTTTGCACGGTTTTTTAGCTATTGCCACGAAGCTGTCGAAGCGCTCTGCGGCGAGTTAGACGGCGGGTATGCACGGCTCATTGGCGACCGGAAAACGGGCCTGCCAGCTGTGCATGTTGCGTGCGATTTTAAGAGTCCGCTCCGATATGGCGATGTGGCGGTCATCCACCTGTCGGTTCGGCGTATCGGGCGCAGCTCGTGCGAACTTCATTGCACGATAAACAAGGGTGAGAGTGGCGTCGTCTCGGCCGAAGTCGACTACATCGTCGCCGCATGCGATCTCACGTCCATGAAGCCGATTCCGATCCCGGACGATTTACGGCGCCTGTTCACTTCCCGCAGTGTTGGTGCGGGTTAACGAATGTTGGTAATCACCGGCCGCGCGCGTGGGCGCGGTGTTGCACCGGCTTCACCCTTTTAGCTCGAGCATGCCTCCGCACCTTCGCCGGGCGCGGGGTCGCTTCCAATGAAATACGAACGCGCGCACCTGTAGCGGTTGCAAATCGTCTCAATGTCGCCAGCGTGGGGCTCGCGCCTCCTTCGAGTCGAGCGATCGTCGATTGGCTTGTCCCCATCCGTTCAGCGACTTCAGCCTGTGAAAGCCCAGCGCGGGTTCGCGCCTTAATTAACTCGTCCGCGAGCGAAAACTCGTCCTCCAGCGCGTCATAGCCCTCTTTGAATTTCGAGTTCTTCATCCAACGTGCGATGACTGTTTTTGCAGCGATGCCCATTACGTAATCTCCTTGGCGCGACTGCGCGCAATCTCGAGCGCGCGAGGTGGTGTCTTCTGTGTTTTCTTGACGAATGCATGAAGCACAACAACCCGTTCACCTAAAACCGTGACGTAGATTGCTCGAGCGATACCGTCTTTCCCCTTCATGCGCATTTCCCAAAGCTAATTCTCCAAATGCTTCACGTACGGCTCGTGTACCGCCGCCGGGCCATTTTGCTCAATGAGCCCGACTATCCGAGCAAAGCGCTGACGCACGTCCAAAGCTAGGGCCTCAACTTCTTTGACAACGCGGTGATCTAGAAATTCAACAATCCAAGCTACCCAACCACGTGTATCTCAAAAAAGAGATAAGTCAACCTGAGCGTTTGCGCGCTTCAAGTGCTCATCTCGCCGGCGCCGATGCTTCGCCGCGACCCTAAGAGCATTGCGCCTGTCGGCATCGTTGCGTAGGGGCTCCACCTTTCCGCTGTGTAGTCAGTGTCTCGCCAAATGCTGCCGGCGCTATTGTCTGCGCGGTCGGGGCGTATGCCGTGTGGACCTCCGCTGATCGGGGCTCCTCATCGCACGCATCGTGCAACCTCGCACCGACGATCGCTAGCCTGCTGTCCATAAGGGGTTTACGACACGGGCGCAACGACCCTTCGCTAGCACTACCTCGCCACTTTTTTCATCTTGCACGTCACTTCAATATTTAAATTTGTCGCAAGATGGATTTGAACGGGGCTTGTGAAACCAAATACAGGGTGGGAACAGCAGCTTGATGGTTGGCTTGCACCGTTCGTGCAGGCCTTGGGACGCAAGGGGCGCGACAAGTGGGCGTCGCTCTACATGATGGGACTTTTGTTGCCCGGCGAACGTAAGAGTCTCGAGCCCATGAGCGCACGCGTGGCACCGGATGACGAGCAACAGCTGCATCACTTCATTGCGACATCGAAGTGGGATACCGCGCCGGTCGAACACGTTCTATGTGAAAAAGTTGATGCGTTGCTGGGTGGCGACGACGCCCATCTCATTATTGATGACACCGGTATTCCAAAGAAGGGAGTCAAGAGCGTAGGCGTGGCGCATCAGTACTGCGGAGCAGTTGGGAAGAAGGCGAACTCACAGTGTCTGGTATCGCTGACACTCGCGCGCGAGGAAATTGCAGCGCCCATCGGCCTGCGATTATTTCTTCCGGAATCCTGGGCCTCCGATCGCAAGAGGCGCAAAGAGACGAAGATCCCCCGCGGTATCGGTCATCAGCCGAAGTGGCGTATTGCGCTCGAAGAGATTGATCGCGTGATTTCATCGGGTGTTCGTTTTGGCGATGTGCTTGCGGACGCCGGTTACGGCACCTGCGGCGAATTTCGCAGAGAACTGACGGCGCGAGGGCTGATGTGGTCCGTTGGCATCATCAGCACCCAAAATGTCTATGCGCCTGAGGCGTCTGTCGAGATGCCGCTGTCCCCGAAAGTCGGGCGTCCTCGCAAACGCGCCGTTGCGTCGGAAAGCCCGCTATCTGTTGCGGATTTTATCGCCAAACATGGCTCTTTTCGCACAGTCACGTGGCGCCACGGAACCAAAGGAGCCCTTAGCGCTACGTTCGCTGTCGTTCGCGTTCGCCCAGCCGATGGCCCTGCGGCGAGCAACATGCAGCACCTACCCGGAGATCCCGTTTGGCTGGTGTGCGAGAGGCGAACCAACGAGGACAAGTATTACTTATCCAATTTGCCTCCAACCGCCGCAAAGCGGGACGTAGTTCGTTCGATCAAAGCTCGATGGGCCTGCGAGCTTGCGCACCAACAGCTCAAGGAAGAACTGGGGCTTGATCACTTTGAAGGTCGTTCTTGGCATGGACTGCATCATCACGCGCTTTTCACGATGATCGCTTTCGCATTCCTCCAGGAGCTACGACTTCACGAAAATAAATACGCGGCGTAGCAGCTCGTCGCGCGTGGCAACGCTTCCGTCGATTCGTCGGCGCGTTGTCTACCGACTTGTTACGTCGCAACTGTGCAGTCACTGCCGAAAGCTCGCGCGGCTCATCGGCCCACCTGAAT
>CAMAVR010000075.1:0-9083 GCA_945861885.1 Nannocystis exedens | reverse complement strand
GTAACCCTCCGAAACACTAACAACACCGCCAAACTCAAACCAAACCAGCCTGACACCGCCCCCCTTACCAGCACGAACTCGAGCTAGCGAGGGGACTTGAACCCCTAACCACCGGTTTACAAAACCGGTGCTCTACCATTGAGCTACGCCAGCGGGGCGGCGCAGACTAGCCCGACCCGAAGCCACTCGCAAGCGCAAATGGCGCCTATTCGGCCCTGGCTCGTAATCTTAGCGCTACTTTTGCGACCGAATCGTCGACCAGAAGGAGGTCGGCGTTTCCGCTAGCGCGGTCGGCTTCGACGATCGCTTCGAGAGTGCGGGCGGCGCCGCAGTCGCCGTGGGGAGCAAGTTGATCGATCGCTTCGACGATCGCAAGCCTCGCGCCGGGATCTTTTACAGGCCCAACGCGCTTCACGAGCGCTTCGCGAACGCTATCGCTCCCTTTGCCGTATACCGCCGCCATCCAAGCGGCTTTGATCACTTCCATGTTGGCCGTCGCCGGACTTGATGGAATCGGCGCCGCTACCGCGGCCGCGTAGCATGCGGCATCTTCGCGGCATCGCTGCACGACCGGAGCCGCGCGCGCAAACATCTCACGCTCGCGCACCGCTCCCGGATCTTTTCGCACGGCATCGACGACCGACTTTAGCTGCGTGACCGTCATCAGCTTGATTGCCGACTCGAGCGCTCTTGGCGGGAGCGCATCGGCCTCATCCCCTTTTGCGGTTGCTGCTTCGCGAAGGAGCCAATCGACGATGCGGGGGTCATAAAATCGCGATGCGGCATCGACCAACGCGGCGTGAGCGTTGCCGCCGACGAGAACAACATCGGTCGACGGGGGGATCAGTTTGTACGTGACAAAAAAAGCGCTCATCAGCGCAGGCTGTGACGGGAATCGCACGAGCGATTGGGCCAAAATCGTTCGATTCGAAGCCGTTGTCGCAAACGAGAGCGCCGACAAGATCGCGTTCGCCCCTTCAGGTCGCGAGATCAGCGCAAGAGCGTCGCCGAGAATCGCCACGAACGGCCGATCGGCGCCGTACTGCGCTTCAATCGCCGAATACTCTGGGTCGACCCCTTGAAGCGCGATGACGAGCTGTTCGTCGGCCGCTTTTGGCATCCGCAAGAGCGCGTAAACAGCGAGCGACCGGAGCGGCGCTTTTGAGGGCGTTAGCAAAACTTTGACGAGCGGCCTCACCGCAGGCGTGTAGCGAAGCTGCGCAACGATCTGGATCGCTGTTTTTTGCCAAAATTCGAGCTGATCGTTCGCGGCGTCGCGGTTCGAAAGATCGACCGCGGCGCGCAATTTGTCGACCGCTTTCGGCCCATACGACGGGCTCGCCATGATGAGCACGGCGTCGTGCAAATCTTTCACGATGTTTGACGACTTTGCTTTCGACACTTGGAACTTTGAAAACACGTTCCACAACGCGTCGATCACGTTTGCGTCGGTCATCACGGTGCTGCCGCCCATCGCTATCACGGCGCGCGACGCGTACTTCACTTCATCTTCGGTACGCCCGGGCTCATATTCGTTGAACGCTTTTGCTAGCGCAGGGGCGATGCGCGGATCGCGCGTGTCGGCGAGAAGTTTGAGGAGCTCTTTTCGCGTCTTGTCGTCGAGATTTCCGGCGGTGTACTGCTTCGTCAGCGGTTGAACGATTTTTTCTAACAGCGCGCGAACCGCAGGGTCGTTTCGATCCTTGTTCGCGTGCATCATCCCGTCTTCAAAAAATTGAGACAGTCGCTTTACGGCCGCCGGGCGCTGCGACGGGTCGTCGAGGCGCTTTACCCATGTTTGTGGGTCGTTTTCGTTGGCACAACCGAGCACGCAAACCGCGCTCCACAAGGTAGCGAGAACAGCAACAAGACACGCAACTTTTGACAGCTTCACAAGCACTTCCTCCAGGCCGCAACCATCATCCGATAATCATCGCTTCGCTTAGCAGTTCCCCTCTATCGAAGCGGCGTAAGTTCCAACGATCGAAGAGCGGTAGCGGCGCTTCATCGACGATATACTGCGCGAGCAATTTTCCTATGATCGGCGCCATCATAAAACCGTGCCCCATGAAACCCGACGCTTGATAGAAGTGGTCGATGCCATCAACTTCACCGACGATCGGGTTCGCGTCGGGCGTTATGTCGTAGCACCCAGCCCACTGGCGCAACACTTTTGCGGCGCCAAGAATCGGGCATGTCCGGGTGATCGCCTGAGCGTAGCGGCCCAAAAACGTGTGCGAGCTCTCTTGGTTGATCCCCGGGGGGACATGGCGCTGGCTGATTCCGCCGACGATCTCCCCTCGCGTCGATTGGCTGAAATATAGCCCATCGGTGAGGTCGGCGACGAGCGGCCTGAGCCACGGTTTGAACGGTTCACTCGAACAAATTTCGTGCCGGTGTGGGCGATTCGGCAGGTCGATACCGAGCATCTTTGCTACTTCCGGCGACCAGGCTCCGGCTGCGTTGACGACTTTGTGCGTGGCAATTTTCTGCTCTCGTTTTTCCGAAGAGCCGATTTCGGGGTTCGGACGAACCGTTACCGCATCGATGCGAGAGCCGCTCGTTTCAAAACCGATGACATCGCAAAACGGGATGACTTCGACCCCGAGCCGCTGCGCCGCCTGCGCGTAGCCCCAGACAAATGGCCACGGAAAAACGACACCATCGTCGGGGTTATAGCTGGCCGCAAGAATTGGCGTCGCGTCGAGCTCGGGGACTATTTTTTTGGCTTCGCTCGGCGTGAGCATGCTCGTACCAAGGCCGCATTCGTTCTGCACTTTGACGCTCTGCTCGAGCGCTTGAACTTTTTGCGCGCTTCGCGCCAAAAACAGATAGCCGCCTTGGCGAAACCAGACGTTGATCTTCATTTTTTGCGCGAAATCGCGGCACATTTCGATGCTTTCTTGCATCAGCCGAACGTTCGCTTCGCTTGACCACTGCGCGCGCACTCCGCCGCCATTGCGCCCGCTTGCGCCGCTGCACAAATACGACTTTTCGACGACCGTCACTTTCGTCACGCCGCGCGTCGCCAGGTGGTAGGCGATCGCGAGCCCCATAATCCCCCCCCCGACAATCACAACATCGGCATCGGCACGCATCGCTTTTCAGGTTCGCCCTTTGGGCGCCATCTCCTTCAAAAGGCGAACCGCTTCCAGCGCGCGATCTTGCAATATCCCGTTCGTCGCGACGAAGCCGCGACTGTTGGTGAGTTCGGGGCTTGTGTAATCGAACGCTCCGCCTGTCGCTTCGGTGAAGCGACCACCGGCCGCGCGCACGATCGCCTCGGGACCACACGCATCCCAGCGCATCCCTGCCATCCCGGCCTGCACATAGAGATCGGCTTCGCCGGCTGCGACAAGGACCGCTTTGACGCCGGCACTGCCGCATGGAATGACGTGAGGCGACCCAAATCGAGCCAAAAGGGCGTCGAGGCGCTTTGACCGACGCGACCGCGATACAACGATGCGGGCATCGCTCATGTCTGAAATCGACGAAACGTGAATCGACCGGTGAGTGCCCCGAGCATCGACTTCGAACGCTCCGGCGCCGACTTCACCGTAGAACGAGCGCTCGAGCGCCGGGCAAACGATGACGCCGAGCGACGCGGCCCCTTCTTGGGCGAGGCCAATCATGACGGCGAATTCCGGATTTTTTGCGATAAATTCGCGCGTTCCGTCGATCGGATCGACAAAAAAAACGGCTTTTGCCGAAGAAAACCCTGCATACGTGGCCGGGTCGCTCTCTTCGGCGACGATCGGGATTCCGGGGAACGCCTCCGCGAGCGCTGTGCAAATGAGCGCGTTGGCGTCGCGATCGGCGCGGGTGACTGGGTCGTCAACCCCCTTGAATTCAACTGCGATATCACTGCCAAACGCCTGCATCACCAGATCGCCGGCACGCTGCCCTATCGCAAGAAGCGCCTCGAGGGTGCTCGCCGAAGGGACGGAAGTCACCGCAACCTTCCGATACCGCGGGGGGCGGCCAAGAGCGACAATTTGTGCCACCGATTGCGCATTGCCAGCAATCATAGCAGAACTAGCCGCGAGCGCGGCAATTTGGCCGCAGGAGAATCGCTTGACCGCACCTTCCGAGATCGATCGCACTCCGAAATCTTATGCTGACGCGCCGCGCCTCCCCGAGGGGGAGCGCGTTGACGTGCGCGAATTGGTGCGCGGGACGACATTCGAGATCGAAATCGGTCATGGGCGTGGTGGGTTCTTGATTGAACGCGCCGCCGCCGCGCCTGATGCGGCGATCCTTGGGCTCGAGATTAAGCGAAAGTGGTGCGCGATTGTCGATGCGCGCCTCGAAAAGCGCGGGCTCCGGAACCGCGTGCGATCGTTTTCCGACGACGCGAAATACGCGCTGCCTCGGCTCGGGCCCGACGGCATTTTTTCGGTGATTTACTTGCACTTTCCCGACCCTTGGTGGAAAAAGCGGCACCAAAAGCGGATGGTGATGTCGAACGACTTTCTCGTTCAAGTGGCGCGCCTGCTCGCCGAAAACGGCGAACTTTTCATTCAGACCGATGTGCACGATCGCGCGATCGCTTTTGAGCGTGAAGTTGAAGCGTCGCAGCTCTTCCGGGCCTATGGCGATGAAGAAGGTTCGCCGCACCTGGCGGAAAATCCATACGGCGCGCGAAGCCCTCGCGAGCATCGCGCGGTAGCCGACGGACTGCCGGTAGCGCGCCTCCGGTATCGGTTGAAGCGCTAGTGCGTTGTCACCGCTGTTCTGCCCGTAAACGTGCCCGTGCCCGTAAACGTGCCCGGCTTTTCTAACCAGCAGACGGCTGAAAAATCTGCGGATTCGTTTGCACTGCGCCTGCCCCTCCGATGGTGCGGCCTCCTCGCACGAAAAAGAAGCTGATCACTTCTGCCTGTCCGCCGACCGCCGCTGTTACCTGCACCGATTGGCCCGGTTCGGCATCGAAGAGCAGGCCTTGTACTTGTGTGGTTGTCGTCGTCGCCGCTTGAAGCTGCGTTGGGCCCAATACCGACATGGCGTCGTTCGGCGTGAACCCTTCTGTTGTCACGTTTGTGATTGCACCGATCGCGACCGATACGGCAACGTCGAACGCGCATGACTCTTGCGTTAGAGCGGTGTCGCAAGTCCATGCGATGTGCCAATGGCCGCCTTGAAAATATTCTACATAGACGCCGACACCCTGACCGCCCTGGATGTTCATGACGGCATCGGTGTCGATAACGGCAACGATGGGTGTGCCGCTCGCAACGATGGGCGGAGCTCCGCGTGGAGCTTCGTAATAACGAACTCTTCCGTCGCCGCACGCCGCCGCGAGGCACGAAAACGCTAAAATTGCGCAGAAAACTGGCTTTTTCATAACTTCTTTTACACCTATCGATTTCCGGGGGGGCGCGCGACTACGTAGGGCGCTTGTCGCATTGCAGGGGGCGGACGCGAGACGACGTACGGCGCTTGTCGCATTGCAGGGGGCGGGCGCGAAACGATGTACGGCGTTTCTCGACCGGCGAAAGGCGGACGCGAAACGACGTACGGCGCTTGTCGAACAACAGCTGGCGGGCGCGCGACCATGTACGGCCGCTCCCTTGCGACAGGGGGCGACGCGACAATGTAAGGGCGGTTTCTTGGCGGCTGTCCGACTGCGTACGGACGATTTGCTATGACCGACGGCGGTGATGCAACGACGTACGGTTGGCGACGCACAACTCCGGGCGGGGCGGCTACGACATACGGCCTCGAGCGATAGCCGGATCCGTAACGCCACGCTGGCCACCCGCCAGCATAAGTGCGGCCCGGCGCCCAACACCAGCCGCGCGGCTCCCAGTAAAACCAGTGGCCGTAGTGAAACGGCGCCCAACCCCACGAATAGTCAGAGACCCAGACGTAGCCGTCGTTGTAAACCCAGTGCCCGTAATTTTGATACGGGACGAAACCGGGGCCGATCGATCTTCGGTGAGGGACCCACACAGTGCCGTACGGACCTTCGTTAACCCAGTCGCCGTAAGGGGCGAGAGCGCTACGAAAATCGGCGGCCGCGGCCGGATCGGCAACCGGAGGGGACGCGGGGACGGGAGATGGCTCGGATACTGGGACTCCGGGGAGCGGTTCGCTCGCGGGGCGCGCGAAGGGCGGCGGAGCGGTTGCGACGGGCGGATTGACCGGGGGAGGGGCGCGATATCCTGAGTCGGCAGTGTAAGCCATTGGATACGGGGCGATTTGTTGCGGCGGTAGCGGCGCTGGTGGCGGCGGTGTGTGGGCACACCCTGAGGTGAGAAGAAAAAACGCGAGAGCTAAAGCGATCCTTGGAGGATTCATCAACGTTCTCCTGCACATCGTGACTACCGGTGTTCGAAGACTACACCGTCTTGGCCGTTCGCGCACGCGCACGCGCACGCGCACGCGGACGATCACGTCTCACGACCACGAACCTAGTCGCGATCGTGATCGTGATCGTGGTCGTGCGGCGTGATCGTGATCGTGATCGTAGTCGTGCGCGTGCGCGTGCGCGTGCGCGGTCACAACGCAGGAGACCAATACCCCACAAAAAACCACCCCCTAAGTATCCCCGCAAGTCGTCCGCCTACGACATTGCCATTCTGATATTGTCAGGGCGTTAGCAACCCGTGCTCCCACGAACCCAAGGTGACCCATGTCCGAGCAACAGCTGGGGATGACGAAACGTATCGCTGCCATGCAGGATGTTCGGCTCTACCGCGAGCTTCACTGGGAGGGGTCGTTTGAAGAGTATCTGGAGCTTGTTCGCTCGCGACCCCAGGTGACGCGTAACGCTTATCAGCGCCTCTACGATATGGTCATCAGCTACGGCACTGAAGAATATATCGACAACAAAAAGAAGCTGATTCGATACAACTTTTTCAAAGATGAAGCGAACAGCGGCGCCAACGCGATCTTCGGTTTGGACATTCCGTTGATGCGCCTGGTTCACGTTTTGAAAGCGGCATCCGAAGGGTATGGCCCTGAAAAACGCGTAATTTTGCTTCACGGCCCTGTCGGCTCTTCGAAGAGCACGATCGCGCGGCTTTTGAAGCAAGGAGTCGAAAATTATTCGCGCACGCCGGAAGGGGCGCTTTATTCGTTCGACTGGATAAACTTGCAGGGGACGGGGCTCAGCGGCGCCGACGCAGAGCGCCTTCCGAGCCCAATGAACGAAGAGCCGCTGCGATTAATTCCGCCCGAGTGGCGCGCGCGCGCGCTTGAAGAGCTTGGTCTCTCCAACGAGCAGTACCGCGTGCGCGTCGACGGCGATCTCGACCCGGCGAGCCGATTTATTTTCAAGCACTTGATGCTCAAATACGAGGGAGATTGGTCGCAGCTCGTCTCAAAACATATTCGCGCGCGCCGCCTCGTTCTTTCTGAAAAAGACCGCGTCGGCATCGGCACATTTCAGCCGAAAGACGAAAAAAACCAAGATTCGACCGAATTGACCGGCGACATCAACTATCGAAAAATCGCCGAATACGGCTCCGATTCCGACCCACGCGCGTTCAACTTTGACGGCGAATTCAATATCGCAAACCGCGGGATTATCGAGTTCATCGAAGTGCTAAAACTCGACGTCGCGTTTCTCTACGATCTGCTCGGCGCGAGCCAAGAGCACAAAATCAAGCCAAAAAAATTCGCGCAGACCGACATCGACGAAGTGATTCTCGGGCACACGAACGAAGCCGAATACAAAAAGCTTCTGAACAATGAGTTCATGGAAGCGCTTCGCGACCGGACGATCAAAATCGACATCCCGTACATCACCAAGCTGCACGAAGAGATTAAGATTTACGAAAAAGACTTCAACAGTCGCCGAATCAAGGGGAAGCACATCGCCCCGCACACGCTCGAAGTCGCAGCAATGTGGTCGGTGATGACACGCCTCGAAGACCCAAAAAAGCACAGCCTGTCGCTCGTCCAAAAGATGAAGCTGTACGACGGCAAAGTGCTGCCGGGTTACACGCAAGATACCGTTAAGGAGCTGCGAAAAGAGGCAAAGCGCGAAGGGATGGAGGGGATTTCGCCTCGCTACGTGCAAGACAAAATTTCGAACGCGCTGGTGAACGAATCGGGTGAAGGGACGATCAACCCGTTCATGGTGCTCAACGAGCTCGAAAAAGGGCTCCGCCATCACTCGCTGATCACGAACGAAGAGATGCGGAAGCGCTACGGCGAAGCGATCGGGCTCGTGAAGCGCGAGTACGAAGAGATCGTGAAAAACGAAGTGCAGCGCGCAATTTCAGCCGACGAAGATGCGATCGGCAAACTGTGCGCGAACTACATCGACAACATCAAAGCGTTCACGCTCAAAGAGCGGGTAAAAAATCGATACACGGGGCAAGACGAAGAGCCCGATGAACGCCTGATGCGCTCGATCGAAGAGAAGATCGAAATTCCAGAAAACCGCAAAGAAGATTTTCGGCGCGAAATCATGAATTTCATCGGCGCGCTCGCCGTCGATGGCAAGCGCTTCGAGTGGCAAACGAACGACAGGCTGCGGAGAGCGCTCGAGCTCAAGCTGTTCGAAGATCAAAAAGATTCGATCAAGCTAAAGACGCTCGTGTCGGCCGTCGTCGACAAAGACACGCAAGAGAAGATCGACATTATCAAGTCGCGCCTCATTAAAAACTTCGGCTACAACGAAGTGAGCGCGACCGACGTACTAAACTACGTCGCATCGATCTTCGCCCGCGGCGACGCGAAAGAGTAGGACGAATACGGCTGCTTTCAGCCCGTGCAAGGTTGACGTTCAGGTCAGAGTTCGCACTCGGCGACAAGTCATGCTTTTAAGCGAGCCGCGATCGCGCCCCTCACGGCGTCCATCCGCTGAAGTCGCGAAAAAAAGCATGTCCCCATAAGAGACGGCCGCTCGAAGCAGATTCGAATTGCGAGAAGAAGCGCACCACGTCATATCAACGGGATTTCGGGCACTCCGCTCCGAGTCAATCGGAAGCGCGAATGCGACTTATTCAGCCAGTTTTTTTGGCCTTTTTATTGGGCGCACTATGCCTTGTTACGGCGCACGCGGCATCGGGGTCGTCGGCTTTTGACTCGGCATCTGTCGACCCACTTGGCGCGGCGACGGCTGATGTCGC
>CAMAVR010000074.1 GCA_945861885.1 Nannocystis exedens | reverse complement strand
GCGATTATCGGATTGATCTCGTGATCGAAGGGCGCGTTCTCATCGAACTCAAAACGGTCGAGCAACTACTGCCGGTTCACGAAGCCCAGGTCATCACATATCTGCGCCTTGCAAAGCTACCCGTAGGCCTGCTCGTCAACTTCAACGTTACAACACTAAAAAACGGTTTACGTCGCCTTACGCCAAATAAACCAAATCCCTCCCGCCCTTCCGCCCTCCCTGTTCAAATTCTGGGGCTGAATGAGGGCCGCGATTCGGGCGATGAATGGGAATTCTTAAACAGACCCTAATAATGCCGCCGATATTTTAAGCATCCGTCGGGTTAGCGTGCTGCCGTATCGCGTCAACGTATTATTGGCGTCACAACGTACGGTCAAGTGCGCCGCGCGCGGCCTACTTCACGTTGATCGCGGCAACGCTGTAGCGCTCTGCATCGCTCGCGCTGTTGAGCGTCACCCAAACTTCACCGTCGCCGTACATCACCCCTTGCGAATTGCAGAAGAGCGTGCCAGCGGTCTGATTTAGTACCGCGTCACGCACTTTTTTTGTAAATATCGCGTGGTATTGCCTCGAAAATGCTGAAGCGTTTTGTACGAAAATTGCCCGGCGCTTTCCGTTGATGCGTAGGGGAAATGAGATGAGCGGCACGATCGCCGCCGGTTTGTTACTGGCGACTGCTGCCCGGAATGCCGAAAAAAATTCATCAAATGGCGCTCGTGCTTGCGCGCCAACGACTGCGAGATCGCACCCGCTTGATGCATCGGACTCGTTCGATATGCGGAGATTGCTATCGGCGTAGGCGGCGGTAGTGAGCGTTGAGAGGACCAAAAAAGAAACTATCTTTTTCATGCAACTCCAATCGTCGGCGCTTCGATTTAACTAAGGGGTAGTGCTTAGGCTGAATACGCCATAGATGTACGGCAAGAGTGCGCTCAAATCGTGGTCGCCATGCAGTACAGGCTGAGCTCCCCATGAGTTTCGCAAGTTGACATGGCAGGTACCGTTCGCTGCTCGCTTCATGGCGTTCAGCACAATCGCATGCGCGCCACACTCGCCCATCGAAACTGGGCCAAGATGGTGACCGCCTAGACTGTTCGAGTAACGATGCGCGCAGATGAGGAGTCCGATGCTTCGCCCTTGCATTAGCTGCTCGACAATTTGACTCCGCATGAACCCCTGTCGCTGCGGCGGACATAACGCATCAATGCACTCGTGGGCAATAAACTCGTTGGCGTGGAGCGTATCGGCGTTCAATTTGATCCCATCGTTTTCAACCTCGCACTCGGCTGGGATAAGGACTTGCTGCAAAAACGCTTCGAATGTTGCCGAGGCCGCGATGATCGATTTGAGTCGATCAGGCGCGATTTTTGCGAGATTCCCGCGCGATGAGCCTAGAAATATCGCAACATGGCTCATTAGTGCGGCAACCGCACTGTCGTCGAGGTTGGCACGATTCATCGCCAGAAAAGCGGCTCTTGCGGATGTGAGCGCGCTCGCATTTCCATCTGGAAACGGCGCCAGCTCTTCTCTACAGATCCCTTCCTGCGGAAAGGATTGCAGGGCAACGCCTCGTCTCGCAATTCTTTCCGCTTTCGTATACTTGTTGAGTGCGAGACGCGGGTGAAACCCTTCCGCTCCGAGGTTAACTTTGCCGAGGAGCCAAGTGTCCCCGTCGGTGGCGTGGGCGAGGTCGGATGATTTGCGCTGCTTGATGAAATCGAGGACAGAAACAAGCGTTCCGGCGGGCAACTTCCCTTGCGTAAAAAGCGCCTCTCCGAGCAGATCGGCCGCGGCCATCCCCCAACAAACGCCGATGCGCCGTTGATCCCGCGTCGGGCCAAATCGCGGTGTGTAGTCGACGTCGGTGCATCCAGTGTCGACGAATCGATTCGCAACTGCTGTCGCAAAACCGGCCGGACCGAAGTGAGCGAAAAACCGACCGCCGTTGATCGTTTTTCCCTGCTCGAGGAGCGTCGTCGAAGGTGACGAGCGAACGACAGCGGCCACGAGCGCATCCACATCGGCTTTGCGGTCAGAAACGAATGTAATCGATTGCACCCCTTTTTTCGGGTCATGTCTGTCGATGTGGCGCGTCTCGAACGTTGACCGCTGTCCAACGAAGTTTAATCCAGGAAGCAGGTCAGCAAGGCCGGCGTGCGTCTGTAGCACTTCGTCGTGGCGCGCGGCAATAAGAGCTTCTTCGCCCGTTGGTTCTGGTTTTGGCGGAGACAACGGCCGTGGTGTCGGCTGGGGCGAGGGCTCGGCTATTGGCGTCGGAGGCGGCGGCTCCGGACTTGGTGAAACCAGCGGTCCTGGTTTCGGTGGAGGTAACGGTACAGGCGTTGCCGCGTGCTGAGAGTCGTGCAGGTCGGCCGGCGGCGATGGTGGCGGTGAGACGTGCAGGACGACCGGCGGCGATGGTGGCGGTGAGACGTGCAGGTCGGCCGGCGGCGATGGTGGCGGTGACATGTGCGGGAGGACGGCGCCATCGGCCGAGTGAACGGGCGACGGGTCGGCGTTGAAATCTCGATGTTCGCACGCGCCAGAAACAATTGGCAAAAGCAAAATCGGAGCGACGCACTTACGGAAAGCCATCGAAAAATAATAGCCGCATTTAAACGGCTCGCAGGACAAATAAGCCCCTTCGGCTACGCAACTGAATTTGCGAGGTGCGCTCGTGTCAGATTCTCGGCGCCGCCTTTTCGCATGACGATGTCGTCTTCGATTCGCACGCCTCCCATTGGCGATAGCGCCTCCACGCACTTCCAGTCGATGCCGCTGGCGATTTTGCTGGCGCGTAGCTCTGAGAGCAAAGGCTCAATAAAATAAACCCCCGGTTCGATCGTGAACACTTGGTCGAGCCCTATTACCGAGGTATTTCGTAAAAACGGGTTGTTCGAATTGGGCGCAATTTCGGCGCAGCCGACGTCGTGGACTTGTAGGCCTAGCGAATGGCCGAGCCCGTGCGGGAAAAAGGTGCGGCTGACCCCGCTGTTGACAATTTCGTCGACCGACAGGCGCGCGATGCCGGCTTCGCGAAGAACGGCGGCTACGTAATGATGCGACTCGTTATGCAAATCTTCGTAGGCGAGCCCTACTTGCGCGCGTTTGCATAGCAACTGTTGAAGTTTTTCGACACCGGAGACGATTGCTCCGAACGACGATGCGGCTGCGCCGGCACCTTTTACCCAAGTGCGCGTAATGTCGGAGCCATACCCTTGAAACGTTGCCCCGGCGTCGACCAGGAGAGTCATCGCTCCGTTGGCCGACAACGACGGGGTTTTTCGGTAGCTGATGTGATGAAGCGTGGCGCAGTTGCGGCCGAGAGCGACGATGTTTTTGTACGGCGTCTCTGGATCGTCTTGGCGGGTTCCAGCGAGGAACGCGAGATGGAGATCGAGCTCGGACAAATCGGCCTGATAAAACGCTTTTGCGAGCGCTTCGTGACCGACGGCGGCGCGGCGATTTGCTTCATCCAAACAGGCGATTTCGTATGGGCTTTTTCTGGTGCGATACCGCTCTAGCGGCTTTGTGATCTCGGCTGGATTGATTGCAGTGAGCCCTAGCTCGGCTGCAAGCGAGCGATCTTCGCCGAGAAATGCGTAACGCTTGCCGGCGCTTACCTCGCTTTTCATGGCGCTTCGGTTTTTGATGCCGACGACGTTGAACTGCTCGAAGAAGTAGTCGTACTCAACGATAGGCGGCGCCTCCCAAAAATCGATTGTGGTGGGGCGCAGCAATTTTGGAGAGCCGCCCGCCTCGATGACAAGCGCGCAATCTGCCTGGATAAGAGGGAGCCATTCGGCGAAGTGGGGCAGCACGCGCAGTGGCCAATATTGGTCGTCGACGTCGCACCGCTTTTTGGCGACGCCGGAGTGGATGACGACGCCGTCGTAGCCGGCCACCGCGAAAATTCGCTCAAACTCCGCCTTTAGGAGCGCAATATGACTGCGGTAGAGCGATGCAAGCTGGGGGGTATCGATTGGCTGCACGTGTCACCTTCCACTAAAAACTGGGCTTTTCTTAGCCGATTTACGCTTCAAAAGCCAAACCGAATAGAACGAACACTTCAAGCGTGCTGCCGCGCGCGTCATGAGGTAATGTGCCGGCCCATGGATACGTTAGTAATTCGAGAATTTGTCCGCTTACGGTCGATAGCATCGGCAATCACGTCGGCTTTCGCGCCAGCGATCGTTGTTGCCGCATCGCTTATGGTGATGCTGACAAGCTTGGCCGGTTGCAGCAACTACGACGCGCTCGTCGAGCGCGATCAAAACGCCGAACGAAAGTGGGCTGACGTCGAAGCCCAGCTCCAGCGTCGATACGATTTGGTCCCCAATTTGGTCAACGTCGTAAAAGCGTCGGCGCACTTCGAGCAAGAAACGCTCACCCAGGTTATCGAAGCACGCGCTCAAGCGACGTCGATCAAAATGACGCCCGAAGATTTGCAAAACCCCGAAAAAATGGCCGCGTTTCAAAAAGCGCAAGACAACTTGAAGGGGGCGCTCTCGCGGCTACTCGTCGTGCAAGAGCAGTACCCCGATCTAAAAGCGAGCGCGTCGTTTCACGCACTGCAGATTCAGCTCGAGGGGACGGAGAATCGCGTTCTTCGCGCACGCGAAGAGTACAACGCTGCGGTGAAAGAGTACAACGCCGAGCTGCTGAAAATTCGCGGGCAGGTCGTCAACAAGATCACCGGTCAGCCGTTCAAGCCGCGCATTTATTTTGCGGCGTCGGCCGAGTCGCAAGCTGCGCCAAAAGTTAATTTTTAGCACTCCTTTGCTTCAAATCGCTCGTACAGAAATCCCGCGCGTATCGCGTCCGCTTCGATTCGGCGTGGCGGTTTTTCGCCGGTTTTTCGCGCTTTCCGCGTTGTTTGTAGCTCTCGTTGTGAGCTCGTTCGCGTTTGCGTTCGAGCCGCCTCCTCTCAATGGCCATGTGATGGATACGGCCGGCGTGCTGTCGGCCGAAGAGAGCGCCTACTTTGACGCAAAGCTCGACCGAGTGCGTCGCAAGCTCGGTTTTGAGATTGTCGTGTTTCTAGCCGGTTCGCTCGATAACGAGCCGATCGACGATGTCGCGTACAAGGCGTTTAATACTTGGAAGCTTGGGCAAGGCGGCAAAGACAACGGCGTTCTTTTTCTCATCGCGCCAAAAGAACGCCAAGTCCGCATCGAGACCGGCAAGGGGGTCGGCGGCGCGCTGACCGATTTGCAATCGAACGATATTCTTCGCACGCGCGTGACGCCGTTTTTAAAATCGGGGCGCTACCGTGAAGCGGTCAACGGTGGGATAGACGGTATCGTTGCGGCATTAGCGGCCGATATGCCCGACGCGCCAGACGCACAGGCGGGGGACGGGGACGGGGCGCGGCGTCACCATCCACGCGGCGAAGCTAGCCCGGTGTCGGCGGGGATGATCGCGCTCTTTCTGATCGCGATTATCGTGTTGGCAATCGTGTCGCCAGGGTTCAGGTCGCTCTTGTGGATGCTCTTTATCTTCGGAGGCAGAGGCGGCCGTGGCGGAGGCGGCGGATGGGGCGGCGGAGGCGGCGGTGGGTCGGGCTATAGCGGTGGCAGCGGCTCATCAGGGGGCGGCGGGTCAAGCGACTCATATTAGAAACCCAGCGTGTTTTCTTCCTTTTCAGTTCACTCGCATGTGGCCGATGTTGTTGGCGTTTCGCAAATTTGTGAAGAGCACTAGCCAAATTGCTACTACGATTAGCGTCCCCGCGCCGCCTATGACTACGGCTGGCACTGTTCCGAACCAGGATGCCGTTAGGCCCGATTCGAATTCGCCTAGCTCGTTTGAGGCGCTGATGAACACCAGACTCACTGCGCTTACGCGCCCTCGCATGGCCGATGGTGTTGCTCCTTGCACTAGGAGGCCGCGGACTACGACGCTTATCATGTCGGCCGCGCCGAGAACGAAGAGCGCCGCTAACGATAGCCCGAAATTTTTTGATAGGCCGAAGACGAGCGTGCACATCCCGAACGTGGCGACTCCGGCGAACATTTTCAGCCCGGCGTGATTGACGATCGGATACGCGGCAAGAATGATTGCCATGACCGCAGCTCCGGCTGCGGGGGCGCTTCGCAAAATACCGAGGCCGTACGGCCCGACGTGTAGAATGTCGCTCGCGTAAATCGGTAGGAGCGCGACCGAGCCTCCTAGTAGCACAGCAAAAAGGTCGAGCGACATCGCGCCGAGAATGATTTTTTCGCTCCAAATATAGCGAATTCCTGCGAACACTGTTTCCCATGAAATGGCTCGTGTTTCGAGCGGGACCGGTTCCGGATTGACGCGTGTCATTAGCAGCGCGGCTCCACATGCGAGCACCGCTGCAATGATATAGACGGTGAGCGCTCCGCCCGCGCTGCCGTAGATGAGACCGCCGAGCGACGGGCCAAGCACTGTTGCGATTTGCCAGGTCGACGAACCGAGCGCCAGCGCGTTGCCAAAGCGTTCGGGTGGCACCAACTGCGGAAGGAGCGCGTGCGATGCGGGGCCGGTAAACGCGCGAATCGTCCCCAAAATACAAAGGACGAAATACATTGCCGGAAGCGACGCGTTGGCAAACTGCGTGAGTGCGGCGAGCATCGTGCAGCAGACCGAGATGCCGCTCATCGTGCAGACTAGAATTTTCTGGCGGTCAAACCGATCGGCCGTGTGGCCGGTGATGAGCGCGAGTATTATCGCAGGGAGAAACTGCACAAGTCCGACAAACCCGAGATGAAGCGCGCTGTGCGTCAGCTCGTAAATGTGCCAACCGACTGCAATCGCCTGCATCTGAATCGCGATCGTAAGAATGAATCGCGCCGTCTGAAAAAGGCGAAAATTTCGATATCCAAACGCATTTCTTGGCATAGATTGAGCGTTTGCTTGCATCTAAAATTCCGCGAATAAGTGTTACCGGTCGCGCTAAGAGCATGCAGCGGCGTGCGGCGAACCCCACGCTCTACATAGCTACGACGATATCCCATCGCGCGCGCAATTGCTTCACCCTGGTTGAGCGAAGTGAGAGCGCGCCGGCGGTTACCGGCGAATCGGATTTTGTTTCCGACGTAATACGAACGCGCATCGCACCACCGGCGAGCGGGTCGATGCGCGCGCACCGATGGCATGTCATCATGTCGGCGTCGGTAAGGGCGGGTGGGTATCCTACGGGGATCGCTGGCGCGCCATTGGCCAGTTGTGCCGTTAGCGTTGTTCCGTCGGCCAAAGTCATTGTTGCCGTTGGCGTTTTTGTCGTCAGTAGTCCGCGAATGTCGAGCAGCCAATCGACGTCGGCCATCGCCACAATATTGCGATCGGTACGCGTCGCGAGCGTATCAATCGACGCATCGAGCATCGGAACGAGCTCTCCGGCGCGCATAAATATCGGGATAATTCCGAGTGGAGCATCGCGAACGGTGCGCTGACCGCCGCGCTGAGGATTCAGTGTCCACCAATCGACCCACTCGCCTGGCGGTAGCCACAACGATCGCGCTCGTTCGCCGCGATGAACGACGGGGGCCACATAGAGCGCGGGGCCAAAGTAGTACTCTTGCTCGACGGCGAGCGCTTCATCGACTTCAGGGTGCACCAAAATCGGATGGCGCATGACCGGAAGGCCTGTATCGACCGCTTCGCGCGCGGCGGCGTAAATATAGGGAAAAAGGCGCGTGTGCAGCGAAGCGTACATCTTGTACGTGTCGGTCGTTTCACGATCGCTCCATAACGTCCATTTTGGCGGAGCGTTTGGCGGGGCGCCGGCGCAGGCGTTTTCGTCGTGCATGTCGCTCGATAGCGCTCCAAATTCGGTCCACCGCAAATAGACTTCTTTGTCGGGTGGCGCATCGTTGACGCACGTGTAGCCGCTGATGTCACTCCCCCAAAATGGAACGCCCGAAAGCCCAATTGTAACGCCGGCTCGCACTTGCGCAGGGAGCCCGCGCGCCTCTTCAAAGCTCGCGCTCGGATCGCCCGACCAGACGAGCGACGAGGCGGCTGCGGTGCCGACGCTGCCGCTGCGAGCGAAGAACATGAAGTCGTTTCCGCGTGCGCGCTTCGCCGCTTCAAACGACGCTTGCTGCATGAGAAGCGGGAACTTGTTATGCGCCTCGAGCCCACTGAGACCATCTTTCATGCGGGCATTTGCGGGTAAATACTCGCCGAAATCGAGCATCCACCCGTCGTAGCCGACGTCGAACATCCCCGTCAGCTGCGATTGGTACCAGGCGATCGCTTTAGCATTCGACAAGTCGATCGTTGTCACTTGCTGACCACCCGCAGAGACGATGAACGACTGAAGTTCGCGACCATCATCGAGCTTCACGAACAGATCGTGCGCGCGCCCGTATGCCAGGAGCTCCGACGCCGCGCCGTTCGCCGTTGAAACATGGGGATTGGCGTACGCGATGGTTTTGTAGCCGCGCGCGTGCATCTTCCGATTCCAAGTTTTAAGTTCGTCTTCGCGCCCCAGATGCGCAGCGATTGGCAAAAAGTGTGTTGTATCGTCGAGAACGGTTGTAGCGATGTGGGCGTTTCGAAGCGCGACCGCTTCATCGAGGCCGCCGATAAGCTTCCCGTGATCGACCCGACGACGCGGCCCAAATACCCACGGCGCTGGGAGCGATGCACGGCCGGTGAGCAACGTGAACGCCGCAAGAATAGCGCGCGGCGAATCGCCTATAAAAATACGGTATTTTAGCCGCGGTTCGGTCGTATACATCCGCCACGCGGAAGTAGTTTCTGAACCGAAATCGAAACCGGTGCGCGTTGTCGAATCGACCCAGATGCCATAACCGCGCGTCGAAATAAAAAACGGGATCGGGACGCCCGTCATCCCGCGGCCATTTGGCGACGGGTTTTTTGGACCAACACCTTCTGATTCGCCTTGGCCGAGACCCCCCTCTTCGACCCAACATTCATCGCGAAGGCCGCGCCGGTCGATCGCATCAAATCGTTCGCCAAGGCCAAAAAAATGTTCGTCGACGGGGAGCGCAAACGACTGCCCCATGCGATTGAGCCGCGTTGCGATCGGTTGGCTGTCCGGAGTTTCGATTCGCGCATCGACCGCGATGGCTGCCCCTTCAAGGTCGATGCGAAGCGCGATCGGTTGCTCTACCGTGTCGCCTGAGAACAGCTTTAGCGCGAGCGACCGATCGCTTGCACTGACGACCTCGGCGCGGGCCGCATGCATCCATCGGTCGTCGCGAATCGATGTGTGATCCCACCCTTCGATCACCAGCGGCTTCGATTCGAACGTGGCGCGCGTTGCGCCGAGCGAGCCATAAGCGTACGCACGGTCGCTCACTACACCTGCAGGCGGTTCGTCGATCGACGAAAGTACTGTTTTTCCGGAGCGATTTTCGACGCGGATGCTGAACGGATTCAATCGAACGTAAACGGCCCCTTCACTATTTTGAATCGTAAGCGGTTCGGGATCGTGCCCGACGGGCCGCGATTCGCGCGGCGACGGGGAGCCAACTTCGGGCGCTGAAAGGTTTGCAATTGACCGCGCGCTGCACGACTGCCCCGCAAGAGCCAACGTACCGACAACAAGAGAGATTCCGCGACGGATTGGTTTGTTCACGCGGCTCGAAACGGTACCGTAGCTTTCTAAAACCAGAAAGCTAAACTGCGGTTCAGATGCAAGACGAAAAAATCGCGAATTTTGAGGAGTTTTGGCCCTATTATATCAGCCAACATTCGCGGAAGGCGACGCGGGTGCTTCATTGCGTAGGCACAGCATTGGCGCTAGCAACCGTAGCGATTGGCTATCTCTGCCATGAGCCGCGCGCATACGCGGCAGCAGTTGTTGTCGGCTACGCGCCGGCGTGGTTTTCGCACGCGTTCATCGAACGCAATCGTCCGGCAACATTTCGGCATCCGCTGTGGTCTTTTAGAGCCGATTTTCGGATGGTGGGGAAAATGCTCCGCGGCACTATGAACGATCCCAGAAGTTGAACAGGGAGTTCGGGCGATTTGCTTAGGGTCTGTTTAAGAATTCCCATTCGTCGCCTGAATCGCGGGGCTCATTCAGCGCCAGAATTTGAACAGGGAGGGCGGAAGGGCGGGAGGGATTTGGTTTATTTGGGGTAAGGCGACGTAAGCCGTTTTTTAGTGTTGCAACGTTGAAGTTGACGAGCAGGCCCACGGGT
>CAMAVR010000073.1 GCA_945861885.1 Nannocystis exedens | reverse complement strand
GAAGCGTTGCGAGGCGACCCCGATTTCGCGCGCGTAGGCGTAGATCGATTTGCCGTGACGTTTGACCTCGTCGAGTGCTGCACGCGCGTCGCTTTCGCTCCACTGCGCGCTTTGCCGTCATTTCGCGGCGAGCGCTTGTCCTCGTACATTTTAAGGCTGTCGAATCGGCTCTTGCGTCGCGTTCATTGGCGCCTCCGCGCCGCACTATCCCGCCCGCCTCGCGCCGATTGAAGGTGGGGGCTGCCGGACGGTTACCTCTGGGCGCCAAGTTGGGGCGGCATGATCAACGGGCTGCTAACGCTCCGAGGCGCTTGGAACCGACTCGTCAGCGACCCTGTTTTAAAATTCTTTGCCGCGGCACTAACGTTCTACGGAATGGCAACATTCGAAGGGCCGCTTCTTTCGATCAAGAGTGTTAACAGTCTCGCGCACTATACCGATTGGATCATCGGGCACGTTCATGCGGGCGCGCTCGGCTGGAACGGCTTTATGGCCGCCGCGATGTTTTATTGGATGGTGCCCCGCCTCTACGGCACTGAGCTCTATTCGCGCCGAATGGCGAATACCCACTTTTACCTCGGCACGTTTGGCATTCTCCTCTACGTCGTTTCGATGTGGGTGAGCGGCGTCACGCAGGGGCTCATGTGGCGCGCAGTTAACGCAGAAGGGGCGCTCACCTATCCGAACTTTGTCGAGACGCTTAGCGCCATTCGGCCCATGTACTGGACGCGCCTTGCCGGCGGACTGATGTACCTCGCCGGAATGTTCCTGATGGCTTGGAATCTCTACAAGACCGCGCGCCAAGGGGCGGCTGTCGACGGACAGATCCAAGTGGTCGACATGCCAGACGACGACGTTGATCAGGTGCCGTGGCGCGACGTGCTGTTCGGTCGCCCTGTTGTCGTTACGGCCCTCGTTATGGGGATCGTCGGGCTGATCGCCGTTGTAAATGCGCTTGCGGGCATCTTTTTCATCTGCGCGGCCTTCATCGTCGCGATTCTTGGAGCTCTTGCGATTGCGTCGGATAACGCTGAAAAGAGCCCAACCTGGCACCGCATTGTCGAAGGGCGAGGCCTTCTGTTCACGGTGCTCACAGTCATTGCCGTCTTGATCGGCGGCGTAGCCGAGCTGTTGCCGTCGCTGTTTGTTCATCCGGTCGAAGCTTCGGCCGGAAAGATTCGTCCCTACCGGGCGCTTGAACTCGAAGGTCGCGATGTTTATCTGCGCGAAGGGTGTGCGAACTGCCACTCGCAAATGATTCGGCCGTTTCTTTTCGAAACAACACGCTACGGCGCCGTGTCGACGATGGAAGATTCGATGTGGGATCACCCTTTCCAATGGGGTTCGAAGCGCACAGGGCCTGATCTTGCCCGCGAAGGTGGGAAGTACCCGAATCTCTGGCACTATCGTCACATGATCGATCCACGCGCGATCTCGCCCGGTTCAAACATGCCTACGTACGGTCACCTCCTTGAACGAACCTTCGATGCCGCGGGGCTCGAACCGAAGCTGCGCGCGATGCGGAGCGTCGGCGTACCCTATACGCCCCAACAGGTCGAAAGCGCGGCGCGTGATGCCGCAGAACAGGCGGCAGAGATCGCCGCTGACCTGAAGGCTCAAGGCGCAAGCGCAATTCCGCAATCGGAGATCGTCGCGCTCATCGCCTATTTGCAACGCATCGGCACCCCCGGCGCGCAACCTAGTCGTTCAACCGAGGTTGAAGGACCTCGTTAAAAACTAAATTTCTAAGAAAACCGAGGCCACAACATGTTGAAAGAAGCACTTTTTTCAAGCCCGATGGTGCCGCTTGCGCTCGGCGGCTTGGTTCTTTTTCTCGGCGCCTTTATGGCGACAGTGATTCGCCTAATTCGCCAAGGAAATAGCGCCTACACGCACGCATCGCTTCTCCCACTCGAACGTACGGAGTCGTCCACCCATGGCAAGTAGAGCTCCGAACGAATCAAGCGCCGAAGATAAAATCATCCACGAATACGACGGGATCGGCGAATGCGATCATCAGCTGCCAAACTGGTGGGTTTGGACCTTTATCGCCACAGTGGCTTTTGCGATTGGCTATTTTTTTTATTATAGCCAGCTTCGTTCGGGCGAGCTTCCGCTCGAGGCTTACAAGCGAGAAGTTGCCGAACATGCGGCCGCGCGCGCAGAGCAAATTCGTGCGCACGGTGTCATGGATCGAGACGCGCTTGAAGGGCTCTCTAAAGACCCGAAATCGGTGGCCAAGGGTGGAGAGCTCTTCCAACAGACTTGTTCCCCATGCCACGCAGCTAATGGCGGCGGCGGGATCGGCCCCAATCTTACCGATCGATATTGGATTCACGGTGGCGCGCCGAACGACATTTATCAGACGATCACCGACGGCGTTCCCGCGAAAGGGATGGCAGCGTGGGGCGGACAGCTCGGCGCCGAAGCGATTCAAAACGTCACGGCATTTGTGCTGACACTCCGAAATACAAACGTGCCGGACGGCAAGCCGCCACAGGGAGAATTGTCGAACGAAACTGAGTACAAGTAGATGTCCGCAGAGGAACACACGAGAAGTTCGTTGCGGCACGACGGAAGCCGCGTCGACATTCAACCGGCCGATGTGTCCGGTCGGTTCAATACCGCGCGGCGAATTACGTTTGTGCTGCTTATCGCTATGTTGGTTTGTCTTCCGCTAACAACGATAGGTGGGCATCCCGCGGTTTTTCTCGATGTCGACCGCCGAGCATTTTACCTGTTCGGTCTCGTATTCAATGCCGGGGACATTTGGCTGGTATTCTTTTTACTTTCAGGCGCCGGGTTTTCTCTGGTCGTTTTAACGACTCTCGCGGGGCGCGTATGGTGCGGGTGGGCCTGCCCTCAGACCGTTTTTTTGGAAGGGGTCTACCGCCGAATCGAGCGCATCATCGAAGGGCCGGCTAGCCGGCGCCTCCGAATGAACGCGGGCAACATGACGTTCGGCCTCGCGATCAAAAAGATCGTTAAACATATAGCGTTTGCTTTGGCGTCGGTTGCCATCGCGCACATCTTTGTCGCCTATTTCGTAAGCCCGGCGAAACTTATGGCGATGGTGCGCGAAGCGCCCGGAGAGCATTGGGAAGCATTTCTTTGGATGGGGTCGCTCTCGCTCGTGCTCTATCTAAACTTCGCATTTTTTCGCGAACAGTTTTGCCTCATCGTCTGCCCTTATGGTCGGCTTCAGTCCGCCCTTCTCGACGCCGGTTCGCTTGTCGTCGGTTACGATTCAACTCGCGGCGAGCCACGGGGAAAAGCTGCCAGTGCCCAGCGAGGCGATTGCGTCGATTGCGGCCGATGCGTCGCCGTCTGCCCGACGGCGATCGACATTCGAAACGGACTTCAGCTCGACTGCATCGGCTGCACGGCGTGCATCGACGCGTGTGACGACGTGATGGTCCGTTTGGGTCAGCCGCGGGGCCTTATCCGCTACGATTCGCAGCAAGGGCTCGCGCACCTTCCACGTCGCTTCTGGCGCCCACGTCTCGAGCTTTATTCCGCGCTCCTCATCGCTGGCATTGGGGCGTTTTCGGTCGCCGTCGCGCACCGGTCCTCATTTGACGCGAGCCTCATTCGCATTCCCGGTCAGCCGTATTCGGTCGCTGGAGGGGCGATTGTGAACGGGTTTACTGTTCATCTTTCAAACAAATCTAACAGCGATCGTGACTTCGAAATAACTGCGCGAAGCGATTCTGGCGTCGAATTCGACTTGCCGCTCAAGCGAGCGCATCTTGCGCCAATGGGGATGGCGCATCTGCCTGTCATCGCACACATTCCGCAAGATAAATTTATGGGCGACACTCCGTTCGTCGTCGAAATTCGCGCCGACTCCGACCCAAACAAGATCGAGCTGCACGGGCGTTTTCTCGGGGGAATGCATGAATAGCTCGGGGCTGTTGGCGGCGCTATTAATGGGGTTAGCCGGTAGCGCGCACTGCATCGGTATGTGTGGGGGACTCGCGGCGACGCTCGGCTCGCAGATCGCCCCGCGGCGATTGCGGGATCAAGTGATGTACACGTGCGGGTATAATTTCGGACGAATCGCTTCGTATGCACTCTTCGGATTTATTTTTGGAAGTATTGGCGATTTAACAATTCATCTCCTGCCGCTTCGAGTCGCCCAGACGATCCTGCGCGCGCTTTCGGGCTTTGCGATGGTCGGTATTGGGCTTCATCTTCTTGGCGTCACAAAATGGTGGCGAGTCGTCGAGAACTGCGGCGCGCCGATCTGGCGAAAACTTCAACCGCTCGTGCGTTCACGCCTCCCACTTCGTTCGCTCGCCGACTGTATCGCCGTTGGCGCCCTATGGGGGTGGATCCCTTGCGGAATGGTCTACTCGGCGCTGGCCCTCGCGGCGAGCGCGGGGTCGGCAACCGCCGGGGCGTCGTACATGTTCGCCTTCGGGCTCGGCACTCTCCCGGCGCTTGCGGTCGCAGGAAGCATCGCTGCGCGCACGGCCACCATGCGCTTCGCTCCGGCATTCCGTCCGATTGCCGGAGTCGCTATTGTTGTACTGGGACTTTTTACGAGTGTGAAGTCGAGCGCCGATACGATTGCGAAACTTAGGGGCGATAAGTCCAGCACCGACTGCCATTCGCAGTCGCACGTACGGCACGACATCCACGACGTGGCCCCTTAGTCCTTCAGACGGTCAGGAGCTACTCACTCCGCATCTCAGTGTGGGACCAAGAACAACTTTACACGACCCCACAGTGCCATCGCTACGTTCCGCAGAACGTACGATAGTTGCAGTCGTCGAGGGGCGGGTCTTGATACTGTGCCGACTCAGCCCCCGCTTCAAACGGTGACGCCAACGCCGCCAGCAGTCGATGCAGTACCGACAGGTCGTCGTGACCCTCCGCGGCGGAAAGTGCTTCCTCTACCCGGTGGTTCCGCGGGATGACGGCCGGGTTGACTGTCCGCATCACGGCGTAGGCTGCGGTGCTCGGGCGACCGTCACGACTGAGTCGAAGCCGCCATCGTGAATACCAGGCCTGGAAGTTAGGGACCTGATACCGGTCGCCGGCCGGCGGCTCCTCCGATGACAGGTCGCGGAACGTGTTGGTGAAATCGGCCCGAGATTCTTGCATCCAGTCGAGCAGCGATCGAATCAACTCGACGTCGTCGGCCTCGCCCGTCTGGAGCCCCAGCTTCTTTCGCATCCCGGCGAGCCAGTGCCGCTCGAACAGGGCGGGATACTCGCCGAGAGCCTCCGAGGCGATGGCAATCGCCTTCTCTTGGTCGGAATCCAGGAGCGGCAACAGGGTTTCGGCGAAGCGGGCCAGGTTCCACTGCGCGATCGCGGGTTGATTGCCGTAGGCGTAGCGGCCGGCGTGGTCGATCGAACTGAACACCGTGTCGGGGCGGTAGGCGTTCATGAATGCACACGGACCGTAGTCGATCGTCTCCCCGGAGATCGCCATGTTGTCGGTGTTCATCACTCCGTGGATGAACCCGACGAGTTGCCACCGGGCGATGAGCGAGGCCTGGCGGTCCATGACCGCGCGGAAGAACTCCAGGTACTTTCGCGGGGCGTCGATCAGTTCCGGGTAGTGACGGGCGATCGCGTAGTCGGCAAGCACCCGCAGGTTCGATGGGTCCTGACGGGTCGCGAGGTACTGGAACGTTCCGACCCGAAGGTGACTGGCGGCCACGCGGGTGAGGATCGCCCCTCTCAACGCCGACTCGCGGTAGACCCGTTCGCCGGTAGTGACGACAGCGAGACTTCGCGTGGTGGGGATGCCGAGGGCCGACATGGCTTCGCTGATGACGTACTCGCGCAGCATCGGCCCGAGGGCGGCGAGCCCGTCACCGCTGCGCGAGAACCGCGTCGGCCCCGCCCCCTTCAATTGAATGTCGACGAGCCGGCCGGACGGCGTGCGGTGCTCACCCAGCAGGATGGCGCGGCCGTCACCGAGCATCGTGAAGCCGCCGAACTGGTGCCCAGCGTACGCCTGAGCGATGGGTTGGGAACCGGCCGGCAGGGCTTGACCGGCGAACAGGGCCGCGGCCACTTCCGGCGACATCGCGCCGAGGTCGAGGCCGAGTTCGTCCGCCAGGCGGTGATTCAGGATCGAAACCCGCGGCGCCCGCGCCGTGGCGGGTTTGGCCGGGGCGAAGAAAATGTCCGGCAGCCGCGAGTAGGTGTTGTCGAACCGCCAGCCCACGGTGTCGCGATCGGCAATCAATGCGGTCTGCGTGATCATCCCATTCCTAAGAGTGTGCAGGGAAATGCAAGGGGGAAACAAGCTGGGTTTCGCCCGAAACCCAGCTTGTTTCTAGGTTACGCCGGCGCGATGGGCGTCCGGGTTTTCAGACTGTCGACGGCGTGCACCGGCGCCATCTCTCCCTTCATCAGGTGGGCGATCGCGCCGTACACCATGCGCTGGCTCTCCAGCATGCTCTTGCCAGCGAAGGCAGGTGACGTCACCTCGATGCTGAAGTGCCCGCCTCCGCCGTTCACAGCGGCGCGTGAATCGGGGATCTGGCGCTCGATAGCCTCGCGGAGCGCGTCAATGACTGAACCTTGGAAATCGGTCGGATGGGACGACATGTTTGCCTCCTTCGTACCTCAGTAACGCGGCACCGATGGATCGATGCTCTGCGACCACGCGTCGATGCCGCCCTTGAGGTTGTAGACAGCGAGGAAGCCTTCGCCAAGCAGTTGCTGGGCAGCTTCCTGGCTTCGGATTCCATGGTGGCAATGGAACGCGACAGGGGTGCCCCGGTCGAGCCCGAGCAGGTACTTTTGACCTGCCGCATCGAGGGATCGCGCCGCCGTAATCCTGGCAATCGCTCGCTCGTTCTCGGGTCGGACGTCAAAGAGCGTGACCTCGTCTCGATCGAGCATGGTCTTGAGCTCAGGCGCGCTCAGTTGCTTCACCTTTGGAGGCTCGTTCGGGTTGCTGATCTTGAAGCCGCCACCAGGTCCGTCGATGAACTCGATGCTCAGACCGTTGGCCCGGGGCGCGCTTGAGCGGTCGACCAGGAGGGTCAGCCCATTCACTTGGACCTCAATGTCGCCTGGCTCGCGCGGTCCGAAGAAGAGCTCGTGCTGAAACTGAGGGTCGATCTGGAGGCGCAGCGAGTCTCCACCCGCCTCTGCCACGGCCGCCGCAAACGCCTTGGTGGCCGCGTCGCTTATCGTGATCGTCGGCGTCTTCGGATCCGACGTCTTCACGCCGATGAGCTTCTGGAGCTCTCCAGACGCATTCATTTCGCGGACGATGTCGCAGCCTCCGATGAACTTCCCGTCGACGTACAGCTGGGGGATCGTCGGCCACTCCGAGAATTCCTTGACCCCATCCCGGATCTCGGGAGAACGGACCACGTCGACCGTTTCGTAGCTCGGCACCAGCTCGTCGAGGATCTGAACGACCTGGGCGGAGAACCCGCACTGGGGCATCTGGCGAGTTCCCTTCATGAAGAGGACCACCCGGTTCGTGACCACAAGGTCGGAGATCTGCTTTCGGAGAGATTCGCTCAATGCCATAGTTATTACTTTCCAGCTTGTCCTGGTAGCACCTCTGCTTGATGAACGTTAGCGCTCGTCGCTCTTGTCGGAGCGTGTCAACGAAACTGAGGGAGCTTCAGGTGGAGCGGCGAGGCGGGAAAAATAGTGCGATTCGGCGACGGTGATGTGCCGCGGTTTGTCGAGCGGTTGCGATCGGGTTTGACGAGGTCGTCAGTGGGCGGCCGCGGGTCTGCGTCGGGGAGCCTTGGCGCGCGATGGAGTGACCGAGCTCTTGCGCGTACGGCGCGTCGATGCGGTTAAGGAAATCTCAGCGCCGAGTGCTCCGGCAATTGCCGTGAGCGTGTGCACTGTCGGGTTCGCGCGGCCGCTCTCGATCTTGCTGATCTCGCTCTGACGCACGCCGCAGCGCTTCGCGAGCTCCTGCTGGCTCATCGCGAGCTCGGTGCGTCGATCGGTCAGTTGGCGCGCGAGACGATAGTACGCGCGGAAACGCGCGAGCTCAGCGACGGCGTCGCCACCGGTTTCGGTTGCTTCGCGTTCGACGGCTGCAGATAGATCTTTGAGCGTCTTGGCCATGACTTCATAATATCGGTTATAACCGATAAGTCAACTCGGCGTTTCGCGCCTATCGGCGACGACGCTTCCATGCGCCAAGTCGCTTTCGGGCCAAGTCGATCTCGGCCTGCTGGTGGCGCGGGCTGCTGCGGCGTGCCTTGTCGTAGCCGCCGACGAGCAAGACCAATTTGTCGCCGTGGGCGTGGAAGAAAACTCGTATCAATAATTTTTCCGGTCGTTCGGCAGCCGCGGCGACAGCGGCCTTACCGACTCGACCAAGAAGTTGGTCGGCGCCTTGCCGAATACGGAGCTCGCAGAGGCCGCCGCCGAGAGCTTTTCCGAACTCCGTCTTGCAGACGTTGATGCCCATCGGTGCGAGGATTTCTTCGAGGGCGGCAGTGACCGCCCGCCGCTGCGTAGGCGAGAGCTCTTCAGTGATCCATCGCCAGATCGGCGATGCCCCGGCTTCATCCTCGTAAAACTCCACGGTGTACATGGTTCGCGCGATATACCGCACCGCATGGAAGTGGGGTATCTGTATCTCTTATCGATGAAGCTCGACGAAACGGAAGCGCCTCATTGAGGCCGGAACTTACCCAAGATGGACACCGCCCGAGCGCGTGACATCTGAGGCCCGAGCGCTCGAAAAATTTGCGACTGCTCAGACGGTGGAATTTGCAAAAAAGCATCACGCATGTTGAACGCCTCGTTCGTATTGAAAGAGCACATCGCTCATCCAGCCAGGCATGACGCTGGCTGCAGATTTTAAGGCATCAAACTCGGGCGCAGATAGCTTGCGACGGATCGCTCGAACTACATCCGGCGTGACCTGGTTTTTGCCTAGATACCACAATGCCGCAAGCGCGAGCCCGGCTGGCCGTCCGACCAACGCAAGCTTGCGCGCACAGACATGCTGGAGCCGAATCTCCAATTTGCCCACGCGGATGCGCTTGGACGGGCCCGATGTATTGAACACCGCTTGGGTTGGAACCTGCGTGGTCAACTCGAGCCGGCGTGCAGCTTCGGCGCCGTGCACCTGAACGACGCACCCGGTCGTCTTCGCAATGGCCTCCGCAACTTTGAGTGGCTCCGGCATGACCTGGCCCACATATCGGCTGACCTCTGGACGCACGAACACCCCACGCGTCACCCGTGCAAGGGCCCCCGTTTTGACCAGACGCGACAAGGTTTGATCCACCGACGCGCGCGTTCCGCACTCTAGGAAGACCGTCGGGGTGAAGGGCTCGCCCACCGGCATTTCATCAATGCGCCGACGAATTCGCTCACTTATTTTCCCGCTTGTGGCCATTGTGTTAGAAATTATGCACGAGTTTCTGACAAGCTGCAACGGAAAGAGATGGTTTGCGTTGATTTACGCTCACTATGGGAACTTCAAGGCGCGAATACACCGCCGGACGCCATCTAGGTGCGGAGGATGGTGGGGAGGGGACCGGGGACTGGTGGGGTGGAGCGGCGAGGCGGGAAAAATAGTGCGATTCGGCGACGGTGATGTGCCGCGGTTTGTCGAGCGGTTGCGATCGGGTTTTGGATCTCTGAAACGACCCCTCACAAGGCAGAAAGAAGAACTACCAATCAGAGTTTAATTGACTAAGAGTGCAAAGAATAAGGCGGGCTCAGCACCTTCGCCCCGACTTCCGATGGTGCGGACCAAGGGGTCCGCCTCAGTGGTCAGAACCGTGACGCTGAAATGCCAAAAAAAAGTTGAAATCACGGTTCCGCGCTCGACTGTGAGCCGCGGGATGACACATCGCTACGATGCGCCACTTCCATCGCCGAGTCTCGTTCCACCATTGGCTCGCAGCGCTCAGTCTGCTGGCACTAATTTTTAGTGTGCGCCCAGCTCTGGCTGTTTCTGCGCTTGTGCTTTCATCGGATCAGCTCGAGATTCGTGAGAATGATGCGGTGGAGCTCGCTATCTTTTCGTACGGTGTGCGACGACCTGGAACGGTTTTCCGCACGACCTATTCAGGGTCGTTTTCTAGCGTGACGCTGCACGGTGATTTCAGTGCGCACAACCTCGTTCGCATTACCATCGTCGACCAGCCGGGTCTCCAGAGCGTCGTATTGGACGGCTCGTTTCCCCATTTGCAGCAAGTTGTCATCCAAGACTCATCGCGGCTCGCGTTGGTCGACTTCCGAGGAAATCCGGGCGCGTTTCGAGCGCTGCAAGACCTGACGCTTTCTCATCCCGTCCAATCCATCCGATTGCCTGTAGGCCGTGCCGTGGTGCCAACGGCAGGGTCGTTTCATTTTCCAATGCCTTACGCCGAGCCCGATGAAAGCGGTCGGGTTGTCGTTCGCCCCGAGAATGTGTGGGGTGGAAAGGTCAATATTATCAGACGAGCGCGCAGCGTGTCGTTCGAAGGCGATTTTTCAAATACTCTTTGCAATAGGCTAGTCATCCCTCGGGGAGACTATCGCGAACTGTCGATCCCGGCAGTTTTTCCGAATTTGAAAAGTTTAACCATTGATGGCAGCGATGAGCTGCAGACAGTAGGGTGCGTACTCAATTTCTCCTCTGACCCGTAAACGTGCCCGTGCCCGTAAACGTGCCCGGTTTTGAGAACTGTAGAAGAGATCGTGAATTCGCTATTTTAATCGGATGAACGGCATGCTTAATCGCTCTGTGCGATGGTGCGA
>CAMAVR010000072.1 GCA_945861885.1 Nannocystis exedens | reverse complement strand
GTGCATGCCTTTCGGCGAAATCGTCGGAAATTGGCCAGCAATCAGGCGGGCGATGCAAGACGTTCCTTCAAAGTGAGCTCAGTTTGATCCCGAAACTCGCCAAATTTGGAGTGGACAAGAAGCGCGCGATTTCAAGATATCCAATCTACGTAAGCGGTGAGTTGTGGGACGGAATATTGAGCGCCGATTTTGCCAACGTAGGCGTCCGTCGGCTCGGCCAACCACCGCACGCTGAAGTTCAGGCGAATAGGAGCACGTTCTATTCCGCTCTGCGTCTGTTCGCAGTCGATCAATGCGCAAAGGCACCTGTCAAAAGCTACATGAAAGATCGGTTGCCCGGGCAGGACGGCTTCCAAGCCTGTTACCGGGCTTCGTTGGCCGCCGCTTGGGTCGCCACCGTGGCCCAGGAGGCGCTTGCGAGCGATATCGACCCGCAAATCATCAACGCAACCAGTCACATCGACTACCTGCGCAACGCCGCGACGCACGAGGCGGTTCCCGGTTGTGGGGACGCCGCATCGCAATAGGGTGGCGTCGAGTCGCAGGCCAGGGCTTCCGGCGAACGCGACAAGCCATGCTAGAACTGCGCTCGCATGAAACTCGTCACTTGTACAAATCCAAATTCGAACCTTAACAAACCTGAAGTTGGGCTGCTCGTTGGCAATCGCGTTTTGCGCTTGTCGATCGCGTTGTCGTGGTTTCAGAGTAGCCTTGCCGGCGATCAAAACCGGCGTTCCGAAACGGAGTTGGGCATTGGAGAAAGCGTACTCGAAGTCATTTCCAACGCCGAAAAATCGAAGGGCATTATCGAACGCATTTTGAAGGCGGCCGACGAAAACGTGCTCCCGGCGGTAATGTCAAATGAGGCGCTCTTTTACGATGCAAGTTCGTGTTCATTCTTGGCGCCAATTCCGCGGCCGCCGTCGATGAGAGACGGCTACGCATTTCGCCAACATGTCGAAACCGCGAGACGCAATCGCGGACTCGAAATGATTCCGGAATTCGATCAGTTTCCCGTTTTCTATTTTACAAACCATCAAGCGGTCATCGGCCCCGGCGATCTTCACGTGCGCCCGATGCAGCTTGATAAACTTGATTTTGAGCTTGAAGCGGCGATCGTCATCGGCAAAGAAGGGCGCAACATTTCGGCGGCCGAAGGCGATAGCTATATTTTTGGCCTCACAATCATGAACGATTTTTCAGCGAGAGCGCTTCAAATGGAAGAGATGAAGTTGTCGCTCGGCCCTGCGAAGGGGAAAGATTTTGCGACGGCGCTGGGACCGGCTCTCGTGACATTCGATGAGCTTGAGGGGGCGATCATACGCACTCCAAATGGCGCGAAATTTGATCTCGAAATGCGCGCGTTTGTTAACGGCGTTCAAGTCTCTCGCGGCAACGTGAAAGACATGAACTGGACGTTCGCGCAGATTGTCGAGCGGGCAAGCTACGGCGTCACGCTCTATCCTGGCGACGTCATCGGGTCAGGAACATGCGGGACGGGCTGTTTTATGGAATTGAACGGCTCGCGCATCACCGACAACCAGTGGCTACGCGAGGGGGATGTAGTGGCGCTCGAAATCGACCGCCTAGGTCGTCTTGAAAACCGAGTCGTTCTCGATCGGTAGGTTCATCGCCCTGCGCTGACGGCCGTGGCAGCGGCAGCCTGAGGCGGTGCAGCGGGCGGTTGAGGTGCAGCGGGCGGTTGAGGTGCGACTGGCGGATGGGGCGGCGTTGTCCCGCAGCAGAACTCGTCCCAGCATCGGTATTTCGCTTCGAGCGTCGTTGATTCGCCCTCTTCGTCACTGCCGACTGCGGACGCGCACCCGAGCGCCGATAGCGGAACAAGTGCGAGAAGCGAAACGGTACAAACTGTAATTTTCATTGCGTATTTCAACTCCATAGAAAGCAAAGCACAGTTCAGAGGTAGTCGCACGAATCTGGCCGAAGTTTCGACAAGTCGAAGTACCGGCGAAGTTTTGCGTGAATATCCGCCGACTCGCGGGCAGTCACTTTTGGACGACGAAGCAAAATTTCTGCCCGGTACGCTTCGCTCTCCTCGATACAGATCACTTGCGGGTCTTTGTAGTCGCCGAGATGTGCCTCCCGAAGGTAGTGCGTTACTTCGTGGGCGACAGTTTCAAGAAAGCCGTTAGCCGACTGTGACGTCGATACGAAAAGGCGATTTCCCCATTGGAAGCCGGCGAAGGCGCCGTGTATTTCGTTCATCATGTCGTCGTCACCGGCTCTTAGCTTTTGAAAGCGTGTAGCGGTGTTCCCCGAAATCGCGCTAAAATTGTGGTACTTGCGGAGTTCGGTAAACTCCGCCGTATTCATGGCGCAAAATGGCAAAATATCGACTTTATTAGCATCCAGCTCGCCGCGAAGCACTTTGGCGTATGAGGTCTGAAAATTGTCGAGTTCGAGCCGGGCATCGCGAAGAAGAGCGTTAATTCGACGCTGGAATGTCGACGCACAGCGGTTTTCTGCCGAATCCGCCTCAGAAATACCGGCCGACCGCTCGTCTGGGTCCGGCGCCTCCTTCGAGGAAGTGGCAGAGCACGAGGTGGCCGCAGCGAATAGAATTGGAATAAGTAGTCGGGCTAAGGAAGTCATTGATGCGCGTCAGTACAAGAACGCGCCGACGAATTGAAGTGCGAACGTGGGCATAAATGCGCGATGTTGCGGGCATGTCGATGGGCTCCATCGGTAGCGCTAAGCGAAACACAGTGTTACGGTGAAATACGCTTCAGTAGCGCGATTCGCCAATTGACATGATGCCGATCGAAGAGATCATTTCGCGTGTAAAATCCTACCAACCATCGGTTGACGCCGACCTATTGCGTCGCGCTTATGACTTCAGTCTCAAGGCGCACTCGGGCCAGAAGCGCAAATCGGGCGAGCCGTATATCGTGCATCCGGTTAGCGTGGCGGAGATCATCACCGAGTTACGCCTCGATGCGGCGAGTGTGTGCGCTGGGCTTTTGCACGACGTCGTCGAAGATACTCTCGCGACCATCGAAGATATCCGAAAGCAGTTCGGCGAGGAGATTGCCGATCTGGTCGACGGCGTCACGAAGCTGTCGAAAATTAATTTTACGTCCAAAGAAGATCGTCAGGCCGAAAATTTTCGGAAAATGGTCGTCGCCATGGCGCGCGACATTCGCGTCCTACTGATCAAGCTTTGCGATCGCATCGACAACATGCGGACGCTTCAGTACATGAGCCCCCCGGCGCAAGAGCGAATTGCTCGCGAAACCGTAGAAATTTACGCGCCACTTGCGCATCGGCTCGGTATGCAAGGTTTCAAAAGCGAACTCGAAGACTTAAGTTTTCGCTATCTCGAGCCGGAGCCGTGGCGCGAACTCGGCGCAGCCGTCGCCAAGACGCGAAAAGAGCGCGAAAAGTATATTTCAGACGTATGCCGAACGTTGTCGTCGCGACTGGCGGAGCAAGGGTTTGCAGCCGAAGTAACAGGCCGGGCCAAGCACCTCTATTCCGTCTGGCGAAAGATGAAGTCGAACGACTGCGGTCTCGATCAAATTCATGATCTGATCGCGTTTCGCGTTCTCGTTGAAAGTGTAAGCGATTGTTACGCGGCGCTCGGAGTGATTCACTCGAAGTGGACACCCGTCCCCGGCAGATTTAAAGACTACATCGCGCTTCCAAAACCGAACATGTATCAGTCGCTTCACACGACAGTGATTGGGCCGGGGCGCGAGCGAATTGAAATTCAAATTCGAACGCACGAAATGCATCGTGTTGCCGAGCGGGGGATCGCCGCTCACTGGAAGTATAAAGAGCGGCAAAGTGGCGGCGTCGAAGAGCAGGATCAGAAGCGATTTGGATGGCTACGCCAGCTCGTCGAGTGGCAGAACGATCTAAAAGATCCTGCCGAATTTCTCGAAGGGGTCAAAATCGATCTCTTTCAAGAAGAGGTCTACGTTTTTACGCCGAAAGGTGACGTACGAGTATTTCCGCGCGGAGCCACGCCGATCGATTTCGCATTCGCAATTCATTCAAAAGTGGGTGAACACATCACCGGCGCGCGCGTTAACGGCAAGCTCGAACCGCTGCGCTATAAAATGCGAAACGGGGACGTGATTGAAGTCGTTACAACGCCAAATCAACATCCCTCCAAAGATTGGCTTGAGTTTGCCGTTACGACGCGCGCACGCGCGAAAATTCGCAACTATTTGCGCCTTGAACAGCGCGAAAAATCGCTACGGATGGGGCGCGAACTTGTAGAGCGCGAACTCCAAAAAGCGAGCGTTTCGCTCAACAAACTTCTGCGCAACGAAAACGAGCTGCGCAAACTTTGCGAAGCGATGAAAGTCATGTCGGCCGATGAGATGTTTATCGGCGTCGGATACGGCAAAATCGATCCAAAAGAGATCGTGGCGATCGTCGCGCCGACGGCGAGCGACACCGGCGCCTCAGATCAGCTGCGCGAAGGGCAGATTGAAAAGCTCGTCCGGAAAGTAACAAAACGAGACGAGGGGGGGATTCGGCTCGGCGGAATAGAAGATGTTCTTGTTCGGTACGCTCGCTGCTGCAATCCGCTGCCAGGTGACGATATTTTAGGGTTTATTACTCGCGGTAGGGGAGTAACAATCCACCGGCGCGGCTGCCCGAAAGCATTCGACACTGACCCAGAGCGGCGCGTTGAAATTAGCTGGGATTCAAAAGCGCGAATCAACCGTGCCGTGCAGCTGCGCGTCGTAACCGCAAATCAGCCCGGAATATTGGCTGATGTGGGGCAAACATTTAGCGCTCAGGGGATCAATTTGAGCGAAGCGAATTGCCGGGCCGGGGATAACGGTCGGGCCATCAATCTCTTTACATTCTTCTGTTCAGACATGAATCAGCTAAAAAACGTGACGAAAGCGCTCCAAAAAGTCCGCGGTGTTGTCGAAGTCGAGCGAGTTTAGTGGCCTGTTTTTATTGCGATTTGAACTTTTCTGGCGCGCAGCTATCTGAATAGCGTGGCAATCAAAATTATTGGGGCCGGCTTGGCCGGTTGCGAAGCTGCTTGGCAGCTCGCCGAACGCGGTTTTGACGTGGAGCTCATCGAACAGAAACCGCTGGCGCGAACGCCCGCGCAGTCGAGCGATGCGCTCTGTGAGCTCGTTTGTTCAAACTCGCTACGGGGCGTGGCGCTCGTCAATGCCGTCGGTCTTATGAAAGAAGAGCTTCGCAAGGCTGGCTCGCTGATTCTCGCATGTGCCGATGCGTCGCGTGTTCCTGCCGGCGGGGCTCTGGCAGTCGACCGCGAGCTATTTTCAAAGGCGATCACCGAACGAATCGAATCACACCCACACATCAAGCGTCGCGCGGAAGTTGTCACATCAATTCCGATGGCTACTGCGGACAGCCCGGTCATTATCGCGACCGGACCGCTAACGGGCGAGGCTCTTGCCGCCGACATTGCGCGCGTTGTTGGGACGGAACATCTCGCGTATTACGACGCAATTGCGCCGATTGTGGCGAGCGATTCAATTAATTGGGAAAAAGTATTTCGCCAGTCGCGCTGGGGCAAAGGGGGCGAAGACGACGCCGGCGAACTGCACGATTCCACCGCACTGGGCGATTCGGCCTACGTAAACTGCCCATTTGATGAAGCGGAATATCGGCAATTTGTCGCCGATGTTTGTGCGTCAGAAAAAGTGGAGCCGCGTTCGTTCGAAGATGTTCGTTATTTCGAAGGCTGTTTGCCAGTTGAAGTGATGGCATCTCGCGGCGAAATGACGCTCGCTTTTGGCCCTATGAAGCCGGTTGGGTTAACCGACCCACGAACAGGGCGTCGGCCATTTGCCGTCGTGCAGCTCCGCGCGGAAGATGGCGACGCAACGGCGTACAACTTGGTCGGTTTTCAGACGAGAATGACGTACGGGGCGCAGGCCGCTGTGTTTAGAAAAATTCCCGGTTTGGAAGAGGTCGAATTTTTGCGATACGGCAGCGTTCACCGAAATACATTCGTCGATGCACCGCGATCGCTCGATGAACGGATGCAGCTCAGAAATCTCCCCAACGTGTTTTTGGCTGGGCAGATCACCGGCGTCGAGGGGTATGTCGAAAGCTGCGCGGGCGGTTTTTTGTGTGGTCTTCTACTCAGTCAATCGCTCAGCGGTGGAGCACTCACCCCACCGCCGCCGACAACCGCGCTCGGGGGGATTCGTACGCACTTGATGCGCGAACAAGAGAATTACCAACCGTCGAACATCACGTGGGCGTGCATGCCTTCCCACGAAAATCGAAAGCTAAAAAAGCGCGATCGCTACGCTGCTCTAGCAGAGCGAGCCGTTAGAGATTTTAGCGAGTGGCAAAAGAGCAATTCTGCCCGGTAAACGTGCCCGTGCCCGTAAACGTGCCCGGCTTTTAAATCGGACAGGTTTACGGGTAGGGGGTGCACCTAATCGAGCGCGTCGAGGTGCTCGAGAAAAGCATCAATTTCGAGCCGAATTGCAAGTAGCTCGTCGCGCATTGGCAACGCCGCGACGGGGGCGGCATGGGGCGTCGCGGGCGCAGGTTCGACTTTCGCCAACTTCTTTTTTGCGCCCTCGATTGTAAACCGCTCATTGTAGAGCAGGTCGCGCACTTGCTTCAACTTGTCGACATCGACCCGTGAATAGACGCGCTGACCGTTCGTGCTTTTGGTCGGCCGAATTGCGCGAAATTCACGCTCCCAATACCGCAGAACGTGCGGCTCGACCCCGACGAGGCTCGCCACTTCGCCAATTCGAAAATATGCTTTGTTCGAATCGGCTTTGGTTTCGCGCGGAGCCATTAGCTCTTCGAGACCGATGTAGCGTTAGAAACACTTGCCATAGGGCGCGGCATGGACGGACGCGTCGGATTTGTCTGCCCCGTTGGATTGAGCGAGGGGACGCGCGGATTCAAAACCGATTTTAACACCTGGCTCGGCTTGAATGTCAGAACGCGGCGTTCGCTAATGTGAATCGCGTCGCCTGTTTGTGGATTTCGGCCGGGGCGCTGACGCTTGTCGCGCAGGACGAAATTGCCAAAACCGCTGATCTTAATTTTCTCTCCGCGCGCCAAAGTCTGCTTCAGCATGTCAAAGACGTGATCAACCAAATCGGCGGTCTCCTTTTTTGAGAAGCCACCGACACGTGAGTACAGCGCTTGGACGATTTCGGCCTTCGTCATGATTGAATCTACCCCCCTTAATCCGCGGTTAACTTGACGCGTCGGCCCCGACATACGACCGGGTGTTGATCCGTCGCCGGGCCCAGGGTAGCAGTTTTACGACGACTTCAAGCGCTAAACTTCGAGTGGCTGAGCCGCTGCGACGGCCAACCCGTCCTCGTCTGCCGAACCAGCCAAGCGCCCACGTTGCTCGCCCACGACCGTCACGGCGACAAAACCGTATCCGAACGTGAAAAGAGCAGCAAAAGGGGTGGCAAACCAATGCCCCGTCTGAACCGAAGCGACCGTGCTCGCGAATGAAAAGACGCAAAGTGCCGCCTCAACTACCGGAAGATCGGATGTTGCGCGATAACGGCCCTGGGCGACACCTTTCTTAGGTGTGCGGACAAATTCGCCCGCCATTGACCTCATTCCCTCAAATACCGCCTTGGATAAGTGGGGCGCGAGCCCGGCGCCGAGCGCGAGCAGGGCTGGCAAGTAGCGTAAAGCATCACGGCGTCGGCGCCCCTGAACGCTCTCGGCCATGCAGTAGAACGCCGCGAGCGACCCAGTCGTGCCGATGCACAGGGGGAGGTCGATCAGCAGCATCGTTTCTGGATTCGTTGCTGGCATTAAAATAAGCGCTGGGAGCAATAGCACGCTCAAAATAACCATGAGCGGGTAGGCAAAATGCGGTGTGAGGTGAAAAAACGCTTCGATGCGCTGACCAACCGACAACTCCGCCCGCATCACTCGCGCCATTAACTTGCGCGAAGTTTGCACCGTCCCCTTGGCCCAACGAAACTGTTGCGCTCGTAGCGCAATCAAATCTTCTGGGAGCTCGGCGGGGCTTATGACATTTTCGCGGTACACAAACTTCCAACCGGCGAGCTGCGCGCGGTAGCTCAAATCGAGGTCTTCGGTGAGCGTGTCGTGCTGCCAACCGCCGCTTGATGCGATGGCTGCTTTTCGCCAGATGCCGCCTGTCCCTGAAAAATTGAAGAGCCACCCGGCTGCGGAGCGTGCGCGGTTTTCGACTAGATGATGCCCATCCAGCATTAGCGCTTGCACACGTGTGATGAGCGAGTGATTGCGATTTAAGTGCCCCCAACGAGTCTGCACCATGCCGACTTGCGGCTCTGAAAAATGCGGAATTGTGGCGCGCAAAAAGTCTGATTGGGGTAGGAAATCGGCGTCAAAAATCGCGACAAATTCGCCCTTTGCTACGACGAGTCCGGCGTCGAGCGCGCCTGCTTTGTAGCCTGTGCGATCGGTGCGGTGCATGTAAACGATGTCGAGCCCGCCTTCACGAAGTCTGGCGACGTGCGCACGAACTAGCGACACCGTCTCGTCGGTCGAATCATCAAGAACCTGAATTTCGAGCCGCTCGCGCGGATATTCAAGCTTGGCGACCTGGTCGAGCAGGCGGGTTGCTACCGTCGCTTCGTTGTATAGGGGGAGCTGGACGGTGACGTACGGAACCACTTCACCCGCAGTAAGTTGGAGCGGTTTTGTGGAAGAACTTAGTGCTCGGAGCTTATTGCGAAACTTCCAGCAGGTAAAAACAAGGTGTGAGCGATGAAGCCCGTACATTGCCAGTACTAAGAGAACGGAAAAATATGCGGTGCATAAGACGAAATGCATTGGGTAAGATAAGCACCGCCTCAAACAGACATTGTCACCAACTTGTAATTTGTTTCGTCTGAGATCGGGAATGGTGAGTGAGTCTCATTACGAGACCGCCATGGAGCTTGACGTTTTTCCAGGGTGCCGACACATCACATGCCGGTGATTTCATCTCGCGCGAAGCCCGCAAAAACGGTCGCATCTAGCCAATCAACAGCCTCACTCTCGGGAGGTGCCTCACTGCCGCCGCCCGGCGCGAGCGATGTTCTCTATCTCGTGGACCTCTCGGGCTACGTTTTTCGCGCCTACCACGCGATCGCGCCGCTTTCGTCTTCGAAAGGTGAGCCGACGCACGCCGTGCTTGGGACGATCAACATGCTTCGAAAAGTCATGAACGATCGCCGACCGCAATTTCTTGCCGTTGCAATGGATTCGAAAGCGCCATCATTTCGGCGCGAAATTGATGCGCGTTACAAAGCAAATCGCCCGCCCCCACCGCCCGATTTATCCCAGCAGATGACGCGATGCGAGCAGCTTGTGCGAGCGTACAACTACGCCGTTTTTCAACGCGACGGGGTCGAGGCGGATGACCTTATTGCAGCGCTTGTGCGCGAAGCAACGTCGCGCAACTTACGCGTTGTGATCGTCAGCTCAGACAAAGATTTGATGCAGCTTGTTCATGACAATGATGAACAAGTTCTTCTTTGGGATTCGATGCGCGATCGCGTTTTTGGTCCAAACGAAGTGCGCGCGAAGTTTGGCGTCGCACCGAGCCAGCTTCGCGATTTGCTCGCCCTAACAGGCGACACTTCCGACAACATTCCCGGTGTCCCAGGGGTGGGGCCGAAGCGGGCAAGCGATCTTCTCGTGCAGTTTGGGACGCTCGATGACGTGTACAAAAATATCGATTCAATCGCCGCGGTGAAGCTAAAAGAGTCGCTTCGCGCATCTGAATCAGAAGCGCGTTTGTCGCAAGTTCTTGTCACTCTAAAGGACGATCTTAAAATCGATTGGAACGACGATTTAATTCGCGTGGGTGAACCGAATTTAGGCGCGTTGCGGCCGCTCCTTGCGGAGCTTGAATTTAGTCGTTTGCTCGACGAAAATGAGGCTCCCAGCAAACGTGTCGTGAGCGCAAATATCGCGGTATTAAATGAGGCTGAACTTGCGCGCATTGTGGCGCTCGCAGCAAAGACAAAAACGTTCATATTTGATGTCGCGATTTCGCAAGAAGACGCAATGCGCGCAGACGTGATCGGTCTTGCGATTGCGACGGCAGGAAGTGACGATGGTTATTACGTCCCGATCGGTCATCGTTACTTGGGGGCGCCGTCGCAGCTTTCGTGGGAGACGGTGCGGGCGATGTTGTCGCCGATTTTTGGCGACCACTCCGTGCGAAAAGTTGCCGCCGACTTGAAGTTTGCTGAAATCGTCCTCGCCCGAAAGGGAATCGCGATAAATGGGGCAACTTTCGACCCCTCGATCGCAAGCTATTTGCTCGATCCAGATCTGCCGAACGACCTAAAAGGGATGGCGCGCCGAGAGCTCGATGTCGACGTGCGGGGGTACGCCGACGTCGCGGAGAAAGGGCGCGGCGTTAACGTCCCGTTCGATCAAATATCGATCGACGATGCGATGCGAATGGCCGCACCGCGCGTGCGCGCCGTTAGAACGATCGCAGATCGATACGATGGGCGGCTCAAGACCGCGAAAATTGACGCCCTCTTTTCCGAAATCGAAATGCCGCTCTCGCACGTCCTTGCGGAAATGGAATTGCGTGGTGTTTTTGTCGATGTCGCGCGACTTGCGTCGCTTGGAACGACGGTCGACGAGGCATTGCGATCGCTCGACGCGCGCGCGAAAAGCGCCGCGGGGCGCGATTTTTCGCTCCGCTCTCGTGACCAACTTGAACGCATCTTGTTCGATGAGTTGAACCTTCCGGTCATAAAAAAAACGCCAAAAGGTGGCCGTTCGACCGATGCCGAAGTGCTCGAAGAGCTGGCGTCGCAGCACCCGCTGCCGCAACTTCTGATCGAATACCGTGAGCTCGACAAGCTGAAGGGGACGTACATCGACGCGCTCCCCAAAGCGGTCAATCCTTCGACTGGAAGAATTCACACAACGTTTTTGCAGACGGTAGCGGCAACCGGAAGGCTCTCTTCGCGCGACCCGAATTTGCAAAATATTCCGATTCGTAGCGAGCTTGGGCGCGATATTCGGCGCGCGTTTGTAGCGCCGCCAGGTGGGCTCATTTTAAGTGCTGACTACTCGCAAATTGAGCTGCGAGTGCTCGCGCACTTGTCGAAAGATCCGGAGCTGCTCGACGCATTTCATTCTGGCCAAGATGTTCACAGTCGAACGGCGATGCTCGTGTTTGGCGTCGGAAGCGATGGCGTAACGGCTGAAATGCGGCGTCGCGCCAAAGCGATCAATTTTGGCGTCATTTACGGGATGGGGGAGTTCGCGCTTGGAAAGAGCCTCGGGATTTCACGCGATGATGCCGCGCGGTTCATCGATGCATATTTTGAGCGTTACGCAAAAGTAAGAGAGTTTCTGAACGAGACAATTGAAGGGGCGAGGGGTGGTGAGCCGATTCGGACGATTTTGGGGCGGCGACGATTTTTGCCAAATTTGCGCTCGCCAAATCGCATTCTTCGAACCGAAGCCGAGCGGATCGCAAAAAATACGCCGATTCAAGGGGCAGCCGCCGACATTTTGAAGCTGGCAATGATTCGAATTGGGCAGCAGCCACCGGCCCCGATGGTCCTGACGGTACATGACGAATTGGTGTTCGAAGTGCCGGCCGATAGAGCGAAAGCGGTCGGCGAACAGGTCCGAGAAGTGATGCAATCGGTCATCAAGTTAGAGGTGCCTTTGGTTGTTGATGTCGGAATTGGCGCGAATTGGTCCGACTCGCATTAAAAAAGATGGTACAAGCGCCCCCTATGCTTCGAGGGCGTTCGTTGTCGTTTTTTAGGTCCCCAAGTTTCGCGCTATTTGCCAGCTCCGTCGTGACGTTGGGCTCGCCGGCTCTTGCCGATGATGCTGCCCCGCCGCCGGCTGTGCACGCTCGCCCCGATTCGGGCATTGGCGCACAACCGAGCGATGTTTTTAGCGAAGACTGGTGGGGGGCAGCCCGTCCCATTCTGGAACTGCACGGCTACTTTCGAACGCGTGCCGAGTTTATGCATAACTTTTCATTGGGGCGTAAGGACGCCCCGGGTGGCCCCCCGTACTTATGGCCGCAGCCGCTCGACAATAGCTACACATCAACGGCGCCGAGCCCGCAAGGTTATCCCGTCACCCTGTGCGGTACACCAAGTTCGACCGGCCAAATGAACCCATGTTCGGCGAGCAATCAGTCGACGGCAAATTTGCGTTTACGCGTCGTGCCGGAACTCCATATCTCCGACAATTTGCGCTTGATGGCGCAAATTGATGCGCTCGACAACATGATTCTAGGTTCCACACCCGAATCGTTCGCCATGCGGCCAGCGGGCGGAGATCCGGTCGGCGGTGGCACGCCGGTGGGCGGACGGGGCGGTTACGTTTCGGCGGGCGTTAACCCATATGCCCCGATTGCGGCGCTCTCGAGCACGCAAGGGCCGCCGACAGCAGGCATCAACAGCCTTCGCAACTCGATCGACGTAAAGCGCGTCTGGGGCGAATACGCGACGCCGCTAGGTCAGCTTCGGTTCGGTCGCATGCCGTTTCAGTGGGGCCTCGGCATGCTCTACAACGCCGGCGATTCGGTCGATTCCGACTACCAGACCACATACGACCGCATCATGTTTGTGACCGGCGTGAGGTCGCTCGATCTTTACGCTGGAGGCTCATGGGATTTTATGTCGACCGGGCCGACAAACCAGACTCCGTACAGCGTCAACGGTGGCGAGCCGGTCAACTTGGCCGACGCGTCCAACTTGGGCCAGTGGTCGCTGTTTGTTGCGAGACGCGCAAATCCAGAGATGCAAAAGCTGGC
>CAMAVR010000071.1 GCA_945861885.1 Nannocystis exedens | reverse complement strand
GGCTTCCGCCGCCGTTACCATCCGGTCGGCTTCCGCCGCCGTTACCATCCGGTCGGCCATCGGGTCGGCTTCCGCCGCCGTTACCATCCGGTCGGCCATCGGGTCGGCTTCCGCCGCCGTTACCATCCGGTCGGCCATCGGGTCGGCTTCCGCCGCCGTTACCGTCTGGGCGACCATCCGGTCGGCCATCAGGTCGGCCATCCGGGCGACCATCCGGTCGGCCATCCGGGCGACCATCAGGTCGGCCATCCGGGCGACCATCAGGTCGGCCATCAGGTCGGCCATCCGGGCGACCATCCGGGCGACCACCAGGTCGACCACCCGGGCGACCACCAGGTCGACCACCCGGGCGACCATCCGGTCGGCCGCCGCCGCCGAACCCGCCGCCGCCGAACCCGCCGCCGCCGAACCCGGGCGGAGGGCCGGGCGGAGGGCCGGCCGGATGGTCGAAGCGAACATGATCAAATTCGCCGTCGTCATCGTTCAGGTCGGTGCCATTTCCGCGACGTCTGCCCCCTCCGCCACCTTCGCCACGGCCGCAGCAGTTGCCATTTTCCGGCGCTTCTTCAATGCCCAACTCCGTGTCAAATTCGCCGTCGTTCGCGACCCCCGAACACCCTTCAAGAGCCGGCATCGCAAAAACAAATGCGAGGACTGCCGTCCCGTAAGAACCAAGCTTAAACATAACTTCTCCAAAGCAATTAGTAGTTTGTGCGCACGGCTCCGCCGGCACCAACGCGGCTTTGAAGGAGCGCCGAAGCTGTGCAACCCCACTTTTTTACAATGAAGGTAACTTCACCTTTTTTCGCAACGCGCAACGCGCGCGCGTCAAGCGTTACCGACGAAACTTTGAGTGCGGCGTGACCGGAGTTGAGCGCGTCGGCCGATCTTCGAACGCATCGACCGACGCACGCACGCGATGAATCGCTTCGCTATGGAGCTGGCAAACGCGCGATTCGGTGACGCCAACGATGTCGCCAATTTCGCGAAAGTTGCATTCGTCTTGGTAATAGAGCCCGAGAACTGTTCGAAGTCGCTCTGGCAGCTGCTCAATTGCGAGCGCAACGCTGTCGGTGAGTTCGCGGCGCTGCGCGAGAAAGTCCGGACCTGCATCCGGTTGACTTCTCGGCGTGAGAAGATCAGTTAGCTCAAGGCGAGCGAATTGCGCCGTCGCGACGTCGCTGAGAAGGTTGCGGTAGCGAGCAATATCGACGCCAAGCTCTAGCGCGATCTCTTCTTCTTCAGGCGCGCGACCTAGACGAGCTGACAGCGTGCGAATCGCTTCGGCGATCCGTCGCGATGCGCCGCGAAGTTTGCGCGACATCGGATCAAGAATGCGCAAGTAGTCGAGGATCGATCCGCGAATACGATGCGATGCGTACGCTTCAAAGTCGCCATCGGTCATCGTCGCAGTCCGGCGCTGGAGCGCCTCGATGAGCCCGATCCAGCCGGCACCGAGAATGTCATCGGCGCTGACGTCGGGCGGCAAACGGCGCACCACGCGCATCCCGATTCTCCTCACGAGCGGAATGTATCGCTCGTACATTCCGCGCTCGGCAGCAAGAATCGCCGCTTTGCCAGAGGGAGGCACGCTCTTCAACGGCGATATCGCCGTTTTGCCAGCGGGCGGCACGCTCTTCAACGGTGCAGTCGCACGATGTTTGGCCCGCTTGCCAGATTCCGGCGGCTCACTTTTCGCACGCTTCGCCACGCGCGGCCGGCTCTTTGACGACGCCGGCGCCGTTGACGACACCGCGCGCGCACGCGGCTTAATCGATCGCGAAACACTCATGCCAATACACGCACCCCCGAGAGGCGGCCCCCTGCCATGAAGCTCTATTCTGCAAACGGCAGCCCAATCCTCGGGCGCGGCTTAGCGCTGTTTTAACACAAGAAATCTCGCGGTGTCGCATCCTGAAACAGCTCACCGAAGAGCGGATTTCCGCCACACATCCGACGCCTCGTCAGCGATTTGACGCCTGGCGACAGAAGTCCCGAACACCGGTTTTGCTCTAGCGATCGGCCGCGCCGCTTGGTTTTCTCCTCTCTGCCGCGCGCAAATTCGACACCGAAGTTCGGGCGCGGCGTGGTGGTGGACGGCGTTCGGATGAACGCGGGCGCATCGGTGCATTGCGCAAAAGGCGCTGCGCGACGCTCAACCACTGATGGCGCGCCGCAAGAAGTGCAGCGATTTGCCCCGCGATCGCGATGTTCCACGACGTGACGCCGGTGGTAATGCAATACGCGAGCGACGCTACCGGATCGGCCGAATCGATGCTCCAGTGATTCGCATCATCGGGGCAGCATGTGCTCAACCAATCAAGAAGATCGCGCGCACCCCCATTGCGCGTCGATGCGATGGAGCAGCCACTTGCAAGCGCTTGATACAGGTGAATCGGAAGCCAGTCCGGGGTCAACGTAGGATGGACGAGAAGCCGCGATGCGCGCATGTGGCCGGAGACTTCGCTCTCCTTTACCGGGCCGGTAAAGACAACCCGCTTCGCAATGTTTCGAATAAGAATTTCGCGAGCCGAGCGACCGGCATTAAAAAATTCGTGCATGGCGGGGGCAAGCAGAGCTTCACGCTCCGGCGTCGTCGCGAGAGATGCAATCGCCGCCTTAATGCCCACGTCGTCGTCGTTGTCGATCGCAGAAACAAGGCGCTTGAGCGCAATGACGTCCGGCCCATCGCCGATGAACGTTAGCTTTACGTCCGGAATCGCGTCGATCACTCGGCTCATCGCAGCAATCGCAATGTGCGCGCCCGATTCGACCGACGGCTCGCCGATGACAATCACGTTGGACTTGCGCTCTGAAAATAGCGGGCACCAAAACGCCGCCGTATCGACGCCGGGAGCTTGCACCCGAACGCGCGCTGCTGGAACACCGACAACATTGACGACGCGCGCTCGCACCACGTTCGAAGGCGTAGCGATGCACTTGACGCCATCACTAGCGTATCGAGCAAGCTCAAGAAGGTCTTCCGACTTGCTAACCCCGTGCTCAATGTCGGTTCCGTGGCAAACAAGGATCGATGCGACTTTGGCTCGTGTCGCTTCGACGACAGCCGCGGAGCCTATGAGCAAAAAGTTAATTGCTATCACGAAGTCTGGGTCGGTTCGCTTCCACAACGCTTCAAAAAATACTCCGCAACGACGGCGGAGTTCGTTGATTTCGGCTCGCGATTTTCGGGCTAGCTGCGCCACACTGTCGGGATCTTCCGCGATTGCGCCCGACGCAACGAGATCGCGCCCGATCGGCTCGACTGCGACATCGGCTTCTTTTAGCGAAGCAATTGCCACTTCGTCCCCTTCGGCGCGCGGAATCACCAGAGTGACTTCGTGCCCTTCCGCGACGAGCGCTCGCGCGAGACACGATGCGTATGTGACAACATGACTGTCACTATCGAGCGGCACTCCGGAAGCGACGACGACCCTCATTCCGCCTCGCGGAACAGCTCTCGAGACGCGACGATCGCACCAGCAACACGATAACGCATGCTCCGCCTTTCCGATCCGAGACCCGCTTATCTGAACGACATCGGTCGGTGAATCTTGAGCTGAATCGCTACTCCAGCAGAAGGTCTCGAAGCGAGGTGCTTCGTCCGCTTCGCTGTCTCACTGCAAGCTCGAGCGATGTTCGCGAAGCGAGAAACACGGCCGAGTTACGACTACGCGTCATCGCGGTATAAACAGCCTCGCGCGACGCCGACGTTCCACTTGGGAGAACAATGGCGACGCAATCGAACTCAGAACCTTGCGCTTTGTGAATCGTCGTCGCGTACGCCAGCTCGATATGAGATGCGAGCCCGCGTATCGAAAACGAGACAAATTTCCCTTCGCCGACTTCAAAAATGCATTCGAGCTCCGCCGAATCGCCAGCGTCAACAATCGCGACGACCCCCTGATCGCCGTTGAATAGCCCTCGCTCGTAGTCGTTTCTGACGACGACGATCGGATCGCCGGGGCATAACGTCCCTCCGCCTGACTGCCACACGCGCGGTGCGCGTGCCGATGAGAGTCGGTGAAGTCGATCGTTGAACGCGGCCGCTCCAGTTCGCCCGCCCCACGTCGGGCACAAAAGACGCGCGCTCATCCCCTTCCTGAAAAAATGCTTTAGAAGCCGCTCCGACTCTTCGTCGAACTGCGCGCCGTTTCGGCGATACGTGTGCTCGTATAGCGACGCGACGTCATCCGGGCGCACTTTCTCGGCGAACCATCGCGCGACAAACTCAACGGCGCGGTCGTTGATATTTTCAATCAGCTCGACCCCTTCGAATCGCAGCTCCTGCACGCTCACTCTTTCGCTTACGAGCGCACCTCCTTCTTCGAAAAGCGCGCGACCGTTTGCAACTGCATACGCCGCTTTGAGAATGCCGCCGCCGCCGATCTCTTCGGCGCGCATGCGGTAACTTTCGGTGAGACGCACGACTTGAACACTGCCGGGGCGCTTCGCATCGCCCCATGCAACAAGGTCGCTGAGAACGGCGCCTGGGTCGACCGATGGCAATTGGTCGGCGTCGCCAAGAAGAACAAGCGCGGCGTCTTCCGGCAGCGCCTGAACGACGCGGTCGATCATAAACGTATCGACCATCGATGCTTCATCAATGATCACAACGCGCGCCGGGAGGCGATTGTCCGCGGTGTACCGATAGCGCTCTCGCGCGGGAGAATAGCCGAGCAGGCGATGGACCGTCTGCGCGGTTGGCGCCGCGTCGCGGAGGCTCCGGTCTGCGTCGGTCGGCGCCACAATCGCGTTGAGCGCTGCAGCCACTGACCGTTCGATCCGGTTAGCCGCTTTGCCAGTTGGCGCAGCGATCGCGATCTCCGACGGCGAGATGCCAAGCCGCGCAAACGTGCGCAGAATTGCGATGATAATCGATGTTTTTCCGGTTCCAGGCCCTCCCGAGATCACGCACAGCCGCGATAGCGCCGCGCTTCGAACGGCGTGCTGCTGCTCAAGTGAGAGCGTCACCGGCCCCCACGGCGCCACCGTGGGGCGCGCGACAATGTCGCCTAACGCACGCTCAACAGCTGCCACCTCGCGAATTTCTCCGCGCGCGACTCTCGTTCGAAATGCATCGGCCAGGCGAAGCTCGCAGCGCTGCGCGCGTTCGATCGACACGGCGCCGTTTTCAACGATAAGCGCCGCGTCACTCACGCGACCGTAGCCAACAATCGGCGCTCCACGCTTCGCCTCGATAAACTCGCCAACCGCTCTCATGTGCATCGCAAGCTCTGACTCGCGACCGACGAAAAGCGGTGCGAGATACGACGCGACAGACGCTTCACCGTCGCTCGTTAGCGCGACGCGCGTATCGCCGCTACGAAGAGCAATGAGTGTCGCGGCTCCGAGAAGCGTCAGCGTCTGACGTTGCACGTCGTCGAGATCGACGGCAAGCGATGCGAGTTCGGCGGCGAGATGAATCGTCTCTGGCCCTTCATCCGCTTTGCTCTTTAGCGTCGATACCCACGCGCCTCCGACAAACGCGCATCGGTTCGCCGCCCTCCCCTCAGCGCTCATGGCGCCACCTGGGTCGGCGCCTCATAGCGCCATCGCTCAAGCTCGCGTTCGAAACTCCGCATCTCCGAAAATGTCGGCCGCCAGGCAACAACGCCAGACGACGCGTTCACGCGCTCCGGATCAGAAACCATGCCGCGCAAATAGGCGTAGACGACGCCGCCGAAGAGCGAGTCGTAAGACTCTTCGTCAAACACTTTGAGCATTCGCATCGTCGCGAGAGTGTAGAGCTTCGCCTGAAGAAGGTAGTGCTCGCGAGCATGCGCATCGACCGCCTCACGCGAATAGTCGTCGAGCGTGTCGGTCTTCCAGTCGAGCCAAAATAGCTTATTTTCACGCATAAACGCGACGTCAATAAAGCCGCGCACCATCCCCCGCTCGACGCGCCACATGTTCGACAGCGCCACGTTGCCACTCTCGGGGATTGGAAACATGAACTCCATTTCGCGCACCGCCTCACACTGTGACAGCGTGACCGGCTCGTCGCATCTCGGAAGCAACAGCGGCGTCGCGTAGCCTGCAAAGACGATGCGCTGAATGTCGCGCAGGTGCGCCAAGTCGATCCGAAATCGCCGGAGTACTTCCGCGAAGAGGATGTAAACTTCAGCGCGCGAGCCCCACGCTTCAAAACTTGTCGCGTCACCTATCGGGCCGATGGCAACGCGTTCCATAAGCTCGTGAACGCAAACGCCGAAGCGCCGCCCAGCCAGAGTCGATTCGACAATCTCGTCGGCCCCCGGTTCGTCATCAAGACGCGGTTCGACAACCGGCGCCGCTCGGTGAGAGCGCGCAAGGGCTGAGTACGAGGTCATCATCAGCGGAGCATGCAAGCGAGCAAGACGCAAGCGCTCGGAAAGAGAGAGGTAAGCGAAACCGTGATCGTGCGCGTGCACGTGCGCGTGCGCGTGCGCGTGCACGTGCGCGACCTGCTCATCCCGCCGCGCCACCCGACCAATAACAACAGCCTGCCCTTCCCCCCCCTCAATCCGCTGCGCAATCTGCGCAATCCGTCGGTTGATCAAATTGTAATCCCCGCGAATCGGCGCCCGCGAAACAATAAACGGAAGCGCCAAAAATCCGCGCGCCCGCGTCAGCGCCACATAAAATAACCGTTCCGACTCCTCCCGCTGCGCCGCCTGAATAAGCTTCTTCTGTCGCTCCGCATCACACGCCAGCACCGTGCGCCGCTGATCATTTTCATGCACGACGCGCACATGCCCAAACGACACTTCCCGCCCAAACCCGCCAAAGACGAACACCGCCGTCGCTTCGAGCCCTTTGCTCTTATGAATCGTCATCAACTGCACGGCATTCTCCGCGTTCGTCGAACGGAGCGCGTTCTCTTGCGCTTCGGGCGTCTCCGACCCAGCTATCAGCCCGTCGAGCTGCCTCAGCAGCACGCCAACCGGCAAATACGAGCGCGCCGCGCGTTCGATGAGTAGTTCGAAAATATGGCGGTAATTTTCAGCGTGTTCACTGTTTACGCTGCGCACCGCGTCGCTCAGACGCGCAAACAGGCGCGCGTAGTCGCCTCGATCGGCCATCTCTTTCAAGTCGAGAAGCGCGAAGAACAGCGTGTGATCGGTGCCCAACTCGTGCAATTCGCCGAGGGCTGCCCACGGCACGCCAAAAAACGGCGTCGCCCACGCTTTGATACGCTTCGACCGACTCGCGATATCATCGAGCGCCGCGATCAGATCGCGAATGTCGCGCGCCTCCACCGTCTGAAAAAGCCCCTCTTGTTTGTAGAGCGAATACGCAATTCCGCGTTCGCTAAGCGCGCTTGTGAGCGCCGGCAAGTCGGCTCGGCTTCGATAAAGAATGAACACGTCGCGCGGCAAAATAGGCTTTTCAGCCCCCGCCTCGCCAAATAACAGACAACTCTTCGGATCGTAGACAAGCGCGTGAATGCGCTCTGCAAATGCTTCGGCAAACGCCGCTCGCACGTCGCCCACTTTCGGCGGATCGTCTCCGTCGAACAGTCGCGGGATCGCCTCCACCGCAGGCGCCGCCGACCCGTCGGCGAGAATCGCGCGCAGCGCGGGAGAGCCGCTTTCAACCGGAGCGTCGTACCGAATTTCGCCCCCGAAAAATGGCGGCTCGGCCTCTTGATCGAGAATCGCGTTGTAACCGGCGATCATCGCGGGTGACGATCGATAGTTTTTTTCGAGACAGACAAGCGATGCACCAGCGTCAATAAGTGAGCGTTTCGCGCGCAAGTATGTCTGCACGTCGGCGCCACGAAAGCGATAAATCGCCTGCTTTGGATCGCCGATCACATAAAGAAGCGGTGATGGCCCGGTGTCGCTATTTTGTGCAAAAATGCGCCGAAATATCGCCCACTGCTGATCGTCGGTGTCTTGAAATTCGTCGACAATCGCGACCCGATAACGTTTCCGAATCGAATTGACCAGAGCGTCGCCCAATGGCCCACTAAGTGCCGCGACAACGCGCGCGATCATGTCGTCGAAATCGAGCGCGCCGTTCTCATGCTTCGACGCCGACAAGCGCTCTTGAATGTGCGGGAGAAACGCTCGCGTGGCGCGATCGTCGAGCGACCCGCTCGGCTTCGAATGCTCGATGTAGCGGCTTGCGTGGCACGAAAAGAGCAGCGACTCGAGCGATTCGACTGTCGACTCTCGGAGCGTTTCGATGAGCAGCTCGCGTAGAGCTGGATCAACAGCAATGCGTGAACGAAGCTCTTCACGAAACGCCGCATGAAACGACTCGCGGCTCGAGACGATCGTCTGCTCAAACGACTGGCGATTTTCAAACGCAAACTCGGCGAGCAGCCGCTGACAAAACCCGTGAATCGTCGAGATCGCCGATCGCTCAAACGATTGAAGCGCGCTATCGAGGCGCGCGCGCGCAGCGTCGTCGATGCACCACGCATGCTCGGACCGCTCGGTTCGCTGGCTCGCCCGCGCGTTTTCGAGAATGCGCCGCACGCGCGCACGCAGCTCGGCCGTCGCCCGCTCGGTAAACGTCACGACGACGAGCTCGTCGAGCGGGCATTCGGTCGTCAGGAGAATGTCGACGATCAGATGTTCAATCGTGAACGTCTTCCCGGTGCCGGCGCTCGCTTCGATCACCGCGTGCCGATCTTTCGCGATTTTCGCGAGAATCGGCGGCCTGCTGAAATAGCGTAAATCATTCATGGCGGGCGCTCCGTCTCATCGCGACTGCAGGTCAAACCATAAGCCGAACCGGCGGTCTATCATCGCTCGCGCGGCCGCTTCGTCGGGCGGTTCAAATCGCGTTAGGGCATCACGCACCGGGCCGTAGAGCGACGAGACGCCTCGTCCGGTTGCCATCAACGACGACACCGTATCGGCGACGCTTCGGCGTTCTGCGCGGGCCGAGAGGACCGCTTCAATCGGCAACAGATAGCCGTGTGGCCCTTCGATCAGATCGCGAATCACCGCCGCCAAATACGAGCGCGCGTCGCCGCTGCTCACTGCCTTCAGTCGCTGCGTCGACCGATGGCCCCCCTTTTTTACGACACCGGGCGCAACGTGCGCGTCAAAGTCGCGCTCGCCGCTCTCCGACGCGGCGAACATGATGTGCGCGATGAACCCCGATAAAAAATCGTGCTCTTCAACCCCGCTTCGTCGACTCAGTTTTAATGTCGCACGCGCCTCCGGGTGAACAAACTCGAGCTCCCCTTCGATGCGTACGGCGACGTTCGCTGCTTTGTCTGGTCGGTCAATCGTCAGCTCGATCGCCGGAACTCGGCGACGCCGCTCGCCGCGCTCTGCTCCTTGGCCAAAAATTGGCCATGTCCACTCGCCAAGTGAGCCGATTTTCATTTGCGCGCAGTTTTCACTCCACGCCTGAAATAGGCTAAAATCACGCTCGCTTTGCATCTTTGCGAAGAGGCCTGTCGCCACCGTTCCGGCGAGCTCTTCGAGCCGGTAGAGCTCTCGGTACTTCTGAGCCGCCAAGCCCGCGTCGCCCGCCGCGTGCCAAAATGCGCGCCGTAGCACTCTCGAAGCAACGAGCGGCGACATCGCAAGCGCTTCGTCGGTCGACCCTCGATCGCCCACGTCATCGTCGCGCAGCCCAAGCGCAAAGCGAGCCGAGCCTTGAAGCGGGCACGTGAGAAATCGCCCCAACTCGGCAACGTTCAGAACGATCCGCTCGCTCGTTTTTTTCGCCGCCGCAATCGGGCGACGGCGATCGTCTGCGTGAGGCGGGTGATCGGCTCCACCGAGCCACTGCACGCGCGTGTGCTCGCAAGCGTCCCGGAACATATTGGGCGGCTCGGGCACATTCGTCGTGGCAACGGCGTGATCGCCTCCGTACGACTGCACGATATGTTGAAGCTCAGAAACGACCGAGCTCGGCTCAAGCCGCTCGCCGGTCACCGCATCGCGCGCGACGTACGAGATGCGAAGCTTTTCGGCGGCGAGCATCATGAGTTGCAAAAACGCGACTCTATCTTCGTCGGCGCGCGTGATCGCCGTGCGATGGTACTCGGGCGTGCGCGCATCGAGCGAATGGCGCGTGACCGCCGCCGGATACTGACCATCCGACAGGCCCATCGCGTACACAACGCGAAACGGAAACAGATGCGATGACGTAAGCGCCGAAACAAACACGCCGCCCCCGAGCCCGCCTCGGTGCCCTGGCAACGACGCGAGCACGTTTTCAGCCAGTTTATGCGCAATTTCGTACGGAATTTCACCACCGGTGACGTCACCCTCGCCGAGCTTCCCCAGCGCTTCGACGCATCGCCCGATGGCATCTTCATCTTCGGCGTCGATCGCTTTTAGTTCGCGCAGGGCCCATGCTGCAAAGTAGTCGCCCCATGCAGCCAGCGACATCGACAGCCGCTTGGCCGCGACGACATCGCGGAGGAGCGTGCGAACAACCGCGACAAACTGCGCGACGTCGTCGATCGAACCGCTCGCTTCAGGCAAATACGCATCGCTGCCGATTTGAAACAGCCGACGCGCATCGTCCCGCCCAACTTCGACGAACGCACCAAGAACAAGCCGCCGAATCGCTTGCCCCCAGTTGAACACATCTTCTTCAACATACGTGCCGGCGAACTCATCGCGGTCCGACCCGTATAGGACGCCGAGCGATTCGCAGCGGCGACGCCATGCGGCTGCATCGACATCGGGGTAGCGCGCGGTGACATTTGGATGGGTGACGAACTTCGTCACGGCGTCGCGCTCGCATCGCCCTAACGGCAGTGCGATAAGCGCTTGAACGGCGTCGAGGACGCGGCTCGTTCGCGCAAGACGATGATCCTGAATCTGAAACGGCACCGCCGCAACGCTGCCAAAAACAGCCTCAATGTGCGCAGAATAGGCTTCTATTTTCGCTTCGGGGACATAAACGGCAATCTCGTGAAATCGCAGCTTCGTCTCCGCCGCCTCCGATGCGCGAATGAGCTGCCAAATGTCAGTCGCCACAATTTCAACTTCGGCGCGAACGCCGCCCGACTGCAATATCCGAATCGAATCGTCGGTCGGCGGAACATCGGTTGGATCGCCGGCGAGGCGGTGCAGCGTGTCAGACTGAATCGTCTGAAGCAGATCGATCTCCCCGGCAGGGTCGACCGGAAGCAGCTCTGCATCGAACGCGCTCAGCTCGTTAATCGCTCGCATCTGTTCACGCCCTGCCCGCCCCCAAAAACGGAGAGGCGCCGGATCGTCGCTCGCTTGCTCTTCGGCGGGCGCTTTGCGCGGCGCATCGAGGTCGTCCCAAAATTCGGCGCATGGATTGAAGGCGTACAGATGGACATCAGAGCGCCGGGCGAGCGCCTGAACCGCCAACTTTGACGCGCGCGCCTCCCACCCGAGAAACAGAATGTGCACCGACTTCGGGACGACCAGATCGGCAGTTCGGAAAAGCTCGACCGCGTTTGGCAGAAGAAGCCACCGCGGTGGCGATTTCGTGACGTACGACCCGTCGGCCGCAAAGAGGCGCAAGTAGAGCCGGCGCTGCCAATCGAGATGATTCATCTCGCGAGCAAGCGACGCGCCTCGCGCCCACGCCTCGAGAAATTCAGGCGATTGATGCGCGTACGACTGCCACAGCGACGCCAGCTCCCCCGCCAATTGCGACGCCCGGCGCCAGTCGAGGCGATTTGAATCGCCTTCGAGGCTGACAAATCGCCGAATCGGATCAAACTCCGGCGGATCAAGAAACCGCGGGCGCATCAGCGCTTCGGTGATCGCAATGTGCAACGAAGTCCGATTGAGGACCCGAATCCCCAGCCCTGAATCTGCAAACATTTGCTCGAAAAACGGCTCTACTTTGAGGCAGCGCAGATTTGCCGAGACCCCTTGATGCTCGGCAAACTTCATTTGCAAAAACCTCGCGGAGAGGCGGCTCGGCACGATCAAATGTGCCGGCGCGATCGGCGCGATCGCGCGTTCGGTCGCAACGTTTTTCGCGCAGACGGCGGCAAGACGATCGACGCTGTTTGAGTAATAGACGGACAGCATTGGCGGACATATGGTACAGCCCAGAATGAAACCACAGCTACGTTTCGCACCGATTATCGCCGCCGCGTTTCTGCTCGCGATTACTTTTTTTCCGAAAGAGGCGAGCGCCTACGCTTGGATGATTCGGCACGGGTACACCGGCTGCACGTCGTGCCATGCCGATCCGTCGGGCGGAGCGCTGCTCACGCGGTACGGTCGGGCTCAGAGCGAACTGCTCTTGCGAACGCGTTACGGAAGCGAACGCAAAGTGCAAGAGCCCGGGTCAATGGGCGACTTTTTGTTCGGGGCGTTCAATGTGCCGGACTCGCTGCTTCTTGGCGGCGATGTACGCAATTTATTGCTGAATGTGATTCCGCAAAACGGGCCAAGCATGACGAAATTTATCGTGATGCAGGCCGACGCGCAGGCGGAGTTTCGGGTCGATCGATTTCGCGTGAACGGGAGTCTTGGGTATGCGCACGATGGGGCGCTTGCCGCGTCGATCACGTCGGGTCCGCACGATCGGCTGATTTCACGGACTTTTTGGGCCGGAGTCGATCTCGGAAGCGACAATCAATTCCTGCTCCGCGCCGGGCGGATGAACTTGCCGTTCGGAATTCGGTCGATCGAGCACACGTTATGGGCGCGCACCTCTACGCGAACCGACGCGAATGCATCGCAGCAGTACGGCGTGGCGCTCGCGTATGGCATCGAGAATTTTCGCGCCGAAGTGATGGCAATCGCGGGGAACTTCCAGGCGCGCCCCGACGCGTTCCGCGAGCGCGGCTACAGCGGTTATGCCGAGTATGCGCCGACGCTTCACTCGGCCGTCGGCGTTAGCAGTTTGGTGGCGCACGCCGATCGCGACATCTATTCAAACGCGGAACTGCTCCGGCAATCGCACGGCCTGTTCGCACGCTATTCACCGGTGATGCAGGTTGTGCTTTCGGCTGAAGCCGATGCACTTGTTCAATCGCAACCGTCATCACCGACACTTGTGGGGCATACCGGCTACGTGCAAGGCGACTACGAGTTTATCCAAGGCGTGCATTTGATCGGCACAGGCGAATGGCTGCAAGCGGCGCCAACACGCGCCGATCCATCGGTCGGCCTATGGGGGTCGGTCGCCTGGTTTTTCGCGCCGCACGCCGACGTTCGGCTCGACACGATCTGGCGAAGCGCGGCGACATCGGCGGCGCGGAGCCAGAGCACCGCACTCTTGGCGCAATTTCACCTGTTTTTATGAGATTTCAAATGAAACAAATAGCGACGTTTTTTGCAATTGGAATTAGTCTACTTTTACGGCAAAGCGCCGCAACGGCCTCGCCGTCATTTCCAGGCGTGATCGAAAAAGAGCTTCAGCTCGCGAAAGCGCCGCCATGCAGCATATGCCACGCGAACGGAGCCCTCGGGATGGGGACGGCGACCACGCCGTTTGGGCTATGGATGCGCGATCACGGTGTGAGCGCACAAGATACTGATTCCGTAAAGCAAGCGATCCAAGAGCTGCAAGCGCTACCGCCAAACGGCGACGCCGGAGGAGTAGGATTCATCGACGCGCTAAAAGCGGGGATGGACCCAAACGCGGTGTCAGGCAAAAGCATAGAGTCGGTAAAATACGGCTGCAGCGCAGCGCCAGGGCGAAGAAGCGGGGCCATTGGCATGGCGCTAGTTTTCGGATTGATTGTTGTCGCTACCCGGCGGCGACCCCCTAGAGGTAGTCAACAGTCGTAAATATATTTTATTAACCACCTATTTTTTGGAAAGCGACCAAAATCACTGTGATTTCGGATGTCTCCATATTGTTGCGGCAGCGCCGGCTAGTTGTTCGGTAAAGTTCGAGGGCCAATGTCCTCCATAGACGCGCCCCCGTTTCCTAACTTTAGGCCAACAACGTTCGACGATAAGCATTTGCTATCGTCGCATACCGACCAATCCAAACCTCTTGCGGCTGTCGAGTTGGCCAGCCTTATCTGTTGGGTCAAAACATCGAGCATTAGGGTGCGTACTCAATTTCTCCTCTGACCCGTAAACGTGCCCGTGCCCGTAAACGTGCCCGGTTTTGAGAACTGTAGAAGAGATCGTGAATTCGCTATTTTAATCGGATGAACGGCATGCTTAATCGCTCTGTGCGATGGTGCGAA
>CAMAVR010000070.1 GCA_945861885.1 Nannocystis exedens | reverse complement strand
CAAATCGTATCGCGCACGCGCACGCGCATGCGCACGGCTACGAGAGAACGAAGACGTGAACGATAACGGCGCACGGTTACGTGCCTCGCGCGCCGAGCACCTGAATTTACCTTGTGCTACCCATCAACCGAAGGTTGATGGGGCACTAGAGACCGAAGTGTTCGGCAATTTGAACCGCCTAAGAAGTGAGAATCCATTTGGTGAACTTGCTCGGCCCATCGTGCCCTCCCGGCGATCAAATAAACTAACTACGGATGAGAACGTCCTCGGACGACCCGATCCTAAGTGAGTAGGCGGAAATAACTCGGCGCGACACCAAAGGCGTGCGAGCATGAATGCCCCGCCACTACATTTCGCCAGAGCCTGTTTTTGAGTGATTGCCGGCGGCCGGTGGCGTAACCTACCGGGCGATGAAGGTCGCGCAGGTTCACGACAGGATTTCAATCGCCGGGCGATGTGTGTTTCTTTTTGCCGTCGGGCTTTTGGCGCAGGTCGGATGCTCGGCGACGCGGCTCTCGCTTGCCGATGGGCCGCGGGAGTATGTCGCATCCGACTACTCCGAAGTGCTGAAACGGTGGACGCGCTCGCACAGTCTGATCGCTTTGAGCGAGCTTGACGACCTGCTCACGACATCGGCGACATACGAGTCGTGGGATTTTCGCTGGGCCTATGTTGTCCGCTACTCGCGCGATTTTCTTTTGACCGTCGACCAACGGAGAACGCTGCTCGACAACACGCTTCGCGACGCGCGCGACGTGCATGAATTTTACGTCGCTGTGGCGGGGCAAACGAGGCGATGGGCCGATTTGGCGCGGCCATCGAGCGCGTGGGTCGTGCGCCTGGTCGACGACCAAGGTGACGAGACGGCGCCGCTCGCGATTGAGCCGATCCTAAAGCCAAGCGCAATCGATCGCGCGTACTTTCCTTACTCGTCGGTGTGGCGACAATCGTTTCGCATCCGATTCGCGCGCGAAACGCCCAACGGAATTCCAACAATCTCGCCAAAAGCGCGCTGGTTCGGCCTACGCTTCGCCGGCGCCCAAGGGAACGATGAGCTCCGGTGGGACATCGAGCCAGGAACCGCCGTCGCCGCGCTCAAGTGAGCTGGTGGGAGCGACGAGGTGGCTTATCTTCGATCGTTTACCGATCAATCAATCAATTCCATAACGCGCTGACAGGCACGACGCTGATATTGCGACCGATCGAGTACGAAACCGAACCTGTGTAAATGACCACACCGTGAATAACGCGATCACCAAGTATCTCCTGTAGACGACGGATCCCCCTCGTATCGTTCTCGGTGACATTTGTCCCAGCCTTTATTTCGATGGCGACAATGCGTCCGTTACGTGATTCGAGAAGGAGGTCAACTTCATCCATCTCCCGATCTCGCCAGTGCCATGCTGTGGCACTCGTCTCGGCCCAACTAAGCTGCTTCATCACTTCGGTTACGACGAACGTTTCGAGAAGCTGGCCGGCCGAGTTTGATCGTGATGCCTCTGCTGGGCCAAGCCCAATGAGGTGAGCACCAAGACCGGTATCGGTCATGTGCACCTTTGGATGCTTGCTCTGCTTCTTTGAGAGGTTCGTCGACCAGGCCTTGAGACGAACGATGACATATACCCGCTCGAGCCACGAAAGATAACCGCTGGTGGTTTCGTGCCTTAATCCAACATCGCGCGCAACATCCGCGACATTAAGAAGCGTCGCGGTGCGTCCCGCAATAATATTGACAAGCTTTGCAAGCGCATCTGGATTGCGAATGGACGTGAGGTTTGGAATATCGCGTCGCGCTACCGTGTCTGCGTAGTCCGCGAACCATCGTTGGCGACTGCGTTCAGTTTCGCGTTGCAATGCGAGGGGGAAGCCGCCAGCGCAAACCATACCGAAGTAATCATCGCGCGTGGGCGGCGCTTTACCGCCCCGTCGCATAACCAGCGATTTTGGTTCCTGAAAAAGCCGGTCGATGAAAGTCTCGCGCACACCACGCAGTTCACCCTGCGAGAACGGCCACATTACCACCGAATGCGCACGACCCGTCAAAGTCTCAGCGTCACGCGGAAGCGCGTCTGCACTCACCGACCCGCTAAGAATATAACGGCCGGGCCGACGGTCCCTGTCTGTTTGCGCTTTCAAGGCATGGAGCAGTGCCGGGGCGCGCTGAAACTCATCAATAAACACTGGTTCTGGGAGCCCCGTAACAAAATGATCCGGGTCGTCCACAGCACTTCGCAAGACGTCGGCAAGATCCAGGTCGAGAACTGTTCCTGACCGGACTGCCGTGAGCCTTTTCAGAGCGGTTGTTTTGCCTGATGTTCGCGCGCCCCGCACCGCGATGATCGGTTCTTCCCTCAACAGCTCAGTCAGTACCGGCTCAAGATTTCGAGCTAGGGCGTGGGCGCCTTTCATCTCGAGAAGTCTATGAGCAAACCCGAATATTGTCGAGCCTATACCGGCAATAATGTACACATCATAACGGTATTTTTTCCGGTGTCGTAGCGGCAATAATTACCACACCGTAGCGGCCACTTTGTCTATCGCACACCGATATCTTCGGAAGGAAATGATGTGTGATCGCACGCCTAAACGTGGAGGCGAAACGCGTCGGGGAGCAGGTGCGCTAGGGTTGTTTCGCGGCGTACTTCGCCTTTTTTGGTGTCGCCGACGAGGACGATGCGCATGTCGGTGGCGAACTCTGCCAAAACTTGGCGGCACATTCCGCAGGGCGAGGCTGGTGGATCGGTCTCGGTTATGACGACACAGATGACCGGTTCGCTTTCGCCGGCTGCGACCATTTGTAGAATCGCCGATCGCTCGGCGCAAATCGCTCCGCCGTACGATGCATTTTCGACGTTGCATCCTACGAACAGCTGGCCCGATTGCGTGACAATCACCGCGCCGACTTTGAAATTTGAATAGGGCGCGTAAGCGTTTGCTCGCACGTCACGCGCTCGTTTCACCAGCGCGTCGATGTCAACGTCGCTCATATCGCGCCTGCCCTCTCGACCCAACCGCCCAAAATCGCCAACATCTCTCCGCGCCTCGAGGCCGCGGTTGCCTCAACCTCTTCGTGCGTCAGCTTGTGTTTCGAAATCCCGCTTGCCAAATTTGTCACGCAGCTGAGCGCTCCGACACGCACGCCCATGTGGCGGAGCGCGATCACTTCGAGCACCGTGCTCATACCGACCGCGTCGGCGCCGAACGACCTAAGCATCCGCACTTCGGCCGGCGTTTCGTAGGTTGGCCCTAAGAGCCCGGCGTACACACCTTCACGAAGCGCGATCTTTTCTTTGAGTGCGACCGCTCGCACGCATGCGATAAGATCTGCGTCGTACGCGGCGCTCATGTCTGGAAAGCGCGGCCCTAGGCTGTCATCGTTTGGGCCGATGAGTGGCGATTTGCCGGTTAAATTGAGCTGATCGCGCACAATCATCAGATCGCCCGGCAGCCACCCTGGGTTCAACCCGCCGGCTGCGTTTGTGAGCAGCACCGCTTTGACCCCCATGCGCGCCATCACGCGAACCCCCTGCACAACCGCCTCGACGGCGTGCCCTTCGTACAAATGCACGCGCCCTTGCATGCAAATCGTCGACACCCCGCGCATATCGCCAATGCAAAAATTTCCGGCGTGACCGACTACGGCCGACGCGCTCATATGCGGCAGTTCGCCATACGGAATTTTGGTTACGCCGCCTAGGCTGTCACCGAATGCGCCGAGCCCGCTCCCTAGAACGACGCCCACTGCCGGTTTTGCGGTCGTGCGCTTGCGAATCGCATCGGCCGTTTCATCGAGCTTTTGCTTCAACGTCAACGAACTCATTCTGTCACCACCCGACCGAACTTAGCATTAAGGGCTCGAAGCACATTCTCGGGGACGTAGCGCGACACGTCACCGCGGTGCGACGCGATTTCACGTACGAGCGACGCCGACACGAAACCGTGCTTCGTCCGCGTTGGGAGAAAAATAGTGTCAATCTCGGGCACCAAATCGGCGTTTGCGTGGGCGATTTGAAGCTCGTATTCGAAGTCGGTCGCGGCTCGCAGCCCTCGGACGATCACGCGGGCGCTGACCGTGCGGCAAAACGCGGAAAGCAGCCCGTCAAACGCTTGCACCTGCACGTTTGGCAAATGCGACGACGAGGCGACGACCATTGCAATGCGCTCTTCGGCTGAAAATAGGGGGGTTCGTGTCGGGTGCACGCCGATCCCCACGATGACATCGCTGAACAGCGCCGAGGCCCGCTCGATTAAATCGAGGTGGCCGAGCGTTGTCGGATCGAAACTGCCGGCATAAACGGCCAAACGGGTGATCGGTGCGTGGGTCATTTGGCCCCCTTCGGTGCCGCGGGCGCGGCTGACTCGGGCGCGATCGACGTTTCGAGTGTCGGGTCGGGCTCGAGCCACATGGTGCGCCCTCCCTCGGTCAGCGTCACGCGAAAAAGCGACAAAACCCCTGCCCCCACAACCCCATCGACGTCAATCCCGAGCTTTGCGTCGAGCCCTGCGATAGGGCCGCCCATGAGCGCCGGTATGCGCGGTAAGTCAAAACCGCCGATTTTTACGTCGGGGACGACCCCCGTTTTTGCGTTTGCTGCGACCGGATCGTCTTTCAATGTAGCCGGGTCGACCCCGGCTTTACGCCATGTTGCCTCTTCGAGGCCGAGGGGGAAAAATGACGACGTGTCGACAAAAAAGAGTGAACGCCCATCCTCGCGCCCATTGACGTTGATCGGCATCAACATTGCGCCGCCGCGCACATACCAGAGCGGCACGCGCGAACCGCTTGGTGGCGGCGTCGCGTCAGCGCGCCGGACGACGAACTGATCGCCGCGGCGGTCGAACGTCACGTGCAGATGCCGGAGCAAATTGACGCCAAGAAGCGCTTTGATCGGTGCCCCAAATTGCCGCGAAATCGGCGCTAAATCTTGCGTCAACGCCGGAACGTCGTGCACTTCGATCGCCCCGCCAAAACGGAGACTTACCCACGACGACTCACGCCGCGAATTCGAATCGAGCATCACTTCGGTGTTGCTCGTCGCGACGAGCGCGAGAATATTTTCGCCGTCGAGCTCGACTGGCACCAAAATCGCCGGCCCTGCGCGCGGCATATCGACCGCGGCGACAACATCGCCTGTCATCGAAAACGGATGCCGCCCTGTGCCGCGACGGGCTAGCTTTGCGACTTCGCGCGCCCATGGATCTTTGACGGCTGGGTCGCGGAGCATATTTTCGAGGTCGTCGGCCGCAGCTTCGAGGTCGCCGGCGTACCAGTACGCGCGCCCTCGAATCCCCTGCGCCTCGACCGTCTCGATCCCTTCGGTGAAACCGATCGCCTCTGAAAAATCGAGACGCGCGAGCGCCAACTGCGCATTGAGAACGCGAACTTGCGGATCGTGCGGGGCGAGCTTTAGAGCGGCCAGTGCCGCCTCACGCGCATCGTCGAAATCGGCGCCGCGATAGCTTTGTTGAGCGCGCGAGAGCCAGCGATCGACAACTGGGGTGCGTGGCGACAAGTTTGACGCACCACCTGTGACACATGCTGCGAAGGCGAGAAGGCTGACGATCGCCGCTTTGCGGGCAAATTGCATGCGCGTGGTTTAACGCATTGCCGTCAGTCGGTCGAGCCAAAGGGGACATAGGGTAAAACCTGACTCTACGCCGGCTCAACCTGTAGTATCCGATCGAGCCTTATTTCGCGGCGGCTTCGCCCTGGCAGGTCGTAGCCGATCGCGCGCGGCGGCGTTGCATCGTGCTCGATTTTTGCGAGGATCATCCGCAACTTGAGCGCCGATCGGTGCCTTGGGCGATACGTGATTGTCACTTCGCTTTGCGTCGCGACCGCTCGCTCGCACGCTTCGACGATGGCGGCGCGCGCTATTTTTTTTGCGATGCGCACCTCCCACAAATCGCGCGCACTCTTCGGCGAGAGCGCCTCGACGCATTTGTAAAACACGACTTTCATCGCTTCGACATCGGCCTCTGCGCGGTGCGCATTGCCTCGCGCGATCTCGAAGTGTTTGCAGAGCGCGCTAAGCGAATAGCCGTGAAGCGCAAAGGCGCGACGTGCGAGCACCAAGGTATCGACGGCGTGCGTGAGATCGATCTCGACCCCGATGCGAGCGAATTCGGCGCTCAAAAAGCCCATGTCCCACTCGGCGGCGTGCGCAACCGGAATCGCCCCATCGAGCAGCTCTCGAATTTCGCTTGCGATCGCTTCGAACGGTGGCGCATCGGCCAATGCAGCGGCGTCTAAGCCGTGAACATGCGCGGCGCCACCCACGCGATCGCCGGGGTGCAAAAGGCTCACCAGACGCCGCACCGTCTGCCCATTCACGACGCGGTCGATGCAAATCTCCACGACGCGATCGCTCTCTAAATTGAGCCCCGTCATCTCGAGATCGATGAACGCGAACGGCGACCCGTCGATCGGCAAATCCCACATCGAACCGCGCGGTGGCTCGCTTGGCGGCTCGGGCGGGGTCGGCTTCGCGGTGGGGATCGGCGGCTTCAAATTGGGCAACGGCAACTGTTTTACGGCCGACCGGGCCGCTTTGCGACATTAGATGTATAAATACACACGATGTCGCCATTTGACCAAACGATTTCATTGAGCGACGTCGCCATTCGGCTCGCGCTTACACTTGTCCCGATGATCTTGTCGCTCTCGGTGCACGAGTGCGCGCACGCGTTTGCCGCTTATTTGCTCGGTGATTCGACTGCAAAGCATCAAGGCCGCCTCACGCTCAATCCGATTTCGCACGTCGACCCTTGGGGGACACTTATCATCCCGGCAATCGGTGTGGTCGCGTCGGCGACCGCCGGCGGAGGCACATTTCCGTTCATTGGCTGGGCTCGCCCAACACCCTACAATCCGCGAGAATTCAAGCGGTTTCGTGGCCGGCTTGGAACGGCAATCGTCGCCGCCGCCGGCCCGCTTTCGAATCTCGTCGTCGCAGTGATCTCGGTCGCCATTATCGCGCTGTGCATCCGGGCCGGCTTGCCGCTAGGCAATCAGGTCGAACAGGGCGCCGCGTGGCATCCGACAGGCCTGGCGCGCTTTCTCGAGCAGATGTTCGCGCTAAACGTCACCCTCGCGGTGTTCAACCTGATCCCAATTCCGCCGCTCGACGGATCGCAGCTCCTACCGCCAGTTTTTGACCCAATCCTGAGGCGCATCCGCGGCTCCGGCTTTTTGCTGATCATGCTGATCGTATTCGTCTTCCCAAGCGTAGGCGACATGATCATTCGCCGACCCACAAGCTACCTAATGACGCAAATTTTAGCGCTCTTTGGGCTTGGGTAGGGTTCAGCGCTCTACGAGCATTGTGATCCCCTGCCCTACGCCGATGCAGAGCGTTGCTACGCCTCGTCTCAAATTGCGACGCTTCATTGTGTGAACGAGCGTTGTTAAAATTCGCGACCCGCTCGACCCGATCGCGTGGCCTAGCGCGATCGCGCCTCCGTTTACATTGACGCGCTCCGGGTCGATCTCGAGAGCTCGCATGCATGCGATCGCCTGCGCCGCGAACGCTTCGTTCACTTCGACGATATCGACGTCGCTCATGCGCCAACCGGCTCTTTTTAGCGCCTTCTTTGTTGCGTTGATCGGCCCTTCGCCCATCAAATTTGGCTCGACGCCTACGCTTGCAAACCCAACGATGCGCGCGAGCGGTTCGGCTTTTAGCTCGCCGAGAGCCGCTTCACTCACGACCAGCACAGCGCTTGCTCCGTCGCTCAGCGGCGAACTGTTGCCCGCAGTGACACTACCCCCTTTGCGAAACGCTGGCGGAAGCGCACCGAGCGACTCGAGCGTGGCGTCGGGCCTTGGCGATTCGTCGACCGAAAAAATCGCCGGAGGGGCGTTTTTTTTGGGGACCGGCACACCAACCAGCTCCGCTTGAAACGACTGCTCCGCGATCGCTTTTGCCGCGCGGTGCTGCGACCCTAGCGCGAAAAGATCTTGGTCGCGCCTCGTGACCTTCCATTTGTCGGCGACATTTTCGGCTGTCTCGCCCATCGACTCGAGCTTAAAACGCTCGGCCATCTTTGGGTTTTCAAAACGCCAGCCGAGCGTTGTGTCGTACACCGTTGGGAATGCGCGGCCGAACGCCTCTTCGGCCTTTCGAAATGCGAACGGCGCTCGCGTCATGCTTTCGACGCCGCCGGCGATTGCCACATCGGCATCGCCGACCCAAATGCGCATCGCTGCGTCGGTCACCGCTTCGAGCCCGGAGCCGCAGAGCCGATTGACCGTCACCGCTGGCACTTCGTAAGGAAGCCCTGCGATAAGCGACGCCATACGGGCCACGTTGCGGTTGTCTTCGCCGGCCTGATTGGTCGCCCCCGCGATGACGTGGTCGAGTCTGCCTAGCGCATCAGGGTCGCGATCACGCAGTGCGACAAGGAGATGCGCAAAGAGGTCGTCGGGGCGAACATTCGCGAGAGCGCCGCGATAGCGCGCGACCGGCGTTCGGACGGCGTCGAGAATATAGGCTGAGTAGGGCGTGTGCATGGCTCTGACGATTTAGACCTGAGCCGCCTCGCCGTCGACTCGCAAAAATTGCCCAAGCTCGATTTTTGCGGCACATAGGGGCCCATGAATCGATCCGTATTTGCATCACATCGTTTAGGAATTCTCCTGGCAGCCTTGTGCGCTTCATGCGCGACTTCGTCATCAACAACCGTAAAATCACCCACTCCGGCCACTGAGCCGGTCGGCGTCGATACCGCAGCGCTCGATCGAAGCGTCTCTCCGTGCAACGATTTTTATCAGTTTGCATGCGGCGGGTGGATCAAAGCGACCCCTATTCCGCAAGACGAATCGCGCTGGTTTCGCAGCTTCAGTGTGATCCACAAGCAGAACGAGACGACGCTACGAAATATTCTCGAAGCGTACGCCCGCGGCGAAAACGCGAGCGACCCGTACGCAAAAGAGCTCGGCGATTTTTACGGCGCCTGCATGGATGAAAAAGCGATCGAAGAGGCGGGGACAACGCCGCTCAAGAAGCTTCTCGATCAGACGGCAAAATTTTCAAAGTCGAGCACGTTCGCGCCGATGCTCGCCAACTTGCACGGCGTCGGCGTCAATGCGCTGTTCGGCTACGGCTCGGGGCAAGATTTTAAAGATGCGACGCAGGTGATCGGGGTCATCGGGCAAGGCGGTTTGGGGCTCCCAGACCGCGACTACTATTTCCCGAAGACCGATAAAGCGAAGCATATTTTGGCCGAATACGAGGCATACATCGCGCGCACGTTCGAGCTCTTGGGGGGGGCGAAAGCCGAGGCAACCGAAAAAGCACGGTCGGTCATAAAGTTTGAGACAACGCTCGCCGAAGCGTCGATGAACAAAGTCGATCGACGCGACCCGGACAAAACGTACCACCGGATGACAAAAGCGGACCTCACGCAGCTTAGCCCCGAGATCGCGTGGGATGCCTATTTCGCAGCGCGCGAAACGCCCGGCGTTGCCGCGATCAACGTCGAGCAGCCGGAGTTCATCAAAGCGGTCGGCAAGCAGCTTTCAGCGGCCAACGAAACCGAGTGGCGCAACTACTTGCAGTGGCATGTCGCTAGCAGCTTTGCGGGCGCGCTTCCGGAGCGATTTGTTCAAAACGCGTTTCAGTTTCAAAAGGCGCTCACTGGCGCAAAAGAGCTCCCCGCGCGCTGGAAGAGGTGCGTGCGAGCGACCGATGGGGCAATGGGCGAGGCGCTCGCGCGCCCGTTCGTGAAGACAACGCTTGGCGCTGAGGGGAAAGCGTCGGTTCTGGCGATGGTGCATCAAATCGAACACGCGATGGGCGAGAACCTCGACCAGCTCGCATGGATGGACGCGCCGACGCGCCTGCTCGCCAAAGAGAAGCTCGCGTCGATCGCGAACAAGATCGCGTATCCCGATAAGTGGCGCAGCTACGACGGCCTTCACATTATGCGAACGTCGTATCTCGGAAATGCGTTTCACGCCGCGTTGTTTGAAGAGGCACGCCAGCTCGCGAAAATCGGCAAGCCGGTCGATCGCAGCGAGTGGGAAATGACGCCGCCCACGGTGAATGCGTACTACGAGCCGACGCTCAACGAGATGGTGTTCCCAGCTGGCATTTTGCAGCCGCCCTTCTATTCAACGCGAGCACCTGGCGCGGTGAATTACGGCGCGATCGGGATGGTCATGGGGCACGAGCTAACGCACGGGTTCGACGACGAAGGGCGCAAGTTCGACGCAAATGGGAATTTGCGCGACTGGTGGACTCCGGTGGCGGGGGATGAATTTGATCGACGCGCGGCATGCGTCGCAAACCAGTTCGATCAGTACACAGTCGCGGGCGATGCGCACGTGAACGGCAAGCTGACGCTCGGCGAGAACATCGCCGATTTGGGCGGGATGAAGTTGGCGCTGATGGCGCTCCGTTCCGACATCGCCTCCGGGCGCGTGCAGTCGGTCGGCGGCGAATTTAGCGACGACCAGCAGATGTTTTTGGGCTTCGCGCAAGGGTGGTGCGGCAGCGTGCGCGAAGAGTACGCGCGCATGCTCGTCGCGGTCGACCCGCACGCACCGGCCAAATACCGCGTCAACGGGCCGCTCTCGAACACGCCAGAGTTCAGCAAAGCCTTCGCATGCAAAGAAGGCGACCAGATGGTCCGCCCAGCCGAAGTGCGCTGCGAAATTTGGTGATCGCCGTCTAGCGAAAAACGACCAATTCGTCGCGGTGGATTAGTACTGCGAATTCTGCGTGGGTTACCGGGAGATCAGTCTTTGAGCTCCCGGCCACCGCCAACGCATCTACTGCCGAGCATCGCGCCAAACCTCGGCCTATTTCGGCGCCTGCCGTATCGAGAATACGCACAGAATCGCCCGCTGCGAAACTGCCGCGCACGCCTAGCACCCCAACAGAAAGCACGCTTTTACCGCTATTTTTTACCGCTTTTGCGGCGCCGGCGTCGAGCACGATGTCGCCTTTCGGGCGGAGCGTGAACGCAATCCAGACTTTGCGCGCACCCAGCGGCGACTCCGATACCACGAAGTGCGTTCCCACATCTTCGCCGGCGCAAATTGCCTCGATTGCGCCAACCTGACGCGCATCGCCGATGACGACATCGGCCCCTGCCATCGTAGCGCGTCGCGCCGCTTCGACTTTGCTCGCCATGCCGCCAGTGCCGACGTTGCTTGTCGATGCGCGAATGTGCGGCGTCGCATCGCGCGCCACGTCGCTCACAATCGCGACACGAACGCCATTCGAGTCGAGAAGCCCTTCGACATCGGAGAGAAGAATTAATAGATCGGCATCGACGAGCGGAACGACCATCGACGCGAGCTGGTCGTTGTCGCCGAATCGAATTTCATCGGTCGCAACCGAATCGTTTTCATTCAAAATCGGTACCGCCTTCGCGTCGATCAGCGCTCCGAGCGCCGCGCGTGCGTTGTTGGCGCGCTCACGATTTGCCAGATCAGAATGCGTGAGAAGCACTTGCGCAACGGCTATTTTTTCTGCGCTAAATGCCTCTTCATACGACCGCATTAGCAGGCTCTGCCCCGCCGCGGCAGCCGCTTGAAGACGCGCCATTTCTTTCGGTCGCCGCGCGAATCCGAGTTTCGCCATACCGAGTGCAATTGCGCCGCTCGAGACGAGAACGACATGCCGACCGTCGGCGTGCAGCTGCGCGATCGAGTGCGCGAGCCGCGCGATTGCCGATTCATCGCTCGCGAGCGTTCGCGAACCGATTTTGATGACGATTCGGCGCGCGTCGGCAACGCGTGGTCGATGCGCGATCGCGCTCCGTACTTTTTTCACCGTGCGACTCACGTGAGATGAATGAGCCGCTCGAACGCGGCGTCGAGCCTGCGCAGCATCCACGACGGAACACCTGCCGCCTTGATGATGAAATGATCGATCGACTCATCGCTGCTCGCTCGGTAGACCGAGAGCGGCTCTTGATCGCTCGACGAAAACGACTCCCCTTCGCTCATCGCGAGGCGCATCGAGCGGTCGATTGCGTCGCGCAATTTGCGCGCTTCGGTCGCGTCGATTCGCATTGTGTTCGCCGTGCGGCACTTGACAATGTAGTGATGCATCAGGTGCCCAAGCGCGAATGTCGACGCCGCGAGTTGAGCCGACGCGAGTGTCGCCAGCGGGCCGATCCGCCGCAAAACGCGATATCTCAAAAATGAATAGGCGTAGCGTACCGGCCCTGTTGGGGAACCGACCGGCGTGGGGAGCGCTAAAATATCGCGGGCGTCGGCAGTAAGGCTTAATCCGTGATGTGTCGCGATATCCGAAACGAGAATCGCTCGGATGCGACGGGCAAACATATCGGGGACCCACGGAACCGGAATGGCGCCGGCAGCAGCCCCAAGCGCGGCGTAGATCGTGAGTCGTCCGGGATCAAGCGGCGCTGAGTTTGCGGCGCCGTGGACAATGTCGAACGTTCCATCGTGAACTTCGCGTATTTCGCGGACGGCCATGAATTTGAGTGTAGCGTATTCATCGGCCGGTGCCGCCACCTGTGAATGGTTCGGCACATTTGCGATGCCCGCAAGGGCGTCAAGCGATTGTCACCGCGAAAATGCGCGGCATTTGCGGAGAGCAAGGGATTCGAACCCTTGGTGAGCTTGCACCCACACCTGATTTCGAATCAGGCTCCTTCGACCACTCGGACAGCTCTCCGCCGGCCAAGCTATCGTGGGATGAGCATCTGTCAACCCGTTGAGCGCGAAAAAGCTCAATTATCCCATGTTATTCGGTCGCTAGATCGCCCAAGCGTCGAGCCGACGGCGCAGCTCTCCCGTTCAAAGAGGCTGCGCCGAACTCCGTTAACCTGACTGAAGTTGTCTACTGGCGGGGGGGATCGCCTAGCTCGTGACAACACTCGTTGCAGTTTGGCAGCGATGCGCAAGCAACGTCGGCGGCGCAGGCCAAGTTGAGCCACCAGAACAGCGTGCTGAAAGGTCCCGCCGGCAATACACGCTGCACGCACGGACCGGCAGCGGCCGGAAGAACGCAGGAGCACCTGGGGCAGCCGCCTCTGGTGCTCGGGTCGAGCACAGTCGCGCATTGGTTTCGTTCGGCGACGTATCCTCTGGCACACGGGACACACGGGTCGGTCAGTTCCGCGCAGCCGGAACAAGTCGCTTCGACACAGGCGCCAAAACAACCGGTCGTCGGTTGAACACCCGGTTGCGTCGTGACAGTGGAGCCAGTAGCGATGGCAGCCGGTTGACTCGTGATCGTTCTGCCGCTGGCAGCCTTTACGGTGTGTGGCTTACGGGCGCGGATCGCACTCACTGGATGCCCACCGCGCGTATTAGCCGGTGCTTCGGCCGCGATCGTATCGAGCGCTTCAATACCGATGTCATCGGAACCCTCAAACCCACCGGCGCAGCCGACAACGTTAATGAGGACCGCTGTTAAAAGACCATTGCGAACAAAAGAAAGGTCAGAAAACGAGTGCATTAAATACTCCATTGGCGTGCCAAGCCAGGGTAACGCTCGCGAACAGGCGGCGTAGCGGGCAGAGGATTGGGGTAGCAGACGCTTCGTTGGCAGCAAGGCTGAGTCCCGCGTCGAGCGAAGACCGTCCCATCTTGGAACCGACTATACGAGCACGAGCGACTGCCATTTGCTTGACAGGCTCTCGTGAAAAGGCTATTCAAGCCGCCCCTTTAGGCGCGTAGCTCAGTGGTAGAGCACTACCTTGACACGGTAGGGGTCGTTGGTTCAATCCCAATCGCGCCTACGGATTTTTGCGGCATCTCGAACGGTGAGCTAGGGCGTGTCCCTAGCTCTCTCGCGAGTCGCGAAAAAGCGTGTACCGCCGGTGTTTGTTTTCCTAGAGTGGGACACATGACACCCCCCTCGTTGCTTATTTTGCGCCACGCTGTGTTGGCCGTCGCGCTGCTCTCTCTTGGGAGCGGATGCGCCCATTCGAGGGCGAAGCTTTTGCCTGTCGGCGCTGTTGCCCCTGAACTTGTTGGGCGTTCGGCCGACGGAAAGACAACATCGCTAACGTCGGTTCGCGGATCGCCCGCGGTCGTATACTTCTACCCGAAAGACGAAACGCCCGGCTGCACCCGCGAAGCGTGCGCGTTTCGTGACGCATTCAAAGAATTTGAAGCGCGGCACGTCGCTATTTTCGCCGTTTCGCGCGACTCCGACGGGAGCCACGATGCATTCCGCGCAAAGAACCGTCTCCCATTTCTGCTCGTCGCCGACGAAGGAGGGGCTATCGCACGCGCTTACGGAGTGCCATCAAACTGGTTAGGGATGACGTCGCGCGTGACATTTTTGGTCGGCCCAGACGGCCGCATCACCAAAGTGTGGCCGAACGTAAACCCTGCAATCCACGCAAACGAAGTCATGGCCGCTATCATCAAACCGGCTCATTAGAAGCTCACTGGTTTTCAGCCGATACCTTCGCGTTAACGGCCTTTCGGGCCCGGAAAATACGCGGAGTATGTCCCGGGCCCGAAAGGCCGTTAGCGCTCGGTCTCGGCTGAAAACCAGCGAGCTTCTTCCTCTTGGGTGATCGGAGATCAGTGTTCACTTTTGTCGTCGGCGATCAGCACGCGATTCATCGCTTTGCTGTCGCGCCTGTGTGTGGTCTGTTGCGCCACCATGACGATGGGTCGCTCGGAAGTGCACGATGATTTGTTTCGATCCGTGCGCGAGGTCTGTGACGGAGCCGTTGGTGAAAGAAGCATCTTTCGGCTTTTGGCGGAGCAGGGACATGAGCTGTTTGGCGACGAGATGTT
>CAMAVR010000069.1 GCA_945861885.1 Nannocystis exedens | reverse complement strand
TCAACGTTGCAACACTAAAAAACGGTTTACGTCGCCTTACGCCAAATAAACCAAATCCCTCCCGCCCTTCCGCCCTCCCTGCTCAAATTCTGGGGCTGAATGAGGGCCGCGATTCGGGCGATGAATGGGAATTCTTAAACAGACCCTAGAAAATGAATTTTATGCGACCGATCCGCCGGTTTGGTACGTGCCGTCACGCCAACTCTTGGGGAATGCGCTCCTTCGCGCCGGCCGCGCCGCGGAAGCGATCGTCGTTTTTCAAGAAGACCTCCGCGGCCATCCAAAAAATGGTTGGTCGCTAAAGGGGCTCGCCGAAGCGTTTAGAGCGGTAGGCGACCTCACGAAGGAGCGCGAGGCGCTTCAGCAGCTCAATCAAGCATGGCGATGGGCCGACGGACCGCGCCGAGCAGAACCGAAATAACCGCACGGCTCGCAATCCTTGAGTACGCGAGTCAGTTGAATCCAGGGAACTAGCTGAAATAGCCGTAGCCAAGTAGCTACTTTGAAAGTGGTTGAGTGTCCTCGGACGAATGAGTGGGGCTCTTCAACGCTGTTGGAAGAAATTTAGCCGCCTGAACTCTCTCCGGCAGAAGAGATTTGTACTCATCCCAACTTAATCCGGCGCCGGTGACGTAGTCGTAAAACTCGTCCGAACATGCCTGACTGACGGCGTCGGTTTTAAAAAACAGACGGAGCGCTTTCTGATCCCGATAGTTATAGACTAATTTGCTATCAAGTTTGAAGGCCGGTGATGCGTAGTCTTGCCGCGGGTGTCTTTTTAGATAGTCAATTCGAGCGCTGAAAAGCCGCATGAGGAGCTCCATTTGCTCCCAATTTTTTTGCGGACGGATGGATCGAATCTCTAGCGTTCCAAGGTCAGCCACGTGACCGAGATTTATTGCCTGATACTTAGGATCCGAGGCGAATGAAATTGTTTCATTAAATACGTCGTCAATTAGAACTTTCGCCAGCGCGACGATGTCGACGCGCGGAGGCTCGGTGCTGCGTAGGCGCGACATCGCCTCGTCGGCTGAGCGACGGTAAAGCGAAACAAGTTTCTTGAATTCACTTCTCTGGCGCTCGGATTGCAGCGCTAAAGGAGGATTCGCAATGAAGTTGCTGCCTAAGGCGCAAACCGATAAATACGGGCGATTTTGAAAGTCGACTAAAAAATCTAAGAACAGTTGGCTATCGCCCGCGAACATCGATGCGACGTCGATATGGACATGCCCCCCGCCAACTTGGCGTTGTGGCAGAAGGCCCCGTTTCGCTGCAAAAGCAAAGACATCATTCTCGATTCTATGCTTGTATTTTACCCATTCAGCGTGCGACAGCGGACGCGCCTGAAGCTCGATGACGCGATCGTCAATGCTAACTTGAACGTAAAAGCCGTCCTCGTAAACGATACGACGAGAAGTGCGATCGACGAGACAACGGTCGGCTGGAACGCTTGACTTAGCTCGATCCGCGCAGATTTTGGCCATGTCTTCGAGCCACCGCAAAGCGACACCGACTGCGTTGTCGAGTTCGTCGTCGAGTTCGTCGTCGAGTTTTTCGGCGCCTCCATGCCCCATCAGCGTCGGGTTGCTGAATGTCAATTCAATGCCGAAAAGCTTTGGGCACGGTTCGGCGGATGTTTTTAGTGCTTTATCATCCGCCGTTCGGAAGCAGTAACACTGGCCGTCGATCAGCCGGCCCCCCTCTTTGATGCATTCGGCAAGTGAAGTGCGAGCGAGCAGCAGGGCGAACACGAGGACGATAGTTGAGGCAAAGTATTTCATCGTACACTCATCGGATCATATGGTAAAAGCGCAGGAGTATCGCGTGACGACCAGCAAGCGCCCCAAATTGCATTTCTTTACCGACTGCTCCTACGTCGCCGGGTCAGAAAGAATGCTGATCAATTTGGCGACAAGTCTTGCAATAACTGATCTCTACGACGTGACGCTATCATATCGCTATTCGCAACATTATTCGGACGATCTTGCCCCGCGGATTGATTCTGAAAAAGTTAATGTAGTGCCAATAAAAGGGCTTTACCCGTTTCGCGCCGCTTTCAAAATCCAGAGCAAATTCGCGCGGCATTTGGTGCTTGGGATCGAGACGATTCTCTTAAAATATCCGCTATTTGCCTATGATGTCGCGGCCCTCGTCAGGCACTTTTGGCGCTTAAAAGTAGATCTCTTGCACGTCAACAATGGCGGCTATCCGGGAGCATACCCCTGTAGTGCGGCCGTGATTGCCGCGAGACTCTGCGGCGTAAGAAATATCGTTTACGTCGTGAACAACCTCGCCGTTTCTTATGGAAATCCGGCGCGCTGGGTCGATCGTCCGATTGATTGGCTCGTCAAACGATGGGTCACCCAGTTTGTTACCGGTTCGCGTTTTGCCGCCGACCGCCTGTGCGAAGTGTTGCATCTGCCGAAACAAAGAGCGATCGCCATACCGAACGGAATTCGCCTGCGCGCGATTCGGGAAGAGCGCGCCAGCTATTTATCGCGTGCGTCGTGGCGTACGCTTCGCCCCGTCGCTTTAATCGTCGCTCAACTAGAAAAAAGAAAAGGGCACATCTATCTGCTCGAAGCGATGCGCATTCTTGTCGAAAGTGGCAGAGAGGCACCACTCTTGATCATCGAAGGAGTTGGGCCCGAAAGAGCCGCTTTGGAGCAGTACGTGGAAACCAATCGTCTCAGCGAGCACGTGCGGTTTTTGGGCTCGGTTGACCATCTGTTCGATTTGATCAATGCGGTCGATTTTACCGTTTTATCGTCAATCGATCAGGAAGATTTTCCGAATATTATTTTGGAATCGATGGCGCTCGGGAAGGCTGTCATAGGTACGACAGTGGCGGGTATTCCAGAGCAGATTGCTCACGAAAAAACAGGCCTTCTTGTGCCGCCAAGAGAGCCCAACGCACTAGCAGATGCATTGTTGCGGCTGTCACAAAACAGCGAGCTGCGCGGATCCTTGGGCGAGCAGGCGAAAGAGCAATTTACCGCACGCTTTACCGAAAACGTAGCTGTGGCGCGGTATCTTGATCTTTACAAGAGCTTGAGCGTTCCGCTGCGGGTCACTCCGGCCCCTTAGGCGGCGCGCCACCTTCGCTCAAGAGTGCGAGCTCGCTGATGCGGCGCCTACTTGCACCCATTGCCGAAAATACGTGCCGGCGGAAGAGGCGCGAGCGGCGCGCTTGCACTGCTGCTTTTTTCGAGGTGATCGACGAGCGCGTCGACGTCGATCGCCCCGATGGTTCGATCGACGCCGAGGGCCATTGTCGGAAAGTGTTCGCCACCTTCGGCTAAAAACGCATTCGATGTTACGCGGTACATTTTGCTCGCGACGAGCGGCTCGCCGTTGAGCTTGACCGAACCCGGCTCGACGGCGCCTTTATGCGTATCGGCATTCCATCGGTATCGGTATTCGAGCCCGTGCGAAATCTGCAAAATGCGCGGCTCCGGCGTCGTAAATTGCTCGTTGAGAACCGCGATTAGCTGGTCACCTGTAAGCGATATTGTAACCAGCGCGTTGCTGAACGGGAGCACCAAAAAGGCGTTTTCGTAGGTGATCGTGCCGTTAGCTTTGCCAGGCTCACTGAAGAATAGATTTGTTCGCATGCCTGCGCTGTTCACCAGTGCGATTTGCGCATTGCCTGTCGCTTCGTCTTTTGTTGCCGCAAGCTGAGCGTCGGCGATAACATCGCCGAGAGCGCTCTCGCACGAATTGATCGTTCCAACGGGCGGCGTGCTTATAAGATCGGCGGTGATATGGCCGACGACGCGATTCGCGATTGGCGCCGCTTTCGCTTCGAACTCGGCGACAATTCCGTCAACTTCGGCGTCGCGGTCAACATCGCGGGTGACCGGCAAATTACGCGCGCTCTTTTCGACAATCGCTCCTGTTTCGCGATCGATCGCGAGATCGATCTTTGTGATCAACCGGCCGTTGCTCGCCGCGCTCGTGACAATACGGTCGTCGATCACGCAGTTGTACGGTTCATGCGTATGCGCGCTGACGATGACGCCGATCGACCGATCGAGAGGCGGCTGGCCAACTTCAGGCCGCCCGTGAATCACTGGCAAAATATCGCCAGCAAACGATTCGCATGAATCGTACGTGCCGCCCGCTCCTTGCGCGCCGCCTTCGTGAACAAGCAAAACAATGGCATGAACGCCGAGTGCATTGAGCTGCGGAACGAGCGCGTTGACCGTCTTCGCTTCGTTTGCAAACGTGATCCCCTGCACGGCGCTTGTGATTGTATGTTCGGCAGTTTTTTCAAGCGTCAGGCCGATGAATCCGACTTTGACGCCGCCTATTTCTTTGATTCCATAAGCAGGGAAGACACTGCTTTTACTCGCCGCGTTCGTGACGTTCGCCGCCAGGTACTGAAACGTCGCACCGGTAAAATAAACGCCCTTCATGCATTTGCCGCCAGAACAGCCGCCATTTTGCAATCGCAAAAGTTCGCCAATTCCGCGGTCAAATTCGTGATTTCCGACCCCTTCGAAGTCGAGGCCGATGGCGTTCATCACTTGCACCGTTGGGATATCGCGAAACATGTTCGAGAGCATCGGGCTCGCGCCGGTGAGGTCGCCTGCGCCGACAACAACTGTGTTCGGGTTCGCTGCGCGAAGTTCGCGAATGTGCGTCGCCAAATAGACCGCGCCGCCGGTCGGTATCGTTGCCGTGTCGGTCGCCTCATCGACATGGATTTCTGCCTTCGGATGCTGTGCGAGAAATGGGTCGGAGCGGCGCGCTTTGATGAGTCCGCTCGAGCCGGCAGGCGGCTGAATATTGCCGTGAAAATCGTTGATCGCGAGAATTTGCACGCGAACGGCGTCGCTCCGGGCGTGCCCGCCAGCGGCAGGGTTGGCAGGCGCGTCGCTGCGGACACGGTCGGATGTCGCCAGATCAGAAACGCCGTTCAGGCGTCCGCAGGCGAAAACCGCGGCGGCGAAAGCGGTGCAAAAGGCAACGCGCGGGCAATACATAAGCATCCGGCTCGTTTTGCGCGAGACGAACAATCGGCAAGTGAAAAATCGTTCACTGCGGCGTCCCATAAGCGGGCGGTGCCATAGCGCCGCCGAACGACTATCGTTCCGCTGGCAGAGCTTCACTTTTATGTGGACGTGGCACATAAACGTGGCAGCTGCCTGCCGCTTATTGGAGTGACGAAAATGAAAAATTTAGCTTTTCTTAGTCTGCTGCTTTTTGTTCCCCCAGCGCTCAGCCTTCAGGCCTGCGCATCGCCCGCTTCGGAAGCGCCATCGGGTCGCGTGTCTGAAGATTTGGTCGTCGGAAAAGGGGCGCAGATGAATGATCTGTCAGTGCTTTTTCCGATGGCAAAAAGTCGCGCCGAATTTGATGCGGGGTATCTAGCTGCATCCGCGATCGGTCGCGGAGGGCCGCTCCTACCATCGAGCCTCTATGTGAGCGCGACCGGGTCGCCGCTTGCCGCGATAGGGCCGCTCCCTCCAGGTTCCGACGCGGGGCTCCCTTATTCAGCGCTCCGCATGGCGGCGTTTCGTGTCGACCCATGCTTCGGACAAATAGGCCCGATCACCGATTTGGCGCAGTGCAAGTATCAGCTCCGAATCGTATTTCAGCCGCTCTCATTTTCGGAAGCGACCGCGACCACATTGGCGTCAACGTCGGCGATGGACGGCGCCATCCACGCGTTTTATTCCCTCACGCTCAAAGAGCTCACATCGTTGATGGGCGAGCTCATTCAGGCGCGCCTTGCAAACGGTGGCGACGGGCCGCTCGGGCCGTTGGCGGTGCATCCGATTCTTGCGACGCAGGGGCTTCAAGGCATGCACGCGCATGCGCTCAGGGCGATTGTTCTTAAGTACGCAGGGTCTCAAAATCTTACGCGCTTCACGATGTTCATTTCGCGCGACCTGCAAACGAGATGGGATTTTCAAGGGTTCGACGTAGCAAACGAAGTCACGAAGCCGATGGAAATCGCGGCACTGCCTCCGCGCACGACGCTCGTGTCGTACTCAGTCGGTTCCGGTGGGAAGCTCTTCGGCGCTTTCGTGCCGGCCACAATGTCGCCAGATAACATGCAGCTGCTCGGCAATTTGTCGCGCGCGAGAGCCGCGTCGGAATCGGCGCAAAAGTCGGCGCTCAATGCCGCACTGAAGATCGAAAATCCCAACATTCATTCGGCAGAGTCGATCGATTGCGCGAGCTGCCACATGGCCGGCCCAGGGCGTTCTCTCACGGCGATGGCAGATCTCCGCCTCAGCGTCGGAGGCAATCCGAACGCGTTTCGTTCAGATCCAAAATTCATTTCGCTTTTGGATATGGCCCAAACTACGCCGATCGACCTAAAAAATGGCCTAAACGTGCACATGTTTAGCTACCGAGGCACCGAGCCGATGATCGCGCAACGCGTGATCAACGAGACGGCGAGCTTCGTCGCGTACGTGAATGAAAATCTGCTCCGCAGCATTCACGATGCCAGCGACGACATCCCTGTGCTCACGTCTCCGCTCGACATCTCGTCGTCGCCAGACGTCGCGCGCGAATCAGAAGCATCGCTTGCCATCGATCCGGCGAGCGGCGCGATGGTCGCCGTCTGGTACGCAACCGATTTAACCAACCTTCGCAAACGATGGATCGTCTCGCGAAAATCGTTCGACTCTGGGCGCACCTGGTCAGCGCCGCAGCGGTTCCGAGGGAGCCACGAGTTTATTCGAAACAATCGGGCGATGGTCGTAGCCGACAAAAAAGGGAACTTTTTCGTCACGTGGATGGAGCTAAACGACCCAGCGCTTCCCGGCGCAGAGGCGCGTGAAATGCACATATTCGCCGCAACGATGGAGCAAGGCGCCGACTTCTTCGGCCCTCCAATAGCGATTTCGGATCCGCTTCAGCCAAACATCCCCCACATGGGCGATACGCCGATGATTGCGGTCGATGCGCAAGACAACGTTCTTGTAACTTGGCCGACGGCAGGATCGGTAAACGGCGCAATGTTCGCCGTATCGAGCGATGCGGGAAAAACATTTACCCCACCGATGGTTGCAAGCGAGCGCTCGTCGAACCCGATCGTTTGCATCGATCCGACCGACGGCGCCTCAAGCGTGTTGCTTGTTCAGTCAGACGGCGCCGACGGAATGTTCGTAAGTAAGCTGGCGCGCGATAGGCTCGAATTCGTGGCGGTATCGAAGGCGCGTCGCGTGGGCGAGCTGTTTACAGCCCCATGCGTTGTGAAAGGGGAGAACCTTTCGGTCATCGTCAAAAATACTGGGCGCGATGGCCGCGAACAGGTTGCGCTTCTAAGGTCGGCCGATGGTGGGCGAACGTTTGCGAAAAAGCAGGTCGTCGCCGAGGCCGAAAGCCAAACGAAGTACGACCTCGCGCGGTTTCAGATCGCAGCCGATGGTACTATCGTTGCCATCTACGTGAAAATCCCCGTCAACGTGAGCGGAGATAAGCAAACCGGTCCCGCGAGCCTCATGTGGGCAGTGTCTAAAAACGACGGAAAATCGTTCTCGCGATCTTCGATCGGGCTTGTGGGAGAACTGCTTAACGTTCAAGAGGACGCCCACCGCGACATCCCGAAATTCGTCGGTACGTTTTTTGATCTTCTCGTTCGAGAAAACTCAGTATTTGTTGCGTATGCCAGCAACCTTCGCGAAGCGGCTCACGTCCAATTCGTCACTGCGACGCTTCGGTAGATACGTTTCTTAAAATTTGTACTTATTCGAGCTTAAAATGATTAAAATTGTTTCCGCAGCTGTGGGTTTTTCATGTGTTTTTTTTGCCGCCGCGCCGGCACTAGCTGAGGATCCGGTCTGTCTCAGCGCGAAGCCGGTAGTCCTTCTTCATGGGATTACTGCTCAAAAAGAGAACATGTATCCGATGGTCGACGTCATAAAGACCCGTTGCCCGCGGCTATTCGTTCTCGATGTCGAGGTCAATACTTGGTGGGCTAAGCGTCTGACAACGCTGGGGAGCATCAATTACCTCACGAAGCGGCTACGAAAAGAGGTTCTGAAACATCCTGAACTCAAAAATGGGTTCAACATGATCGGCCAATCTCTTGGCGGGGTTATCAGCCGAAATATGATTCAGCGATTTAACTCCGATCCGCAGGGGTTCCACGCCGAGCGCTTCATTACATGGGCGAGCCCACACCGAGGCATTTACGGCCTTCCTATCGTTAAGGAGGGGACCTGGTACGTTGAGCTACTAGACGCCGAAATGTGGAGAATCGCCTACTTGCCTTTGCCACAGGCCGCGGCATCGATGGCCCAGCTCTGGCACGACCCGGCGCAGCCCTCATACATAGAAGACAATCAATTTGTCCCCTATCTAAACAATGAAAAGCCTCACGCTAACTTTTTGCTGTATCGGGAAAATATAAAGTCTCTAAAAAAATTCGTGGTGTTCGAATCGCCCACGGAGGACGACGTCATTCGTCCAACCGCTTCTTCATCATTTAATTTCTATCCGCCCGGCGAACACGACGGGCCGATTCAACCTTATGAAGAGACGATCGAATACAAATCGGACGCTCTCGGAATAAAGACGTTGAATCAGTCGGGGCGGTTTTCCCGAGTGACGGTCAACTGTCTTCACCCAAATTTTCCGTCAGACCCCACAGTTCAACAGCTCACGATGGACTATTTGGGGTTGGCGCCAAGCAAGAGGTCGCGCGCGACTTCAGCGTTCACGGGTGAGGCGCAGCAGCTAGTGGTGAATCTTGTGCAAGTGAAGCTCCGCACCGAAGGTGAAGACGGCATGCTCGAAGAGAAGGAGCTCTTGGCCAACGAGATACAAAGAGAAGCCGATGTCCTACTCGAGCTGGACGTTCAGGAGCTCGACATAGCCAAAGCGAACGAGCTGAGGCAGCCTCTGAGAGAAAGGTTCAGCTCGCAGCGTGACTCTATTAAGAGTGAACGCGCCTTTTACGAAGGGTGGCGAGAAGCAGGCCTCCCGCCGGTTCGATTACTCCCCGAAAAACGCTAGCGTCTGCTCGATCGCCGAGTCGCGAATCGAGTCGACCTCCGAAAAAATCTCGTGCTTCGCTTCTGGAAAAAGGACGATGCGGCAATTGGCGGCGCGTTGACACACATAGTTCTGCGCCGCATTGACGACGAAGTGCTCGTCCCCCGCCTGAAAAATCAGCGTTGGCGTGACAAGCAAATGCGCATCTCGCCGCAGCAGATAGGTCGCCCAGGTCGCTTCGTTGAGCCACTGGAAGGTTGGGCCGCCTATCGGGAGATCTCGTCTGGTCGCCCAGAGCTCGTGATTGATTCGCCAGCGAGCGAGGCTGCCGGTCACTCTGTTCGTCGCGAACGCATCGCCTTCGTCGGTGTAGGGGCCGGTGCCGATCACATACGACCTGCCGAACCCGAGGCGTGTTCCGACCGATGAGATGAACCATGCGACGCTCTCGGGGAGCGCGCCGGCGTTCACTTGGTACATCGGCGATGACAAGACTGCGGCGTCGAACGTGCCTGGAGCCCGCTGCAAGATGCGCGTCAGAATCGCCGCTCCAAGTGAGTGGGCGATCACGTAGCGCTTCGTGTGCGGTCGCGCGTTGACGACTTTATCAATGAAGCTTTGAGTGTCGGCGACGTAATGTTCAAACGAGTCGACATGCCCCCGCATTCGGTCAATAAGCGTGCGCGATGCTGACCCTTGCCCGCGAAGCTCGGGCATGTAGATCGAATAGCCGAGGCCTCGCAACTGATGCGCAAGCTCGCAGTTCTTCAAGAACGTTTCGGTGCGCCCCGGGATTATTACGAGCGCTGCTTTTTCAGTCTCGCCTTCAGGCACTTCAAACTTCGCGTAAGGGAGCTGAACCTCGGCCGCATCGGGCGAAAAGACGTGAAGATTTGCTTCGCAATACGGCACGACTTCAGACTGCAGTCGCGCCTGAAAATCGGGCCCTTCTCTCAGCGCTTGGGAGGTGACGCCGAGCGACTCATCGTCGCTGGTTGTAGGCCCGCATCCCGCGGCGACGATGGTGATAACAACAAGAACAAAATGACGCATCCGATGAAATAGCACGTCGAATTGCCTCGACAATGGCTACCGGGCCCCCTTGCCCAGTTGGGTGACGCGAACGACCGGAGAACTTAGCGCCGAGGAGACGGCCCAACGCGCGTCGGGGCTCAAGTCGACGCGGACGTCGCTTGGCCATGTTGTTCCAGCGAGCAAAAATCGAGCGGGTCGTTCGCCCTCGCCGATCAACCAGCGCCAGATGATCCGGCCTTTTAGATCGCCTGCGATAATGTGCGCGCCGTCCCAGTCAAAGCGAAGAGGGCCGTGGCTGTTCTTCAGATCAGTCGCGAGGGTCACGAAGCGACCTGTATCGATGTCGAGCACCATCGTGGTATCGCCAACGAGCAGGAGTCGAGCCGCTTGAAAATCATCCAACTGGGCCGTCACGTTGGATGCGAACCCGTGACCGCCCGAGAAGCGATGTTCACCGGTTTCAACGTTCCATACGTGAAGAGTGTTATTGGAGTCTAGCAGTCGGAGTTGCGCCGCCAGGTGAGCCCCTTCGCGATCGAACATCAGCGTGCCCCATAGCCCTTGGTGGTTACCAATGAAGGAGCGTACAAGCTCGCGTGTAGCAGCATCCCAAATCGAAACGTGGCCGTCGCGAAAGAGAAGCGCAACGTGCGAAGTGTGCGGGCGCCACGCCGCGGCCAGAACCACTTCGGGCTCCGCGAAGGGCCATTTCGCGCCGGTTGTCGTGTTGACGACGAGAACGCGGCTTGCCTCTTTGTCCTGCGCGATCGCTAGCGCGTACGTCCCGTCGAAGCTGACCGCCGACCAGTCTGCGAATGTCGGCTCGCCCGGAACGCGCTCGTATGCCACGCATCTTTGCTGATCACCAGACTCGATGTCCCACGCCTCGATCGCGTCGCCCCGAAGCGCGACAACCGACCGAGAATCGCCGGTGATATGCACCGATGGCGAAAAGCTGTCGACCGCGTCGTCGAAGTCAGAATGACGAAGCCACTGTTCGCGATAGGGGAGCGATTTACTTTGCTGTCGAAGCTTGGTGACGATTCGTTCTATGCCGGTCGGTCCGACGAAGTAGGCTTTCACGTCGCCGGGACAGACTCGAAAGTTGGGGTGATCAAGGACCGCCCAACCATGGTTGTTGGGCATCGATGCGTATGCCCTGATATTTTCGCCGCGCACCATCGCTGGTCCCAAAGTGCCTATCGCCGTCGCAGCATTTGCAACCATATGGGGCTCAGGGCTGGCGCGGTAAATTGATAAGTACGCCGCCGCGCCGAGCGGTTCGTCGAGCGGGTAGTCGGGATGATTGGCGATGGCCAAGCGAGCGTGTGAACGGGCAGCGGCGCCAAACACCTGCTGCCGGTCGTCGAACGACTGCGACTTCATGAGGTACGAGAAAAATAGATCGGCGCCCGAATTGCCGGTGAGCTGGCTAAACATGCCGTCAAGCCTCGCCATATATTCGGCGTGCCGATTCTGAAGCCCATATTGTATTTCTTCTACGATCGGCAGATACGGGGTAGACCCGAAGAAATGGCGGGCAGCGAGACCGAATTTTACCTGTTGCGCGATCTTGGTAACGACGTCTCCCGTCTCCGGTTTTGGATCTTTTAGGAGGACATAGGCGCGCGTTCGGAGCGCATCGTCGTCTGTTGGAAAATCGTCTTGGTTTACGACGTGCGGCCCGGCGGGTGAATCGATCGTGGCGCGGAGAATCAACGCTTTCACATGAGGCGCTTTGACGTGCGATAAAAGTCTTACGACGTGCGGACCGACGTTGTCATCGGGCTGGGTAAGACGCGCTAATGCGGTCGATAAAAGCGCTTCGTCATCGAACGTCGACGGATTTGCGTGCAGGTCGGCAACGCGTTTATTGAACGGAGCCGCAAGGCCAATATCGTTTGCCACAGTAAACTTTGCGGGGGCGCCGTGATCAATTCGAGAGAGAATGTGGTCGAGCACCATCCTGAAGCGACCAACAAAGCGATCGGCCGTCTCTTGATGAAAACCGATGCTAACGATTTGGTCGCGCGTAGGATCGATGGCGAGCGCTTGCAGCGCATCCTCAAAGATTGCGATCATCCGCGCCGGTGGTACCCAATCGCTGAGTCCGCCATTGTTCGGTACTTCGACGAGCCAACCGTCGGCGACCGAAATCGGAAATGGCTGAAGCGACGTCGGAAGGTCGCCCCACACGCCGCTCACCATCGCTCGTAGCCCGTCGGCATGTTCGCCATAAATCAGGGAAGTCGGGATTGCCGAATGGTCGTGTCGAAAGCCAGCACGAACGAGCGCTTCGCGAACGCTTGGACCGAGCAGCCAAGCGCCGGCGCGAAAACTCGGCGGTCGACCGAAGCCGTGCTTTTCGAGCACGTGAATGCCGAAGTTCAGAATTTGCGTGAGCTCTGTCGCGGTGTACGCCGAAATGGCAACTTCACCGCCGCAATCTTCGTGTTCAAGGTGCGGAAACTGCGGAGCGAAATCTCCGGTCTGCGTCGGCGAGTGCCGAAATTTTACCCCGGCCGCTTCGATGAGCGAGCGCCATCCATGAAGGTGCATGCCGATCTCGTCGTGATCTCGAATTGCCATTCGAATCGCAGCGGTAACCACAGCTGAATCGGCCTTAGCTTTTGTGAAGTAGGCCGGGTTCATAAATTGAACGATCGGAATGCTGGGGTAGGCGTCGCGAAGCTGAGCGAACGCAGTGAGGTCGTCTCTTCGAAGGTCAGCACCTTCCCAGTCGACCGAGACAATGACGCGGACGACCCCTTTTTTAGCCTCCGGCGGGTTTCCATTCGCCGGGGCGCCTGTCTCATCGTTGTACTCACGCTCAGCGGAACGGCCCGAGGGGGCGCAACCGGCCGAAATTACCGCACAAATAAGCGCGGCGAGCGCGGCACGAAAGAACGGCTTCAATCGCATGCGCAATCGTGACATAAACAAGCTTCCGCGCCATCGGCCCTAAATATGCGCCTCTGCGATTCGCGTAACTCGTAAAGTGAGCTACCCCTCCGCCTAATTCGATGGGTGCAGTTCGGTAGCCATGGTGCCAATGCGTTCCGTCGCCTTACGGAATGATATCTAATGATTTTAGGTCGCGCGCGTACGTCTTGGCTCTTGTTTGTTACCATGGTTGGTTGTTCGGCGACCGACGCACCTGATGGGGCTGCAGCGAGTTCAACAAGTGAGCAGCCGGTCTGGGACTGTTTTGGCTGTGCGACGGATGCGCCGCATGACGGCCCACTCCCGCAGAGTCGGTATTCTGACGCGAGCCATTCAGCCGAACGCGCTGCATGTCGCTACGAGCGGGGCGCACTCCCTCGCGAGACGCTCGGCAACGATATTGTCGCATTCAACGCGGAGCTCGGTGAAGGCGTTTTTCCGATTCAAAAACTTGTCATTTTGATGCAGGAAAATAGGTCTTTTGACCACTATTATGGCAAGTTAAATGAGTATCGCCGTGCGCGGTTTCGCGCGATGGGCGACCCCCGCGGCCAAGAGCCTATCCCCGCGTGGAGCGAAGGGAATTCGACATGGGCCGATGTTCCGGTTGTCGATGAAAATGGAAAGTATCCGTGGAACCCAGTTCATACCCAACTGACAAGACCCACCGAAGATCAAAAATTTTATTGGGAGCACGCACCGTTTCTCTGCACGCCTGACACCAGCCACAGCTGGTCCTCTGTGCACTTGCAATACAACGGTGGGCTGATGAACGGCTTCGTGCAGACGAGCCACATGGGGTTTTCAAAAGGGGACCCGAAAGTTCCGCTTGAGTTTCTGCACGGTCGTCGGGCCATGTGGCACTACGACGAAACAGACCTTCCGTTTTATTACGAGCTCGCCAATACATTTAGCATCGCCGATCGGTACTTCTCGTCGGTGCTCGGGGCGACGAACATCAATCGAGATTTTCTCTATGCGGGGACGAGGTTCGGCATAACCGGCGGCCTGCCAGAGCATATTCACCGGCTGCACAAGCCGGTCGTGATCACCGACATGCTCGAGGACGCAGGTCACACGTATCGCTTTTATCTCGGGGGCAATCACGGCGTCGAGAAAGCAATTCCGAGGATTGCGACTGTTCTTGGGCACAACCCCCTTGAGCTAGTCAGCCGTGGCCTGCTTCGCCCCGGCAAAAAAGTCGATCGCTTCGCGCATTTTGTACGCGACGCAAAAAAGGGGACGCTCCCTGCGGTGTCGTTCATTGATGGCGATCTTCGCGAAGACGTTGACGGCGAAGATGAGCATGCGCCGGCCAACATTCATCATGGGCAAAAGTTTACGTATCGTGTGCTCGACGCGTTAATGAATGGGCCTGACTGGGAGCGCACGGCGCTTATCATTACGTACGACGAACACGGCGGACTGTACGACCATGTCCCACCTCCAACGGCGTGCGTGGCTGACAAGATGACGGAAGAGGCGAATGAGTTGGCAAAAGCGACGAACCGCGAAACGCGCGCCGTCGCGGCGGATGACGACTTGCCGCCCAGCGTCGAAAGGCTCGGCGTGCGCGTTCCGATGATGGTCATCTCGGCGTGGTCAAAGCCTGGTCATGTTTCCCACCGCGTATACGATCATACGAGCATTACGCGGCTCATCGAGTGGATGTTGCAGTTGCCGGCGATGTCAAAGCGTGACGCGAACGCGCTTCCGCCTCTCGATATGTTCGACTTCACGCGCATGAATTTCCCGGCGGCGGCTGTGCGCAAACAGTTTGCGCGGGCTCCCGTGGTTGACCGTGCGAAGAACAAAGAGTGCCATAGACTTTTTCGACCAGCGCGCGGCTTTTTTCAGCACTTTGTGCCGACTCGCACCGCTCGAGATCGATTCACCGAAGACTCAGTCCCGGTGCCATTCGTCGATAATCCGCCTCAGCAACAGGCGGCCGAAAGTGACCCGGAAGTCAACTGAGCCGTTTGGGGACGTTGCAAACGAAAATCGTTTTTATATTAACAGGCAGTTTTCTCGATAAATAAGACTATTTTACGAGTTACGCGAATCAAAATTGTTGACGCGGCAAGTCCATTGAGCCGCCAAGAAAAACCGCGGAATTTTTGGGCCGCAAAGCCGCGAAGCCGCAAAGAATTTAAGGGGTGTGGGTTCGCGCTTGCCGACGGGTTCCGTCTTTCAT
>CAMAVR010000068.1 GCA_945861885.1 Nannocystis exedens | reverse complement strand
CGTCGGAGTCGTAAGCTTTGTCGGCCAACAGGCATCGCGACATGACGCGAGCAACGAGCATCTTCGCGGGCTTGCTGTCGTGACGTTGCCCTTCGGTAATCTCAAACGTTACCGGTAAACCGAGCGCGTCGACGACAATATGAACTTTGTGAAAAAGCCGAGTCCACTTTCCTGATTTCGCCCAGCGATCGAAGCGATTGAGGACGGTTTGCCATGGACCGAAGTCGTCGGGCAAATCACGCCACGGAACACCGGTTCGACGCCACCACAGCACGGCTTCAATGAAGTTGCGGTTGTCCTTCGGCGGACGACCTCGTCGGTGAGTACTGCCTCTACTTTTGCCCACTGCGCATCGCTTAACTGTTTTCGCACCATTGCGATTTGCCGATTAAGCACACAATGAATGCGATTAAAACGGGTGAATTGTATTGTCTCAGGTTGGCAACTTTGGTCTCAAAAAACCGGGCACGTTTACGGGCACGGGCACGTTTACGTGGGCAGATCAGATTTTGAGTTCACGCCCTAAGGGCGTCGACGCAGGCGCACGCGTGGGCCCGGCTCGCCAAGTCGAATCAGCTCCTGCGACCGAGATGCTCTTCCGCTACGCGAAGGAACCGGTCGCGTGCTTCAGCGTGATCCACTCGCGGCTTCGGATATGTCTTTCCCAGCACGACACCGGCCGCGTCGAGCACTTGGCGCGGTGCTTCCCAAGGTCGGTGGATGTATTTCGCTGGCATCTGGGCGAGCTCGGGTACCCAGCGGCGCACGTAGGTTCCGTCCGGATCAAAGCGCTCGCCTTGAAGCGTCGGGTTGAAGATTCGGAAGTAGGGCTGCGCGTCGCAGCCGCATCCTGCCGACCATTGCCATCCCATGTTGTTGTTCGCCCAGTCGCCGTCCACCAGGTACTCGAGGTAATGAGCTTCTCCGCGCCGAAAGTCGATCATGAGCTGTTTGGCAAGAAAGCTCGCCGCGATCATGCGGGCACGGTTGTGTACAAAGCCTTCGCCGACGAGCTGGCGGGCGGCGGCATCGACGATCGGGTAGCCGGTTGTCCCCTCGACCCATGCGCGCCAGTCGTCTTCATCATCGCGCCACGGGAAGTTCTTGAACGCAGGTCGAAATGGTGTCTCGAGGAGATCGGGGCGGTCCCACAGAGTAGCATGAGCGAACTCACGCCATAGCAGCTGATTCTCGAAGACCCTTGGCGAGTTTGTATCGCGTTCGGCTGCGCTGCTCCCGCGCACAGCATTCCAGACGGCCCGCACGGAGAGGGTACCGAACTTCAGATCGGCCGACAGACGACTTGTTCCTGCGGTGTCCATGCGATCGCGGCCGATTTTGTACGTCGAGAGCGGCCCTCGCAAGAACGTTCGAAGCCGCTCTTTGGCGGCAGCCTCGCCTCCTTTGACGAGCTCAGCGTTCTGCCGGATGCCAAGATCCACTAAGCGCGGGACGGTGACGGCGTTGGGGCACGAGACATCGGAGGGGAGTGGAGCTAGCGCACGTGGGGCAGCAAGCGGGGCTCCAACGTCACCGGCGTGTCGGGCGAAGGCACGCGCGAAAGGAGTAAAGACGCTGTAAGGCGCCCCCGCGCCGGTTCTCAAAGTCCCGGGCGGCAGGAGCGTCTCCCCACCGAGCAGCTCGAAGGGGACCGGTAATGCAGCGCCGATGCGTCGGTCGCGCTCGCGGCCGAACGGTTCCGTCCAACGCTGCGAGAGTACTCGATCCACCCGCCATGCCGCCGCAAGACGCGGAATGACGTCTACGCTTTTTCCTGGCACGACAAGAAGGCGGGAGCCGAGATGGGCCAAGTTTTGCTCGAGCGACGTGATCGATTCGAGCAAGAACTGCATACGATTTGGAAGCCGGCACGCCCGCTCGGGCGCAAAAAAGTATGGATCGAGAACGAAGACGGGAATGACTTCACCGTCTCGGGCGGCGGTGGCGAGTGGTGCTTGATCGCTCACCCTTAGCTCCTTGCCGCGAAACCAGACGAGCGATCGGATTGAGCCGCTCATCGCGCGTCGGTCGGCAACTCGCACGCGGCAGCGAGTAGTTTAGCAACGGCGCCAAGATCGAATGGCCAGGCGTAACGGAGCACGACGTCGGGGTGCGCCTCCTGAAGAGCGCGCACTGTTTCAGGAATCTCCACTTCGGAGTGCACGCCGCCAGGCGTCAGCATCGTTGTGACGATCGTGATGCGCGTCGTTCCCACTTGCACAAGCGCGCCAACGGCCTCCTCGAGGCTTGGTGCGCAGTACTCGTTGAACGCGACGACGACGTGCCCTACGTGAGTCCGGAGCTCCTCGGCAATTGAGTCTATGCCAGCCTTGTAGCGATCGGTCGCGGGTGTGCGCGGCCAATGCCTAATGCGAGCATCGAGCTCACGCTCCTCGTCACTTATTTTCGCGCCAGACGATTTCCGTTCCGCTTCGAGCGCGCGAAGACGCTGAACGAGCGGCCGTGGGACGTCTGCTGCGACCGAACCATGTCCAACGAGGACTACGGCACGCTTGTGTGGTCGACCGGCGTTCATGGGGTCACCTCAAAGAGCTGTCCGGATCGTTTGGCCTTCGTCTCGAGATAGCTGCGGTTGTGAATGGCCAAACATCTTCGCGATGCACTCGCGCCGAAACGCGAAGATTGCGGCAAGCTGCCGATCAACGAAGACAGCCCGGGCAAGTTCACCGACAAGACCGAACGGAACCTCGTATTCCACCCTGTCACGAACGATCGTCCCACCCGGCGCATCACTGAACTCGTGGGTGTGTCGCCACCATCGATATGGACCTTTGAGCTGGACGTCGACGAAGCGCGTCTCCGGCTCGAAGGACTCGATAAGCGAGCGCCAGCGAAGGCCGATGCCGAAGAGCGAAATGTTGTAATCGATCAGTGCGCCGGCGCGCATCTCGATCGGAAGCGGCGTCTTGATCTTGAAGCGAAGCGAGCTCGGAGTCAGCTGCTCGAGGTTCGCGGCGTTCGCGAAAAACGCGAAGAGTTCTGACCGTGGTTTTGGGACAAATTGTTCGCGCTCCAATACGTGTCTCATAAGCTGAACCTCCGCGACGAATCTCTGTCCAACAATGCGTTCACGTCGCTCATGTGCGCCTCTCTTCAAGTGTCAAAATCGCTTCGTCCATTTGGTCCCATGTCCCGACGATTCGAACCGCATCGTTCTCGATTCCGAGGGCGGCTCCACCGGCGCCTCCTACCCAGATTTGCACGCGACTCGGAAGCTCGCGGAGCATCCAGCGAATATGGCTCTTCGTCGCTTTCAGATCGGACGCCTCGGTGACGAGAAGACCTACGGCATCGGCCGCGTGACCGCGGGCCGCTTTCACGATTTGCTCTCGGGGCGTGTTCACTCCTAGACAGATGGGAGTCACTTGGCTCGCAGCGAGGTAGACCTGCGCCATCGCAAGGCCAAGCCCATGAAGCTCGTCGGGGAGCGTGCTTAGCAAGACGCGAGGCGCGCCAACGCGCTCATCGTAGGCCGACATCATCACGCGAAGCTGCGCCGACAGGCAGTCGCTCATAAGATGCTCGTGTCTCACCTCGAGCTTGCCCTCGGCCCAAAGCTCGCCCACACGAACGCAGACGGGGTGAGCCACCTCGGCGAGAAACCTCTTCGGCCCGAGCATCACGGCCGCCTGGCGGAGCTCCGCACGGAGAAGAGCGACGTCATCCCGACCAAGCGCGCGGAGGATCGTTGCGATCGTCGAAGATTCGGTTCTAGCGGGCGATGAGGTTTCGGAGGCGACGCGCACGAGGTGGGTAAGCTCATCGATCGGCTTGCCGACGACCTCCCCTGGGCGGTACCCGCGATCGAGAGCGCGCCTGATGAGCCGCAGAGCTTCGATGTCGGCTTTAGAATACACGCGACTTCCACCGCGAGTTCGATCGGGGCGAGGAAAGGCGTAGCGCCTCTCCCACATTCGGAGAGTATCGAGCTCGATCGAAGTCAGCCGCGACGTCACGCGGATAGAGAATTGCGCCTCGTTCGGCGCCGCCGCTTTGACCGAGAGCGTTGGCAAAGGGACAACCATTACCAGCACTGTAGTCATGGACAATAGTTAGTCAACGCGGCGAGCGTCAAATAAAAGCTGACGGGGAAGGAGCTGCAGCCCAGTTCTACATCGACAAAAGTTAGACAATGGACAAATCGGTTGCAGCTGAGAGACGCGACTCGAGTCGCCCAACGATTCCGACGCCACGCCACGCCGTTGCCCGGGGGGGCGCTATTTGATCGGCAGAATTTGACGCTCAAGAACAAATAGGAGGTCGTATTGCCCGGCAGCGAGCACCCGACCGTTGTCGTCGAACGCCGGGTCGCCATGCCCTCCAACGATTCGCAAATCATCGTCAACATAGGGGGTCGTCAGCGTGCCGGTCTTGCCGACGGCAAATCCGGAACCTGGAGGCGAGACGAGCGGTTGAGCGCCGCTCTCGATTTCCGCAGCCAAGTTGAAAAGATCGTCACCGTTGCGACCATCGAGCGTGCCGCTGAAGAACCCATTTCGCGTAAACCGAATTGCAAACCCGTCCGGGATCGGCGCATAAGCGCCGCGAAGGGCGTTGACCAACGGCCCGTTCGGACCGCTCTGATTCGATAGGTTGTAATAGTGGCCTGCAGTCGTCACGACCTGATAGGTCTTCGCCAGATCAGGCGGAAACGGGCCGTATGAGAGATTGCTCCATAAGCCGTGCCATGTGCCTTCGAGTTTCGCGAGCGTCTCGCTGGCGGTTTTCGCCGGTGTTGCGCTTACCAGTTGCGCCACTAGTGGACGAAGGCGATTGGCGACATCGACAAGGTTATCCGTGCGTGTCGTGTTCGCCTTCGCGATCGATACGATTTCGGCTTTCAAAACGGCGACACTCTTGCCGCCATCATCCTCCGCGGTCTGCTGACCAGCCTTCTCACTTGCGGCCACGAGCGCAGGAAATGCCATCAACGACGACGCAAAAAAAGCAATTGACCAAGTTTTCAAGTCTATTCTCCTCGGGCGATCATAACGTCGCCTCAGCTTGGACTATAGGCAGACTCTGACCCGCAGATCACTAAATGTATCGACCTCACCGATGAACGCGACGACGCGATCCGAGCCCGGGCGATCCTTCCACAACAGGCCTCGCCATTCAATTTAATCCGTGACATGATTTTGCGATGCCATCATTGACCGCCGCAAAAGGCTTGAGCGCGATCGAGTGCGGGCTATCGTCGATTCGTTCGGCCGCGGGGAAGAAGCTCTCCCCGGTGAAGCGATTGCGCAAGCTTGCCGCCCTTGAGCGTGGCGACATCGTCGTTCTCGTCATCTATGCTGTTGCCATCGGGCTCGTCTCGTTGGCAGTTCCGATTGGCGCTCAAGCAATGGTCAACACCATCGCATTTACGGCGCTCTTGCAACCACTCGTTGTCCTGGCAAGCCTTGTCCTCATCGGCCTGTTCGTCGCCGGATTTTTGCGAACGATGCAGGCTGGTGTGGTCGAAGTGCTCCAGCAACGATTCTTTGTGCGCGCGATGCACGAGGCGACTGAGCGCGTCGTCTATGCCGACATTGCGGAGTTGGACGAGCAGGGGTCGAAACTGGTTCATCGTTTTTTCGAAGTAGCCATCGTGCAGAAAGCGGCGGCGTCGCTGCTGATCGATGGCGTTTCCGTCGCACTTCAAGGTGGCGTGTCGCTCGTTCTCTTAGCCTTTTACCACCCCGCGCTTCTTGCGTTTGACGTCGTTCTTATCGCATCGATCGCGTTCACGCTCGTCGGTCTCGGGCGACACGGCGTATCGACGGCAGTCGCCGAAAGCAAGGCCAAGTACGCGGCGGCGGAGTGGATCGACGACGTCGCCAAAACCACACGGCTTTTCAAAGCCAATCGCGCCGAGTCGTTTGCGTTTGCGCGGGCCGACGATCTCACTGTGGCGTACGTGAAGGCGCGCAAACGTCATTTTCGTGTGCTATTTCGGCAGATTGTGGCGTCGTACATTTTGCAAGCATTCGCAACCGCGGGGCTTCTCGGCCTTGGTGGCTGGCTTGTGATTAGCGGCGAGCTCACGCTCGGTCAGCTCGTGGCTGCCGAGCTCATTGTCACTGGAGTGCTTTCGGGTTTCGCCAAGTTTGGAAAGTACCTTGAGAGTTATTACGACTTGGCCGCATCGGTCGATAAACTCGGTGCGATTGTAGATCTACGCAGCGAGCGCAACGATGGCGCTCCTTGGGCCCCAAGCGGGCTCGGGGTTTCGGTCAATGTCGAAGACGTTGCGTTTTCGTACGATTCAAAAAGAGCTGGAGTAAGCGGCGTTTCGTTTGAGGCGTCTGCGGGCGCGTCACTTGCCATTCTCGGGCCCGACGCCAGCGGCAAGACTACGCTGGCGGAGCTTCTCTTCGGCTTGCGTTCGGCCTCGCGTGGGCGGATTGAATTGGATGGCGTCGACACGCGAAGCATCGCACTCGGTGACCTGCGCAAAACCGTAGCCATGGTTGCCACCGCCGAGGTCTTCCAGGGGACAGTTACCGACAATCTTACGTTTGGTCGATGTGATATGGACGCCACGCGCATATCGGCAGTTTTGCACGCCGTTTCGCTCGAATCAGAAATCGCGGCACTTGACGAGGCTGCGTCGACACAACTCGGAACGCACGGTCACCGATTAACATCCTCAGAAGCTATCAGGCTATCGCTTGCGCGTGCGCTTATGGCGGAGCCGCGTCTTCTCATTATCGATGGTCTGCTGGATAGCTTGGCCAACGACAGCGCGTTCGTGCTCCTCGATTCAATTCGGTCTTTTTACAAAGGTATGACGCTTATCGTGCTAACCCGCCGCGACGATATCGCGAAGCAAGTCGGCCCGGTGATTCGTTTGGACCAACACGAGTTTACTGATCGCGGAGGAGCGCAGTGAAGGCCCCCCGACCGAGCGAAGAGTCGGGCGGGGCGGCGGCCCAGCTTGTGCGCCCCTCAAACGGATCGCGCCTTGTTGCTCGTCTTGCGATCGCGACGCTGGCACTCTCGAGCGTCATCCTGGTCGCAACGCCATGGCAGCAGACCGCCCCCGGCATCGGCCGCGTGATCGCGTTTTCGCCAGACGAACGCAAACAGAACATCGATGCTCCGACCGAGGGGCGTGTGCTCCGGTGGTACGTGCGCGAAGGATCTGTCGTAAAGCATGGCGACCCCATCGTCGACTTGTCCGACAACGACCCCGACGTTCTCGTTCATCTTCGACAAGAACGCGATGCTCTGGTAACGCGCCTCGACGCGGCCAAAGCTCGCGCGCGTTCGATGGAAGCCCGAATCGATTCGATCGAGGCGTCGCGAAGCAGCGCGCTTTCTGCCGCCGAGGCTCGCGTTCGCATGGCGCATCAGCGTGTGCTCGCGGCGTCGCAATCGGTGGCTGTCGCGCAATCGACGCTCAAGACAGCCAAACTCAACGTCGAAAGGCAAACGTCGCTCGCGCAAAAAGGGCTCGCATCGAAGCGGCAGCTCGAGTTGACGGAACTCGAGTTCGCGCGCGCTCAAGCCGACCTGGAGCGGGCGAACGTCGCGCTCGAAGCGTCTCGCAGCGAAGAGACTGCACTGACATCCGATCAAGGAAAAATCGGAAGCGACACGACAGCATCGATCGCCGACGCGACAGGCGCACAGTCTTCAAGCGAAGTCGAGGTTGCAAACGCAAGCGCGGAGCTCGCGCGAGTAGCGCTGCGTCTGGCGCGGCAATCGGCGCAGTCGGTCGTGGCGCCGCGTGATGGGACGATCCTGCGAATTGTCGCTAACGGTCATAACGGGGACATCGTCAAAGTGGGCGAGCTGCTTGCGGTGCTCGTTCCAGAGACGCGCGAGCGCGCGGTCGAGATATGGGTGGCCGGTGTCGACATGCCGCTGGTGCAAGCAGGTGCGCCGGCCCGCGTTCAATTCGAAGGGTGGCCAGCATTGCAGTTTAGCGGCTGGCCATCGGTAGCGATCGGTACTTTCGCCGCCCGGGTGTCGTTCGTCGATGCAACCGACGATGGGGACGGGCGATTTCGCGTCGTGATTGTGCCTGACCCGAATCAGAGCTGGCCCGACGCCGTCTACTTGCGCCAAGGGGTTCGCGTTCACGCATGGGTGCAGCTCGGTTCTGTCTCGCTCGGCTACGAACTCTGGCGCCAATTCAACGGCTTTCCCGCGTCGATGAAGCGCGAGCCGGCGGCAGCTCCCGAGGCGTATCCGGCGCCGACGAAAGGCGACGCTCGATGACCGTTCCCCGCTTGTTGCGAGCTATTCTGTCGGTCGCGCTGCTTCTTGTCCCGTTTGTAAGCGACGCCGAACCGAGCGCGCGCGAGCCCGACGTGCTTACGCTCCAAACGGTTCTTGATTCTGTCGAGCGCTCCTTTCCCCTTCTCAAGTCGGCCGAACTGGAGCAGGCGATCGCGCAAGGAGAAACGCTCTCGGCGGAAGGCGGTTTCGACGTTTCGTGGAAGACACGTGCGACGGTGATGCCGGTCGGCTACTACGAATCCGTGCGCGCAGAGTCGGTGGTCGAAAAGCCGACCGATCTTTGGGGCATATCGGCATTCGCGGGCTGGAAGTTAGGCGCAGGCGATTTCGCCGTCTACGACGGGAAGGTTCAGACGCTTGAATTCGGTGAAGCGCGCGCCGGCATCAACGTGCCTCTCTGGCGAAACGGCCCGATCGACCGGAGGCGGGCGAATCTTGGGCGCGCGCTGCTCGGCAACGAAATAGCAAAGCTGTCTGTCGCCCAGCAGCGCATCGAGTTTCGCCGTGCGGCGAGTCATCGCTATTGGGCATGTGTAGCTGCCGGCAGGCGCGCTGCAATTGCGAAGGCGCTGCTTGAGAACGCAGTCGCGCGCGATGCGGCGATCGGCGAGCGAGTCGAGCGAGGCGATTTGGCCCCGGTCGAGCAGACCGACAACGCGCGAGCACTTGCGCAACGGCGCGCGCAGTTGGCCGCAGCCGAACGAGGGCTTGAGCAGGCGACGATTGAGCTATCGCTCTTCTATCGCGGTTCGGACGGTAAGCCGAAAGTTGTCGATGCGGCGGTTCTTCCTAAAAGCTTCCCGGAACATCGCGTCGCCGATGCGCCCAATGAGCGTCTTAACATCTCAAATGCGATTTCGCGACGCCCCGAACTGCCCAAGCTGCAGCTTCAGCTCAAGCAAAATGCCATTGAGGTCGATTGGGCGAAAAATCAGCTGGCGCTTGGGATCGACTTGCAGCTTGCGGGGTCGAAAGGGTTCGGCGAACCGATCGCATCGCGTCCTGACTTGTCGCCAGGTCGTTTCGAAGCGAGCATTCTTATCGACGTGCCGATTCAGACGCGCACGATGCGCGGCAAGCTCGAATCAGCGGGCGCGAGCGGGCGACGACTCGAACTTCAGCGGGACTATGTGCGCGATCGCATTCAGGCCGACGTTCTTGACGCGCGCTCAAGTGTGCGTCGAGCGATCGATCGCATCAGCGCCACGGGTGAAGAGGTGGCGCTCGCAATGGAGCTCCAGCGCGCCGAACAGGAACGCTTCGAGCATGGCGACAGTCACCTTTTCTTTGTCAACCTCCGCGAACAGCAGACGGCCGAAGCCGAGCTACGTGCGGTCGAATCGCAAGTGGACTATCATCGCGCCGTCGCCGATCTGGAAGCCGCTTGCGGCGGGTAGGCGTCTGAGAGAGGCTCACGGTCGAGCGCGAGTTTTTAGCGAACGGGCTCGCTCGTGGCCGCTGAAAGAGCGACGAGCCACGGTCGACACCGGGCGGCGCCTGAAATCGGCGTTTTTGGCCCATTTGTGGCACATTTTCCTTTTTCTGTCACACTGTCCGACCCTTTCGAGTTCGGCGCCATTACACGGCAGCCTGGGAGTTGGACATGCGAAAAATCAGTGCGGTTGTGTCTGTTGTGTACGCGGCAACTTTTGTCGCGTGCTTGGGTGCGCCCAGCGATTTTGAGGCGTCCGAAACGACATCGACTGTGTCGCAAGCGATCGGTGAAGGCATTGGTGGAGCGCCAACGACCATACGGCTGAGCCCCATCGTTGTGGCACCGGCTGCAGCGTCGGCTACGGACCCAGAACGCCCGAAGTCGATTACTGAGCTGGTGGCGGATAAGCTGGAATTGGTTCGTGACCGGGCGCGGCCATTCATCATCGCGCAAACCGTTTCATGGCGCACGAGAACCCTTAAGGAGTTCGTAAACCTTGTTGGTGTGGGCGAGTCAGCCGAGCCGTCAACCCCTTCTAACATCGCCATCGCGATGCAGGCGGACCTGGATCGGCGCGACCAGGCACACGCACAATTGTGGAAAGTGTTGGACACGCGCATATATGAGCATGACATTGAAAGGCTCAGCCGCTTTTCAGCTGCAATCTTGCGCCTATGTCTCGATGACGAGGACAGTCTAGCGGCGGCAGAGGGCCGGCTCTCGTCCCTTATCGCTCGCCTTCGTGAACCGCCGTCGTCGCAACCGCCGCTTGCCGACTTGGGCGACGACCCTGCGTTTTGGGGCGAGTTTGGGCTGCCGCCTAGAGGCGATGGAGCGGTGGCGCCGTTGCCGGATTGTCTTGTAGACTTGTTGGGCGTCGAGGACTTTCTGAGCAGTGTTCCGGGACCGCAACTCGATAGCGATGAGCTATTTCGTAGGTTCGACAGGACTTTGGAACAAGACGAGCGCGCGGCGAAGCGGCCGTGCATGATGACCCTTGAACCGGCCATACTTGCACCGCTGGCGAGGATTCCGCTCAACGCAGCGGTAACGACTGCGGCAGCCGCCGTCAATCCGTCGCTACACTTGCCTACGCAAGAACGCCAAGTGGTGCGTGCGAAAGACCAGCTGCGCATGCTTGTCGAGCGCGGCAGACCGTTTGCCCGTGCGCAGTCGAGTCGGGCCGGATGGCGGCGAAAAATTGTTGACCAGTTCAGCTCAATAAGCGCGGCGTCGCTCCGCATCGCGCAAAGTGTTGGCCGAGACCAAGCAGCATTTCTCATCAACGCAGAGCTCCGAAGCCGAAGTTTGTTTGCCGACCTGAGCGACGAGGCCATGTACCGGCGCCGTTTGGACTACGGGACAAAGTATGCCCAGATGCCGTTTCTTTCGTCTGAAGACGAAGACTTGTTGGCAAGCGAAGGAACAATCAACGATGTGATTCGCTGGCTGGCCGGCGAGATTACCTTGGCTGACCTTCAGCTGAGGAGTCGAGCAGGCGGAAAATAAATATTTTGCTGTTGGTTGCATGTCCGGCAGCTCTTGTCGCGTTTGCCATCAAGTCGAAAGCGTGTGGCGCGATTCGGGCAGCACTGGCGGCAAAAGGCATTCAGCGCAGCATGAGTCGCAAAGGCGATTGCTGGGCTAATGCGGTGGCGGAGAGCTTCTTTGCATCGTTGAAGCGAGAAGTCATTGAGCTCGATCGAATTTGAATTAATGGTTGGATCAAGAAGAAGCGCGGACTAAGAAATTCGTCCACTGGATCGGGTCAACTTCACATCTCGGGTCGTTCGGTGAAATTTGCGCCGGCGCGATCGTGAGTCATACTAACGGCTCTATTTCCCCTCGCGGAGGTTATTGTGCGCCTTTATGATATGTCGCTGGGTTCCGTTTTTGCGGCGGCCTTTTGCATAGGTTCCGCCGTCGCGTGCGGGTCAGCCTCCGATCTCGACGACGCGAACGAGCTCGTCTCGTCAGCTTCGCAAGCTATGCGAGGCGGTGGGGATGGCGGTACGGATCAGCCGACGGAAGCAGGAGAAGCAGAAGACGGCGTTGCCGCGGAGGCCTCGCAGTGCAAAGACGCGCCGCCGCCGGCGGGTTATCAAGCCTGTTGCGTGGCGGCTTCGTCGGTCGCCGATGCAATCGCTGATCAAGCTGGCCCCGCGCCGACGGAGGTCGCGCAAAACGCATACTGGCAATCGGAATTTGAGAAGCTCGGTCTTACCTATTTGACGCGCACCGAAGACGCCCCAGGCACGCCCCCAACAGTGTTGTCAAAAGAGCAGTTAGCGCGGCGTATACTTATGAATATTCGGAGAAAGCAGAAGTTAGAAAAATTCGAAGTCTACGTGCGTCAGGAGATTGAGAGGCGAGCAGCTCTCGACGATGCGCCGTCCGAAGGCAGCCAACCCAGCGTGCTCGAGTCTGTCATGGAAATCATCGACGAGGCGCTGATCGACACCGCGCGTGACGTCGTTCGGTGCGACCTTTATCGTGACGAAATTCGAGGCGCCGGAAGCGGACTGCGCACCCGGCAACCGATCGCTGCCGGCACGCTCATCGGTGAGTTCAGCGGCGAAATCTTTGCTTTCTCTACCGAAGAGGACCGTCACGCTTCCGACATGTACTGCGCGTTGGCGTTCAGCGAACACCCGATCCGGAACGAGACGACCGGCGACCGGTCCCTTGTGATAAGCCCACGCTACGCCGGCAACGAGTTTCGATTCGCGAACTCATCGACCAGCGCCAATTGCAACACGCGCCTGCGCTTGTGGTGGGCTAAATGCCCCATGGGCTCAGCCGCAAGCGGCGAGTCGACTGTAGGCTGCAGGGTGATGGCCCAAGTGTTCGCCGCGCGCCCCATGGCCGCCGGTGAGCAGCTGGTTTGCTATTACGGCGACGCGTATCTCAAGCGTGTCGCCGCGATGCTGAAATCCGAAGGGAAAAAGCTGGTTTCTTTTTGCGGCAACTGCAGTGAGCCGATTGAAGGGACCCGCTACAAGTGCCTGCTTGATTCTGAGTGTACGATTCGATTCTGCGGTAAGTCATGCATGATCGCGAGCGCGTCATTTCATCCCCGCGACGTTTGCTATCGCCGGGGCAATGACGCATGCCCCAAGTCAACCGATACCGCCGCTGCGCATGCAGCGCGCAACAAAGATATGGACGTCCTGCACAAGGCTTTCACGATCTGGTGATCGACGGTTTTAGAAGTTGAACGAAGCCGCATGCTGGTAGGCACAGTGTCGCCTAGGCTTACCAGGCGTGACGCGGGCCAGATGGTCAGTGTCCTCAGGGTTAAGCGCAACCGAGTGGTGCAAGAAACATCCGCACGACCCGATTCGCGAACAGCGGCGAGCACTCACGAAGAAGCTCAACGAGCACTACCAGTACTACGGAATGGCAACTAACTATCGTGCGATAAACGAATTTAGATATCGCGTAACCATCATCTGGTTTCGCGCACTACGGCGTCGATCGCAACGAAGCATGACGTGGGAAGATAATTGCACCAGCCCAGAGACGCCTAAGTAAAGCGCAAACGTGCGGCAATGTCTCACAACTTGCCTCAAATAGCAGCGGCCCTGCGTGCAAAAGGCATTTGGTCGACGCAGACTGCATTATGCACGCATCGTTGCAGGGTGGTCTTTTTGCGTCAGCCATTGCAGCATCTCTTGCGCTCATTGCTGTGCGGGCCGATGCGGCAATTCCGCTCGCCGAAATTCGCGGCTTGAATCAGGTGACTGCGGCTTATGACGAGCTTAATCCGCTGCACGGTCTTGTTTGGGACCAATCGGAGATCATCGCGAATTATGGCGAGCTGATGGACGATAAAGACCCGATTCGCAAAGTCGTCGTTGCTCTTTTTTTACGTAATGGGCCGTATGTGCCGTCGCAACTTCCGTCGGTAAAAATATTCACGCCGCATATGATCGGCACCTGGCTCGGTGTGATCGAAACGTGCGTTGCAGCAAATACCGACAAGGCGCGGTGTAGGGCACTGCTCGAAGCGAAGACGCACTCGGCGCTGATCGCCGAGATCGATAAAGCGTCACTGCGGCCGACTCAGCAGGCGCACGAAATGAAGCAGCTCAGCGCCCTCGCGGATCGCTCGTGGGATCTGCGCCATGATAGTCGCCTGTACCGCGCGTTTCTCGCGCTCTTGTGGAGCGAGGCAACAACGAAATCCGATTTTGTGGAGTACTATCGAGGCCTACACGACACATGGCGTGAACACGCGCCACAGCTGTTGGAACTCGCGTTCATCGCCAGTCCGCGCACCCTCTTCGCCTCTAGCCCCGAACGCGACAAATTTCTTCGGGCGACATTTTCTGCCGCCGACGTTGACCCGAATGCGCCCATCGACCCGTACGATGCGTTTCTCTTCTCCTTCTTTGGCGACAAAGCTAATTCCATCGCGCTGTTAAACTATGGTCGAGTAGTTAGCGCGAAGAATCATGTCGACTGGTCTGATTGCGGAGAGAACTCACTTCGCAATCTGCTTCGTCTGGTTCTTGCCGGCCGAGACCTCTTCCCATACAGCGACGGGTACAATCTAGCCGTGTTGGGTAGACTCGGTGCAACAGACGAACTCATGCATTATTTTGCAAAGTTCGCAACGGCTGAAAGCCAAACGACGCCCGAAGCCCGGAACGAATGGGGGGAGCTCCTGTCGAATCGCATGAGCGATGGCTATGGACAAGTTAGCCGTGAAGGTTACCGATACAACTTGAGCGGGAGCCTCGGTAGCGAAAGTCAGCGGGGGGCGGCAAACATGCTCGCGCTTATTCGAACGCTGTTTTCTCGCGAATTCAGCGATTGGGACTCGTTCGCGAAGGAGGTCGATGCTGCGCGACAATCGTTCGACCCGACGTCATCGTTCGAGCTTAACGTGTCAGCGCTCAAAGACAATTTTGGCTCGATGCCATTTACCGTTAATACCGCCAACTATGTTTGGGAGTTCCAGAGTCGCCATTTTTTCATTAAGCCACGGTTGAACGCGGGATCCGGCTCCGCCGTGGACGCAGTACCTTCGATAGGCTTATTCGACGGCGATTTCAAACGAGGCCAGAGCGCCCGCTTGCGCGCCACGGAATTATGGTCTTTTAGTCGAATGCGATCCCAGGCCAGCGCTCAAGAGAAAGCGCACCTCAAGACACTCGTTCCGTATGTGCATCTTGAGGGTGACGACGGAATGGTCAACTACCTTGTGAGGCTACGCGAACTTGGCGACCGATCGGATGCAGCCGCCGTCGGCCTAATTAACCGCCTTACGCTGGACGATGCGCGAACGCGCGCTCTCGAATATCTTGTTTCTGACCCAGCGATGCTCAGCGCCGTTCTCGAAAATAGTAAATTGATCTCACATCCCAAAATGATGTGGTGGGCAGTCGCCAAAGAAATGTGGAAAGAAGCCTTTGCGCTGAGCCGCCGAAAGGAGATTCAGCAGCCCGGGCTTAGTCAGTTTCTTTTTTATAAAGGTAAAGAATACGATCCGAGTAAGCCGTCCTACGCGGTGTTTAGCCCGGATGGCATGAAACTACTCGTCTTACTTGATAAGCTCGGCGATACCCGCATCTGGGATATGGCACGCCCCGAGGTGGCGCCGTTGGTTCTGAATGTGGGGTTCGCGGATATGGGGTTCCCGGGTCTGCAGTTTAGCACGGATGGATCCAAGGTAATATCTTACGATTCCCAAGGAACTCCTTTGCAAGTCTGGGACTTAGCGCATCCCGAAGCAAAACCGGTCGACAGCCTTGACGTCGATCGTGACGCGTACAAGTACCCGCATTCAGGGCCAACCCATGTTGAGTTTGACTTTGACACCTGCGAAGTACCCGGCAGTTGCGTGTTGGAAGAATCCAAGAACCGTCAAGTGACGCGGAGGATCGCAATGCCCGGCTGCAGCAATCATGATTTCTTTCCACTAGAGAATGCTGACGCGACCAAGCTGATGACCACACTTAGGCTCGGACACGGTGGTGCGGATGTGCGCATTTTTGATTTCCATCATCCGGAAGCGCCGCAGGCAGTGGTGCCCTTGAATCCATCTGTTTACTCGCTCACGAGAGGGCTTGCTTTTAGCCCCGACGGAACAAAGATAGTCACGAGTCAAGAGCCCAACGCGCTGCGGGTCTGGGATTTAACGAAGCTTGCGCGCCCACACTCGCCTCCCGTCCAGCAGCATTAGGGCCTGTACTCAGTTTCTCCTCTGACCCGTAAACGTGCCCGTGCCCGTAAACGTGCCCGGTTTTTTTCATGGGCAGTGGCGTTTTCTAGCAACTTTTTTCTTCGGTGGCCGATGATCCTTCATGAATCTCGATCACGAAAAAC
>CAMAVR010000067.1 GCA_945861885.1 Nannocystis exedens | reverse complement strand
AGGGAGAGGGGACGCGGCCACCGCTTCTGTCGCGGGGGGGTGAGGGGAGCGCAGCTAAATCGCGGAAATAGCCTTTAAATACCGCTCGCGGCGCGGCGGATCGTGCAGCACCTGATAGGCCTCTTCCAGCACGCGAACAATAAGCCTGGCGTCTTCTGTCTGCTTCGCTCCGGCCATTTGCGTAGGCTCAAATGTGCGGCGCTGCGCAAGAAACGCGCGACGAATATCATGGGGTGACGCATCGCGCTCGACCCCGAGGACCATAAAGTAGTCGCCTTCTTCAACAACTTTTAGCGCGGCTTGCACAAGCTCGGTCATCTTGTCGTCCACCGCATCGGGGACCGCCAATTCGCCGCCGCCCCACGATGTCCACTCCCCATCGGTTTCGCGATTAGCCATCGTGATTGTCTCCGTCGGAGCTCGGGCCGCCGATCCACGTCACGAGTTTCGGAAGGAAGTTCGCCCCGTAGACAAGTCCGAAAATAAAGAGCGCAAGCCCGGCTTCACCCCAAGTCATTGGTTTACACGATACCCAATTGAGCGCGCGATCATCTGTTTTTCTTGTCCCGCCGCTTTCTCCGGCCGACCCTTAATACTTGGAGGTCGAGCGGGAGCGGCGCCACTTGAAACAGATGCAGCCGCTTTGAAGAGCGTGACGTCAGCTCCGCGATGCGCACTTTTTCGCGCGCAAGGTCGATAAAGCGCTGCTGACTCCGGACAGCCGGAACATCTGACTTTGCCACGACTCGAGTATAGCGCCCGTCTGAGCTGAGTGCCCACGACTTGACGTTGTCGTTCCACGACACAACCAGCATCTCCATGAGATTGGCCCGCAGAATGGCGTCGTCGATCGGAATCATCACTTCGACTCGTCGATGAAAGTTGCGCGGCATCCAGTCGGCGCTCGCGAGGTACACTTCATCGACCCCGCCGTTCGTGAAATGAAAAATTCGCCCATGCTCGAGAAATCGGTCGACAATCGCCCGAACTTCGATCGTCTCGCTGACGCCGGGGAGGCCGGGGCGAAGGGCGCAAATACCGCGCACAAGCAGCCGAATTGGAACCCCTGCTTGTGACGCTTTGTAAAGCGCCTCGATCACTTCGGCATCGAGAAGCGAATTCATCTTCACGGTGATCCCGGACGGGCGCTTTTGCAGCGAATGTTCTGTTTCGCGCGCGATTAGCGCGAGCAGCCGCTCATGCAGGTCGATTGGCGCGACGACCAGCTTGTTCCATTTTGGCGGTGCGCTGTAGCCGGTGAGAAGATTGAAGAGCGACGACACGTCTTCGCAAATATCTTGGCGAAACGTGAGGAGCGACACATCGGTGTAAAGCCGCGCCGTCGTCGAGTTGTAATTGCCGGTCGCGAGATGCGCGTAGCGGCGAAGACGCCCCTTTTCGCGCCTGACGACAAGCAGGCACTTCGCGTGGGTTTTTAGCCCCATTAGCCCGTAGACAACGTGCACGCCGGACTGTTCGAGCGTTCGCGCCCAGACGATGTTCGACTCTTCGTCAAACCGCGCTTTGAGCTCGACGACAGCGGTCACCTGTTTGCCCGATTCGGCGGCTTTGGTGAGAGCTTTCACAATCGCCGACTCGCCGCCTGCGCGGTAGAGCGTCTGCTTGATCGCGAGAACATCCGGGTCTTCCGCGGCGCGCGAAATGAAGTCGACGATGAGATCGAACGATTCATACGGATGATGCAAAAGAACATCGCCGTCACGAATCGCGGCAAAAATGTCGTCGGCCTCGCGCAGCGGCGGAACAAGCTGCGACGTGAACGGCTCATCGCGCAATTCGCGGCAGTCGTCGAGCGACACGATCTTCATCAAATCGTAAATATTGAGAAGCCCTTTGCACGCGTAGACGTCGCGCTCTGGGTCGAGCTTCAGCGCGCGAATCAGTTTGATGAGCGAGCTTGCGGGCGGGTCGCCGAGCACTTCGAGGCGTACGGCATTGCCGCGCTCGCGCCGACGAAGCTCCTGTTGAATCGTCTGGAGAAGATCTTCGGCCTCTTCTTCATCGATTTCCAAGTCGAAGTTTCGCGTGACACGAAACACGTAGACGCCTTTGATCCCCACGCCCGGAAAGATTGCGCCGACGTGACGCGCAATCAGATCTTCGAGCAGCACGAACGCATGCTTCGCCTGGCCGCCGCTTGGCGTTAAAACCCCTTGCACGGCGAGCAGCCGCGGAAGCATCGTCGGCACTTGCACGACGCCAAAACCGGCTTCGCTCGCCCCTTCACGCGAAAGCATGACGCCAATATTTAGGCTCTTGTTGCGAACATGCGGAAACGGGTGCCCAGGATCGATTGCAATCGGCGTCAGCACCGGAAACACTTCGTCCCTGAAAAACGTGTCGAGCAGCGCGAGCGCGTCGGGTGGCACAGCTTCGGGCTTCACCAGCACGATGCCGAGTTCTGCAAGCCGCGGAAACACGTTCGTAATGAGATCTTCGTTCTGCTCGGCGACGAGCTCATGAACGCGCGAAGAAATTGCCGACAGCTGCTCGAGCACCGTCATCCCGTCCGGGGCAAACTCGCTCACATCGCCGCTCAGCTGCTGCTTTAGCCCAGCCACGCGAACCATAAAAAATTCGTCGATGTTCGACGACGCGATCGCATGAAACTTCAAACGCTCGAGCAGCGGGACCTGATCGCTTCGCGCTTCGGCGAGCACCCGAGCGTTGAACTCAAGCCACGACAGCTCTCGATTCAGGTAGAGGCTTGCCGCTTGAAGTTCGGGTCGATCGCCGCCCACATGTGGTTTTTTTTGCGGGTCGAGAGGCCAGTTCATGACGCATTCTGCAACGAAATCAGCCGTGAGCCATTGAGAAACATGCGCTACATAAACCACATATACGCCGTCGGCGCCTTAGGTCTTATGGTCGGGCATGCCATCCTCCCCGGGCTTCCCCCCCTAGTCTCAAATTGATACAAGGTGTTTTCGTCGCACATTGGCGGTGCTGGTGTAGCTGGACGACCAGCCTAAAGGCAGTCCACAATTGAGTATCCCAATGAACGAACCAGCCCGCCGCCTCGCTTCCGTGAGCCACGGCCCAGAATACCGCGCCCGCGCCTTTGAAGAGGTGATGTCCCAAGCGAAAGGGCGGCATGTGCTGATCGCCTTGCGCGGTCACCCAGACCCCGACGGCATCGCCTCAGCGATGGCGCAGGCTCACATTGCGGCCCGCCTCGGTGTGCACACCACCATCGGCTACTGCCACGATTTGAGCCACCGCGAAAATCGCGCGCTCGTCAAACTGCTCGGCGTCGAACTTCGAAAAATCAAGAGCGTCAAAGAGGCCGGGCCGATCGACTTTATTTCGCTGGTTGACGCGCATGACCTCGACCCAGAGTACGGTGATGCGGGCAACATCGAGATTTTGTCGATCGTCGATCATCATCGCGCGTCGGCGCCGCCAAAAGCGCGCTGCGTCGACTTGCGGCAAGATGTGGGGGCGACGGCTGCAATATTTGTCGAGTATCTCGAGGCACTCGCTCCGCTCGATGCCGACGTCGAAGAAGATCGCCGCATCGCGACGGCGCTCATGCATGGTCTTTCAACCGACACCGACGACTTCATGCTCGCGCGCGCGGCCGATTTTCGCGCAGCAGCGGCGGTTGCTGAAGTTTGTGACCGCGATTTGTTGGCCGACCTTAGCCGTCGTCTGATAGCCCCAAATGCGATGGACGTGATTGCCCGCGCACTCGCATCGCTCGTCGTTCGTCGCAATTTCGCGATGTCTGGCGTTGGGTTCGTGTCGGATGCCGATCGCGACACAATTGCGCAGGCGGCCGACTTTCTCGTGCGCCGCGAAGATATCGACACGGTCGTCGTGTACGGCGTTGTCGGCGATCGGTTCATCGAGGGCTCGCTTCGAACTCATTCGCCGAGCGTCGATCCGGCGGCGTGGCTCGAGCAGGCTTTTGGCCACGACGATCTCGGTCGCGCGTTTGGCGGCGGTCGGCGCGACAAAGGCGGCTTTCGCATTCCGATTGGGTTTTTGGGGCGCGCCACCGACCGTGCTCAACTTTGGCAGCTGGTCGAGCATGCGGCGCGAACGGCGCTCCTTCGTCAGCTCGGCGACGACCCGAGTGCAGCCGTGAAGGCGCCGCTCCCGGGCGACGTCGTTCGGACGCCATAACGCCGCGAAGTCGGTCGATGCGCATCGCTTTTTTCGGTCTGCCGATCGCGGCGCTTTTGCTTAGCGCCGACGGTCATGAAGTGGTTTTCGCCGCGATTTGCCGCTCCGATGCGCTGGGGACGCGTCGGCTGCGGCGCAAGCTCGGTGCCGATCGCATTGTCATTCGCCCGTCGCTTACAAGCCGCGATGTAGTCGATCGCATTCGCGCGCTCGCGCCCGATTTGATCGTCAGCTGGTTTTGGACAACGCAAATTCCAGCAGAAATTCTATCGATCGCGCCGTCGGTCGGTGTCCATCCCTCGCTCTTGCCGCGTCATCGCGGCCCCGACCCTGTTTTTTGGGCGATCGATAGCGGCGATGCGCAGACGGGCGTTACCGCTCATTGTCTTGACCGGGAGTACGATACTGGTGCCATTTTGGGGCAAGCGGCGATCAACATCGATCCGCGCTGGGATTCATGGGCGCTGGCAAAGCGACTTGACCGCCCGTCGCTCAACCTCCTTCGCGCTACGGTGGCAGGTTTCGCACGCGGCGCCCCGCCAACGCCGATCGCGCAATGTGATGCAGATGCCACCGACGCTCCGGCGCCGGCCGAGGAGATGCTCGAGCTGCGATGGCGATGGTCGACCGAAAAGATCGAGCGTCGCGTGCGCGCGGCCGGCCCGTGGCCCGGCGCGTTTACGGTCATTGGTGATACAGAAGTGATTGTTACGCGCGTCGAGGCGACCGATCGCTACCCGAAGGGGCTCGAGCCTGGCGAAGCGGTAGTTGTCGACGGGTACGCCGTCGTGGCGACCGGCACTGGCGCCATCAGACTGCTTGCCGGCCGCGACGAAAATGATGAGCCACGAACGCTTACATTCACCGACTTCGTGTCGCTTGTGGAGGAGGCGCGCGACCCGGTCACGAAATAGGCGCGAGGTAGCGCTCACCGTCGTATGCTCGCCCAACGCATGCGGTTAAGAGTCACGCTTTTGACAGTCGTGTCGTTCGTCGCCATGTTTGCTGTGGCGCACAAAGCGAACGCCGATTTCGATCCGCGCCTCGAGTGGAGCGCCATCGAAACACCGCGATTTCGCGTGTCATATTACAACGGCGAACGCGAAATCGCAGAGCGCGTTGCCGATCTTGCCGAAGCGATTCACAAGCGTTTGTCCCCCGCTCTCGGATGGGAACCTACCGAGCGGACAGAGATTGTTCTCACCGATCCGACCGACACTTCGAACGGCTTCGCGACGGTGCTTCCGTACAACGTGATCAAGCTTTACGTCTGTGCGCCCGACGATTTTTCGCCGCTCGGTAATATCGACGATTGGTATCTCGACCTGCTCGTTCACGAATACACGCATATTCTGCAGATCGATCACGTTCGCGGAGCGCCGGCGGCTGTGAACGCGGTCACCGGCAAGACGCTCATCTCGAATCAGTACGTCCCGCAATGGATTCTCGAAGGGCTCGCGATTTACGAAGAGTCGACGCGAACAAGCGGCGGACGTTTACGAAATTCGATGTGGCGGATGTACATGCGGGGCGACGTGCTCGACGCGAACATCGCAACGCTCGATCGCTTTTCGAACACGCCGCGCAAATGGCCGCAAGGCAACATCTGGTATTTGTACGGCTCGTTTTTTTGGCAATGGATTATCGAGACGTACGGCGAAGACACGATTCGCGTGTTTATCGACGAGCTCGGTCAGCAACTCGTGCCGTTTGGGGTCAACCGTGCGATGCGTCGCGCCACCGGACGAACGCTCGAAGAGCTTTACCGCGGGTGGAAGTACTCGCTTCTTCGCCAGTTCGACCCGGAGGTCGAGGCGATAAAAAAGCGCGGCATTGTCGAGGGGACGCGCATCACATTTCGCGGTCAATCGGCGCAATTTCCCCGCTGGCTTCCCGATGGCCCAAAGGGCCCTCGCGCGCTCTATTTTCGCGACGACAATCGGAGCAGGCCCGGTATTTATGCGCTCGACTTCCCGCGTGACAATGCCGGCGCACCGGTGCTGTCGCGAGAGCCGAAAGCGAACCTTGTCGCACGTACGAACGGCCCCTCGACCGCCGCGATCTCGCCGAGCGGTCAGTTCGTTTTCGACCGGCGGGCGCGGTACAACTCGGTTGCGATTTTTCATGATCTTTTTGAAACCGCGCGCCCGGCCGATAAAGCGCCAATTTTTGCCCCGTCGCAAACTCGCCTTACCGAAGGGACGCGCGCGCATCAGGCCGACATCTCGCCCGACGGACGCAAGATTGTATTTGCAACGGTCCATCGCGGCACAAGCTACTTGCAGATCGCCGACCTCGAAATTTCCGGCAAAACAAAGCGTCTGTCGAACATTCGCAATTTGACGCCGAGCGTTCCGCTTTCGCAGGCGTCCGCGCCGCGTTGGTCGCCCGACAATCGTCACGTCGCATACAGCGTGTGGAATCACGGCGGCTTCCGAGACATCCAGGTGGTCGACACAGCCGACGGTTCGCTCAATCGCATCATGACCGATCGCTCGCTGGACGGCGCCCCTGCGTATTCGCCTGACGGCAAGACGATCTATTTTCATTCGGATCGTACCGGCGTCTTTAATCTTTACGCCTACGACATCTCGACGAAAGAGATGTGGCTAGTGACCAACACGCTTTATGGTGCGTTTCAGCCGTCGCCGTCGCCCGACGGAAAAACGCTGCTTTACATCGGGTACACGAGCGCCGGTTACGACCTCTATGCGATTGCAGTGAATCGCTCGCAGTGGAAACCGGCTCCACCGTCGCCCGTGTACGAAGCGGTCGAGCCGCCCGAGCCGTTCCCACAACCCCACCAGGCGAGGCCGTACAATCCGCTCTGGACACTCTTTCCGCGTCAATATGCGCTCGGCGCTCAAGCGGCCGATTTCGGAATTGCGCTTTCGATCGCGGTCCTCGGAGCCGATGCTGCGAATCGGCATCTCGTCGGCGCGTCGCTTCTTGTCGACACCGGCAAGCCGGAGCTTCAGCCGTCACTCGACTACACCTATCGCGGTCTTCCGTTCGACTTCAGCGCCGGCGTCTATCGAACGATCGCGCCGCGCGCGGGCGCCACTTGGGAGGACGGGACTTACGAGCCGCCATGGATTCAAGAGACCGTCGGGGTTTCAACCGGCGTCAATTATTCGCTCCCGGCGCCGTTTTCGACGCAGTCATTTTCGGTCAACTACACGGCGTCGCGGATTGGCGGTCAAACAGGGCCCGACGCGCTGCCGATATCGCCGTACACCGTTCCGCTCACGCCGCCGCGGGGGATGCTCGGATTCGTCAGTCTAGGTTGGACCTTCTCGAATGCGGAGCAGTACAGATGGAGCGTCGGGCCGGCGCGCGGCTCGTCGGTCGTGGCGAACGTTGCGGTCGCCGATCGCGCGCTAGCAAGCGAGTTTAACGCCATGACGGCGACGCTCGATCTAAGGCAGTACATCATGATGCCGTGGGGCCGCGAGCACACGCTCGCCCTCCACGCCCAGGGGGGGACGGGAATCGGCAATTTGGCCGCCCGATCGCTCTTTTATGTCGGCGGCTACGTCGACACGAATCCGCTCTACATTATCCCCAACGGGCTAGTTCAAGGGGGGTTCGCACTCCGCGGCTACCCGACTCTGGCACAGGCTGGTTCAAGCTTCGGCCTATTCAACGCCGAATATCGCTTTCCGATTTGGAATGTCGATCGCGGTCTATCGACGTTGCCGCTTTTTCTTAATCGATTCACCGGGAATATTTTTGCCGATTATGGCAGTGCATTCAACTCGCTAAGCCACACGCATTTTAGGGTGGGGACGGGCGTTGAGCTTTGGACAGAAACGATGATTATGTACAGAACATCATTTCTATTCAAACTCGGTTACGCGCACGGGTGGAACACGGGCGGGCTCAATAAAGTTTATTTTGTTGCGAGTGTGCCGTTCTGAACGGCGACGCGCGATTCACTTGCCGAGGGGGGCCGCAAAATGCGCATTTCACAAATCGGACTGCTAGTGATCAATCTCGTGGCGTGCGGCTCCGCGCTGAATAGCACGGCGCTCGCACGCGAAGCGGCGCTCGATTTCAACGTCGCTCTACGATTTGGGCGCACCGAAGTCGCGGCAGAAAGAGTGGTGCCGCCCGAACGCGCGCAGTTTCTCAAGACACATCACAGGTGGGGGCGGACGATTCAGATCGCCGATTGGGACTTGATCGACATCAAGTTTTTGCCCGGCGACACGGCCGAAGTTACAGTGCAGATCGGTTGGCACCGAGTGGGCGAAAGCGACATGCGATCGTCGCTCATCAAGCAGTCCTGGCGAGCGAACGGAACGACGTGGCAATTTGTGCGAGAAGCGTGCACCGAAGGCGACGCAACGCTCCTTGACGCAGAAGATCCGCCTCAAAGCGATGTCGAAACGCGCCGCGCGAAAGTAGTGCAGTTCCCGACCAAGCGTTTGGGCGCCACGCAAAATTAGAAAAGCGGTGATGCGCGTATGCTAACGCGCATCACCGCTTATCGTCCTACTGGTCGACAGATGTCTACTTTATTGACAACTGTCCTCTCTTTACGATCGCGCCGGGATTGCTCTCGCCCTCGGCTTTTTCCCCGCTGCTGGTGACGGCGCAGAAAGCAGCTTTCTCGCCTCTTGCTGGCGCTTTAGCCGCGCCTTTTTCGCCGCTTGCCCCTTGCGACGCCTCATCTTTAAAGAACAACGTCGATCAAAATTCCCCATAACGACCTCGTATGTGAAATCAACTTTTTAACGGCAGATTTTTAACGGCAGAACTGCGGCCGCACACGATGCCGGTTCAAGGGCCCAACCGTCAATAGCGGCTAGCCGGTGCCTTCAGCTGCCGCGGGGAGGCGATTGCGCACTTCCAATCGATAACGACTGTTCGCCGTTTCGATATAGAACACTTCGCAGCCCGCGATTCTTAGAACGCGTGTAACAGGCGTTGTCACATACTCGTGCATGCCATCAGGAAATTCGATCACGATGACCGAACCTTTACGCGGTGCCCGAACGAGCCGTCCTGCGACAGCTCTCGATCCCCGCCCTAGCTTGCGAAGAACAACGTCCACATAAGAAACGTAGCATCGTACCAAGCCGAGTCGACTCGCTGAAATACCGGGTGATTGCTGTTTGCGCGCACCCGCTGACACACTTCGGGCGGTTCACAGCGACTATCGGTTTTTCTCTACTCTTCTCCTACGGTGGAGCATTTACCCTTCTTCTCTGGGCCAACCTGCGGTATTTGCGCACACAATGCTCGCACAAGATGGCGAAGGGGTTGGGCGGATGCACACCGGTTGTATTGAGGTCGTGTGCGGTTCGATGTTTAGCGGTAAAACGGAGGAGCTTTTACGCCGAATTCGCAGGGCGAGATTTGCGCGCCAAGCGGTTCAGTTATTTAAGCCACGTGTCGACAATCGATACGACGCTCTCAAAGTGGTCTCACATGAGGGGGTTTCGGCCGATGCTCTCCCGGTGGCTCATTCTGAAGAGCTTTTAGGCTGCGTTGCAGCTGAAACAGCGGTGGTTGGGATCGACGAAGTGCAATTCTTCGACCCAGCAATCTCCGGCGTCGTACAGCGCTTGGCGGGTCAGGGAATGCGGGTCATTGTCGCAGGGCTCGACCAGGATTACCGCGGCGAGCCGTTCGGCCCGATGCCAACACTGATGGCGATTGCCGAATATGTAACCAAGTTGCACGCAGTGTGCGCAAGGTGCGGTGCGCAGGCTTGCCGGTCGCAGAGGCTTGTCGCGCGCGAGGAGCAGCTGTTCGTCGGTGGCGCGGCGACGTACGAAGCGCGGTGCAGGCGCTGCTTTGTTGCTTCTGCGGTGACTATGGAATTGTAAGGGGTCGCTTTTGAAACTGCCATGCTTGCTCACGTACTTGCGTGGCGCCGCGTTCGACCATTCGTGCGCTTTCTGACGTGATGTCGACGTGCGCTACTTTTTCGATCGATCCGTACGGTTGCCATAGCGCTCGCGTGTTTTGCTCCGTGACCGAAAATGGCGGCCCCTCAAACGCCCCGTCGTAGTCGAACGTGACGACCAGCGCGCGCCCGCCCGGCTTCATGCACCCGGAGATGCTTGCGACGTAGGCTTCACGCGTATTCGGCTTACACGCAACGAGCGCGGCGCGATCGAAGACCGCGGCGAATGCATTCGTCATTCGTGGCGCAATTTCAAAAAAATCGCCTACGCGAATCGTGACGTTTTCGCCGACTAGAACATGCGAGATTGCGTCGTCGCGTTCGGTGAAGTGAACCCCATTTTCTTCGAAAAAAGCGCGTGCCGCTTCGGCGACGAATTCAATACCGACCACCGCGTTCCCTCGGCTTGCGAGCCACGCCATGTCGCGTGATTTACCGCAAAGCGGGACCAAAATATCGGTTGGGGTCGGGGCGAGCCAGTCGGCATGCTCCGTAAGATGGGGATTGGTTACCGACTGATGAAAGCCAATTTGCGCGGTTGACCACCGATTCTGCCAAAACCCGAAATCCATCGGCGACTCATAGCAGGCACGCGCACTTTAACCTGCCTCACGCGACCGATTTCAACTCTTTGGGTCGCTCAGAAGCAGGTGCCGGAAACCCGCGGTGCGGTGCGCAAGCGCAGCGATGACCGCCTAAGGTGAGGCGGGCCTCTTCTCTGCTGCGATCGTTGCCGATAGCGCAGGCTGAGCCGACAGCGTTCTGGAATTGTACGCCGCGCCGAGCAAATCGTGCGCGATGGTTGTGGCTCTTGTATGCCAGACCGGGCCGTTGACGACGAGAACCGCTATCGACACTTGGTGGCGTTTGTTTCCGTCGGCTGCTCCAACGGGGGCGAACCCGGTAAACCATGTATAAAACCGCGCGCGCTCGCGATCGGTCAGCGTCCCCGTCTTTCCGGCGACGACAATATTGCGGAGCGGGTCGCTTGCTCGCGATGGGTGAAAGGCTCGCCGGGCTGTCCCCACGCGGACTGTAGCCTCCATCATTGTTGCGATGGATCGCGCGGCGGTTGGCGGCATTGCGCGCGCTATGCTTGGGGGTGGTTCCGTATAAATAACCCGTTTGTCGGCGCTGAGAACCGACCGAACAATGCGTGGCCGAATTGTCTCTCCTCCGCGCGCGATTGTTGTGCTCATCGATGCCGCGGCGATTGGCGATATCGTGGTGTGCCAAAATCCGGCTGCGGTTTGCGCAAACCCGAGTGGATCGCTAGGGAGATCAATGCGACTCATTTGGACCGGAACGTCGAACGCAAACGGCTCACCGAAGCCAAATTGCCGCGCTTCGGCGAGGAGCTGCGGCGGCGTTAGATGATGTGACGCGAGGCGCGCAAACACAGGATTGATGCTCTTTCCCATGGCGATCGCCATGGTTGAACAAATATGATCTCGCGCGGGGCTCTCGATCAAGTCTTGTGCGATGAGCTTATGCGACGCCAATCGACGGTAGCATTCACGTGTCTCTGGGCCGGCCCCCATGTTGCGAATTAGGGCCGATGCCGTCACGATCTTAAACAGACTCGCCGGTGGCGCTGTCGCTTCGATACATAAATCGCGCGGTGCACCGTTGGCGAGGCTGCTCGCATAAGCGATGACATCGCCCGTCTCGGCGTCGATCATCACGACGGCCGCCTCGTGAAACTTGTGCGATGCGACGACTTTTTCGACTGTCTCTTGCAGTGTCGGGTCGAGTGTTAGCTGTGCGGTGCGCCCTTTTGGGAGCGGCGCAACTTCGACGCCGCCGGCGAGTGTGATGCGAGTGAGGTCGAGCCCTTCAAGCGGATTTTCGGGTGCGACGGCTTTTGCCGCTGTTGGCGCGACGACTCGCGTGACGCTTGAGACGGTCTCCCCGTCAGCATGTTCGGCTGCCCGAAGGCGCCGTGAAGAGTGAACAACGAGGGCGACCGCTGAGACGGTCACAACAACGGCGAACAATCGGACCGCTTGTCTCATTCGATCTCGAATGGCACAGAGCGGGCCTTGAGGGCAAAAAAATAGTTCGCACCGCCTGGTCGGGTCGCTACAGTTTCACGTATGCAGAATATCACACGCATTTCGCCGCAAGAAGCGCTTGCAAAAATGGGCGAGGGGTACACGTACGTAGACGTGCGCAGCGAGCACGAATTTTCCGAGGGGCACCCAGAAAATTCCGTCAACATTCCGCTAGCGAATCAGTCAGGTAGCGGGATGATGGCAAACCCCGATTTTATCGCCGTGATGAAGGCGAACTTCCCAGCCGGGTCAAAGATCATTTTGGGTTGCGGTTCAGGTGGGCGGTCGATGAGGGCGGCAGAGAAGTTGATCGCGGAAGGGTACACCGGGCTCTTCGAGCAGCGCGCAGGGTGGGATGGCGCACGCAACGCGTTCGGAGCGATGATCGAACCAGGGTGGGGACGAAGCGGGTTGCCAAGCGCGACCGGCGCCGATAGCGGGGCTTACGAAAGGATGAAGCGGTGACGAATCGGATCGATGGCGAGGCCGCTTACTCGACCCGCTTCGCGGCGCGGTCGTAATCTTCCGCCGCTGCTTCTACCGTCACCAAATCTCTCGCCGCTCGCTCCCGCGCTTCCACCAGCTCGGCGGTGTAGAGCGTCAGCCCCCACATTCCATTATCGCGTCGCCGAAACGGGTACCTTGTGCCGTGCACCGTGATCACGCTTGCGCGCTCTCCCCTCTCTTCGACCGCTTCAATCCCCGACATATCTTTTCGCAGCCGCGCTATCCAGCCGCGCTTTTCAGCGATGCGCGCGAACAGCGTTGCTCCGTCGCCCGCTTCGGCTTCAGTTGCGTAAGCTGTGAGCAGCTTGCTCTTTTCTGGCTCGGGGTAGCTCTTGCGAATGAGCGCGCACGCTTTCGCTCGCAGGTCGACGATCGAGTAGAGCGCCCACTGCGCCTCTTGCTCTAGGTACGGAAATACCGCTTCGTACGCCGCTTCGTTCACGCCTTTGGCTACGCGCAAATAGGCGCCTGCTGGAGTGGTGTCGGCGGGGAATCCGCTCCTCCACGCGCGCACTCCGAGCGCAATGAGCCCGATCACCGCGAGAAGCACAATCACCGGTAAAAATAGTCGCTTCACGCTCAACGTCGTAGCACATCGTTCGCTTTCGTGTGGTAGCGCTGCGCTCATGATGCTCGGTGTTCGCGTTATCGCTATCGTCCCCGCGTTCAACGAATCGTCGCGCATCGCTTGCGTGATCGAGTCGATGCCGGCATGTGTCGATCAGATCATCGTGGTCGACGACGCGAGCGACGACGGCACTGCCCAAATCGCGCGCGCTTGTGGCGACCGCCGCGTCTTGGTCGTCCGCCATCAGCAAAATCGCGGCGTTGGTGCGGCGATTGCGAGCGGCTATCTGAGCGCGCTTCAAGAAGGGGGCGGCGCACGCGATGTGTTTGCCGTGATGGCAGGCGATGGGCAGATGCATCCGGACGACCTACGCGTCCTCGTCGAACCGGTCGCGAGCGATGCGGCCGACTACGTTAAAGGTGACCGCTTTCGATCGGCCGAGCTCCGCACGCAGATGCCGATGGCACGTTACGTCGGCGGCGTTTTGTTTTCGAAACTGACATCATTGGCTCTCGGCATTCCGATTTCAGACAGCCAATGCGGCTACACGGCGATCGCGCGTGACGCTTGCGCGCAGATCGATTTGGCCGCGATGTGGCCGCGTTACGGCTATCCGAACGACCTGCTCGGCGCGCTTGTCGCTCGAGGTCTTCGCATCGCCGAGCGGCCAGTCCGCGCGATTTATCAAGGGGAGCGAAGCGGGCTCCGCTTGCGCCATTTGCCGGTCATCGCGGCGCTTATCGTCAGAGCGGGGTGGCGGCTTCGGCGCGCCTCTCCGCAATCGCTCGCGCGACAATCTCTTTCGCGTACCTGAGAGTGTGATCAAGGTCAAAACAGCCGCGAAGCGTATGAGCCGAGAGTCGCTCGCTGATGTCCGAATCGGCCGATAGGTTCGCAAAAAACGCCCCTTCGCCGTGCCACGTTTTCATGGCGTTGCGCTGAACCCAGCCGTACGCCTCTTGCCTTGGAACCCCGGCGTCGACGAGCGCAAGAAGCACCCCTTCTGAAAAATAGAGTTCGCGCCCGCGATCGATATTTGCCCGCAAATTGTCGGGGTAAACGACGAGCCCTCGAATGAGCGACGTTGCCCGATCGAGCATAAAAGCGAGCGTCGATGTTGCATCGGGCGCGATCATCCGCTCGACCGATGAATGCGAAATATCGCGCTCATGCCAGAGCGCCACATTCTCGAGAGCCGGCGCCACGGCGGCGCGCACGATTCGCGAAAGACCGCATAAATTTTCGCTAGCGATCGGGTTACGCTTGTGCGGCATCGCGCTCGAGCCTTTTTGCCCAACCGAAAAGGCCTCTTCGGCTTCACCGACTTCAGAGCGCTGCCAGTGGCGAACGTTGGTCGCAAATCGCTCAACCGCCGCCGCTACAATCGCAAGTGCTGAAAAGAACGCCGCGTGGCGATCGCGCGCAACCACTTGCGTGCTGACTGTCTCGGGGCGAAGCCCGAGCTGCGCGAGCGCACGCTTTTCGATCGACGGCGTCAGATGGGCGTAGGTGCCGACTGCTCCGGCGAGCTTCCCCACAGCGATCTCGGTGCGTGCCGTGCCGAGGCGCCTCACACCGCGCGCAAGTTCAGCATAGTGCCCGGCTAGGACAACGCCAAAAGTTGTCGGTTCAGCGACAATTCCATGACTTCGACCGATGACCGGCGTCGTTTCGTATTCGCGCATGCGCGGCTCGAACGCATCAAGGAGCGCAATTCCGCGATCGATCAGCTGGTCGGCCGCGCCTCCGAGAAGCATCGCAAAAGACGTGTCGAGCACATCGCTCGACGTCATCCCCCGATGAAGCCACCGCGCATCTTCTCCGGCGAGCTCTTCGACATGGGTGAGGAAGGCGATCACATCATGTTTTACTGTTGCTTCAATTTTCAAGATCCGATCGGGCGACAACTTTAACTTCTTGCTGCGCAGTCGGGCCGCTGTCCCCGAAGGAACAAGCTGTTCTGCTTCCATCGCTTCGCATGCCGCCAACTCAACAGCGAGCCATGTCGCAAATCGCCGTTCGGGCGACCACAGGTCGGCAAATTCGCTGGGAGTGTATCTTGGGATCATTACCACCTCAGGAGGACGGACTGTGTGCCGCTCCATCGCTTGGTGCCATGGGCGCGTCATCAATGTCATAGCGGCGCGCGCGGTGCCGGTGCCGACTCGCTGGTTTGCCCGATAGTTTCAACAGGCGCAATCAAAAAGTCGGTTGGCCCAACCCATGCATTGGTCCCCAGGCGCGTCGACGAATTTGGGGCCGTTGGGCACGCCGCTTACTCTTCCTTTGGTCAGCTTATGCCCCTTAATTGCTTACGTCAGCTTAACTTGGCTTCTGCTTGCTTGGTCAGTCGAGTCCGCTTTCTTTGCCCTGCTGTTTCGGTTTGGTAACAAATTACAGCCAAATAGTTGGTAGCGCGGCGGCTCGTCATCCCATCTCTTCGTATATATGGTAACTGCGCCATAGATTACATACGGAGTCTGGGATGACGAGTCTTGCCGATTTGCTAACAAACGATGGTAAAAAAGCGGTTGTAGTCGATGAGTGCTGCGTGCTCATCGACGAAGAAGTGGGCGATAAATCAGGCTTATCGGGGCTCGCCATCAAAGCCGGCTACGGCGCAATTAAAGGGGTAAGCCCAGGTTTTGTGCGGAGTGTCGTTGGCGACCTGCTCCCCAAATTCGCAAAGGCGCTCGACCCGCTCTACCAAGAGGCGAAACAGAGTGGCGGGCAGGTCGGTTCCTATTTTACACAGCATCGTGCCCGCGTCGCCGATGCGCTGCTTGCGATCACCGACGTGCAAGCAGAGCGCTCAAGGAGCGGCCTCGTGAAGGGGACGTACGACCGACTCCGCGGGAGCGCGAAAAAAAATGTTGAAGCGACGGTGCCGCGCCTTGGCAAGCTGATCGAGCGGCATACTTCGAACGCCTAGGGTGCGTACTCAATTTCTCCTCTGACCCGTAAACGTGCCCGTGCCCGTAAACGTGCCCGGTTTTGAGAACTGTAGAAGAGATCGTGAATTCGCTATTTTAATCGGATGAACGGCATGCTTAATCGCTCTGTGCGATGGTGCGAAAA
>CAMAVR010000066.1 GCA_945861885.1 Nannocystis exedens | reverse complement strand
GGCGTAGCAGCTCGTCGCGCGTGGCAACGCTTCCGTCGATTCGTCGGCGCGTTGTCTACCGACTTGTTACGTCGCAACTGTGCAGTCACTGCCGAAAGCTCGCGCGGCTCATCGGCCCACCTGAATAAAAAGTGGCGAGGTAGTGCTAGAACCGCGACGTCGTCGTCCAAGTAATCGACGTACGCGGTATGATATGGGGCAATCAGCGTTAAGTCGGTCGCTGCAGCTTGAAACATCGGCAGATCCCACCCATCGCCGCGCGACGCGCTCGCATAGCAAGTCGCTGTCGCGAACAGTCGCGCCATCGTCTCGTCGCTTTGCCATTCGGCAATAACGGCGATGCGTGCTCTCCTATTCAGCTCGCTCTGCATCGTTTGGCAACGCTGGGCGAGGCGCCGAATTTCTTCTCCGCTCCCCGACAGTTTTACGATCCATACGGCATCGTCCCGCCCCTGCGTCGCAATCAGCCATGCACGGCAGAGGCTGAGGACATTCTCCCGCATCCCAGGGTCGACAACCGATAAAAACCGATGCTGACTATCGGCAACATCGCGCCCTGCTTCGTCGACAATCACTAGCGGCGCAATATCGGGACGAAACATCTCTGCATCAACACCAAGCGGACTGACGCCTACACGATCCTCAGCAACGCCCGACTCTATCCAAATTCGTCGAATATTTTCGGTCGGAACGAGTGTGAGCGGGAGGCTACGCGCACGATCGACCCATGACGACGGAATCGGCGTCGCTTCAAACATTGTGTGGTTGATATGAATCGCGTCAGGCGAGCAGGCCGTTGAGACTTGCGATGGGAGACACATATGCAAGACAACCTTTGCTTTGCGAAGGCCATCGCGTTCCAAAAGCTCTGGCGGGACTTGGTCGTCCGGGACCAGCTTGTTCCACCCAAGTCGCAATAGACGCAAATCGTAATGTCGCCCAATCAGCTCGCACGCAAGCCGGCGGATGTGCCCACCATACCCACATTGATCGCGATAGGGACCGATGATCTGCAGCGGATCTCCCTGCGTAAGCATCGGGGGAGAGTACGTCGATTCGCGCGAAGCAGCGGATAAAAAGAATCACACTCGACTTGCCTGCATCTACTATCTTCGACGGCTAAACGATGCGACGTGACGGGGGGAATCGTCGATGCGAACGTCTATCTACTCATGGATGGCTATCCTTGGAGCCGACGCGATTGTCACCGGTTGCGTAACCCCAAAACCGGTCGCGATCGATATAGACGGTTCAATCGAACTCGACGCTTCATCTGAGAGCAACGTCGCACCCGACGGAGCGACCGCTTCGACCATCGATGATGAAGCGCCTCTAAAAGACGCTGGCCTCGATGCCAGTTTGGCCGATAGCCATTCGGACGCCGGATCCGATCGGATAGTTTTTCTGACCGCTGCAGTGTCTGCGGCTCCGGGTGGAAGGTCTCCGCTCAAGACGTTCGACGCCATGTGCAATTTGGAAGCGGCTCGATCGCCAAACACCAAACTCGCCAACGGGAATTACAAAGCATTCGTCGGAGACTCAAAAACAACCGCCTCCCAACGATTGCAGAGACACGACGGGAGATTCGTTAAACCAGACGGAACAGTCATCGCGGCGTCGTGGGAACAGTTCACGGGCTCCGCGTCACTGTCGGCGACGATCGATCAATCCGCCTACGTTGAGAACAAACCATCGGAGCAAGCGACCCGCTTTTGGCTCGGAAAGGGCCCCGTAGACGCCGGCACCTTCAGCGCCAACTCCGATTCTTGCGACGATTGGACAACAGAGTCAAACGCAGCGACGGCCATCGTAGGAAATACCGATACCGCAACACCGTGGAGCACTCCTAACCCAAAGGCGGACACCCCCGAGAAGGCTTGGTGCGGGGGTTTTGGCGGGACGATGTATCCGGTCGTTTGCGTTGAAGACTAAAAACAGGGGAACACCGCCGGCCTAAATACACTCAACCCGCGGCGGCCAAGCAAGGCCAAAATTGCTCTCTTTTAACGTCAAATTCGGGTTGTATGCGGGATCGTAGAGGAGCAAATCGCCCCACCGCTCTTTCATCCAAATCGCTTCGCGCGTCGCGCGCGTCGCTCGCTCGACAGTGTTATCGTGCCCGCGTGATGCCGATTCGTGGTGAATTAATTCGGCATATGGCGTCCATACATTGCGACAGCCGTGTTCACGAAGGCGCAGGCAGAGATCAACATCGTTGAGCGCAACTTTTAGCGCCGTTTCATTCATCCCCCCAACTTCGACATACAACTCTTTACGCACAACCACGCACGCCCCCGTTATCGAGGAGAAACTTTGCGAAAGCGCCGCACGAGAAAAGTACCCCGCGTCATCGCGATTCAAACGGGAGAACGGATGGCCCGCGCCAACGCCGAGCCCCACGATCATGCCGGCATGCTGAAGCGTTCCGTCGGGATACCAAAGTCGCGCGCCGACTGCCCCAACTCCAGGCTGAAGCGCGATGCTGACCATTTCCGAGAGCCAGTCGGGCGAAACGACCTCGATATCGTTGTTCACGAGCGCAACAAGATCGCCCGACACTTGCGCCACGGCTGAATTCATCAGCGCCGAGTAGTTAAACGGACCGTCGTCGCGAATCACAATCGCGCGTCGATTCGCTGCAAGTTCCTTTAAATATGCAAGCGTCTCAGCGTCGGTCGACCCGTTGTCGACAATCACCACTTCGTAACTGCCATACGTCGTTTTAGTAAAAATGCTCTTAACACAAGGGCGAAGTAGGTCCAACCGATCGCGCGTCGGAATAATAATACTAACGAGTGGAAGTCGATCAGGGAGTCGATACGTCACACGATTCCCAAAACCAACGCTCTTCGCAGTGGCATCTATTTTTTCGCGCTTAAAATGCTCGTTCAGCGCCCGCTCAGCGGCAACGCTCCCCTCGCCTTTCGACTCGCGGCGATCATCAATACGTCGATGATAAAGAACACGAGGAATATGATAAATCGCATCGGCACTAAGACGCTCGGCGCATCGAAGAATCAAATCGTACTCGTGAGCTGACTCAAACCCGATCCGGAAGCCGCCAACGTCACGAACAAGATCGCGCCGAATCGCGCATAAATCGGCGATATAGTTGTGCGAATAAAAAAGATCCCGATTCCAATCGGGTTTGAAGTGTGGTCGCCGCCGCGACGAATCAAACGCATCTTCGTCGGAGTAAATCAGCGACCTGGTCGGCCCCCCGTTAATCGCTTCAGCGGTCCAATAAAGCGCGTGTTCGCTAAGGCGATCATGTTCGCCAAGAAACGTAATCCACTCCCCCGAAACAATATCGAGCACGCAATTCAGCCCAGCCGAAATCCCCCCCTGGGCCTCCCGCCGAATAACTTTAATTCGCGGGTCGTCTCGCGCATAGCGCAACAAAGCTTCGCGCAACGCCGGCTCGCGCGAAGCTTCGTCAAGAATGCAGAGCTCCCAATGTGCGTAGATCTGAGCGCGAACAGACTCGATCGCCTCAACCAAAAAAGAAGCGTCCGAACCTGAAGTAGTAATAAGAACCGAAATAATGGGCGTCCGCGCCAGAACAGTCACACGCCGCCGCAACACCCCCCGAGAGCGATCGCTCGCCAAATCGTAAGCACGAACCCACTCGGCATACGCGTCGTCGTCGATCCAAGATCGGCCGCAATCTACCCCCCCCATCACCCACCTCCAATTCCTCAAACCGACGCCCACCAGCGCGGGACGCATAGCATCCTCCTCCCGCATTTGAACCCCCATCGGGATCACGCCCACCCTCAACTCTCCTACTTTGTCGGCACGAACCGCGCTTGCGAGAAGCCGGACGACTGGCTGAACCACGGAACCGGTGATGTCACGCGGATCGCCTGCTATCGTTCGCCGATGCGCATCTGTTTTCGAAAGGTCTCAGACGAACGGCATTTGCTTGAGATTGCGCGCGCCGACGGATCGATCGAGAGTGTCGAGTGCGAAACGCGAAGCTACCTGATGCACGATCTTCTTCATTTCGCCGTCGAGTCTGAAGCTCGCTTGGGGAGCGGCTTTTGGGGTCTCCTAGCAAGCGGTAAAACGCTCGCCGATATGAATGATCGCACCGGCAAAGCGATGGCCGGGGAGAGCGCTGAGCTTGGCAGCATTGAGCAAATCGTCGGTGTTCTATCGCGTGTCGTAAAAGGGGCCCCAACAGCCGACATCGTCGCCACACTCCGGTTAACCGCATCGTCATGCGGTACGGCGCTGCCCGAATGGGTCGCCGAACCGTTGATCGACGCGGTCCGCGAGCGAATGCGGCAGCTCAGCGGCGAATGGAACGCGACGCCGTGCGGTAAGTCGCTAAATTTGCAATGGCCGGCGCTGCCCATCTCATAAACTGCGATTAACCTGTGATTGAGATATGATCTAAGGGGAAGCGGGCAATCCGCGTCGATAAAGGCGAAGACAAACTTTACGTGGGCGCAGGTGCGGGGTATCGGGCGGCGCCCACGCCGGGCAACGTCGAGAGAGAGTTCTATGCGTTTGAACATCGCGTTTCGTACGATTTTACTAACTCAACTGGCGGTCGCCCTAATGGCGTGTGCAGCGGCCACTTCAAATGCGCCCGCGCCAAAACCGCTGGCTGCGCCAAAGCAAAATCTCATTCCGCCGCCGTGGCCCCCTCAACGGCCTGCGCTGCCGGCAGCGGCAGGTGCTGGTGGCTTGCTTCCTCCCCTTGTGCCGCCCCCTGCGCAGCCGCTGCCTCCAGGCGTGCAGACTTACTGGCTCACGCATGCGGCGGCGGTTGGCGCGATTGTGATGCCGGCGGCAAGCATCCCGCCGACCGGGAATCTTCTTCTCGGCGCCTCGGATCAGGAAATTCACGTCGCTGTCGGAGGATCTTTAGGCATCTATCGCACAAGCCGACCGACCGCCGGCGGCGAACGGGTTTGGAACGTCCTCTCCCAGGACGGGCTCGATTCACTGACGCGATATGTTGAAGAAGCACCGCCGATACCGGGGGCTCCCATTGGGATTAAATTTGTATGGAATCCTATACAAGCGGGAAGCTTCACTGTCGTCATGCAGGAGCGGTTCGTGCCGTTCGGTTCAACTTGGGAAGAGTCGCCAACGATCATCAGAACACAGACGGTGACAGTGATCGCCCCCTAAAAAACGCGCCCGACGCTTAGAGCACGTTGTCGATCGTTCTGCGCATTTTGGCGCTCATCTCGCTCTTGCGTCGCACTTGACGGCGTGCGCTGCAAATTAGCACCGATTGACCTCATTTTGCTATCCAGATGCTCATATTGCATGCAAATATGCGCATATGATAAGCAGATTGCTTGCCCCTACCCTCGCCTCATCGCCAAAAAGCTTTCTGCTGTTGGGGCCACGGCAGGTTGGCAAGTCCACTCTCATCCGCTCACTAGACCCGGACATCGAGATTAATCTCGCCAATCGCGGCGAGTTTCTCGACTTTTCAAGCAACCCGCGAGAGCTCGAACAGCGCCTGCTTGCGCAGCCCGTGGAGACTGTCTTCATCGATGAAGTTCAAAAACTACCGAGTATCTTAGACACGATACAAACCATCATCGACGACAAAAAAAAATATGGGGCCATTCGCTTTTATTTGACCGGTTCGAGCGCGCGCAAATTGAAGCGGGGCGGAGCGAACCTGCTGCCCGGGCGCGTTTTTACCTACCACCTCGGCCCGATCGCGAGCTGCGAAGCCGGTTACAATCTCGACGGGCGCATAGGTACCGAGATCGGTTTTTTGCCGGAGCCGCTTCTGTCGAAGCAGCGTTCATTTCAAGAAAAGCTGCTGAGCAGTTATGCGTCGACATATCTCGCGGAAGAAATTCAGGCAGAAGCGCTCACGCGAAACCTGGAGGGCTTTAGTCGATTCATTCACATTGCCGCTGCGGTGTCAGGCAGCCCTGTTGATTTTTCAAAAGTAGCGTCGCGGGCAAAAATATCGCGCCACATCTGTACGCGTTTTTTTCAAATCCTCGAAGACACACTCGTCGCCAAAGCGATCTTCCCTTGTGAGTTCGTTCAAGCCGCCGATCTTGTAAAACACCCGAAATACTATTTTTTCGACGTTGGCGTGCTCAACGGCATTTTGGGGAATTTCACCGCTTCGCCCGATCGAATCGGACTGCTGACGGAACATCTTGTCTTCAATCAGCTGATTCAATCTGCGCAGGCAAACGACAAGGCGATCGAAGTGTCGAGCTTTCGTACTCGAGGCGGGCTCGAAATCGATTTCATCGTCCGCATCGACAAGCGCGTATGGGCAATCGAAGTGAAGACAAGCGCAAACATTTCGACGACCGACTTAGCCGGCATCAAAGCGTTTGCGCGGTATTTCCATGGACACTACGAAGGCGTCGTCGCGGTTCTCGACGGCCGCGAAAAAAAAATAGACGGCGTTCGGGTTTTGCCCTGGCAGAAACTGCTAAAAGAAATGGGGCTTTAGCGCGCCGGCGGGGCCCCATGGCGTTCGTTTGACCGAGCGGCTCATGCCATCGAATTTGCTTCGGAAGGGGCGCTCTGACACGCTTGATTTAGCGCATGTTTTTTATCGACCTCAGCCCGCTCCGACACCGTGACTTTCGTCGCCTCTATGTGAGCCAGTTTATATCGCTCTTTGGCAGTCAAATGACGATGATTACGGTACCGTTTCAGGTGTACGCGATCACCGGTTCGACGTTTCAGACCGGCCTCGTCAGCGCAGTGGAGCTGGTTTGCCTCGTGAGCTCGGCAATGTGGGGAGGTGCGCTGGCCGATCGAGTCGATCGCCGGAAGATCATCATCGTTGCCGAAATTTTGATGGCGCTGATGGTCGCACTGCTGGGCGTCAACGCGTCTCTTGCCGAGCCGTCGCTTGTGTTGATTTACGCAGTGTGTGGTGTCGTTTCGGCTCTTAATGGCTTTCACAGGCCTGCGTTCGAAGCGCTCACGCCGATGCTTGTTCCAAAAAGCGAACTCGCAAAAGTCAGCTCGCTCAGCTCCGTGCGCTACGTCATCGCATCGCTGTTCGGCCCATCTCTCGCCGGTTTTTTAGTCTCGAGCGTGGGCCCCAAATGGACATATTTTGCTGATACAATGACGTTCGTCGTTTCGCTCGGTCTTTTGCTCCGAATTGCGAAAGCCGAAATCGCTGGCGTGCCTGAAGCGATCGCGACGTCGTCGCCAGTCAGGCAAATTGTCGATGGCATGCGCTATCTTTTCGCGCGACGGGACATCCTTGGCACGTACATCGTCGATTGGTGCGCGATGGCGTTTTGTATGCCGCAAGTGCTTTTCCCAGCGTTTGCAAAACATTACGATGCCGACCGATGGCTCGGCGGCCTTTATGCGTCGGTCGCTCTCGGTTCGTTTGTCGCCGCCGTTCTTTCGCGCTGGACGACCCGAGTTAAACGATTGGGCGTGGCGATTTCGTGTGCTGCATTTGGGTGGTCTGTTTCGATTCTATTTGTCGGCAGCGTTGCGCACTTGTGGGCTATTCCGGTCGGGTTATTTCTCGCGGGGGCGTTTGATACCTACAGCGGCATGTTCCGCCTAACGATGTGGAACGAAAGCATCCCCGATGTCTATCGCGGGCGCTTGGCAAGCTTGGGAATGCTGAGCTACACGAGCGGGCCGCTGCTTGGGAATACAATCATGGGCCTCTTGGGCGACGCCGTCGGGCTTCATCGTGCGCTCGCATTGGGCGGCGCGATGAGCCTTGCCGCGGTTGTCGTAACATCGGCGCTCTTGCCAACCTATTGGCGGTATCGGTCGAGCGACGCCGTTACGACAACGTGAACAGCTCTAATCTGCGCGTCAAACTGTTGAGCTAATGAGCACACATCGAGAACTCACGGCCGGGGCCGTATTCGAAGGCCAAACGTTCGACAAGCTCGATCTCGCCGCCGCCGATCTCTCACGCAAAGAGTTCATTCGCTGCGTATTTCGAAATTTGAAGCTGCCTGACACCAAGTGGCAACAGACTCGGCTCGAAGACTGCCTGTTCGAGGAGTGCGACCTCTCAAATATGCGCCCCCAACAAATGGCGCTTCGAGGCGTCCGCTTTTCACAATGCAAGCTGCTCGGCGTTCAGTGGACCGACGTTGCATCGGCTCCAATGGTGTCGTTCGTCGATTGCATGATGCGCTACCAGTCATTCGGATCGATCAAGCTCCCGAACACACACTTTGTTCGCTGCTCAATCATCGACTCGACGTTCATCGACGTCGACCTTTCAAAGTCGATATTCGACGACTGCGATCTCGCGAAAACGCAGTTTGAACGATGCACGCTGGTTGGAACCGACTTTTCGGCTTCGCGCGGCGTGTACTTTGACACCACGAAAAACCGCATAAAAAGCGCGCGTATCTCGGTCGAGACGGCCGCAAGCATGGCGATAGCGCTTGGACTACGCGTGTCTGGATACGCCACAACAGACGACTGACTGAGCCACGCAACCGGGCGCAGGCGAACGACAAGGCGATCGAAGTGTCGAGCTTTCGTACTCGAGGCGGACACGTAGTCGAGGTGACTCTGCCGATGAATTCCCCAGTCTGAAAGTCCTTGCTACCGGCTCTTCGACATTGGCCGCTACGGGCAAGTTTAAGGATTCGTTAGCGGGACGTAAGGCGCAAGTTCACCTCGTCCCTGTCTTGCCGGAGGAGTTGGCGGCATTTGGCGTTCGCAATCTTCGCGACCGTCTCCATCGCGGCGGCCTTCCGCCAGCACTTCTAGCTCCCGAGCGTGATTCCGATTTTTTCGCGGAGTGGATCGACTCGTTCTACGCACGTGACATTCAGGAGCTATTTCGCGTCGAGAAACGCCAGCCATTCATCAAACTCTTCGAGCTTGCGTTAGCCGAGAATGCGGCAATGGTCGACGTGACCCGGTGGGCGCGTGAAGTGGGTATTAGCCGCCAAACGACTGTCCGATATCTTGATGCTCTCGAGACGACGCACGCCCTCACAGTAATTCGCCCCTTCAACAACGGCGGACGCCAGGAAATTGTCGAACCACGTCGATGCGCAAATCATAAAGTGCTCTGAAGATGACTGCGCCAATGAATCCCGGCGGTTTGGGCTAGACTCCAGAGTATCGCAGCCACATCATGGCTGAAAATCCAGGTTACTTTCTCATAGCGAGACAAATAGGCGCCGTGCGCGATCAACGCACTTGATTATAGTATGAACCGACTTACTGGCGGCATTGCTGGAATCACCCCACCCGCTAGAATCTCGACCGAGCAATCACGACGCCTTAATCCGAATACGCCGCGAAACCGCGGCATCGGTTAGGTGAGGTTCTCGCAGGCGGAAGTATCATGCGTTATGAGCTGAAGATTGGGCTTTGCCTTGCCGCCCTGGCGACGATCGTCGTTCTGCCAACGATGGCTCGCGCCGAAGAAGTCGACTGCCGGACGAAAGTCACTCGGAATAATCTCGTTCCGTGCGCTCTTGCCGCCAGTCGCTCTGTGCAGGAGCAGCAAAAGAGCCTCGAGGCCATTCAGGGGAGGAAGATCTCGGTCAGTTCGATTTTGCCGTCGAATCCGGCACTTGCGTTTTCGACGGCGCGACGGGGTGCCAAAGCCACCGAACCGACTTCAATTAATTGGTACGCAACTCTTTCTCAAGAGATCGAAATTGCGGGCCAGCGCGCAACCCGCGTTAAGGCGGTAGACGCGGAACTCACAGCGCAAGACAAGCGGATTGTGCTTGGCAAGCGGAAGGTCGCGCTACGTGCGTGGACTGCCTTCTTCGAATTTGCCGCCGCGGCGCAAGAGCAGCAGCTTATGGCTCGCCTTCTCGCAGCATCGCAGCGCATGGCCACTGCCTCGCGCGCTCGTGCAGACAAGGGCGTCGGGGCGATCGTTGAGGCCGATGTTGCCGAAGCCGCGACGTTGAAAATTCTTCAGAGCAAGCTAGCTGCCAATAGCTCGTTGACCTCCGCGCAAGCGAATCTTGATCTGATCTTCGCACGCAGCGCGTCCGAGCCACCGCTCATCGTCGAAGGAGACTTGTCTCCCCTTCCCGTTCCCGATGCCTCGCTCACGTCAGCGGAGCGACTCGCCAATCGCCCGGAAGTGCAGCTTTTGGATGCCGAACGTCAGGCCAATCTTCGCAGGGCTGACGCCTATCGACGCGCTCGTATTCCTAACCCCACGTTGTCTGTTTTCGCTCAGAATGACGGCTACAACGAGCATGTCTTGGGTCTCGGAATGGCGTTTCCGATCCCGCTGCCGATGCCTGTAGGGCGCACCTATGCGGGCGAAATTGCCGAGTCGGAAGCACTAGCCGAGCGCTCGAGCATCGAAGGTCTTCGGGTTGAACAGGAGCTGCGCTTTGAAATCATCACGGCGTACGCGGCGTACGACTCGCATCGCCAACTGGTAGACAACATCACGCCTGACCGCATAAGGCGCGCCGAAGAAGCACTGCGACAACTCGCTTCTGAGATCGAAGCTGGAAGGCTCGCCGTACGCGATGCGCTATTGATCCAGCAACAGCTCATCGACTTTTTGGCCACCAATATTGCGGAGCGGCGCGCGCTGAGCCTGGCTTCCGCCAACCTAATCCACGCTCTCGGCCTCCCACTCCGATGATACATACAACACCTCGTCTCTGGTTCATCGCGTCGCTCTTCATCATCGCATGCAGTTGCGACAATCCGAGCACCTCCCCAACGGTCGCTGCTGCTTCAGCGGCAAGAAGGCTGGCACCTCATGATCATGAGGACGAGCCGGCGCACGAGCGGCTACTGAAAAAAGTAAAGCTCTCAGAGTTGGTCATCGCGAATGCCAACGTGAAGACAGCGCCCGCGATAAAAGAAGTGCTCGCCATCACGCTTGCACTCCCGGGAGAGATCGCAGTCGATCCCGACCGAAGCGCGCGGGTGGCGAGCCCCGTGCCTGGCCGCATTTCTCAAATTTTTTTCAAAGAAGGGAGCGCCGTTCAAAAAGGGGCGCTGCTCGCGACTGTTCGCATCCCTGATCTCGCGAAGGTAAGGTCTGCCTATGCTGGTGCATCCGCCAAAGGTGCTTCGGCGAAAGCGAACGCTACTCGCCTCGGCGAGCTCGCCACCAAAGGATTTGCATCGAAGCAAGAGGCGCTCACTGCGAAAGCTGAGGCGGATGGCCTCGAAGCTGAGTCGAAAGCGCTCGATCAGCAGCTTCGCACGCTCGGAATGTCGGCCGCCGGTGAAGGTTCGGAGCTCTCTCTACGCGCACCGATTTCGGGCGCGGTTATCTCGCGCGCGGCAGTGATAGGGCAACCGATTACCGCAGACGAGACGATTGCGCATATTGCCGACCTTTCGGAAGTATGGTTTCTCGCGCGCGTTTTTGAAAAAGATCTCGAACATATTCACAACAGCGCGCCGGCGGAGATCGAACTCAATGCTTTTCCAAAGCATCGGTTTGGGGGGACGGTCGAGTACATCGGACGTCAGATTGATCCGGTCGCGCGAACAGTCACGGCGCGAATTCGGCTCGCCAACAAGGGCGACGTCCTGCGACTCGGGTTGTTCGGAATTGCGCGCGTTGCGATTGGCGCAGAGCAAAGCGGGCCAGTGCTCGTTGTGCCGCGTACGGCAGTAACGGAGATCAGCGGCAAACCGGTCGTTTTCGTGCGTCATCCGGATGGTGATTTTGAGCTGCACGACGTCGTTCTTGGTCAATCAAATCTCGGGAAGGTGCAGGTACTCTCCGGACTACGCGAAGGAGAAAACGTTGTCGTCGACGGCGCGTTCACAATCAAGAGCGCTGTGCTTCGCTCCTCGCTGGTGGAAGAAGAGTGAAGCTCCTCAGCGCCATCGTCGAGTGGTCACTTCGGAATCGACTCATTGTTGTATTCGCGACGCTCGCGTTCGTGGCGATCGGCATTCGTTCGGCATTTGGCTTGTCTGTCGATGCGGTGCCCGACATCACCAACGTTCAAGTCCAGATCATCACGGCAGCGCCGGCGCTTTCGCCGACCGAGGTAGAGCAGTACGTCACAGTGCCGATCGAACGCGCGATGGCCGGCGTCCCGCATTCCACGCAGGTCCGGTCGATCTCAAAGTACGGTCTCTCGGTCGTGACGATTGTTTTTACCGACGAAACAGATATCTACTTCGCACGTCAGCTCGTGAATGAGCGCATGAGGCAGGCGCAGAGCACCGTCCCTACGCGTTACGGAACACCGGAGATGGGCCCCATTTCAAGCGGGCTCGGCGAGGTTTATCAGTTCGTTGTACGGAACGACCAACTGACTCTTATGCAGCGAGAAGAGCTCCTCGATTGGCAGATCGCGCCGCAGCTGCGCACCGTCCCCGGAATTATTGAGGTGAATAGTTTCGGAGGAGAGGACAGGCAATACCAGGTTGTGCTTGATCCAAAGCGCCTGCAAGCCGCAGGCGTATCGGTCGCGCAGGTCATCGCTGCACTCGAAAAGTCCAACGCGAATACCGGCGGCGGTTACATCCAACACAATCGCGAACAGTTCGTCATTGGGACAGACGGATTGGTGAAGAACCTCGATGACCTCCGTCGCGTCGTCATCGGAGCAACGCCCCAAGGCGTCCCAATCACGATTGCAACCGTGGGCGACGTTCAATTCGGGCCTCGTTTAAGGCGCGGCGCTGCAACGAAAAACGGTGACGGCGAAGTGGTCATCGGCGTCGCGATGATGCTCATGGGCGAGAACTCGCTCGCCGTAACGGCTGCGGTCAAAGCGAAGCTTGCGGCCATTCAGCCATCGCTTCCACCTGGAACGATCATTGAGCCGTTTTACGACCGTTCGACGCTTGTCAACCAAACGTTCAAGACCGTTGGCATCAACTTATTGGAAGGCGCTCTGCTCGTCATCGCCATCCTATTTCTTCTGTTGGGGAACATCCGGGCCGGGCTCGTGGTCGCGTCGGTCATTCCGCTTGCGATGCTGTTCGCGCTGATCGCCATGAACGTGCTTGGCCTCTCGGGAAACCTGATGAGCCTTGGCGCCATCGACTTCGGCCTGCTCGTCGACGGATCGGTAATCATTGTCGAAAATGCCGTGCGACGCCTCTCCGAGCGGCGCGCGCAGCTTGGGCGAGCGCTAACATTCGAGGAGCGCACCGAGACTGTGAAAACGGCAACGCTCGAAGTACGTCGCGCGAGTATTTTTGGCGAAGCGATCATTGCAATCGTCTATGTCCCGATCCTCGCCCTCATCGGCATCGAGGGGAAACTGTTTCGCCCGATGGCCACGACAGTGCTCCTCGCTCTGATTGGCGCTTTTGTGCTTTCGTTGACCGTGGTGCCAGTACTGACGGCCTACTTGGTAAAGCCGAAAGCCAACGAAGAGGAGACGTGGATTCTGCGAAAGGCGCATAGCCTTTATGTCCCTCTGCTTGGTCGTGCTCTTAGGCATCGTTGGCTGACAATCAGTGCCGGTGTCCTTTCGCTCGCAGTCGCGGCGGCACTCTTCACGCGCGTCGGCGCTGAGTTCGTCCCCCAAATCGATGAGGGCGACCTTCTTGTGGAGGCACGAAGACTTCCAGGAGTTGCGCTCGACGAATCGATCGCGACTTCCCTCCGCCTTGAACGGGCTTTGCGGGAGATTCCCGAGATTAGCAACGTCGTCAGCCGGACCGGCGCCCCCGAAGTGGCGACCGATCCGATGGGGATCGAGCAAACCGACGCCTACATTTCGCTAAAAGATCGAAGTCAATGGCGACGCGGCCTTACGAGGGACCAGCTCGCGACGCAGATTTCTGCCGTAACCGTCGAAAAAGTTCCGGAGATCGGTGGGGCTGTATCGCAACCGATTCAGATGCGCACCAATGAACTCATTGCTGGCGTTCGATCGGATGTCGCAGTTCTTCTGTATGGCCAAGACCTCGATCAACTTCGCGCTCTCGGCGACCAAGTGGCAGGAGCTGTGCGAGGCGTTCCAGGGGCAGTCGATGTTCGCGCGGAGCAAGTCGCTGGGCTGAAGTACCTGCGGGTCATTCCTGATCGCAATAAGTTGGCGCGGTACGGCCTGACCATCGAGGACATCAACCAGATCACGGAAACGATGGCCGTAGGCTACGGAACCGGCGAAGTTCTGGAGGGCGAAAGGCGCTTCGACATCACGGTCAAAACTCGACACGACTACGCGGGCGATCTCGAGCCGCTTCGGATGTTGCCGCTCCGGTCGGTCAGCGGGCAGGTTGTTCCGCTTGGAGATGTGGCCGAGCTCAAATTTCTCGAGGGGCCTTTAGAGGTGAACCGCGAGAATCAGTCACGGCGAATCATTGTCGAATTCAACGTGCGAGGGCGAGATCTGCTGTCGGTCGTCGCTGATGCGCGCGATGCGATCGCAAAGCATGTGACGCTTCCGACCGGGTACCGAGCGGAATGGGGTGGTCAATTCGAACACTACACGAAAGCCAAGGCTCGCCTCTTTGTGGTGGTCCCAATCGCCTTCGCGCTTATTCTCTTTCTCGTGTGGCTCGCTTTCGGGTCGATGCGTAGCGGGTTGCTCATTCTGCTCAACGTCCCTTTTGCTATCGTGGGCGGGGTCGTAGCGCTCTGGATTCGCGATATTCCATTTTCGATCTCCGCCGGCGTCGGGTTTATCGCGCTCTTCGGCGTTGCTGTGCTCAATGGGCTGGTGCTCGTCTCCTTTGCCCGTCAACTCGAAGAAAAGGGCATGCCGCACATGGATGCCATTCAACAAGCAGCAGAGCAGCGGCTTCGCCCCGTTCTGATAACAGCAATGGTGGCCGCCCTCGGTTTCATCCCGATGGCTCTCTCCACGGCCCCAGGCAGCGAAGTGCAAAGGCCGCTCGCCACAGTGGTCATCGGCGGCCTCGTCAGCGCGACGCTCCTTACAATGTTCGTCCTACCGGTGGTCTATGGCTACTTCGGAGCGCTGACCGCTGGCGATATCGAGCGGTCTCGTAGCATCTGCCCGGAGGCGATATGAGGCAAAAAATGAGCGCATATTTTAGACGCATTGGTGCGGCAATCACGTTCGGACTTAGTGCAGCGTGCGGCGAGTCATCCGCGAATTTGTATGAGGTCATCGGCGATTCAGTCGACCTCGAGATGTCACTTGCGCCACGCAATCCGTTGGTAGGCGAGGCCTCGGCCACGCAAGATCGAGTCTCGGTCTCGGCCATTACCTCCTCGCGCAAAGTCGCGTCGGGCATCGAGGCGACCCAAATCGCATACAACGGCAGCGTCCAAATCGCAGCAAACGGTTCGCTAACGCTCTATCTTCCCGGCGGGTCGACGCTTCCACCGCGCGTATCAACCGCGCATGTTGTAGCGGCAGCACTCGCGCGGGCGATCCACCACGGCCCTACCGGTGCAACTGGGCCGACTTGGACCTGCCGCGTTGATTCGGCTCAAGAATGGCCCGAGCCGACGAGCTCGACCGATCGCACGAACGGCACCACTGCGAAGTTCGAGTGGTCCGGAGTGCCGATCGGCCCCGCAACAATTTCATGCCACAAAGACTCGACGTTTGACGATGACGGGGACGACGAGGGGATGCCGATCGATCACGGAAGCGCTGGCCAAGACGACGACGCGTTCAGACTAACGGTCAACGTTCTTTAGAACTCTCGTAGCTGTAATCCGTACTCTGTCCGGCGAAGCGAGGGAGGTTCACACCGGACTTGTCGCGTCAGCAACTTTCATTCGCGTAAGTCCTCGCGCGAGGAAGGCAAATTGCAAACTTAATCGATTTCGGTAAAAAATCGCGGGCGAGGTAGCTTTCCCTCACCGTATTTGTCGAGACGCAACTTGGGAATGGGCTTCGCCGACTCGCTTTTCATAAGAACAAGAGTGGTAAGCTTGTACTCCGTGGTCTTCAGCTCCGAGCGAAATTGCTCGAGCGACAAAATCCACGTTATCAAGTCGACTTGGTCGCCGCTTTTGGTCCGCACGAAGTGTGTCTCCAACCCGAGTGCCGCGATGAAGACCTTCCCAACTTCGTCGTCTAGAATTTCGCGGTACTTTTCGAGCACTCGACCGATATTCGGCGAGTATGCGGCGGCGCCGTACAGATCAGAAATGAGCTGAAACTTGCCAAACTTCGTCAGCTCCTCGCTCGGAATATCCTCGGTGCCGCGCCCTGCAAACCGACGCACCTTTTCGGAGGCGATCAGCGGATGGGGGCCATCTGGCTGTAGCCGGCAGCCGAAATCCGCGTGAAATTGACGCATAAGGTCGCGTCGGTCTAAACGGCGTCGCCGCGCGGACAAAAAAAGAGGCCCGGTCGTTAACACCGAAGCCTCACGCCAGCGGGACGCTGACGGCGAGCATCATCGCCGAGCGGCGCCTGCAAAGCAAGATGGCCCCGTTGCGCGCGGAAGCGGGACGCGGTGGATTCGAGTTTTCATCGGCAGTGGTGCGGAGTCTGTTCGGTCTTATTTTTTCTCTGCGATCGATGCGCGAAGCAGCGTCGCTACTGCGGCGCCATTTGTCGCTCTGTGGCGCGCAAGCGTTCGCTCTCACTCGGTCGAAAGCGCCATCAACAAAGCCCCGAAGGGCGGCTCGATCATCGCGATCGCAATCGACGCTATCGGCATCGGCGACGCACGCGCGTGATGGAACACAGTTCCGCACCGGCATCCGCTGACGTCACCCTCCCGGCCGGCACATCTCCCCCCTCGCTCACGGTGAGCGCAGTCGCGGTGAGCGGTGCCGAAGGGAAAAACGACGATGGTTCGAGAGAGAAGTCGGGCGACAGCCGCCCCGTCTACCGTTGCGCCGTGTGCGGGCGGCAAGGCAGTTACGAAAGAGTCGGCTTTTACCGCTTACGGCGACGCAAACGCGGCCCCGCGTGAGGTAGCACCATGACGATCGCGTCCGAGAAACAGGCCGAGATCCGTCGCCTTTATTTTGCTGAGCATTGGAAGGTCGGCACGATCGCCCGCGAGCTCGGCGTGCACCACGACGTGGTTTCGCGCATCGTGCGCCCCAAAAATCACGGCGATGTCGCCCGACCTGCTCGCCGTAAAAACATCGACGAGTTCGCCGATTTCGTTCGGCAGACACTCGACGCGCATCCGCGGCTTCGCGCCACGCGCATCTTCGACATGATTCACAAGCGCGGCTACACCGGGAGCGTTCGCACAGTGCGAAGCTTCGTCAAAAAGGTGCGACCGAAACGCACGAAAGAGGCGTTTTTTATGGTCGAAACGCTTGCCGGCGAGCAGGCGCAGATCGATTGGGCGCATGTTGGATCGATCGATGTTCCCGGCGGCAAACGCCCGCTGTGGGTCTTCGTTATGGTGTTGTCGTATTC
>CAMAVR010000065.1 GCA_945861885.1 Nannocystis exedens | reverse complement strand
GCTTCAAAATCCATTCGCGAGCCGTGGGAAAACTTTTCGGTGACGATTTTGACCGAACCTATCTGTCGGCCCTTAAAAATACTCCCGCCCTTCCGCCCTCCCTGTTCAAATTCTGCGGCTTTTTTGATTTCTTAAACAGACCCTAGCTCACTTTTTTTCACGCGCGGATAATCGGCAAATTTTTGGTTGCTCTCAGCAAGAGTCAGTTTAGCGTCGTCGACGTCGACCGCGATTCTCCCATCGATTGCGGCATCGATCCCGAGCACAGCGTTCAAATTGCTGTTGTAGTTGCTGAGCTCCGTTTGGCCGATCGTCGCAACGAGGCCTTTTCGAAGCACACCTTGCGTGACCGTCTGCGGTCGCAACTTGAACTGATCAGCGACAGAAATGCTCTGACCGCGATCGGTAGGGCTCTGTTCCCATTTTTTGGTCGTACCAACTTTAAAATCGGGCAAAAGGCTCACTTCGCCGTGAACTAAACTCGTGAGTGGCTCGATGTCGCTCGCAGATGCGCCAAACTGAACCGTCGCCAGTCGAACTGGGCGATCAAAAAGCGGAGCATTAAGCAAAACGGTGCTCGACGAAGTCGAACCGACATCGAACTTTGTCGAACTGTCCGTCGTCTCATGTCGCGCGTAAGTTGATGTCGAACTTTCTAGTTTTGCCTGCAGATTGTGACCGAAAAATACCGTTTTTTCCCAATTGGCATCGAAAACACCGGAATCAACGGACGGCTTCGGTCTCTCTTTGATTTCAATTGGCAAATCGCGGCACGTCTGTGGGATTTGAGGGCTGCTGTCTGGCGAAGTCGGCGACACGTCAGTGATGCACGCGCGCAGAGTGAATAGGGGGCTACGTTTTACGTAGTGGCGAAGTACCGCGCAGGCTGGCGTATCGCGAACGCCGTAGACGGAGTTTTGAAGCGTCATCGGCGCGCCGGCAAAATAGCGACTAGGCGTGAAATGTGTTTTTAGGAGGGAACGCCCTTTTTTCTGATCGCGAACGTGAAGAGCGGCAAACTCCGCACGCGGCCCGGCGCAATCGTCGCCCCCACAGATGCTGTAGGAGACTTGATGCGAGCCGGTATATCGGATGAGCGATTTCATCGATTCAAATGGAAGTCGCCGCGTCGACGATGCTGTGACGGAAACGGGCGCCGATACGACCGGCGCGGTCTCATACCAGTTAGCCCCATAGACGCCGATGTCGCTATGCAACGTGACAAGCGGGCGCGATGTATCGAGCGAGTCGCTGCAAATATCGCCCGAAAATTGCGCTCCATTTGCGCTCATGTTGGAGATAAAAAATTCGACCGGGCCTTGCTGAAGCTCAAACCCAATCGGGCAACCTGCTGCCCCGTCGGCATCGACGCACCACTCGGTGCGGCCGCCCCCGGCGACGTCGAGTTGAACTCCGTTTGATATCGCAGCCTTGTTTTTGCTTAGTGCAGCAGCTTTCGGAAAAAGCTTTTTTTTGGCGAACATCAAAATATCGTCCGCGGAGCCTTCTCGATAAAAGTACTCGACATCGTTTATCGAGCCAGTACCGAGCGGATCTCCAACACCTTCGCGAAGCGACGGATTTTGAGCAACCCAAAACGTGTAAATAGGCGGCTCCGCCCCCGTGACAAACTGTGGAGGGCCCGAAGCGGCGGCGATCGGGTTCGTTTCCAACGAAATAAGGCAGTCTTGCGACACGATAAACTCGCGCTCGATACGCGTGCGATAGAGTCCGCTCGCGTCTGCAGAGTCGGGCCACACAGCGTCCATCAGCCCCAAGTCACACATGTGAACGGCGTTGCTTCGTTCTCTTAAGAGTTTGTCTTCTGATTTCTCCTGGCCGAGGCGAAAATGACGCTTCTGGTTCTTTTGCTGGCCAGCAAAACCGACCAAAACCGATTGCCGGTTTGCAGGCCTAACCGACGACGCAAGCTCAAGTGCAACGCGAATTGGGTGCCCTAATTGTACGACAGGCGTCTCGTCACGTTGTGAAATACGCGCCCCATGGCGATCGGTGAGCTCGAGAAATGTGACGGCAGACGGATGCGTCCGCGGCAGGTAGCGAATCGCTACAACTTGCTTGGGCGTGAGGGCGTGTTGAACTGGCGTCGTATGAACCGACGCGAGCGCTGAACGACTCGTGAGCACAAGCAGCCCACCGAACCAAAGCAGCCGAAAAAAATTCACATAAGAGTAATTAAGAAAGCACCGCATCGACGCGCAACATGGGCAGCGAGATCGATGCGGGCAATCGAAATAGTGCGAGCTGCGATCGATTCAGCGCGACGGTGCTGCGCGCACAATCAATCCGTCGATCACGCCGCTGGCACTAAAATCGCCGGCAGTGTTGGCCGAGCCGACGAAGAGCAAACCGTTGGCAACAATTCCGGTGAAGTCTGGCGATACAGAACCCGAACCGTACCATTGCCCATTTACACTCAGCCTAAGCGCATCGGTCGTTCTCGAATTATCCCAATTGGCGATGATGTGAACCGATTCCCCCGCGGCCCACAACCGCGCGTGATATGGCGCCGATGCGGTGTGACTAATCCAGTCGGAACCTACTACTGAGATCGACAAGCGATCCGAATGCGTGAGCTGCACACGCGGGGCGTTGTAGTAATCGCCGATCACGATCAGCACGTGCGTCGTGTCGTTAACCCCGGCGGCATAGTTCGGCTGATACCAGAATTCGACTTCGCCGCGCGAAAGCAACGTCGCCCTCGCCAACGTCGAGAGCGGAAACTTCATGTACGCCCCGGGAATTCTGAACTGCGCCCCCGCGCCCGAATGGGCTGGAACAAATGAGAAAGCCGTGAGGTTTGTCTGGCCGCCGAGACCGACGGCGGGATTGCGCACCGCAGCTAAACTACTCAATGTGCTCTGGAGGAAAATCCAGCTGGAATCGGGAGGTCCGCCATCACCCGCGTCGGCATCGCCCGCATCGGCATCACCCGCATCGGCATCGCCTGCATCGGCATCGCCTGCATCGCCCACACCGGCAGGTGCCAGTGACGTTGGCAACTCGATCACATAGGGGGCGTTAGCGTTGCACGTTCCCCAATCGGACGTAATCGTCACGCGCTTTCCGTCTGCGCTCAGACTCCCTTTCGGCTGCGACCAGTAATCACACGCCGTCGAACGATGGTGTGCCAGGTGCCGCACGCTCCCGTCGAGATAGATCGCAAAAATCTCGCCGAGCAGCGGGCTCGTTCCGGGGCTCGTCTCCGCCGATACAACACAGACGCCGCGCGGCCCACGACACGACACGTGTCCGAACGTCTCCCAAGGAGTCATCCTGATATGTTTCGGCGCGGCCCCATCGAGCCACTCGGCGACGATGTCTGGATAGTTATGATTGAGCGGCGACGTCCCCACCGTCATTAAGAACTGACGCCCGTCGGCCGACACTCCCATATCGGAATGGTTATGATGTTGATGAATTTGGCGGATAAAAGCGCCTGTACGAATATTAAACGTTTCGAGCCCGCTACAGCGCTGCCCCCCATCTTTCTTCCACTGAATGACCAACAGATCGCCGCGCGGCGACACATTCATCCAGTCGGGGCCAACTTCGCCCCATTGCGGATCGGGCGTGCAGACGCCGGCTGCAAACAAATTGTGCGGATGGATCGACGCGCCGAGCGTCTTGTTCCTCAGGTCGACCGCAATCAGAGTTCGCGCATCGCCGTTGTGAAGCCACACCGCGGTCCATCGCCCATCGTCGGATGGCGGCTCATAAGCCGGCGCAGTATCGGCGTATTGGTACGCGCTAAACGTCATATGCGTCGTTAGCGCACCGCTGTCCGCGTCGACCATCATGATGCGCGCGGGGAGGCCGACGAGATAAAATATTTTGTGCGTGCCTGGCACCCAACGCGGCGCCGCCGCATTAGGAATTTGACGAATCAGCGCCATATCGGCATAGCGATAGATGGTGTAGCCGCTGCTGGTTCTTAGCAGCGCATAGACTCCATCGTCGCTAATGACTTGAAGCTGTGAATACTCGTGAACGCCAGACGGCAGGAGTCGGCGAATCTTTGTCCCAAAAGTTGGGTCGATGCCACGCGCGCCAGGCGCCGGTTGCGCCATTGGAGCCGCGGGATAGACAACTCCTGGCGGGAGACCACCGGCAATCAGTCGCGGAGCCGCTTCATAGATGCCGTTCGGCGAGCCGGCTGTGAGTTCGTCGCCGTTCGTTAGTGGATCTTCGGGCGCATCAATGGCGTCGGCGCACGCCTGCAAAAAACCGAACGATGAAAGAATGAGTGTGGCGCTAAGCGCGATACGACGGAAAGCAAAAGGTTTCACGGTGCGACCGTCGCAAAAAAAGGGCGATTCGGGGGATTTTTTTGCGCTCTAACCGATATTGAGACGCGATGGCGTGAGCCCAATGCTACTGACCATGCGCGTCGACCTTCTTTTTTCCTTTTCGCCCTGACTTCGCCGTTGCGCCCGCCTTCGCCGCTTCCGCTTCCGCTTTGCGCGCCGCCGCTGCTTCCTCTGCTTCTTGCAGAAATCGAGCTTGATCGAGGATCGTCTCGCAGGCGTGAGCGCGCGGCATCTCGGTGATTCCGTGTTTGAACGCCATGCGGTACGGCGCTACGCCCTTTTCATCTGTGCGCCCCGCTAAATGCGAACCGTGTCGGACCTCTCGCGCTGCTGGGATGGCGCGACCAGATTTTTCCCACAGGCGCATAAGTTTATTGAGTGCACCAAATACCCGTCGCTGTTCGATTCGCTTGCCCTCTGGCAGCTCGGCAATTGCTGCATCGATGAGACGCTGAACATCGCTCTTTTCGTCGGCACAAACAGACGCTGCTTCAGCTGCAGCCTCGCCCACGTGCGGAGGCTCCATTTCGTCAGCTTCGACAGCCTCCGCGTCAGCCATCGTCTCGACAGGCTCTACCGCTTCATCGAGTGCCGCGGCCGGGGCCGGTTCCTCCGTCGTAGTCGGCAGCTCGTCAGTCGGCTCGTCGACCGCTGCTGCAGTACTACCCACAACTTCGCTCGCGCCCGCCGCGACGCTCTCCGCATCGCTTTTCGTTGGCTTTTTTTTGTGCTTGTTGCGCTTCTTTTTCGGCTTAACCGGCTCGCTTATCGGTTCGTCAACTGCGGGTTCGTCGACACTTGGTTCGCTATCGAGGCACGCCAACATCTCACCGAACATTCGAACGATCGTTGGATACGGCCTCCGCGCACTCCCCTCGGTGCTCGTCCATGCCTTCGTTGCGAGCTCAAGCAGCATCGTCCCGTAAACTTGCACTTGTGACGACGAATCGGTCGGCAAAAATACTTCGGCCTGCGATTCGGTGCACATCCCGTACGCAGGATACTTCGCGACGAGCTCGCAAATCACTTCATGCATTTTATCGACTCTTAATTTTGCCGCTTCTTTCGAACGGAAAAAATGAATCGACCGATCGATCGATTTTAATTTCGCGTTCCCCGCCGACATCGATGCAAAATGAACTTCAAGGGCGCTCGCTTTCATGAAGATCCCCGCCCGTGTTTCTAGCTCCCACGTTGACGTCGTCGGCGCATACTTCATGAGGTAGACGCGCGATGAAGGCCCGGTATCAAATTCACCGTATGCAGGCTCGACGGCCGCCAACTGACCGTCGGAGATGCGTGAACTCCATTGTGCGGGGTACGGCACAATGTGTCCGCTGTCGTCGGGAGCAAAGAGTAACACCGACACTTGTTGGGATGCCGGAGCAGTCCACGTTGTAAACGCAACGTCGCCGCGTTTTACGAATTCAGTGCCGCCACGCTCAAGAAGCTCGCGCACGCGGTCAGACATGCTCTGTAACGCCTCGGCGTAGACGCGGTACTGCTTGTGGCCCACCAATAGCAAGCGAACCGCGGGAATATCCGGTGGCGCCAAGCGATCGGCACCACTATTCCACGCGTGAAGGACTACGATGTCATTAAAGAGCGTGTTGAGCGCGTTCGCAAATAGACTAATGCGTAGGTCGAACTTATCTCGAAGACTATTGAGAAGACGCACGCGTTGAATACGCGCCTTCCCCTTGGTGGGCGCCGCTTCTTTTAAACTGTCGTATTCGTCAAAACGAAAACGGAACTCGAAGCCAGTCAGACTTCGCTCGTTGTAGCTGGCGGCAAAGTCGGAAAAACTATCGTCGGTCGAATCGATCGGAACCGATCCAAATAGCTCGCTGAACAACAGCTGAGCGACTGGCATTACTGCCAGGTCGCGTGGCACAACGGATAGCACTTCGCGCAGGCGGTAGAGCGCGCGTTCAACTTTTTGGTCAAGTTGCTCAGGTGACAATCGCGCGCGACGAGCCACGACCTGCCAAATCTCCGCGAGCTCGACTGTTGTTTCGCCTATCCCGCCCGATTGCAACTGCAAAATATCGTACGAATCTGACAGGAGCCGCGCAAACGACTCCAACGTCAAGCCTGGAAGCGCTGGCTCGGTGGCCTCGAGCGCTGCGCCACGTTGACGGTACATCTCCTGCCCAACGCTCGCTGTCGACCCGAAATTTTCTTCGGCTGAATCGACGATGCACGCGCTCAAAGCGAACGGCGCTGCGGCGGCGCATAAGAATAGGCAGCGCAGCTGGCGACGCGCCGGGCGGAGAGCCGAAGACGGGGGCAGAGTCTGGTTCTGGGACATAGATGGCTTCAAGCGATGAAGTGTTCGTCTAGACGCAACATGGGCAACTAAAATGATAAGTGAGACTAACTTGTATGATTCTATGTCCCCCGATGAACCTGGTGGAGTGGTATCGCCGATGAAAAAACGAATTGCTTTCGGCCGCATTTTAGCCGGAATCTTAGCTATTTCGTCGACCGCCTCCCCTGCCCTCGAGAAGCCGACACGTTCCGAAGTTAGCGCTGCTCCAGAGGCGCACGCAAATAGCGGCATCTGGTTTCACGGCGGTGTCGCCGAAGCTCTCGCCGCCGCGAAAAAGCTCGATCGCCCACTGTTCCTTTACTGGGGCGCAACCTGGTGCCCTCCATGCAACGCGCTGAAAGCCGAAGTTTTTAGCAATCCGCGTTTTGGCGAACTGATGAAGTCGTTTGTCGCCGTTTATTTAGACGGCGATACCGATCAGGCTCAATCGTGGGGTGAGCGATTTCACGTCAGCGGTTATCCAACGATTCTTGTTCTCAATTCGCAAGGGGCAGAGCTAACTCGAATCGTTGAGTCGGTTAGTTTCGCCGAGTTCGACGAAGGAGTTCGCGCGGCGCTCGTCTCCAAACGGCCGATTGCTGAAACGCTCGAGTTGGCAAAATCAGGGCATGCGAGCGAAGACGATTGGCAACTTCTTGCACTGTTGCCGCTAAACGATGTGCCGGCTCTCAAGCTCACTGCCGAACAAAAATTGCTCGCGCAGCGCGAACTAGCAGACGCGGCGCCGCAGTCGCTCCCACAAGTGCGGTCGATTCTCGCAGCGCGTCTTCTTGAGATGGCAGCCGCGGCGCAAAGCGACGCCCCGAAAGCGATTGCAGCGGACATCAGAACAAATTCCAAGATTTACATCGACCGAATTTTTGCGAGCAAAAGCACTCGCCGTGCCGCGCGGGCGACGATCGCAGCGCAATCCCAGGAAGTTATTGACTGGTTGCAACCCGACAAAAAAAGTCACGACTACCAACAATTGCGAAACCGCTGGCTGCGCGCCGCCGCTGAAATTTCGGCCGATCGGTCTTTAGCAACCGACCTACGCTTGATGGCCGCCCACCCCGAATACGTCTTTAGTCGCTACGAACGTGGCACAACAAAGCCTATTTTGCCGGCGATTCGGAGCCGCATCATTCGCGAAGTTCGCGCTGCCGACGCGCGCGCAAAAACATCGTACGAGCGTCATTCGGCCTTACCGACCGCGGTCGAGCTGCTCATGATGGTCGGCGAAACGAAACAGGCGCGCGCCCTGCTCGACAAAGAACTCGCCACCTCGGACACCCCTTGGTTTTACGAAGGCATCTACTCGCGTTTGGAAAAAAATGCAGGCAACGAAAATGCAGCGCTCGAGTGGTCACGCAAAGCGCGCCTGAGCGTCAAAGGACGCTCAACCAAGTTGCAATGGATCGTGTTCGACATGATGACGACGGCCAACGCAAAAACAAAAGACGAAGCGCGTTTGGCCGAAATCGCGACAAATTATTATGAAACAGCATTCGGCCTAGACGACGGGTTTTCCGGGCGCAACGCCAAGCAAGCAAAGTCTGCCGCAAAGCTCTTAAAGCCAGTGGCAAAAGCCGGGCCAATAGCAAAAGTAGTCGCCGCATTTTCAGCCGCCTGCGAAGAAGGAAAAAGCAAAGACGGCAAGAAATGCACCGACCACTTCGCGACACTCAGTGAGTGAAATTAGCCGCGCGGTGACGGGTGTGGCAGCGCCCTATCGCACATCGACCCCTAAATAAGGCACCATAAGGCGTGCGTTATGAGCGTTTATGCGCTACATATTACTCACAATTATGAAGACGAGCACCGCGATTGTCGCTTTGCCTCTAAGCGTCCAGCGAGCGCTAGCGAAGCTTGGTGCCGATATTTCAGCGGCACGTCGTCGGCGCCGACTTACTTCCGAACTCATGGCGGAGCGGGCTCTCGTTAGCCGAAACACAATTACACGTGTCGAAAAAGGCGACCCGCGCGTATCGATGGGCGTATACGCAACCGTTCTATTTGTCCTAGGAATGAGCGATCGTCTGCGCGACGTCGCCGACGCCGCGAGCGACGCCATCGGTCTTAGTCTTGAAGACGAGCAGCTACCAAAGCGCGTGCGTTTAAAACGTTCGAGGCCGCATCATGGAACGTGAACTTATCGTGTACATCGATATCGCGGGCAAGCCGGTGATTGTCGGGCGACTCTGGGCGCGCGCCCGAGGCAACAAAGAGAGCGCCTCGTTCGAATATGCGGCCAGCTGGCTAAGCGCGCGAGAGAGCTTCAGTGTCGATCCAGAGCTTCCGCTAGGACGAGGGCAATTCCATACCACACGGCCTCTCTTCAACGCATTTACCGACCCAGTGCCCGATCGGTGGGGGCAGACATTGATGCGACGCAACGAACGGGTACGCGCTCGCTCTGAAAAGCGCCAACCACGAACGCTCTTGTCGATTGATTTTCTCGCGCTTGTCGATGACGAAACGCGACTCGGTGCACTTCGATTCAAAGAGAGCGAAGGCGACGCGTTTCTTTCATCGACAGGTCGACGTGTGCCCCCTGTACTCGCGTTGCCACGGCTATTGTCCGCGACAACGCGCATACTAGCCGACACTGAAACCGATGAAGACCTTCAACTTGTTTTGGCACCCGGAACATCGCTCGGAGGAGCTCGTCCAAAAGCAACGGTGCGTGACAAAGAGGGTCAACTCGTCGTCGCAAAATGAACCCGATGCCGCTCGACGTACGGCCGCGTGCACATGTTCTGGCAATTGACGAGTCGGATAACCGGGTCGTTTGATACCGCCATGTCGGTGGCCCCCGCGTTCGGCATCGCAAAGGCAAGTGAGGCACGTGCGATTGCCCGCGAAGTCGGAGCGGCCGTTCTCAAGTGGCAAACTGTCGCGAAATCTTGTGGGCTGAGTCGCAACGCCATCGCGCGCATGGAGAGTGCTTTTGAACACTACGACCTGCGCGCCGTTGAAAAGCTCGTTTAGGCGCCCAGCGAGCGCTCACTTGAGCCGTCACTTCTCGAAGCAGTAGAGATGCTTCTCTTGGCTGCAATCGTCGAAATAACGGCATTCAGTCCACCAGCCTTCGAAGTTGTAGTCGAGCGTGCTTAGCCGCTCTGCTGTGGAGATGCAGCCGTGTGTCCCCTGCCCTGACGTTGTTGTGAAGTCTTGGCAGGTTTTTCCGCATGCTCCACTGCTGTCGTTGCAGTCGCCCATGCGCCTGCCTTTTCGCATCGTCCCTGTCCAGGCCTTGGGGTAAATGTACTGGCCGAGCGGTGGTAGCGTGAGCCCGCGTTCGTCGATGTCGATTTCGTGTATTATTGAGGGGTTATTTGGCCTGAATGCGCGTTCGCCGTTGAGCAGCGAGTACGATGTGTTTGGAGCGAGCGCTTGGTACACATCGCGCTCACGCGTTGATATCCATGCGAACCAGCTACCGCCGAGCCCTCCCGCCGCGGCCGCTTCGGCGCACAGGTTGTCTGCCCCTTCGATCCCCGTTGCTCCGTGCCCCGCGGTTTTTAGATCGCCGGTGAACGTCTTGCTCGTCACGAATACCCTTTTATTAGTGACTGACGTAACGGTCGCCGACGCGGCAGATGCGTCGTGATCTGTCGACGAGCATGCGGCAAGCGACACAATTGTTTGAACGAAAAACAAAATACTGAACGACTTCATGCAACCTCGCAAAAATAGCTAGCAAGCGGATCTCGCAGCCTCTTACACAAGCACAAGCCGCGGTGTCCAGCGCTCGCTCACAAAGTGCTGCGCCTACGCTGCTGCTATTAGGGGAGCCCAATCCAAATGGGAGCCCGGAGGGACGCTCGCAGAAGCGCATAACGTCTCGCGACGGCTCGGATCGCCGACGACGACGCGCCCATACGAGCGCTGCCGCGAGTACCGTAAGCGACGGAGTCGCGGTCGCTTTGCCGATCGGTGATAGCGCGCAGCCCGATTTTGCTGAAACGCTGGCCTGCACCGGTTGCGCACCCGCACCCCCTTCCGATGCCTGCTCGGATGGCGGCGCCGTCAGTGCGAACACCAAGCTGAAGTGCCGCACGAAGCACTGGAGCACGCCGTCGCTATGCTTTTCAGTTCGCAACGGCTCACAGGCTTTGCTCGTGACAACAGACGTGCCGTCGGGGCACGACCAACATGTCGACTCCGGTATCAGCGGGTTGGGCACCGGCAGCAAAATACTCAAGTCATGAGTAAATTTCGTGCCTGGAGGGCCAAACTTCATGACCGGCGAAGAAAATTGAGGCGCGACACTTCCTGCGTCTAACGGAGGTGAGGCAATCGTTATCTTGTCCGCGTTACGCGACACAGTCACCTCCACGCTCGCGAGCGGTTTGTCGTTCACATCGGTGACGACGGTGCCTTTAGGAATGACGACCGTCGTTCCGCCGGGGTGAACCACGACGACATCATCACTCGCATTCGACGTGATAACGCTGGACTTCGTGAAGAGTACCTCCGCTGTGACGCCATCAACCGTAGGCTGGTCCACAAGCCCGTTTGCGACGGGAGGTGGTTCAGATCCATTCGGCGCAGGGGCCGGCTCCGGAGTAAGCGGCGAGATCACCGGAGGACTCGTGGGAGGGCTGGCCGGAGTGACCGGAGTAGCCGGAGGGCTCGCGGGCGATGGAACGACCTGCTGAAGGGCGGCGGTGACGGTGAATGCGTCGCTAGCGATCGACGCCGTTGAATAGTTGGCGGGACTGGTCACCGAAATCGAACGCGACCCGACCTGGAGCAAAGTGGTCGTGCAGCCGACCGACTGAGATGAAAAGAGCGTGCTGTCTGGTGTAATCGCAACGAGCTCGCAGTCAGCGATCGGAACCCCAAGATCGCTGAATGCGACCGTCCCCGTAGCGTCGCCCGGAACAGCCAGCGAAAATATCACCGGCGCCCCCTCAATCGAAGCGTGCAAACTGTTGTCAGAGACCGCGAGAAGCGCGACATCGACCGCCGTGGAACGAAACGGGATGTTTCCGCGGCCAAGCTCCCCATAAGTACCCTCAAATCCCCAGCATTTTAGCGTCTGATTCGCGATGCGAGAGCAGGTGCCATCTTGCCCTGCTGCGATCGATGTCGCCGCCGTGATGTTGCTCACGAAAACCGGAACCGCTGAATCGGTAGTAGCGCCGTTACCCAGCTGACCAAATTCATTCTTTCCCCAGCACTTCACCGTCCCCTGCGAAAGGCGCGCGCAGCTGTGGTACGAGCCCGATGCGATCGCTGTGGCGTCAGAAATGCCGCTGACTTGAACGGCGGTTAGCCTTTGCGTGAGCGTCCCATCGCCGAGCTCGCCGCTGTCGTTCTGCCCCCAGCAGTACACCGTGCCGCTTAGATCGAGCGCGCATGTATGATTTCTTCCTGCAGCGACTGCTATCGGATTAACGAGGCCGATCACGGTGACCGGTGTAGGCGCGCTGGTGGTGGTGTTATTGCCAAGCTGGCCATCGTTATTGCCGCCCCAGCACTCGACCCGTCGCGCTCCTCCGTTGTTCAGCGCTGCGCAGGCATGATCGTAACCGGCGGAGATGTCGACCGCTTCTGCCGCGACCGAAGTTGCGACCGACGTCGAGCTGTCTGTCGTCGTCGTGTCGCCAAGCTGGCCAACATCATTGTTCCCCCAGCACCGCACGTTCTGAGAGTTGAGAAGCACACAAGTGTGATTCGAGGCGGCGGACACTTTGGAAGCGCCCGTGACGCCGGTCACCGCAACAAGCGATGAGCTGGAAGTGAGCGTTCCGTTGCCGAGCTGGCCTTCACCGTTGGCGCCCCAACAGCCGACCGTTAGATCGGTCAACACCGAACAGGTGTGACCCAAACCGGCCGAGACTGTTTGAGCTACGGTGGTCGCCGCCGACTTTGGAGTCGCGCTGTTGACAGTCGTCGAATCGCCAAGCCGCCCGCCATTGTTGTAGCCCCAGCACTTCACTTTACCGTCGGCTAAAAGCATGCATGAGTGGTTCTGCCCGACGGCTACCGCCGATGCGAGCTCCCCCGAAAGAAGTGACACGCTAGCCGGCGTTGAAGAGCGCGTGGGGCGGCCGTCTCCAAGTGCGTCGGCACCGTTATTCCCCCAACACTTGACCGCACCGCTCGTAAGACCGACGCAGGCGTGCTCGAGCCCGCCAGCGAGACTTTCCGCAGTACTGATGCCGGTTACTGACACCGGGATGAGACTATTCGTCGTCGTTCCGTTGCCGAGCCTGCCGTCGACATTGTTCCCCCAACATTGGACGGCCCCTGTGCTGAGAAGGGCGCAGCTGCTGCGAATACCAGCCGAGATCGCCGTCGCATTTGAAATTCCTACCACCGTCACCGGGATGTTGCTGTTGGTCGTGCCGCCATTTCCGAGCTCTCCGTCGGCGTTGAATCCCCAGCAGTGAATCGCTTTGCTGGAATCGATGGCGCAGTTATGTCCCTCGCCCGACGTGATTTTTGTGATGTCGTTCAGACCGACAACCGTCACCGGAACTAGGCTGGCGCCAAATGTCCCATCGCCAAGCTCCCCTTCCGTGTTCACACCCCAGCATCGTACAGAGCCGTCTGAAAGAAGCGCGCATGAATGAGCGTCGCCCGTCTCAATGGCTGTCGCCGTTGAAATGCCGGTAACTGCGACGGGCGTGAGGCTGTCGGTTGTCGTATTGTTACCCAACTGACCCTCGACGCCTCTTCCCCAGCATTTAATTGTTCCGTCTTGCAAGAGCGCGCACGTGTGTTTGTTCCCTCCAGCAACCGCCGTTGCATTGGTGATACCGAGCACCGCCACTGGAGTACTTCGATTGGTGGTGGTTCCATCTCCAAGTTCGCCGTTATCATTTTTTCCCCAACACCTGATCGTGTGATCGGTGCGAACCGCGCAGGAATATGACCCCCCCAACCCCAAAGATGACGCGTTGGCAGTTAGGCCAGACACCGAAACTGGAGTAGCGCGATCGATGAGAGTGTTATCGCCTAGTTCACCAGCGAAATTGTAGCCCCAGCACTTCACCGAGCCGGTCGACAGCAGCGCGCACGAGTGTCCGGCTCCGGCAGCGAGCTGCGTGACCGCTGAACTGAAAAGCGGCTCCGTCGAGCGAGCGATCGATTCGGCGATATGGCTGCGCGTGCTCGAGCATCCGATAGCGAGCAACAACAGTGCGACCGCAAGCGAGCGACGATTGCTGCGTGGCGTTCTAACACTACTTTGGCACTTTATTCTGGGGGACCAAGTAGCCGCGCGAGCTCTCGGCAGTCACTGCATAGTTGCGACGTAACAAGTCGGTAGACAATGTGCCGTCGCATCGACGGGAGCGTTGCTACGCGCGACGAGTTGCTACGCCGCCGATTTATTTTCACGCAATCGATTCTCTTGCAAAAAGGCGAATGCAATCATCGTGAAGAGCGCATGATGATGGACTCCATGCCAGGATCGCCCCTCGAAGTGATCGAGACCGAGCTCTTCTTTCAGTTGCTGGTGAACAAGCTCGCAAGACCACCGTGCTTTGATGGAACGAACGACGTCTCGCTCCGACGCGGTTGCTGGAAGATTCGAGAGATAATACTTCATCTCGTCCGGACGGCGTTCACATACCAACCACGCCGGCTCGCCCGGCAGATGTCGATGGCCGATCGTTTCGGGGCCATCGGCGGGAAGTACGCGCACAAGTGCAAAGTCTCCACTCAGCGCCCCTTTTGTCCCATGTCGCCAGGTCAATTTTCGAAAGCGCGCGTGACGCTCAATAAACGCATCCGCGGCAACCGGGTGCCGAGAAGGCAACTGGCGCGTACGCCGGCGCCCCAATTTCGCCGATCGTGGGAGTCGAATCGTCGTGCCAAGTGCATAAACATACTGCGTGCGCAAAATTCCAACCGACCAGGTGAGATTTCTTTCTGAAAGTTCCCGTCGAAATTCGCCGCACGCTCCATATCCGGCGTCGGCAAGCACTTCGCCAAAACGAACACCCGATTCGATAACACGATCGATTTCGTCAAGCGCGATGCGCCACTTGGGTCGATGACGGACGTTGGTCGGCACCTTCGCTGCATCGCATCGCTTGCGATCCGAAGTCCACGACTCCGGAAGAAACAGCCGCAAGCCAATCGGCGCTGCAATGTCGTTACGTGCCAGTGTCACCGATACGAAGCATTGCGAATTGGCATTCTTGCCGAGCGCACCGCAATACTGGTGCGCTACCCCAACACTCTTTTTCCCCTTCTTGGGGATCCCCGTGTCATCAATGATGAGATGCGCATCGTCACCGCCCAGCATGGCGTCTGCCTTCTCGCAAAGAACGTGTTCGAGAGGCGCAGTGTCCCACGTCGACGCCGCGATAAAATGATTGAGCTGATCGGAATCCTCCGGTGCAACCCGAGCGCTTATCGGCGTGATGCTCTTGCGCTCCGCTGGCAGAAGCAAACCTGTCACATACAGCGACGCCCACTTATCGCGTCCCTTGCGCCCCAACGCTTGCACGAATGGCGCAAGCCAGCGGTCAAGACGTTGTTCCCACCCCGTTGTTCGCTGCATGGATGCTGTTCAAATCCATTTCGCGAGGAATTTAAATATCGAAGTGACCTTGGCTCTCAAAAAACTGCCAAAGTAGTGCTAAAAGGGCGGAGACATGCTCTGTTCATCCCATGGATCTTTACGACCACCTTCTACCGACTAAAAAGACTGTCTTGCTCGCGCCTGCCGACACACATCAACCGCTCTGGCGGGACAGTCGGATGACGAGTACCACTACAACTCACGGGGGAGGTCGTCCGAACCAGACTCAATGAGCGAGATAGGCAATGAATAACAGTCGGTTACAAAGCGAGACGTCACGTAACGATCCAGTCCTCGATGCATCGACCGCAAAGCGATGGACGATCATTGGGCTGAGCGCCGCAGTCGTTTACGTCTGTTGGCCGCTGTGGGCCGTCCTCGTCCTCGCATCTTGGACGGCAGAAGTTTCGCGCCCGTTGCTAACTCGCCTTGACCGCGTGTTTAGGGGGCGACGGCGCGCGGCGGCCGCGTTCTCGGTGCTGCTATTCCTGGCGCTGTTGTTGCCCGTGGTCGCTGTCATCCTCGGTGTTGCCGCCGGCTCCAAAGATCTTGCAAGCGCACTTTCCGAAACGTCGACACCCACCGGCGCGCTCGAAGCGATCGCCGGCGGCGGAGATGGCGCCCAACCTATCGCTCCGCAATTGCCCGCATGGCCTACCACTCTGCCAGCGTTGTTCCAGTTACTCGAGCATTATGGATCCGCGAGCGTGAGCGTGCTGCAGAGTGTCGCCGGTGCCGCAGCGAGCGGGACAATTGCACTGTTTGTCTATTTTGGCGCCTCCTACATATTTCTAGTCGACGGCCCTGCTGTGTGGGCTTGGGCGCTTCGGCACTCACCGCTGAAGCCAGATTATTTGGCCCGTCTCGGCGCCGCGTTTCAAGAGACCGGTCGCGGACTGCTCGTCGGCGTTGGGCTCACCAGCGCGGCGCAAGGCTTGGCTGCAACTCTCATTTACGTGTCGCTTGGCGTCCCTCGTTGGTGGGTTCTCGGCCCACTAACTGGCGTCGCCTCGTTGATCCCGCTGATTGGGTCAGGGATAATCTGGGTGCCGATCATGGCCGGCCTTTTTCTCACAGGCCACCCGGTTAAAGGGGCAGTTCTCGCGGTACTCGGTATCGGCGTGATTGCCGGAGTCGATAACGTGTTACGCCCAGTATTCGCACGTTTGGGTGCGTTAAATATGCCAACGTTTCTTCTGTTTGTGTCGATCTTTGGCGGCCTCGCGGCGTTTGGCGCTTGGGGCGCGATTCTCGGGCCGCTGGTTGTTCGCCTGTGGCTCGAAGCGATACGGCTTCCATCAGAAGGGGGCGAGCCAGACAGTTTCTCGACAACCGACAAGTCTGTTGAACCAGTCTGACGTCATGCGCGCCATACTCCAATGGGATTCGCTTGCAGTCAAACGCTGCCCGAACTCGTCGGCCTTTTGAAAAACCACGTCGAAGCATAAAGCTGCCGCATAGAGCTGCCGCACAAAGCTACGGCGAGACTCGGTGGGTGGTTCAAAATCCCGAGTCTCGCCGTGCTGTTACTTACTTATGGTTTTAGTCACGGCATCGTTCGCGGCGCACGTGCCAGCGGCTGCGACCGCATTCTGCTTTCAGCCCGCCGCATGCTGGACCGTAGTGGCATACCGTGCCACGTGGGGTGCAGCGATCCCACTGATTCGGTGGGAATGGTGGGCACTCTGCACTGACTGGCTCATCCTGCGGAGGTGTCGGGTCACCCTGGAAGTCCGGATTGCCTTGCGGATACCCTTGCGGCTGACCTTGCGGCTGACCCTGTGGATGCCCCTGCGGCTGCCCCTGGGGATGCCCCTGGGGATACCCTTGCGGAGGCGTGTTGCCTTGCGCCTTACCAGGATCTTGAAAACCGGTATTGAAGTGCGAGCCCGAAGCAACGCTATCGGTTGTCTCCGACGAGGCCATATCGCTGCCGCAGCCGACTGCGAACACAGACCCGAAAATTGCCCCGACAAATGCCAAGGCGCGGACGGTCGTTCTTTTTGAACTTGTCATAATCTAGCTCCAAACAAAGCTAACAACACCGGCACTTACAGGGCCGGCACCCGGTTGCAACGGATGCCGACTTATTCCAGGAATGAGACAAGTGTTGTCACCCAAACGGATGACATGCGTTTGGTTGAGCCAAAAATATAGGACTTACGCGAATCAAAGTTGTTGACGCGACAAGTCCCTTGAGCCGCTAAGAAAACCGCAGAGTTTTTGGGCCGCAGTCGAGTGGCGGGAGGGAACTACCCCCTCCCGCTCTCCTAGAACCGTACGTGAACCTCTCGATTCATACG
>CAMAVR010000064.1 GCA_945861885.1 Nannocystis exedens | reverse complement strand
CAACGTTGCAACACTAAAAAACGGCTTACGTCGCCTTACCCCAAATAAACCAAATCCCTCCCGCCCTTCCGCCCTCCCTGTTCAAATTCTGGCGCTGAATGAGCCCCGCGATTCAGGCGACGAATGGGAATTCTTAAACAGACCCTAGCGATTCCTGGCCGTCCGAGTACTTATGCGGTCACTGTGTCACCGCTGCGCAATTATCGCGATACCGCACTTGTTGCTGTCTTACTGACGCTTCCGTTTTTCATGTTGCGTGCCAACATGAAAAAACCGCATGAGCTGAATGCGTTTGATCACGCGCTCGTGCGCGTCTCCGCGCCGGTTGCAACGGTTGTCGGCGGTGCCATGCACGCGGTCGGCGATGTGTGGCGCGACTACATCGCGCTCGTTGGCGTCCGGGCCGAAGTCGAACGGCTCGCGTACGACAACGCCAGGCTGCGTGAGGCGGTCCATCGAGGCGAACGCCAAAAAGCCGAAAATCAAGAGCTTCGGAGGCTTTTGCAGCTACGCGAAGCGACGCCAGGCGAGCTCGTAAGCGCCCAGGTCATCGGGAAGAATTTTACCGAATTTTTTCGTGTAACGAGAGTCGTGCTCGATCGCGGCGCTCACGATGCCCGCGACGTGCGAGCGCACATGCCGGTGATCGCGCCTGACGGCGTTGTCGGCTCGGTGCTGCATGTCGCCGGCAATTCGCTCGATGTCGAACTGGCGGTCGATTCGGCGTTCGGCATTGACGTCGAAGACGAGAGGACAAAAGCGCGCGGGTTCGTTCGGGGCACCGGCGATCCAACGCGATACGCCTGCAAAGTTGAAATGGTCGATGCTCGTGATGAAGTCGAAGTCGGCGATTTGCTCGTCACGAGCGGGAAGGGGCGGTGGTTTCCCCGTGGTCTGCCGGTGGCGCGCGTTACGAAAGTTGTGCGGCGCGAGCTTGGGCGCGAACAAGAAGTACAGGCGGCGCCGACGGTCGATTTTTCTCGACTCGATAACGTGCTCATCATCGTGACCCCCTCAGGCGAAGATACGCTCTCTCTCGGAGCTGACTCGAAAGAGGTCAAGCCGGCGCGGGGGCATTAAATGCGAAGCGCCGCATTCGTCGCTGTCGGGCTGCTTCTTCTCATCGTGCAATCGAATTTTTTTCGCCTGCTCGATCCGCTGCATCTTGAGCACTTTTCGCCGTCGCTCGTTTTGCCGCTTATCTTGTTTCTCGGTGTGCACGAGCACTCGCTCGGGCGCGGCGCTGCCATTTCGTTTGCTCTCGGATACATCACCGATGTGGTGGGGATCGCGCCGGTCGGTCTAAATACATTCGCGTCGGTTGCGATTTTTCTTTTAGCCCGCGTCGTCGGCGTTCGCCTGGCGGCTCAGACTGTGTCGACGCAGCTTCTTTTGTGCCTTATTTTCGCGATTTCGAATTCGGTCATTGTTCTCGTTCTTATTGCGATTTTTGGGCGTGATGCGTACATGGCACGTTCGCTTTACTTGTTGGTGATTCCGCACGTCGTGGCGACAACGTTGGCGGCGCCGCTTGTTTTTCGCCTCGCCGAGCGAATCGGGGAGGCGACCGGGGCCGCGCGCCCCGATTTACGTGGAGGTCGATCATGAACGGTCGTCTTAAGTCGCGTCCGGAGCCCGGATCCGTGCGTAAGCGTTACGCTGGCATCGCAGCATTTGTCGTTCTTGCGTTTGCGATTGTGATCGGGAGGCTGTTTCAACTTCAAGTCATCAACGGCTCCGACTATTCAGAGATCGCGCACGAAAATATTATTCGGCGCATCAATCTGCCGACGACACGGGGGATTATTCGCGACTCGCAAGGGCGGGTGCTGGCCTCGAGTCGGCCCGCGTACAACATTTATGTCGTCCCCGGTCGGGTGATGCCGAGCGCGCGCCCTGCTCGAAAAGCGGGGCGCCGAGCGCTGAATCGCGACGACGATTCCGACAGTTGGCCACGGATAGCCGATGTTCTGCGCCTCAGCCCCGCCGAGCGAACATCGTTCACCACGAAGCTTCGCGACGCATGCGTGATCGACGCCGATACGTCACCGTGCTGGCGCACCGTTCTCGTTCGGGAGGATGCCGCGCGCGATACGGTGGCTGAAATTCGGCAGCACCAAGCCGACCTCTCCGGAGTCGAAATTGTCGGGGCGCCGATTCGTTACTACCCGTACAACAATTTGGCGTCGCATTTGATCGGCTACGTTTCTGAAATCGATGCAGAAACGCTAGGCAGATTTCGCCCCGCGGGGTACGACAAATTGGTTCAGGAGCAGCGTCAGGCGGTAAACCCGCTCGGTTACGAGCTCGGCGACACGATAGGAGCAACCGGTATCGAGCGCGCATGGGAGACCTACTTGCGCGGACAACGCGGCTGGGAAAAGCGCGTCGTCGATGCGCGCGGCAAGTACCGAACGGGCCCCGAAGCGGAGCGGCAGCTCGATCTTCCGTCGCGCCAAGAGCCGATTGTCGGTCGTGATTTACGATTGACGCTCGACATCGCGCTTCAACAGTCGATCGAAAAAGCGATGCGTCAGTTCCCGTCCGGAGCGGTCGTTGTCACCGAAGTGAATAGTGGCCGCGTTCTAGCGTCGTATTCAAAGCCCGATTACGACCCAAACGATTTGGCGGGGGGCAACGGACGGATTCAGCTGCACGAAGCATTCGCCGAAACGTATTCAAATCCGATGAAGCCGATGCTCGACAAAGTGATGAGCGGGTCGTTTCAGCCCGGGTCGACATTTAAGCCATTTTCTGCGCTCGCCGCGCTCGAAAGTGGGCTCGTCCCACCCGGAAATCATCAGACTTGCGGCCAGGCGATTAAATTTGGAGACCGCTTGTTCCGCTGCACGCACGCGCATGGGCGGGTGAACATGCACGAGGCGCTCGCGCAGTCGTGCAACATTTATTTTTATCGCCTTGGCGAGACGGTGGGCGTCGATGCGATTGCAAAAGTCGCGATGGACTTCGGTTTTGGCGAAAAGACGGGGCTCGCGATCAACCCAGAAGCTGCCGGTCGCGTTCCGACGAAAGCGTTTTACACGCAGCAGTACCGCGGGCAGTTCCATCTCGGGTTGACGCTGAATACGGCGATCGGGCAAGGAGCAACGATGGTCACACCGCTCCAGCTCGCATTGGCGTACGGCGCGCTTGCCAACGGTGGAACATTGTATTCACCGCAAGTCGTGACCGCGGTCGAGACAAACGGCGTCGCGGTCGAGCAGTTTCCGCCGCGCGTCAGGCGGCGCGTTACGGTAAAGAGTGAGTATCTCGCGCAGATCGACGAAGCGCTCGCCGCAGTCGTCAACGACCCGAAGGGGACGGCCTATTCGGTGCGTGATCCGTCGCTCGAGATCGCTGGGAAGACCGGAACGGCGCAGACAGGCTACACGCCGAAAGCCGCGGACGACGCCAATATGCAGGTTTTTTATGCGCGCGATCACGCGTGGTTTGCCGCGTATTCGCCGATCAAAGATCCTGAGATCGCGGTAGTCGTTCTGATCGAACACGGCGGTTCAGGTCCGACGCAGGCAGCGCCCGTGGTGATGCAGATCGTGCGCGAATATCAGCGTCTTCGAGGAGCGCGCGTCGCCGCGGTCGACTCGGCTCGTTCTCCCGGCCGCCCCGGGCTGCTTCCATGATGCGCTCGCTTCTTTCGCACGATCGTGCGGGGGCGTTCGGTTCGCCGCGCTACCGGTTCGCCCGCTACAACTTCGACTGGCCGCTGTTTTTGTCGGTCGCGCTGATCGCCGTCATCGGCGTCATCAATCTTTATTCAGCGACAAGCGTTGCAAAGACGCAGCTGCAGGATGTCTATATTCAGCAAATTTACTGGTTGTTTGTCGGCGGCCTGGTTGCAGCGTTCGTCGCCGCGATCGATTATCGCCACTACGAGCGGCTGGCGTACGGTTTCTATTTGTTCGGTATCGTGCTGCTCGTTCTCGTGTTTGTCTTGGGACGAGACATTCGAGGGAGCTCGCGGTGGGTGAGCCTCGGCTTTTTTAGCTTTCAGCCGAGCGAGTTTATGAAGCTGTTTTTGGTGGTGGCGCTCGCAAAGCACTACCACGCAGACCCAGAGACCGGCCCCCGAACGCTGAAAGACCTGATCGCCCCTGCGGCGATCGCGGCGGTGCCGATGATGCTCGTGCTCAAGCAGCCCGACCTCGGAACTGCGCTTATTTTGGCTCTGATTCTGATTTCAATCTGCAGTCTGATGCAGATTCGTGCGCGCAGTTTGGTGACGCTCCTTGTCTCGGCAAGCGTGCTAGGGCCTGTCGTTTGGACTTACGTTTTGAAGGACTACCAGCGGCAGCGCGTGATGTCGTTTCTCAATCCCGAAGCGAACATTCTCGGCGCCAACTGGCACGCGCACCACGCCCGTGTGGCGGTTGGCAGCGGCGGGTGGTTTGGCCACGGTTTTATGCGGGGGACACAGAACCAATATCTCTTTTTGCCCGATCAACAGACCGACTTTCCGTTCCCTGTTTTTGCGGAAGATTGGGGCTTTTTTGGGTCCGTTTTTCTCGTTATTTTGTACGGTTTTTTGGTAATTTGGTCGATTCGTGTCGCCTCGTTGGCGCGCGACCGGTTTGGATCGGCGCTCGCGATTGGGATCGGTGCGCTTATTTTTTGGCAAGCGCTTTTTAATTTGGGGATGGTGCTCGGGTTACTGCCGGTTGTCGGGGTGACATTGCCGCTCTTTTCATACGGTGGGTCGAGCGTTTTAACGGTGCTTATTGGGATTGGGCTGCTGATGAACGTATCGATCCGGCGTTCTGGCGGTGTTCCGATACGCGCATCAGCACGGCTAGGAGCCGTTTAGTCATTCAACTCATGTTGAATGACTATGATCAAGTCCAGGCTCCGAGACAGACCAAGGCTTGTTTTGGCCTTTCGGATCCGTTTTCATCTCCGCATGAAGCGGAACCGAAAGGTCAAACAACCTTGGTCGAGGGTCTAGGCCTGTTTGACATGTAAACTTCCGGCAGTGTAGAAACGCGAAATTGCACAAGCTTTCGGTCGATCGCAGTTGACCGTCTTTAGGCGAGCCGGCATTCTGCCTAGGCTGAACACGAGGAGGAGTGGCTCAATGGCGTCGATTTGGAAGCACTTCAAAGATGGTGGTTGGGGGATGTACCCGATTCTGTTTTGGTCAATCTTGACCGTCGGAATTATCATCGAGCGTTCGCTCTATATTTACGGCTCGGCGATTAACAAAGAAGTCTTCTTGGCAACGATGCAAAAGTGCATTTTGGCCGGTGACGTCGCAAAAGCAGTAAAAATGTGCTCGGCGGCCAACGCGCCGCTGTCGCGAATCGTGCAAGCCGGCCTCGTCAAGGTAAATCGCCCTGACGAAGAAGTGCAGGCGGCAATGGACGAAGCGGCACTGAGAGAAATTCCGCGGATTTCAAAGCGCACCGGCTATCTTGCCCTCCTTGCGAATCTCGCGATGCTTTCTGGGTTGCTAGGGACGGTGTCCGGTTTGATCACAAGCTTCGGAGCCGTGTCGGGCGAAAGCGTCGACCCGAGTCAGAAAGCGCGCATTCTCGCCGAAGGTATTTCCGAAGCGATGAACTGCACGGCGTTCGGTCTCATCGTCGCGATCATAGGGCTCATCGGGTTCGCTATTTTGAACGGCAAGACGCAAGCACTCGAAGACGACATCAACGAAGCGAGCGTGCAAGTGCTCAATCTCGTTGTGACGAATCGCCAGCGAGTCAACACGTCGGGTCTACCGGCAGCAGCCTAGGAGACTGATTCAATGGCAGGTGTAGACGTCGGAGGCTCTGGAAGGTCAGGGCGTCGGTCGCTCGATTCGGAAATCAACATGATTCCGATGATCGATCTGCTCATGGTCACGATTTCGTTTCTGCTCATCACGGCAGTCTGGTCGCATATGGCCCGTTTAAACGCCGACGCCCAAGTTCCCGGGCCGCCGCGACCTGATGTCGAGCAAGAAAAAGTAGAGCCGGAAAAGCAGCTCCACGTGGAGATGCGAACGCCCGATAAATTCGTGCTGATTTGGCGCCAGGGGGGGACGGTGGTGAGCACCCTCGACGTGCCAAGAAAAGACGACGTGAAGCAGGAGGGGCCGACACGCGTCGTGCGCTATCCCGAGCTCGCCGCAAAGATCGAAGATGAGTGGAAGGCGGTCGGGCAGCATCGCGACCCGACCGACCGAAAGCTCGATCAAGTCGTTCTGCACACCGACAACGAAACGCCGTATTCGCAGCTTATCGGCGTGATCGATGCAATTTATCAGGTGCACCGGCCGCTCGCTGGTGTTGGCACAGGCAATGTGCAAAAAGTTCAAAGCGTGCCGGCGTTCAACGTGACGTTTGCGATCAATTGAGGAGATCGAGCGATGGCTATTCACGAACCTAGCCGGCGGTTGATGCACAGTGTCCGCCTGAAGTTTGTGCAAAAACGTGTGCGTGGGCGCGGGTCGCGTTTAACAAACGCGAATTTGTCGCTGACGAGCATGATCGACTTTCTCGTCGTGACGGTCGTATTTTTGCTGATGACATTCAGCGCGTCGGGCGAGACGCCGATCGCAAAAAACGTAACGTTGCCAAAAGCAGAGAACGCGCTCGATATGGTCGATGCGCCGATGGTGGCAATCACCGGGAGCCAAATTCTGGTCGACGGGACGCCAAGCGGCAACACCCGAGCGATCGAAGACTTGAAGCGTGTGCAGCGCGTCGACGAACTGTTTAATCTGTTGAAGGGGAAGCGCGATCACTGGAAAGAGCTGCGGCCCGGCAAAGAGTTCCCCGGCGTCGTGGTGCTGCAGATCGATCAAGACGTGCAAGCAGTTGTCGTGAAGAGCGTATTTCAAACGGCGGCGTTTGCCGGCTATCCGAATGTTAGCTTCATGGTAAACGCCCTCCCTCGCAACGCAGCGCACGAGTAATTTTGACGGCGTTGTCGTCAGAGCCGGGGCTCCCCGCGATTCGAAAGCTGCGCGAAGATCGTAAGCGTGGGCGGTTTGCTCGGCCGACGGCGAATTTGCTTCTGCTGTCGGTTGCCGGAATCGCACTCACACTGTGTGTTTACTGGGTGATTTCGCAGCGGGAGTTGAGCGCGTCGAAAAGCGCGCTCTTGGCGCGTCACGAGGCGGTGGAGAGCACACTTGGACGCGAGTGGTTTCCGCTGAGAGACCGGATCGAACAGCTTGTGGTTGCGGCCTCAGGGCCTTGGCGCGGCGATGCGGTCGACAATGCTCCGTCGGCGTTGTCGGTCGATCGTTCTAAGATGATCTATTTGCGGATGAACGTGAGCGATTCCGTCAATTCGGCGTCGATCCGTTCGGCGGCCCAAGTGTCATTGCGTGACGGCTTTTTAAGCTGTTTCGTGAGGCGACCCGAAAAGCGCGCCGCCGATGAAGCTTGGAATTTGCGTCAGGCATACGCGTCGACACGCGTTTTGCAGCCTGAATGGGTGTCCGAAGTGCGCGAGGCGGGCGACTCGCTGCGTCTTCGCGTTTTTCAGCAGCAGTTTGATAAAGCGGTGCGCGACGAGATCCCGCTAGCGGTCGACATTGTAAAAGGGGCGCAGCTGTTTGTATTGGTGCTCGACGAGCCGGGGAGCGATCCATCGATGGATGAAGCGGCGCTTCAGTCGGTGGCGCATCCGTCGCGAGTCTTTCTGTTCGATTTGGCGGCGAGTGGGGCCGAACTGATGCGAGTGCGACGCGTCGGATACGCGGCACTTCTCGGTGGCGCGGTCGCGAGCGCCGACGAAGCGACAGCGGTTGCCATGCGTCGGCAAGCCAACAACTGCTCGCTCGGAGAGCAGGCTCGAGCGACTCTGCTAAAGTAAAAAACTTGCCCAATCCAGCGATTCGGAGCTAGGCTTGGCCCCTACGGAGGGGGTGGATGATGTTTCGATCGAGTGGTCTGGCAGGGCTTCTATTGGCAGTTGGCAGTTGCACGGGGTCCGCTGCGCCGGCGCCACCAGCGCCGAATACACCCTATAGCTATTTCGTGGCCGTTGGCGACGCTGGGAGCTCCGGTACTCGTTTGTACGTGTACAATGTGATTCGCCCCGCCGGTGCTACCGCCACTCAGCTGCCGACAGTGAAACTCGTGAGTCAGGACGGCGGCAAAGCCGGCGGCTACAAGCCGCCGGAGTGCAGCGTGAAGGGGCTCGCCGACAGCAGCGACGACCAGATTACAAAATGCATGAACGCGCTGACAACGTATCTAGGTACGCTGCTCGATATTAACGGCGTGCCTGCGTTAGTGAAGACGAACATGCGTGTGGCCGTTCGAGCTACAGCAGGTGTGCGAATTGTCGATATTGGCAACCAAGGGGTCCATGTTTTGACGGTCGCGGAGGCGGCCATTAAGGCAGGGGGGTTCCAAAATACAACTGTTCGGGTGATCGATGGGGCGTTCGAGTCGGAGTATGCGTGGATTGCCGCGAACTATATGAATAAAACTCTCGGCGGCCCGGCTAGCGACACGATCGGCATCCTCGAGATCGGGGGCGCATCGGAACAAATTGCGTTTATTCCGCAAATTCTAAATAACAGAAGCCCCATTTCGTTTATCTGAAATAAGTATGAGCTTTACGCTTTCAGTTCGAATCGCCTGGGGATTAACGAGGCCAGAAAACAGTTTGGCGAAATCCCAGCGTGCAAGCCCGGCAGCCCCGATTCTGACTTCACCGCCTGTTCGCGGAATTTAGTTTATCCCGCTGATCCAAGCGTGGCATCAATTTTCCCCAATCGTTGCGTGAACAATTGCGGGCTAGAGGGGGATACTCAACCGCCGGTGTATGGCGATACTTTTAAGCCAAAATTTGTCGGCCTTGGAAATGTCTTTGGGGGGCTGGGGGATTGTCTTAAAGGCCAAACTCCTCCGATGGATTTTAACGCAAAATCGCTAACGACCATCGGTGCGCGACTCTGCTCAACAGACAAAGACGAGCCGAAGAGGGCTTGCCCGAATGCCAGCGATAAATTTATCGATTCTTACTGCTTTAACGCAGCGCTGGTCGCGACGGAGTTGTCTGGTCTTATCGAGACACCAGCTGCTCCGGTCGGCGATGCAGGGGTTCTGAAAGGTGCCAGTGCAAGGGGGCTTGGGTTTCCTCGAGACACAACGCAGGTGATTGCGAGCAGCGACTTTCTGCTCGGAGCTGGGATTGCTAGGGCGGATATTCCGGTCGGGGATAGCCAGACAATGAACGAAGATGCCGTTAAAGACGCTCATGGCGTTCCGATTCCGGACGGGCTTGCCGGCGTATCTTGGACGCTTGGGTACGTCCTGTCGGTCGATAGCAGCGGCGGTTGAGTTTGTGACTGCGGCAGCGTGTGGTTAGACGCTGCCGCAATGGCTCTGCGCGATATAGCGGAGTCGGCCTTCAGCGGACCGCGATTCCCATTGCTATCGGCTGCTGCCAGCCGAGAATCAGTGTTGCGAACGGCTGGCGCTCGGGCGATCGATCTCCGCCTGTTAAATCGTCCGGTGTCCAGCGTAGGCCGCCGTGAAAGCCGATCATCAGTCCCGATGCTTGACCCATGAGCGGAAGGCCGAAACCGATGCTTGTCTGAAACCCCGGTTGAAGGCTATTGCGCGCGTTGCCGATAACCCAATAGGGGGCCATTTCGACGGCTAGTGAGTCGATGAATAGGTCGACGTAGCGTGACCCGTAGTCGAGACCTAGCGCCCAACGGGATAAAAATAGCGGTCGCAGTTCGATCCCTGCGGCGAGAATGTGCGACTGAGCGGCTCGGTCGGGCACTCCAAGCCCCGCCTCGTATGTAAAAAAAACGCCGACGGTGTCGATGTACCGAATGCGCGTATCGGCTGCAACGCGTGGGCCGCTCGCGGAGATAGAGGCGCCAAGACCGGCGGCGAGCGAGACGCCGCCGTCGAATCGACCGTACGATGTGTCGGCCATTTTTTTCGATGGGGCGCTATGTTGCGGGGCGGCGCGCGCGGCACGACTGCCGGCTAGCCCGACGATCAGAACGAACGCGGCGAGCGGTGTTTTCATGGTGCGCTTCATGGCGGCGCTCCCGATGATAGGGCGCGCGTGATCTCCTCGCGGAGCTCTGCGACGAAAATCAGCCGCGTGCGCGAGATTGTCTGATTCGCGAGGCGTGCGAGCAAAAACGAGACGTCGGTCAGCTCGCGCGCCGGACCTTTTGAATAGACGACCAGCAGCGGGTCGGTTTGGCTGTCAAATGGGCTCTGCCCCGTCGCGTCGAGCCCTACGTACCAATCGGGGTCGACGCCGCGCGACCGTGCGATTTCGCGAGCGAGTTCGAGCGCTGCGCGCCCCCCTTCCGCGCTCGCTTGATCGCCAAAGAGTTCGAGCGTCTTGAAGAGATGACGATTGCGAACGCGCGCACACAAGTCGCGAAGAATCGGATCGCGCCCCCCTTCCCATGTATGAAACGTTGCCGACAGGAGTGCGTCGTCGAGCGCGAGGTAATCACCAAGCGCGACTGAATCGCCGCGCGCGCCGTCGACGATGGCCTGGGGGACTTGCGGCGGCGGCGAGCCGTCGCGAATAAGCTGCGCGGCTCTCGCCAAAATTGCGCGAACCATCCATTCGGCGGCGCGGGTCGCTTTGTGCAGATAGACCTGTTGAAACATAAAGACGCGCGCGAGAACGAACGCTTCAATCGCGGGGAGCCCTTTTGCGCCGTCGATGGCAAGCGATGGTGCACCGCAGCTAGACGGCGAAAACCGCATGCTTCGCAGCAAGAAATCGAGGTCAAAGAGGCCGTAGCGAACGCCGGTCGCGTGGGCGTCGCGAAGCAGATAGTCGCAGCGATCGACGTCGAAGGCGCCGCTTACGGAGCTCGCGAGATACCGAAGCTCGTGCTCTCCGCGAACGAGCGCCGCGACGCGCGCCGGCATTGCGCGGTCGACGGCAGTGAGCGCCCGATGAATTTCGGTGCTCTCGTCGAGAAGAATGCGTTCCGTCCACACTTCGTGGTGCGGGATGCTCTCGAACACATCCTCAAAAAGATGGGAATACGGGCCGTGCCCCAAATCGTGCACAAACGCCGCAGCAAGCGCGTCGCGCGCCGCGTCTTCGGTGATGCGCTGCGACGTTGGGAGCGTGTGATCGATGGATCGAAGGCGCGCAAGAAGAAGCGTCATGATGTGCGCCGCGCCGATGGCGTGCGCAAAGCGTGTGTGCTCGGCGCCGGGGAATGCGAGCGACGTAAGCCCGAGCTGACGGATGCGGCGGAGCCGCTGCGCCTCGGCGGTGTCCATCAACCGCGGCACGATTCGCTCTGCGGGCGACTCAAACGAAACTAGGCCGTGGACCGCGTCGCGGAGAATCACAAAATATCCTGTTTTGTTGCTAAAAATGGCTGTTTTTCAGCCTCTTCGCTAGCCGATCGAAGTTGAGTCGCGTCAGCGTAATAGTCGCTCACCGAGCCGTCGGTCCCGTAAATTCGGACGGCGAGGTTTGGCGATGCAGGAGCGATGGCGCGCCGTTCAACCGGACGCGACTTGGCGCCGGGTTGATGTTCGGAGTGCCACGTGACGACAAAGCCTCGGTTCGGATCGAAGTCGGTGTCGATCGCCCATGCGAGCGGCTCTTCCGATTGGCGGAGTTCAATTTGCACTTGCCTGTTTGGAATCGCCGTGATGACGAGCGCATCGGCCGCGAGTGAACTTGAGTAGGGTCGAACTTCGTTCGCGTCGCACTGATCGATCGTGTACGGGGCGCCATCGCGCAAGAGTCGCGCGCGCGCTACAGCGATCGACAGGCCGCCGGTGTCACCGACAATCGATCGCCTTCCAAGCGCGTGCGCAGCGACCGCGGTGGTGCCGCTGCCTGCGTATAGGTCGACGACGAGTCCACCGGGCGGCGATCCGGAGGCGATTATTCGCTCGAGGAGTGCGACAGGCTTTTGCGTCGGATAGCCGGTTCGTTCGCTCGCCGGAGCGTGCCTTAGCGGCGCGATGTCGGTCCATAGTGCGTCGACTCGGCGGTCGCGGCACCATTCACCGTCAGCATTTTTTTCGAGAAAATACTTGATGTAGACGCGCCCACTCGATGTCCGATGCACTCTCCCGATGGCGTCGAGCCTTTTGATCGACTCGTCGGTGTAGTCGCCGCGAGGCGCGGCCGTGAACCGCCGTCCTTCATCGTCGAGTCGAATCGCGTTTGGTTCAATCGGCTCGAGCCTTTTTGCAGGGTCGAGAACCGCCTCGCTATTGCCGTAAACAACAATCGTATCGATTGTGCGGCCGTACTGCTTGCTTGCCGCTTGGCGCCCCAAGTTTGGAGCACGGCGCCAGACGATTTCGTTTAAAAAATTTCGCCTACCGAAAATCTCGTCGAGAATTACGCGTACTAGATAGGCGGCGCGCCAATCGAGGTGGACCCACATCGACCCGCGCGGAGAGAGTAGCTCCGCCATGCGCGCTAGGCGCGGCGCGAGCCTGTCGAGATAGGCGCCGACGCCGTCGTCGCCGGCGAGATCGCTCGACCAAGTGTCGGTGTAAGCGCGCGTGCGGACGACGCGACCATCGGCCGGGCCGTCGAGACGCACTTCGTTGATGTAATCGGCCTGCGACGCGAAGGGCGGGTCGATGTAGACGAGGTCGACTTTGCCGCGGAGCCCTTCAGCGATGAGTGCGTCTCCAATGTCGAGCGCGTCGCCACGAATGATGCGGTGATCGCTTGCGGTGACTTTGCGCGGAGGACTAAACGATTCAACTCGCGATATCGCGGGAGAAGACAAAGCTCCGCCGGTCTCTCCGCTACCATGCTTCCCCGGCACGGGAGGTTGCCAAGTCCTCCCGCCCCACGTAAGCACCGGCGATCGAGCGTTGCCCATCCCATGAACTGACCGCGATGACACCAGGGCCGGCGTACTACGCGCGCGACAATTTCGCAATCGTGAACCCTGATGTCGCAGATGGCGTGCGAAAAACGTGCGTCGGCGCGCCGTCGATGGCATGCTCGGCGTATGTCGATTCGTCGAGCTAAGCTCGTCTGCACGTTGGGGCCGGCGTGCGATTCAGATGAGGGGTTACTGTCGCTGATTTCCGCAGGGATGGACGTGGCACGCTTCAATTTTTCGCACGGAACACATGCGGAGCATGGCGAACGTCTGCGCCGATTGCGCGAAGCGGGCGAAAGATCGGGGAAATCGATCGCAGCGCTGCAAGATTTGTGCGGTCCAAAAATTCGGACGGGGGCATTCCCGTCGCGGTTTGACTTGCCGAGCGGCGCGACGGTGAAGCTTGTCGAAGGGGCGTCGAGCCGCGACGAGCGGGTGATTCCGATACAATATGAGGGGCTCGCGGCCGATGTGCGGATCGGCGATAAGATTTTATTCGACGACGGGCGAATTGTACTATCGGTGACGTCGATCGAAGACGACGCGGTCGTCGCGCATGTCGATCAAGGGGGCGGGATGCGCGACCATATCGGCGTGCATTTGCCGAGCAAGACAATGCGGCTCGCGGCGCTTACGGAGAAAGACAAAGCCGATCTGCAGTTCGGTCTGTCGCTTGGGTTTGATTTTATTGCGCTTTCGTTTGTTCGTCGGGCCGACGATCTAAAGTCGGTGCGCGATATTTGTCAGGCGCACGGCGAGCACATTCCGGTGATCGCAAAGGTGGAGACGCCCGATGCGATCGAGAACTTGGAGAGCGTCGTTGCCGCTTCCGATGGGGTGATGGTCGCCCGCGGCGATCTCGGGGTCGAGTTTCCTCCGGAGCGTGTGCCGGTGATTCAGCGGCAAATTATCGGCGTTGCGCGTCGCGTGCGGCGGCCGGTCATCGTTGCAACCGAGATGCTTCAGTCGATGACGAAGGCGACTCGTCCGACGCGCGCGGAGGCTAGCGATGTGGCGAACGCGGTCTATTCAGGGACAGACGCCGTGATGTTGTCGGGGGAGACAGCGACGGGTGATCATCCAGCGCTCGCTACATCGATGATGAGCCGGATTGCGGTTGAGGCTGAGCAGAGCGCGTTTTTTGAGTCGAGTACCCCGTACACGTCTCGTGCGACGAGCGTGGCCGAGGCGATAGCGCGCGGCGCATGCAATACCGCGCGGGAAATCGGCGCGAAATACATCGTGGCGTTTACAGAGACGGGGTTTAGCGCGATGACGGTGAGTTTGGCGCGGCCGAATGTGCCGATCATCGCGTTTTCGCCAAGTGTTCGGACTCGGCGGCGGATGAATCTGTTTTGGGGCGTGATTCCGCGAGAGATGCCCCCTCTGCACGATACCGATCGGTTGGTCGAATGGTGTTCAGGCGATTTGCTCGCGGCAAATCTGGCCGCGCCGGGGGAAAGAGTCGTTATCGTGTTCGGTGCGCCGATCGGCGTGAGCGGGACAACGAACACAATTCGCGTTCACGTGATCGGGTAGGCGCGCCGGCCGCGAGGGCTCTTAAGCGGGCAATAATCGCTGTTGGCGGGTCTATTTCAGCGTATGACCTTGATGAACCCAAGAAAATGTGCTTAGAAAAGCGCCGCCGCGGGGTGTACCTCAATCTGGTAGAGGGCCTGGTTTGGGACCAGGACGTTGCAGGTTCAAATCCTGTCGCCCCGACAAAAGCCGCGGCATCTTGAGCCGATGCCGGCGCGTTAACGCTGGTTTGCGCGCGCAAAATACCCGGCGTATGTCGCGCGCGCAAACCAGCGTTAGCGCTTGGCCTCGACTCAAGCTGCCGTGGCTTTTCGCTTTTTGTCCTCTCTTGGCGTTGCCTTCCTCGGCAACTTGGCGTTGCCTCGCCCCACGCGATCGCCGTCGCGCTTGCACAAAGACTAAATTAATTTTAGTCTTTGTGCATCCGAATGGACCGCGCAGATGGCCCCAAATGGCAGGAAATTTACGACATAGCCGAGTCGCAATCTGGCTACGTTGCCCGCGACCAAGTCATGGCGGCTGGTTATTCATCGCCGCTGCTCGAGTATCACGTGCGCGTGGGTCATCTGATTCGTGTTCAGCGTGGCGTTTATAGGCTCGCGCAGTTTCCCCCCGGCGAACACGAAGATCTCGTTGTGACGTGGTTGTGGTCACGGCGTCTCGGCGTCTTCAGCCATGAGACCGCACTCATGCTGCATTTATTGTCCGACGCGCTGCCAGCTCAAGCTCATTTAATTTTGCCTATGGGTTGGGCAAAGCGACGGGTGCGGTTCCCCACCGGCGTTTCGGTGAGCTTTGGTGACATCAGTAAGCAGGAATGGGCTTGGGTCGGGGCAATTCCGGTGACAACACCACTTCGTACCATTGTCGATTGTGTCGCGGCTCATGTCGAACCGCTTCTTATTCAACAGGCGAAACGCGAGGGGCTCACACGAGGCCTGTTCTCGCGCGAGCAATTAACTTTAGCGCTCAAACATCATGCAAAATAGCACCAGTCTTCCGCGTGAATACAAGACGCCGCAGGCCTTCAAGACCGCGGTTGAACACCGCCTCCGTGCAGCAATCGAACGCTCAGGCATTGGCGTCGGTCGAGCCCGTCAATTGATGATCTTTCATCGATTTCTTGCGCGCGTATTTGCGCAATTTGGAAATCAAGTCGTCGTCAAAGGGGGCGTCGTCGTCGAACTTCGCGTCGAACGAGCTCGGACAACCCGAGATGTCGACTTGCGCTTTACTGGGAGCCAAGACGGGCTTGCCGAAGCGCTTCGCTCGGCCGGTCGCCTCGATCTAGGCGATTTTCTGTCATTCGAAATCGCTCCCGTCGCCGATCGGTCGCGCATTCAAGGCGCTGGCGTCATTTACGAAGGGTTTCGATTCCGAGCCGAGGCAAAACTTGCTGGCCGAATTTACGGAATGCCATTCGGAGTTGATGTTGCTTTTGCCGATGTTCTCACCGTCAAACCGGAAATTATAGAGGGTTCCAATTTTCTCGATTTTCTCGGCGTGCCGACTCCGAAATTTTGTGTCTATCCACGTGAGACGCACATCGCCGAAAAATTGCACGCCTACACGTTGCCGCGAGTTTCTGAGAACTCTCGCGTGAAGGACCTTCCGGATATCGCTCTGCTCGCGACTACCGGAACGCTCGATTCCGCGGTTCTTCGCAATGCGATTTACGAGACGTTCGCTTTTAGAAAGTCTCATCCCGTGCCGGTATCGATCGCGGATCCGCCGGCGTCATGGTCGGCTGTCTATCAACGCATCGCACGCGACGATCAGTTGCCATGGGATCGCTTAGAGCTCGTCGTCGATCGGGTGCGCCAGTTCCTCATGCCAGTGCTTGATGATCGCGGGGGCTGGTGGTCCCCCACATCGTGGAGATGGGAAATGGGGTGACGAGCCCGCGCCGAGTCATTGACATCGCCCGTCGATGCCGCGCGGCAAGGGGCTCTACGTCGATACCGAACATATTACGGTGGAGGCGGCAAATCTGATTGTGGAGCGCTTGGCCCCTTTTTTAAAATAACCGGTGACGATGACGGTTCTTTAAGTAGCCCGGAGACGTCGGATGCAGCAGTAGCAACCGCCTATGTCTCTCCCTTTGAATCAAGTTCGGTGTTTCTTGGCCCGTATGGCGTTCGTCGTCCTTGCTGGAAGGGAGTCGCTCGCTTTTGGGCAGACGGAGCCGCCTTCAGCGGCGGGCTCGCAGCCTGCATCGACTGAGGCGCCCGCGAGAATCAAATATGACCTTCTGACGTTTTACAAAGACAACTACTTCATCACCGGTTTTACAAAAAGCGTTGAGGCGAAAATCCAGGTCAGCGCCAAGTTCGATCTCTGGCCGAACGGGACCCGGAGCGCGGTTCATCTTGCTTTCACGAGTAAATTGCTCTGGAACATCTATCGGCCCTCCGCGCCGTTTGCGGAGACGAACTACAACCCCGAAATATTTTATACGTTTTTCCATCATAAAGATCGCTATGCCCGGCCGCCCGGCTGCGGCTTTTTTTATGAACGCTTCGGCGTCGAGCACGAATCAAACGGGGAGGAGGGGAAGCGATCGCGCGCGTGGAATCGCATCCATCTCGAGTCGCGTTTCGCTTGCTACACCGACAGCGCTCTCTTTGCGGCGACATCGTTAAAAATATGGCTGCCGTTCCCCTCGCATGAAAATCGAGACATCGTCCAATACCTCGGTTACGGCGAACTCATGCTGAACGTCGGCTCCGAAGGGCAGAAAAACTGGTGGTCCGAAGCCGACATTGCGCTTCTGTTGCGCAAGGGAACAAGCCGCGTCATTTCGCGCGGAAGTATCCAACTCGATGCTCGGTGGCGCCCGCACTACGCCGACTTTTGGCGTTTCACCCCATATATTTACGTGCAGCTCTTCAGCGGCTACGGCGAAACGCTTCTCACATACGACCGGTCGGTGACCGCGTTTCGGGTGGGGCTCGGCCTAAGCGACACGAGCACTCGCTCTAATTAGCCGGCAAATTAGTGGCGAAAGTTACAGGTCGGTGCTGTTCACGATGTGCACGCCGGCCGCTCGCATCCCGGCGAGAGCTTGCTCGCCGGTGTGGGCGGAGAGGTCGGTCCCCCCGTCGGTCGTCAGCGGGATGTTGACGCCGCGCGATCCGTCTTGAATCAGGTAGGTCTCGAAGCCGAACGCGATGGCGTCGCGGGCGGTGGCATTGACGCAAAAGTCTAGCGCGAGCCCCAGGATATAAACTTTTTTGATGCCTAGTTTTTGAAGTTCGGCAAGAAGGGCTGTTCGCGTCTTCTTATCGTTCGCTAAAAAGCCGCTGTAGCTATCGAGGTTCTTCTCGCGCCCTTTTTGAATGATTTGGTCGAACGCATCGATGTTGAGCGCTTTGGGGAACTCGGCGTCCGTTGTATTTTCAACGCAGTGTACGAGTTACGCGAATCAAAATTGTTGACGCGGCAAGTCCATTGAGCCGCCAAGAAAAACCGCGGAATTTTTGGGCCGCAAAGCCGCGAAGCCGCAAAGAATTTAAGGGGTGTGGGTTCGCGCTTGCCGACGGGTTCCGTCTTTCATG
>CAMAVR010000063.1 GCA_945861885.1 Nannocystis exedens | reverse complement strand
CGAAAAGCATTCTAAAAGCTGGAGCGAGATCGATCGCGGGAGCCGCCGAACGCGCCGTCGAAAAAGTCGGCATCCCCGTTATTGGCGTGGGAGGTGACGGCGCGGGAATGATGCGCGTCAAGCCCAGGGTGGGAACCGCGGCAGAGGGGTTGGCGGTCGAGGGGATCGTGGCGACAGAGGCGGTAACGACTCTCAGCTCTCGTACGATTCGATTCAGCCAAGGCTCTGTAACTGGAGTTGAAGCCGTGGCCAAGAGCATGGCAGTAAACGGGTGGAAGGGCCCTCCGATCGACGTAGTAAAATTGGGAGACAACCTTGTCTCGATTGACAATACCCGACTTTTGGCAGCTCATATGACTGGTACTCCAGTACAGGCGGTCATCCACGAAGCGTACGAAGCGTTGCCTGCATCGATGGTCGGTCGCTTTGTATCGCGGACGGGCGCTGAAGCTACGACATGGGGCGATGCAGTGATGACTCGAATCGGCGGCCAGAGCGCAGGCTATCGCGCGGTATACAAAAATGGGTCGTGGGTTGTAGGGGTGGGACCATGAACAGCGAAAAAGTAATCGACGTTCGAAATATCGACGTGCAAGTGACGCTGCCCGAAGGACTCTTGCGGGTCGTGAATCAGAACCTTGTCGACCTGACACCGTGGCACATCATGCCGAGCGACCTCGCGACGAAACGGCTACGCAGTCTTCGGCAACGTTACTCGCGCAAATACGTACCATTCGCGCGGCGAACCGATTGTGATGACCTAGCTTGCATCGACCCTGAGCAGCCTGGCGAGATCGTTATCATTCACGATTTCGCAAGTGACGGAGCCGAACTACGTCACCGCTTCGGTTCCTTCTGGGATTGGTTTCGCGCGGCAATGGAAGAGATGATCGCCTTCGAGTAAAAATGCAATGCGGAGTCGTGGAGCCCGTCGTGTCGTAGATAGGCAGTACGGGGCCACCGTCCGTGCTTTGCGGCAGAGGGGGCTGCTGCGGCTGCGGAAGCGGAAGGTACGGGGTTTCTTGGACGGAATGGTTACGAACTCAAGAACCTGCAAGCGGTTCGCAACGCCGCTAAAACGATCGAAGGCCAACCGTTTTCCGGACATGCTCTGGACCAGATGCAGAACCGGGGCATCACGCCCTCGGTTGTTCGCAACGCAATCGTCCATGGTACGCGGGCTGTGGGGAAGGAGGCGGGAACGACTGTGTTACTCGGTCCAGCGTTCATTGCTAAAGATGTCGAGTCCTACGGCGCAATGGCCGAATTGGAGGCTGACCAAGTCGATCGCTTTTGGAAGTACATCGACGCGCTCGAAGAAGCAGCGCGACCATGACGATAGGAACATTGTGGAAGTTCCCTGTTCCGCCAACTGATCCACCTCAGCGCTTCTTAACCCGCAGCCGAGCCTCCGCAACCCGCCCATCTTCGGGCCAAAAATGCCGCGGGTACTTGCGCATCAGCTCTTTCCTCACCGCCGCGTAGTGCCGCTCCCAAAAGCCGGCGAGATCACTGGTCACTTGAACCGCGCGCCGATTGGGAGCCCATAAGTGCACCACGAGCGCCACGCGTCCATCAGCAACTTTCGGCGTCGTCGCGGTCCCAAAAAAGTCCTGCAAATGCGACTCGACCCACGGCGACTTGCCGATCTCGTACTCCACGCGTGCTGATTTGCCGCTCGGTAAATCGACTTTCTCCGGCGCCCACGCATCGAGCCGTGCGTTCATCGCTGCCCCCATTCGGAAGCGCAATTCGTTCACGAGCGATTTCGAGCGCAGCGCCGCGAACGTCCGCTCCCCTTCGCACAGCGACGCGAGCGCCTCGCGCACATCGGCCTCCGTCGGCGCGGTCAACGTGCGATCGACGCTTGCGATAAAAGCGGCGCGCGCCAGAAGGCGTTCGATCGCGCCATCCGCCGCAAATGCTCCAGCCCCTGCTTGAAGCGCCGCTTCGAATAGAACCTGTTTTACTTTCGCACTATCGGCCGAATTTAAAGGCGATTCGTCGATAACGAGCCCATCGTAGAGCATGCGCGACGTTGCATCGACGCGCTCCGCGGTAGCGTTCCATCGCGCTTCGCTCGACTCGACGATTTCGTCGGCAAAAAGATCGATCAGCCACTCAGGCTCGATCGCGCTCGCGATTCGAACGGCGAACTTTCCTCGCCACTCTTCGGCATCGACCGCGACCATCCACTGCGCGTCGCGAACGGCGCTCGATTCGCTCAGCTCGGCCGAGCCGCCGCCGCTCATCGCAAGTGCGCTCCCGCCTGGCCGGAGACGCTTTGCCACGCGGTCGGGATACCCTGCAAGAACGCTCATCAAAAGAGCGCGCTCGTAATTCGTTTCGCCGACTGGGCTTGCCGCGTCGCGCTTGCATGCGCGAACCAGCTGCTTCCGCGCGCGGTCAACTGACATTGTTGCAGCAGCGCTGAGCCCGAGCGACCGCATCGCGTCGGACGAAAATCGTCGCTCTTCGGCGTCGCGAAACAGATCGAGCAGCGCAACGAGATCCGATCGCTCCGTCGCGCCATGCGTCGCTTTGCCAAAGCGACCTTCGCCCGAGCGCGCCTCGCCGAAGCGCGCGCGCGACGACTGCCGAATATCTTTTTCGCCGACAAGCGCCGCCATTGTGCAGCCATCGTCGGCGACCCCTCGCGCTTCTGCTTCGACGATCATTCGCGCGAGCCGCGGCGCCACCGCGAACCTGAGCATTCGCTTTCCGATCGCAGTAATCGCCCCTTTTGAGAGCGCTCCAAGCCGCTCGAGCAGCGCTTCGGCGCTTCGCACCGCTGCATCGTTTGGCGCTTCAAACCAGGCGACTGTCGCGAGTGAAGCGGCGCGCAGCTCGAGAACCGTTTGCGTCACATCGGCGCGGCGAATTTCGGCAATGTCGTGATCGGGGCGCGCTTCGAAATTCGCTTTCGTGTAGAGCCGCAAACATCGCCCCGCCCGCGTTCGACCGGCCCGCCCCGCGCGCTGTGTTGCCGATGCGCGACTTACCGGCTCAACGCGCAGAGTCGACACGCCCGACCACGGAGAGTGCGACGCGACGTTGGCGAGCCCGCTGTCGATCACCGCGGCAATGCCGTCGATCGTGACCGACGATTCGGCGACGTTGGTCGAAAAAATAACTTTCCGGCGATCGGCGCGGCGCACAGCGCGATCCTGCTCTTGCGGCGAAAGATCGCCATGCAGAGGCACGAGAAGCAAATTGTGCGAATCGGCCAATTTTTCGCACAATTCGAGCGCTTTGCGAATTTCCGACGCGCCTGGCAGAAAGACTAGAACGTCGCCATCGAGTTCATCGACAAGAAGCGTACGAAGCGCAGAGTAGACTTGCGAAGACAGTGGGCGGTCGTCGGCAGCCGGCAAATACTCGAGCGCAACCGGGTGCATCATCCCTTCGGAGCGAACGATCGGCGCGTCCAAAAACGTAGCGATAGGCTCGGTCGCGAGCGTTGCCGACATCACAACGATGTAGAGATCGGGGCGCGTCGTCTGCTGCAGCGTTCGAACGAGCGCGAGCGCGACGTCACCATGCAAATGCCGCTCATGAAACTCGTCGAGCACCACCGCCGAAACGCCTCGCAGGTTCGGGTCGCTGAGGAGCCGCCGCGTTAAAACCCCCTCGGTCACAAACCGAATCCGCGTCTCTGCGCTCGACACATCTTCGAACCGAACTTGATACCCGACCGTCTTGCCGACCTCTTCGCCCATCTCCTCGGCGACCCGCCGGGCTGCCATCCGCGCCGCGAGTCGACGCGGCTCGAGCACCACAATCTCACCATCGCCCGCCATTTTGGCATCAAACATCGCCCGCGGGACCCGAGTCGTCTTCCCGGCGCCGGGGGGCGCTTCGAGCACAAGACGCCTTGTTTTTCGCAGCGACGCGACAATATCGCCGATGACCGCGTCGATCGGAAGCGGCGCTAGTCCTTCAGCGGGTGCTAATTGGCGTGTCACGGCCGATCATCATAGCATTGAGCGATGTTCAGCCAGGAAAACGTCCCGCTTGCCCCCCTGACGACGCTTGGCGTTGGCGGAGTCGCGGCCAGGCTCGTTCGCGTCGACCGCGAAGCCGAGTGTGTCGATGCGGTGCGTGACGCCGACAGTCGAGGCGAGCCGCTGCTCATTCTCGGAGGCGGGAGCAACGTTGTTATCGCGGACTCCGGGTGGCCTGGAATTGTGGTTCGCGTCGCGACGCGCGGGCTAAAAGTGACGACAAATCACGATCATGTCGTTGTCGATGTCGCTGCGGGCGAAGTGTGGGACGAAGTCGCCGCGCGCGCGGTCGACGAAGAGTGGTCAGGGGTCGAATGCCTTGCCGCGATCCCCGGCCTGGTAGGGGCGACGCCGATTCAGAATGTTGGCGCATATGGCCAAGAAGTCGCGCAGACGATCGCGAGTGTTCGCGTATTCGACCGAGAAAAAAAGGTTGTTCGTGAACTCCAAAATGCCGACTGCGCATTTTCGTACCGACAGAGTTGCTTTAAGGGGGATGCGCGGTTCGTCGTGCTTAGCGTTCGCTTCGAGTTTCGGCGAAGCGCCGTGAGCCGGCCGATCGCGTATGCCGAGCTTGCAAAAGCGCTCGGAGTGAGTACCGGCGGCGTGGCACCTTGCCGCGAGGTGCGAAGCGCCGTCACACAATTGCGCCGCGCGAAAGGGATGGTCATCGACCCGGCCGACCCTGATTCAGTAAGTGTCGGCTCGTTTTTTGTTAACCCGATTCTCACTCGTGAGGCGCTCAAATCGCTCGAAAAGCGCGCTATTGCAAGCAATGCGCTCCATCCAAGTGAGCGCCTACCGCATTTTGATGTCGATGACGCCCACGTGAAAATTGCCGCCGCATGGCTCATCGAGCGCTCCGGCATCGAAAAAGGGGCTATTTTCGGCCGAGTTGGCGTTTCAGCGAAGCACGCGCTCGCGATCATCAATCGAGGCGGGGCGGCCGCCGACGATGTGATAGGGCTCGCCGCGGCCATTCGTGCGCGCGTTTATACGACGTTTGGCGTCACGATCGAACCGGAGCCGGTGCTGGTTGGTCTCCGCATGCCTCCGCATGAGCGGGTGGCCGCGCCCCTCGTAATTGACTAACCTTCGACTCCCACCTCATGAACCGACTTCAAGCTTTCCTTCTTATTCTCCCGCTTGGAGCGGCGGCGTGCACGCGTTCGTGCCGCGATCGACATCCGTATGTTCCATACGTCATTGGCGATGCGTCTGAGCCAACGGTCGACGGCGGCGTCGATGCCTCGGTCGCCAAACTGACGGTCGACGCGTCGGCGCCATTTTCTGAAGTGGCAGCAACGCCGGCGCCACCGAACACAACGCTCTGGGCGTTCGAAGGAGAGACATTCGAGGCGCCCGAAGGCGCGAATTTTGTAGCGGGGATCGCCCGAGACCTCGATGGCGACGGGGTGCTCGATTATCTTCTCCTCGTTCACCGCCCGAGCGAAGCCGAACAGCTGAGCGAGCTTGGTGAGCTGATTTTTTGCAAAGGGCTCGCGTCGGGCGGTGTCGATGTCCCGACAATCGTGGCAACACCGGGCGGCCTCACGATTCCGCCCGGTTGCACGCCAACATGGCGGCTCGGGCAAGTGGGGCAAACGAGCGTCGTCGCCGACTTCGGCTACAAATGCGACGAGACGACTGCGCCGGCCGCGCGCTGGTTCGGGGTCATGTCATTCCGTAACTCGCCGCGCGTACAGTTCAGCGCGATTGTTGTCGATCCGCCGCATTTCGCGCCGTTGATCATCGAAGCCGATGGCGCCGATCGCGATAGTGACGGGATCGGCGATTTGTCGCTACGATTTAGCCTCGCTTTAGGCCGCGCGGTGCATAGCCCTTCGGTCACGATGCGGTGGTTCGATCGCCCGGCCGGTATGAGCCGTGATGCCGACGAGCCCGAGGTGTCGTTTCGCGTTCTTGCAACCGAGGCGCACAGCCGCGCGGCCAAAGCCGGGAGCAGCAATGATGTATCGGCGCTTGCCGCGTCGGCGCGCCAGCTGTTCCAAGCCGTTTGCGGCGAAGGGGCGTCTGCGCGATTGACACAAGTTACCGGCGTCAATGGGCTCACGTGTTCGTCGAGCCGCGCGCTCGAAGAGTTGGGCTATGCGGAGGCGCACGCGTTCGCACGCGACAGCGATTTGCTTGGCGCTGCTCTCGCGGCCGATCGAGCAAGTCAGGCGCCGGCCGCACGCACGCCAGGGCGTGAAAAAGAGGCGACAGCGATGATCGCCAAGCTTGCGCCGATCGCGCAGCCGACGCTTCGCTTTATCAATGCCGTCCCGCGCTTGTCGCGCCCAGGCGTCCCATCATGGGGGGCGCTAGCATTCGATGATGCCGGGCGCCTTCTCGTCGAGACAGCGAGCGGGGTCGTGCGCGTCGATACGGTATCGGCGTCCGAGTCGAATGCGGAAGATATCACCCCGTGGCGAACCGATGTCGTCTCGCCCGATGGCACGCTCAAGTGGGTAGAGACAACGCTCGATTGCAGCGGGCGCGTGCAGGCCGTTTTCGAAATCGCCGGCGGTCCAGCGACGCGTGATATCGATTTGCCTGTGTTTGTGCCGAAAACGAAGTGCGCATCGTCGACCGTCGTCAAGGCAATCCCAATGGCATGGAGCGATCGCGGTCTCGAAGCGATTGTGGCCGGCGAGCTCGTGTCGATTCCGTTTGATGCTTCAGTTGGCACGGCGATGTCGTCGATGTCGCTGCATTCAGCCCCGCTTGGTTCGCCGCGCTCACGCAATGGTCGGTTTACGGCGCTCCCAACCGTGGCAGGCGTGCTTGTCGTCTCTGCAAAGCCAGTGCTAATTGTTGCGCGAGAGCTTGAAAATACAACAGGGGCCGTTCGTGATTGCGCGGTAAGTGACGATGGGCATCTCGTTGCATGCGTGCGGCAAGGGCGCGTCATCCTTGCCGACTTACGAAAATGAATGAATCGTCACTTAGCTTCACAATCAACGGTAAAAAAATCGCATGCGACGCAGCCTCAACGACGCAAACGTTGTCACAATTTTTGCGCGCCTGCGGCCTAACAGGCACAAAAGAGGGGTGCGCTGAAGGAGATTGCGGCGCCTGCACCGTCGCGATCATCGATCGCGGCCCCGACGGCCACGCTGTTTACCGCGCGCTCAACAGCTGCATCGCGCTCTTGCCGATGGTCGCGGGGCGAGAGCTTGTGACGGTCGAAGGGCTTGCCAACGGCTCGCTTCACCCCGTGCAGCAGGCGATGGTCCGCTGCTACGGCTCGCAGTGCGGCTATTGCACCCCCGGCTTTATTATGTCGATGTTCGAGGGGTACTACCGCGATGATTTAACGCGCGACGATCAGATCGCCGATCAGCTCGCCGGCAACTTGTGCCGATGCACCGGCTACCGGCCGATTCGTGAAGCGATGCGCGAGGCGCTCGAGCACCGCAAAGAGGGCGATGTCTTTCAAATTCGCCTCAAAAACGGGCAAAAAAGTGAGCCTATTGGCCCTACTCCGCTCGCCTACGAAGCGGGAGGCGCAAAGTTTTTGCGGCCGACATCACTCGCGGAGCTTCTCGCGATCAAAGCGGCAAACGCCGATGCTGTGCTGCTCGGTGGCGCAACCGAGATCGGTGTTCTCGTGACAAAACGTGGCGCGGCTTACCCGCTCTTGGTGTCGACCGAAGCGGTCACCGAGCTACGCGAAGTGGCGTCGACAGAGAGCCACTGGTCTATCGGCGGCGCGGTAACATTGACGGCGATCGAAGAGGCGATGAAGGGCGAATTTCCGTCGCTCGATGCGATGCTTCCGCTGTTCGCGTCGAGGCAAATTCGCAATCGCGCAACGCTTGCGGGCAATATTGCAACCGCGTCGCCGATTGGCGATATGGCCCCCGTTTTGATGTCGCTCGGCGCGCAGCTCATTCTCGAGTCGACGCGCGGCAAACGCAGCGTGCCGATCGATCAGTTTTTTCTCGGATATCGGAAGACGGTGCTCGCACCTGATGAGCTCATTCGCGCAATTGTCATTCCAAAAAGTGCGAAGAAAGATGGCGTCACGCGCCTTCGAACGTCGTACAAAATTTCAAAGCGCCGAGAGCTCGATATCAGCATCGTGGTCGCAGCGTTCGCGGTCGACATTTCTGACGGGCGTGTGGTCGATGCAAAAATTGCGTACGGCGGAGTCGCAGCGACAACGATGCGGGCGCGCCGTACCGAAGCGTGTTTGATCGGTGAATTATGGGGCTCTAAAGCGATCGATGCCGCGCGGTCGGCGCTCGCTGCCGAGTTTAAGCCGATTTCCGATGTCCGTTCGGGCGACGCGTATCGCGTAGCGCTCATTGTGAATCTGTTCGAGAAATTCGTCGCAGGCGAAGAGTCGAGCGGCGAAAGTGCGATGTCGTTCGAGAAAGCGGCATCATGGGGCGAAGGGCCAACCCACCGCGCTCTCCCGCAAGATGGCGCGCATGGGCATGTTACGGGCGGCGCGATGTATGTCGGTGACGAAGCGAATCGTCGGTCGATGCTCGATATTTGGCCAGTCATGTCGCCACACGCGCACGCGCGAATCGTCCGCTTTGATGCTTCACGAGCGCGAGCGATGCCAGGCGTGGTCGACGTAATTTTCGCGAGCGATGTCCCCGGACAAAACGATGTCGGCGCGATTCGGAAAGACGAACCGCTTTTCGCGAGTGGTGAAGTGTTGTGCCACGGGCAGCTTGTCGCGATCGTCGTAGGCGAATCGATCGATGTGTGCCGTCGTGCTGCGCTCGAAGTCGAGGTCGAATACGAGCCGCTCGATGCGATTGTCGGAGTTAGAGCGGCGATTGCGGCCAATAGCTTTCATGTTGAGCCGCACACGATTCGGCGAGGCGACTGCGACGCTGCGCTCGCGGCATCAAAGCATCAGATCGAAGGCGAGTTTGAAGTCGGCGGGCAAGAGCACTTTTATCTCGAGTCGCAAGCGGCGTGGGCGGAGCCGGGCGATGACGGTGACATTCGTGTTGTGTCGTCGACGCAGCATCCGTCAGAGTTGCAAGCGGTCGTCTCGCACGTGCTAAAAATCGCTCGAAATCGAGTCGTTGTAGAGGCCCCGCGCATGGGCGGAGCGTTTGGCGGGAAAGAGACGCAGGGCAATACTTGGGGGGCAGCCGTAGCTCTCGCAGCATGGCGAACGCGGCGCCCGGTGCGTGTGCAGCTCGATCGCGATGTCGATATGGCGATCACCGGCAAGCGCCATCCGTTTTTGGCGCGGTTCAAAGTCGGGTTCGACGACGACGGCACGATTTGCGCGGCGCGCATCGACCTCGCGTCAGATGGCGGGTGGGCGCTCGATTTGTCGGAGTCGGTCTGCAATCGCGCTCTTTTTCACCTCGACAACGCGTACTACATCCCGAACGTCGAGTTCACCGGGCGCGTTGCAAAGACGCATACGGTGTCAAACACAGCGTTCCGCGGTTTTGGCGGCCCGCAGGGGATGGTGGTGATCGAAGAGATCATCGACCGCGTCGCGCGAACCGTTCATCTCGAGCCAGAAGTGGTGCGCGAGCGGAACATGTATCACGGCGACGGCGAGGCAAACACGACGCACTACGGCCAAGCGATTGGCGACAACCGAATCGCCCGGATCTGGAGCGAGCTAAAAAAGTCGTCTGAGTTCGACGCGCGCCGAAAAGAAGTTCGCGCGTTTAATGATGCAAATACATCGGTAAAACGAGGGATTGCGATCACTCCTGCCAAGTTTGGGATTTCATTTACGGCGTCGTTTCTTAACCAGGCGGGGGCGCTCGTCATGTTCTATCGCGACGGGACGGCGCAGATTAATCAGGGTGGCACCGAGATGGGGCAGGGGGTCGTCGCGAAAATTCAAGGCATCGCGATGCGAGAGCTTGGGTTAACTGCCACGCAGGTGCGCGTGATGCGAACGCAGACCGACAAAGTCCCAAACACATCGGCAACCGCGGCGTCGAGCGGTTCAGATCTCAACGGCGCTGCAGTGGCGGCGGCATGCGTGCAGCTGCGTGAACGCCTCGAGCCGATCGCGCGAGAGCTGATCGGTGAGCGGTGTGCACGCGCGGTCGGAGCCGATGCCGTTCAGTTCGCCGAAGGGGTCGCATTCGATCGGCTTGCGCCGCATCACGCGGTGAAGATTTCAGAAGTTGTCGACGCGGCCTACATGCGCCAAATAAGCCTCTCGGCGACCGGTTATTACAAAACGCCAGGGCTCGGCTACGACCGAAATCGCGGAAAAGGGCGCCCATTTCACTATTTTGCGAGCGGCGCCGCGGTGGCTGAAGTCGAAGTCGACGGACGGACAGGGATGAAGCGTGTTCTTCGTGTCGACATTTTGCACGACGTGGGCGAGTCGCTCAATCACTCGATCGACCGCGGACAAATCGAGGGGGGCTTTGTGCAGGGGATGGGATGGCTCACCGCCGAAGAGCTAAAATGGTCCGAAAAGGCCGTTTTGCAGACGCATTCGGCGAGCACGTATCAAATCCCGTCGATTGGCGATACGCCGCCGATTTTCAACGTCGCGCTCCTTACCGAGGCTCATCAGGGCGATGTTGTGCACGGAAGCAAAGCGGTAGGCGAGCCGCCGCTGATGTTGGCGATATCGGTGCGCGAAGCGATTCGTGATGCGGTTGCGGCGTTTCGAGGCGAAGGAGAAGTGCGCTTAGCCTCGCCGGCGACGCATGAAGCCATTTTCGCCTCAATTCATTTGTAACACGGTGCGGTTGCGGCACGCGCCTATCGAGTCATAGTCGGGCTCAGCTCATGGCCCCCCCGATCGCTGAACTTAGACTACATCCCCTCGCTTTTTTCGTAGCGCTCCCGTTTCTCGGCTCGTGCCAAGGCGAAGCGGCGGGCGAGTCGGTAGCGTCAAACACCGCATATCTGATTGCGCGATCTGACGAGATTGGCCTCCGCCGCCATCCGGTTGTCGTGCTCGGTATTGAACACGGGTGCGTTTTGGACGATTTGGGGTCGGTCCGGTGTTGGGGGAGCAATGTGTACGAACAACTTGGCTATGCAAGCAGCTGGAAGCTGCATGAGAGAGGCTTGACCGATGCGCTACCGCTCTCCTCGACGCCGAACTCGATCGTCGCCGGAGCGTGGCATACGTGCGCGCTTCTCGATGGAAAAGAAAAGAAAAGGGCCGGTAAAATCACGTGTTGGGGGCGCAACGATTCGGGGCAGATCGGCGAGTGGGCTCCGTACCGCGTCAAAGGGCCGGTGACGCGCGAGCTCAACGAGCTTCTCGAACTCGATGCCAACGGCGAACCGATCGCTCCGGTGCTCGCGGGCGGTCCGTTTTATTCGTGTATGGCGATCAATGGTCACGTTTCATGTTGGGGTTCGGACGCGGCGAGCGCCTCGGTCGTCGCATGGAACATCAGCAATTTTGGCAAAGCGCGTTCGGTGGTCACCGGGCGCGACCACGCATGCGCACTAGTAGAAGATGGTGCGGTTTGGTGTTGGGGGAACAACGCTTCTGACCAACGTGGATTGGCGACAGCAGGGCGCACGTATCGGTGGAAGACGGAAGAAAAACAAATTCCGTATTGGCAGCCGACAAAGGCAGCGCTCAGGGAGCCGGCAGTCGAAATCGCCGCAGGCCTCTATCACACGTGCGCGCGCCTTCGCACGAGCGAGGTAACATGCTGGGGCTCAGATGCGATGGGTCAGCGTGGGGTCGAGCGGCGCAAGTTCGACTATGAGTCGACGATCGAGCCAATCGCAATCGACTTCAGACGCGTCGATCGCCCTCAAAAAGTTGTGGCGGGGAGCCATCACTCGTGCGCTCTCTTTCCGCAAGAGATCATCTGTTGGGGGCGAAACGACGACGGCCAGCTGGGCTACCAGTCAGCGCCGGTAGAATCATTGGGCAGCGTTCAATCAGAAATGCCAGGCGCAGCAGTCGACCTAGCCAAAATAGGGGCCGAAGGTCGCAAGCTAAAAGACGTATTCGCAGGAGGAAGCACAAGCTGCGCAACATTCGAAGACGGAGCAATAGCCTGCTGGGGAGCGCTCCCCCTTTAGGAGCCTAAAATGCTTCGCCCGATTACGAGGCGCTGAATTTGGCTTGTTCCTTCGTAAATTTGTAGAATTTTTGCGTCGCGCATGAGCTTTTCGACTGGGTACTCTTTCACGTACCCGTTGCCGCCGAATACTTGCACTGCATCGACCGCAGTAAGCATTGCCGAATCAGCGCCGTACGCTTTCGCGTAGCTGCTGACTACTGGGTTGCGGACGCCGTTCTCTAGATTCCATGCAGCTTTGCGCACGAGCAGACTTGTTGCTTCAATCCGAATCGCCATCTCGGCGATCATTGCTTGCACGAGCTGATGCTGCGCGATTGGCACGCCGAACGTTTTTCGCTCGCGCGCGTATGCCACGCATTCATCCAAGCAGCGCCGCATTAGCCCCGTCGCGATTGCGCCGATGTCGGGGCGCGTCTGATTGAATGTCTCCATCGCTAGCTTAAACCCGTAGCCTGGCGGAGCGAGAACGTCGCTCGCTGGAACATGCACGTCGTCGAGCATCACTTGCGCGGTATCGCTCGCGCGCTGGCCGAGTTTATCTTCGTGCTTGCCAACAGAGACCCCTTTGGCGTCACGCCGCACGATAAACGCGCCGATGCCTTTGTGACGAAGCTCAGGGTTCCCGGTCGCGAAAATCACGTAAAAACTAGCGAAATTCGCGTTCGTAATCCACGCTTTGGTCCCGCTAAGAACGTAGCTCCCGTCACTCTGTTTTACCGCGCGCGTTTGAAGGCCCGCGACGTCGCTCCCTGCGGAAGGCTCTGTCGTCGCGTAGCTGACGAAGATCGGCTCAGAGCCGAGCCACCCGAGGTACTTTTTTTTCTGGGCGTCGTTTCCTGCGAGCTTGATAGGCGTCATCCCGAGCGTGTTTGCCGTCATGCTCGTCTGAATCCCCGTGCAGCCGTATGCGAGCTCTTCTGTGATGAGCACTGAATCGAGATCGCCTAGGCCGGGACCGCCGTATTCGGCTGGCAGCGTCGTATTGACGAGCCCAATCTTCCACGCATCATTGAAGATTTTGTGAGGAAACTCGGAAATGCGATCGTGCTCGGCGGCGATCGGGATGATTCGCTCGTGGCAAAAACGCTTTGCGGTATCGATGAGGGCGCGTTGTTCTTCGGAGAGTGAAAAGTCGATCATTAGTTCGTCCAAACGGGTGAAGCTGCGAGCGAACAACTAGCTCTATCGTCGTGCGCGGGCGCGCTTTTTTTCAAGCTCGGCGCGCGCAGAGCGAGCGCCGAGGATGTAGCCGATCACCATGCCGATCAGAAGCACGCCCGGAATAAAGATCACGTGCTCGACGCTAGGGAGATCCATCTTATCGTCGGGCGCTCTCGACGGCGCGTTCGAGCTGCGCAATCTGCCGATTCAGCGCTGTCTGCTTCCGCCACATGAGGAGCAGCCATCCGAATAAAATCGCCCATAAAATAGCGTACGCCTCGACGAGAAGCGTCGCCCCGTTGTGCGCTTCAGGCGCGTTTTCAAGCGGTTGAAACGTTGTCGCGCGATCGCCTTGTGTCGGCGCTTGCGTGTCGGTAGCTGGAGCGTTGTCGTGCTTCATTTTGAACCTACGATGGATACGAGTCGAGCTCGATACCGATGTCGAGCGCATCTTGCTCAATTTCGGCGACTTTTTGGCGCGCGAGTTCGAGCCGCACGCGCACCCATAGGAGCGCGATCGCGAGAAGAGTGAATGCGATGAAACTGAGCGTGAGCGCCAAGATCATGTCGGGGTGACGAAGGCCGCCGCCCTTTGCTGTGATCACCGTCGGGTGCTGCCCGCTCCACTTTTGCACGCTGAAGTGAATGATCGGAAGGTTGGCCGCGCCAATCACTCCGAGCGCCGCCGCGAATTTTCGCTCGCCTTCACCGTCGCCGGCAAATGCACGAAGCACCAGGTAGGCGACGTAAATCATCACGCTCAGCAGCGATGTTGTAAGCCGCGGGTCCCACGTCCAATAGTAACCCCACGCTTTTGCAGCCCATAGCGGCCCTGTCGTTAGGACGATCGCGCCGAACACCGTTGCGAGCTCGGCCCCGGCTCGTCCAAGCGCATCAAACGCGTTTGACGGCCTGATGAGATAGCCGAGCGAACCTACAAAACAGGCCGCCGCGGCGAGATACATGCAGTACGCGCTGGGGACGTGAAAGTAAAAAATCTTCTGCACGACCCCCATCGTCCGCTCGGTCGGTGCGCGTAAAAAGATGACGTTGATCGCGACGACAAAGAGCACCGTCGTAGCTACAATCATCAATGAAAACGCGGCGCTCGAGCTCTTTTTTTGCGCCATGTCGGGGGGGTGCATCGCTGGCCAAGTTAGCTCTCTGGCGGCGTTGGCGCAAATCATTGGTCACGCCGAGCGATATCGTCGATCGCCGCATCGAACCAACGATGAATCGTTTTGGGAAACGGCCACATCCAGCCGTAATCGGCGCCGACAAAGCGTTTGACGATCATGGGCCTTAGAGCTCGTGCGGCGTCAATGCCGTAGAGCTCAGCTGTTGCGCGAAGCGTTTCGGTGTACGCCTCCCACTCGATGCGCGCGCGACCGTACGCAAGAAAAATAGGTAAAAACGGAATCAGATACACAATCGTGATGCCAAGATCACCCATCCGCCGTCGTTGACGCAAATGAACGCGCTCGTGGCGAAGCAGAATTACGCGGTCGCGATCAGGCAGCGTATCCCACGCCGCGGGGACCCAAAGTGTGCCAAAAAGCACGGTATAATAGCCGGTCAGATAAGAACGCTGCCCACCAAACGTCAGCACCAGAAGCGCCACATGAATCGAACGCTGCAGCCAGCTCGTGCGCTTGTAACGAATCCGAAAAGAGGGGAATTCGGCCAGAATATCGGCGATTAGCGCATCAGATAGCAGCATTGAATAAAGGGTATGATCTCACCTCCGCCCCGTAAACGTGCCCGTGCCCGTAAACGTGCCCGGTAGTTTTTGCAGGTTTTGCAGGTTTTGCAGGCGACTCGTTCGGAAAAAGCAAAAGCCGGGCACGTTTACGGGCACGTGTACGTTTACGGGGAATCCAGAGTACTCGCGAATTTGACAGGCCCCCCAGCAAAGCGGTACCGCTGGCCTCGCCGCCATGAAGCCAATACGTCCACCGTCTCCAGGTATCCTTGCCATCGTCGCGTCGGTGATCGGCTTCATTTTTGCCGCGTTCGCGACGTTTGACTACGCGCAAGGGCTCGATCGCCAACTTCACAGCACATATTGCTCATTTATCCCCGGTCTTGTTGAGGCGACTTCAGGCCCAAACGCGTGCACTGCAGCGCTTTATAGCCCCTATTCCTCGATTTTTAGGGGGAGCTATTGGGGCGGTATTCCGATTAGCCTGTTCGCGCTCGGCGTGTATGCGTTTTTCTTCGCGTACGGGCTCTATTTGCTACTAGCGCGTCGCTCGGCGTCGCGTCGGTCGTGGCAGTCGTTCGCGCTATTGACGGCCGGTCCGCTCGTCGTGTCGCTCTGTATGTTTGCGATTTCGCTCGTGAAATTAGGCGTATTTTGCAAGCTCTGCATCGGCCTCTACGTCGCATCGGCGCTCCTCGCGGTATCGGGGTGGCTCGCATGGAAATATTCGGGGGGCGTCGCAATTACCCCCTCCGATCCCGATTGGTATCCAACCGATCCGACCGCGAAGCCGATCGGTGCGCCCGCGCCATGGTACATGGATCTTCCACCAGACGGCGCCGACATCCCGCTCGGAAAGGCATCGCTTGTGGGGATGATGGTGCTCTCCATCGCGGCGTTTGCAGTGCTACCTGCGCTCGTCTATGTGGCAGCGCTCCCCGATTATCGCCCCTATCTCTCCGGCTGCGGCGTGCTGACTGAATCGGGCGAGAAGCACAATGCGCTGGTGAACATTCCAACGGCGCATCCGGTTGCGCGTGCGGTCATGTTTGTCGATCCGCTCTGCCCAAGCTGCAAGTCGTTTCACGAGCGCCTCGTCGGCGACGGTTTTTTCGACCGATTGGGGATCAACGTCGCCATGTTTCCGCTCGATAGCGACTGCAATTGGATGGTCACCCAATCGGTTCATCCGGGAGCATGCGTTGTCGCAAAAGCGTTCATTTGTGCCGACCATCTCGCGCGAAGTCGTGAGCTGTTAGAGTGGGCCTACGGTGACCAGCAAACGCTTCAAGAAGCCGGAAAGCTTGGCAAAGAGGTCGTCCGCAATCGAATTCGAGAGCGCTTTCCAGAGATCGATCCGTGCCTCGATGCGCATGACACGCAGACGCGGCTCGACCGAATGATGCAGTTTGCCGTCGCCAATCGAATCCCGGTGTCGACGCCGCAATTTTTTATCGGCGGTAAGCGCCTCTGCGAAGAGGATACCGACATCGGGTTATCGTACACAATCAACCAGCTCGCTCCGCAGGTGGCGAAATGAAGGTCTACAGCAGGGCGTGCGGAGCCATTGGCGTAGTTTGTCTTCTAGGGGCAATCAGCTTTGTTCATCATCAAGTGAGCGCGGCGGCGTTTCGGCTCGCGAACCCCGGAATTAAAGATGCGTCGCGCATGGCGGCAATTGCCGATCATTCCGAGTTGGCGTACTGCACGCCGCCGTTCAAGCTGGTCCTCCAGCGCGTGCTGAATGCATGCGGGCTCGTCGGTCAAGAAGGGCGTCGAGGCTGTCAGCCGACCGACGTCAAAACATTTGCGAGCATCAGCGATGCCGATTTCAACGCGCTGTTTAATCCGCTCGCGCAGCGCGGCGCGATCATCATGTTCGACGATAACTCTGATAAGCTCGACGAGACGGCAAAGCAGATTATTCAGCAAAAGTGGGATGAGCGGCACGGCGCGCGCTACTTTTTTATAGTCGCGCGCGCGTCAAGGAAGGGCACCATCGAGCTCAACCGCGCGCTATCGCACCGTCGAGCAAACTCGGTGCTGTTTGATATTCAAGAAACGATAAAAGAGCCGGGGCTCGACAAACAAATCGGGCTCCTGTGGCTCGGTAGCGAGTACGCGCAGCTGAATGTCGACTATTGCGGCACCTGGCAGACATCGCGCCCAGGAAAGCTGTGCGATACCGAAGCGATCAATCGGAGCGCGTTCATATCGTGGGTCGATTGCAGATTGTGACCTAGGAGTCTGCTGGGAAATGCAAGGCACCAATGCCAGAAACACGTTGGCGCGAAGGTGTCGAACGAAAACCAACGTGTTTCTAGTTCGGCTTCAAGTTGGGTAGGGTCGATGCGCTGTTTTTCGATTTTTTGCTTTGGTGCCGTGTTCATGTGCACGTCGGCGTGCGATCAAGGGCCTAAGCGCGATTACTCCGTCACGCAGCGAAGCGAGTTGGTTCAAGCGACGGAGCCACCACCGCCGCCGCCCGCTCCGCCGGTCCAGGTAGCCCCCGTGGTGCGGCCAAAGATCTGCACCGAAGCGCCGGCAGCGGTTGGGCGGCTGATTCCGATGCAGCGGCTGGAGCGGCTGTCGGCATTGGGCGGCGCAACGCTTCCGGAGCGCGTTGGCGGCGGTTCTGCCGGGTGGGTATGGGTTAACATCTGGGCGGCATGGTGCGGGCCGTGCCGAGCCGAAATGCCGCGGATTCGTGAATGGGAAGTGCGCCTTCGGGCGGAGGGGGTGCCGGTGCTCCTCGCGTACGTGAGCCTCGACGACGACAAGCGTCAGACGCAGCGATTTTTGAGCGAGCAGCCGATGAACGGTCTTCGGTCGACGTATCGTCTCGAAGAAGGCGCGGCCAGGGCCAGCTGGCTGTCGCAATTCAAAATGGGCGAGGCGCCAGAGCTACCGCTGCAGCTGCTGTTCAACCGAGGGGCGCTGGCGTGCGTGATTAACGGCGAAGTTGAAGAGAGCGATTACGCGCAATTAAAGGCGTTTATGTCCTCGCGGTAGGGCTCAAAAAACCGGGCACGTTTACGGGGCGGAGTTTTGAGACAGGCGGGTTATTTGCCGCTGCTCATGTATGCGCAGGCGACGATGATCGATAACGCGATGACCAACGT
>CAMAVR010000062.1 GCA_945861885.1 Nannocystis exedens | reverse complement strand
CGACTTCACGAAAATAAATACGCGGCGTAGCAGCTCGTCGCGCGTGGCAACGCTTCCGTCGATTCGTCGGCGCGTTGTCTACCGACTTGTTACGTCGCAACTGTGCAGTCACTGCCGAAAGCTCGCGCGGCTCATCGGCCCACCTGAATCAAAAGTGGCGAGGTAGTGCTAGTTCCTTAGGAGCGGAGCGGAGGACCCCTCGGTTAGCAGGGGCATCAGTGCTACCGAATTGGGTTCCCCAAGTTGTAGCGTTGGCTCTCTTTTGATAGCGGTTCACCGGCGATTCGCTCGACCTCTGGCGGGAAGACTTTTCGCTTTTGCAAAAAGTAGTCGTCGCGGACGCTCCCTTCGGAGCGCTTGTTGTACGTCACGTAAAGCGCTCGTCGCGGGTTGTCGCTTCGATTGGCGGCCGAGCGATGTGGAAGGTAGGAGTCGAAAAAGAGTAGATCGCCCGGGTTCATTAGAACTGGCGCCCATTCGAGCGATTGCTCGATGTGGGGAGCGATCGTTCCGTCTTCGGCCTGCTCGAGAAGGTCTCCGCGTTCAAATCCGTTTACCACTTCGAGGCAGCCGTTTGCTGGGTTACAGGCGTCAACTGCGACCATCAGTGTGATGTGGTATTTTTGACCGAACGTTGTGAACGCCGGCGCATCTTGATGCGCTGTAAACCCGTTTCCGCCGGGCAATTTAAAGTTGATTTTCTCTTTGAAGAGAACCGCCTCTTCACCCATCAACTCCGACACAATTTTCATCATCGTGTCGTCCGTCAAAAATGCGCGTAGCCCCTCGTGGTAAGGGATGAAATTCTCCACGCGGCAAAGGAGCCGAGGAGCCTCAAAATACTTCATCCATTTGCCAGGCACTTCGGGCCAAGCGCCGAGCTCTTCTGTCCACGACAAGAGCGACTCCGCCACTCGCGGCGCAAGCGAATCGCGAATGTGAAGGTACCGATTGCGGTTCCAAAACTGACGCTGCTCATTGCTCAAATCGATCATAGGCGCTGCTTACCGCGACTCGCGAATCGGTGGTATCGAATTACGCTTCGGTCGGCGGGTAGAACTGCTGGGCCCAGCTTCTTAGTTTCATGATTGGGCCGTCTTCCGCGCATAGGACTGGGCGGTCGTAGTAACCCTTTGCTTCTAGAATCGGATGGTCGCTTGTGATGTAGCGCTTCACTTCGAACGGCAGGGCAATGCGGATTGCGGCGTCGTAGAGTGGATTCCGCTTTTTAAAGATCACCGACGTGTTCAGCTGCACGTAGTCGTCGTCGATGGGCGTCACGGTGTCGCACACACGAAGGGTTAATGTGCGCGTGGTGACTTTGACCATCACGAGGCTTAGCGCGAACGCTGTTAAGTCCAAGTTGTTGTTCTGTACTGAGCCGAACACTTTGTGCGGCGCGTCCATATTAAAATTGAACGTCGGGCCGTTCCACGTAAATGTGTTGACGTTTGGTGCTTTGAAATATTTGTGAACCGTCGGAAAATGCCCTTTATCGACGGCATTTTCCATCAATTCTTGGATATGCGTTTTTACGATCCAATGAAAATTGATCCAGCCGCTCCACCCTTTTTGCCCATACTCGGGAATCACCGGAACGCGCCAGGTTGGCTCGCGCCCCGCCAAATCAAAATAGAGAAAAATAATCCCGTTCGCCTCGTGAACGTGCTCTGGCGGAATTAGGCGGCGCCCCGAACTCGTCACTTCGGCGATCGACACGACCCCATTGTCTGAGCGCGAAAGGGTAAACCCGCGCCCGAGGTAGTCAACGCGCCGCGATGCGCCTTTTTTGAGCGCTTTGCCGACGCACACTTGGTACCAACCGGCAGGGAGTTTTGGTCTCGGACAACGTTCCATCAAGCGCTCACCCTACTACTCCGGTGATCGATGTTTCGTTTGCGAACAGCGACATACGACGCCATATAGACGCGAATTGCCGAAGCGCCAGCGCGCTTCAGCAAACTTGGCGAGACAGACGAATGTCGAATTCTTATTTTCGAATCACCGCGGCATTTGCGGCGATGCTTCTTTTGGCTTTTCCCATATCGATGGCGTACGTCTTCGTTTTTGGAGGAGACCGCGCGCTCAGTACGACCTGGCTCGTGACGACTTTTATCGTCGCGATTTGGGGGCTTTTTGTCACGCCGTGGTTGCCGCTGAAATCGCTACAAAACATCGGAAAAATGGGCCGATTGGAGCTCTGCGTTACCGCATGGTTTTGGGTCTGTTTCATGTCCGCGGTCGGCTGGGAGCTGCCGTGGATTTTGATGACCGACAAGATTCGCGCGGCCAAAGACGAGATGTGGGCCTATCCGTGGTGGGCATACATCGACGGGGGCGACTTTCGATACAAACGATTCGACTGCACTGTCGGAAGCATCGAGACGTTGAACGTCGCATCTGGATTGATGGGGCTCTCCGCGCTTTTAGTATGGCTCCGCTCACGCAGAACGAGCGTGACGGCGAAGCTACTTTTGATGCTCTCGTCTGCAGCGAGCTTCTTTTTAACGATGGTCTATTACCTCGGGCAGACGTGCGCCGGGTTTGTCGATGTGGGTCACGATTTTTTCGACCTCTACATCCGATTTATTCTCCTTAATTCACCGTGGGTCGTGATGCCTGTCGTCGTCTGGGCGTGGGGTATCGCGACGTTTGCGCGGCAACAAAGGGTTGCAAGGTGATGCCGGCAGAACCTGCGCGACTGACGTTTCCGTATCCGCGAGGGTGGTACCGGATTGGTGATACCGCCGAATTCAAAAACGGCGAACTCAAGACACCGCGCTACTTCGCGCGCCATTTTCGTGTGCACCGAAACGGGGCAGGGGAGCTCGCCGCGCACGGGTCAGATGGGATAACCCGACCGGTTCTCGAGCGCGGCAGCCGCGTTCTCATGTACTTCGATTCAATGGCGAACGAGCCGACGTTTACGCCGTCGTCAACGTTCGCCTCCCGCTTCCGCGAGTGGGTGGATGCCGGCGATCTGAAGTGGAATGTGCGCTCGAATATCCAAGAAGTGTCGGAGAATTCAGTCGACACCGCCCATTTTATTTTCGTGCATCGCTACGATGTCATCCCGAAAATTGACGGACCGCACTTCGACCGCCACCGAATGCGAGTTAACCTCGAATCGTATCGGAAAGTGCTGTTCGTCGACACGCCGGTGCAAATCGCCCTTGAATATGAAGGCCTCGGCCTGATCGTCGGAACGGTTCACAATCGGGCGGTCGATCTTCTCGTGACGTACATGCCGACACCGATCGATGAAGAGCGGCTCGAGTTGACGATGTCGCTACAATTTCGGCGCTCATCGAGTCGCATCAAGGACGCAATCATCAAAGCGCTTCTGCCGTGGGAAGTCGCGCGCGACTTCAAGCATGACATCCCGATTTGGGAGAACAAGAAGTACCACCACAGGCCGGTGCTCTGTTCCGCCGACGGTCCAATAGTGCAGCTGCGGCGTTGGGCAGGTCAGTTTTACGTAAATCGTTCGTGACAAGTCGGATTGCACGTTTAATAGCGAATGCGTCGCGTGGCTGACACTGCAGTACCTGGTGTCGGCCCGCGATCTTAACTTAACGCTTAACTGAGAGATGAACTTGCAAACTACTTCTGCTGCCATTGGCGCTGCTACGCGAGTTGGTGCCGAGCGTCGATCCTCCGAGTCGACGGAAGAATATCCAAGCAGTTGGTACCGCGTAGCGATGTCGCAAGAACTCGCTAAAAAAGCGGTAAAATCGCTCCGTTTTCTCGGGCGCGATCTCGTCGTGTTTCGTGGAGAAGATGGGAGTGCGACGATTCTCGATGCCTATTGCCCGCATCTTGGTGCGCACCTTGGCGTCGGCGGCAAAGTGATCGGCAATACGATTCAGTGCCCGTTTCACGGGTGGCGATACGATAGCAAAGGGGAATGCGTTTCGATCCCGTACTGCAAAAAAATACCGCCGCGCGCGCACTTGCAGGCATGGAACGTTTGCGAAGTTAACGGGCATATTTTTGCCTATTTCGACGAAAACGGAGGCGATCCGTCGTTTGATATTCCGCAGCTGTTCGAGAATGGCGCGCATTGGACAAATTTTGTCACGCGTTCGTGGACTATCAACACGACGATTGAAGAGGCATCTAAGAGTGCGATGAATATTCAGCTCCTCGAAGGCGCTTCGGTCGATAGGACGATGCACGGTGTCGGCGTCGTTCATGGGGCGAGCGAGTCGGGGCGCATAAAGTCGCGCATCGTGATGTCGATGACGCCGATCGACGCGAAGACTGTCGACCTTCAGATTGCGGTGTCGACACGAAAGAGTTGGAATCCGCTCATCAACGCGTCGGTGAAACGCATGATGCCGAGCGACGTTTCAAAGGCGTTTTCTCTGGGGACTCGCAGGCATCTCAACGTCGTCGCTTAGCTAGGCTTCAAGATGACGTACCGCTATCCATTCACGCCGTTTCCAAGAGGCTGGTATCGACTCGCGTACGGACACGCAATCAAGCGAGGATGCGCGCGCCGCGTGCGAGCGCTCGGTTGCGAAGTGACAATTCGCCGTCGGCAGACAGGCGAGCTATCGGTTACCGCGCGCCAAATAAATCGCAGAGGGGCAGGGGCTGAGGAAGCGTGGCCGGCGCGCGAAGAGAATGGCATCGTGTTCGCGTACTTCGATGCGGAGGGTGGAAAGCCTTTGATCGACGTGCCGGTCATGAAGGAGTTTCAGAGCGACCGGTGGAGCCGCGTGTTCAAGTTTCAGTGGGACATCCGGGTGCATGTCCAAGAAATCGCTGAAAATGCGCTAGATTTGCCCCATTTTTCGATTTTGCATACGTACGCCGAAGTCCCCACGATGACCGCGTTTGATATCGATGGAGAGCGCTTTCGTGTGGCGATGAACTCGCATCACAACGTGATGGGGGTTAAAAACCGCATCACGATGGACATCACGTACCACGGTATCGGTGTCGTTACGGCCAAAGTGTGGACACGCCCTGTCGAGATCCGCGTGATTCTTACGTCGACTCCGATCGACCAAGAGCATCTTCAAGTGAACATCGCCGTCGTTCACAACAAGACGCGAAGTCGCCTGCGAAACGCGGCTGTCGCTATGACACTTCCGTATCACATTCGAACGGAGTTTGAGCGCGACATTCCCGTGTGGGAGAACAAGGTTTACCGTGCGAACCCGCTATTGTGCGCCGGGGACGGGCCGATTCACAAAGTGCGCAAGTGGGCGCGGCAGTTCTATTCGCCTGCGGATGCCGCGGCGGTTGCTTGAAAAACCGGGCACGTTTACGGGCACGGGCACGTTTACGGGCAGATCAGATTGCGCCCTCTAGCGCGACGCTACATCGTCTGCATCCGAGCAGCAGCGGAAGCCGGTTGAATAGTCGTGGTACGTCGTTGGGTGCGCTTTGGTTCTGTAGCTGCAGCCGTCGCCGTTTATATGCGTGTCTTGGTAGTAGCCGCCGCGGAACATGCCGCGCGCTTCGTCGACCCACTCGTGCAGGTTGCCGACCATGTCGTACACACCGTAGCCGTTCGTGCAGTCGCGATGCGAACCGGTTGGCGCAAGAGTTCTGTCGAACTGATTGAGCGCCGGTTCGTTCATCGTCCCCCACGTCCACAGCGAATCGCCGGTCAGTTTGCCGCCCGCCCGGAGGTATGCGCCTAGAGGGCTACGACCGTAGTCGTTGCAACGCCGCGGTTCGTTGTTGTCGCTGTAGCCGTACTTCTTTTTCTCTGGCCCCATGCACGCTTTTAGCCACTCGCGCGATTTGCAGAGTCGCTTTCCCGATTCCGCGCATGCTCGCGCCGCCTCTTTGCCGCTGATGTACCCCTGCGGTGTCACGTTGGAGCGGCTTACGGCGCGAACGCGTCTCCCTTCGACCGATTCGAACGGCGACCACGCGACTTCGCGACCATCGTCGAGGACTTCGACGAGCGACGCTTCGTAGCGGTCGATGCAATAAAGTCCGTCGATCGACGCCATGCCGCGCGGGCATCCGCTAGCTCGCGCGAGCTCTTCGATCGATTCATCAAACGTGTGCGGCTCCGCGCTGCGACGAATTGAACCAAGCGTGCCCCCCTCGTCGGAAAAGGCAATCCCGCTCGTAAAAAGTGCGACTAGCGCGATCAAAGGCCATTTGATGAGTCGATTCAGCGCCAAACTAGCACTCCGTAGGTATGTGCGAACCTGCCTACACGGCGGCTCAAGGGCGCTAGTTCTGTCTTATGGAACGACAAGTGGGTACTTAAATTCGCACCAAGTCACCCGAAAATCTCATGTTGAAATCGATTTTGAGGTTCAATTCGAGAGAGGTGCTAGATCACCGCACTTTCGTAGGCGGCTCAAAAGAGGAATGAATTGCGACATCGGCTTTATTTACTGCCTGGGGTGTTCGGGTTTGGTCGAATCGCATCGTATGACTATTTTGCCCATCTCGAAGCGGCTCTCGTCAGTGAGCTGCGCGCCGCGGGCGAGGAGGTCGTCACGTATGTGCTCGATGTCCCCCCGACGGCGTCACTTCGCACGCGCGCCGTTCAATTGGCCGATTTTGTAGCCGAAACGTGCCAAGAAGACCGCGGCGACAACGGGCCGATTCATCTTGTAGGGCACTCGACCGGCGGCCTCGATGCGCGCCTTGTGGCGTCGCCCGACATCGTTCTACCGGTAGGCAGCGCGCACAATCTCGCATGGGCTCGGCGCCTCGCGAGTGTGACAACGTTGAGCACGCCGCACTACGGGACTCCGCTCGCCGCAGCATTTGCCACGGTGAGCGGGCAGCGAATGCTCTACGCAGCAAGCGCAATCACGCACATTCTGCTCGCGTGGGGAGAGCCGCCGGTCAACGTTGCGAGCGCGGTGGTCTTTGCGATGAAGCGCTTCGGTCGTAGCGGGTTCGAAGTGCGCGCAGTCGAAGAGGCAACCGACGCGCTACTTCACACGCTCGATGGCGTGCGCGCGCGCGAAGTTCGCGCCTATCTTCAGGCAATCAAAAAAGACCAAGGGGCGATCCTTCAGCTAGCGCCAGAAGCGATGGAGCTCTTTCAAATCGGCGTTCAAAATCGCCCAAACGTGCTCTACCAATGCACAGCATCGATAGCCCCGCCGCCATCGGCGCTGACACTCGCAAGTATGCTTGGCGGCCCATGGCGCGCAGCATCGTCGGCTGTGTTCGCGACGCTCTACGGTTTCACGTCGAGGTGCGATAGCCGCTACCCGTGTGGTCCAGCAGAGCTCTCGCGCCGCGATGAATCGACGTTACGAAAAGCGTTTGGCGAAATCCCACCGCCAAGCGCGAACGATGGCGTCGTGCCGATTCGTTCGCAAATTTGGGGGAAAATCGCGTGGTCCGGCTTCGCGGATCATCTCGACGTACTCGGGCACTTCTCGGACGATGACGGCGACAAGCACATCGATTGGTTCCGCAGTGGAGCAAAATTCACGCGTGCACGCTTCGCTGCGCTAACAGCGGCAATCACGCAAGGGTTGCTCGAATCGACGGCTAGGTGGGGCGCGAACCATCACTGATTTAGCTTTCGCTATTTTAGCTTTGCGACAAGCTCGAGCAATTGCGGTCGCTGTCGATCAATAATCTCGTCGGCCAGCTGCTCGAGCCGATCCAGATTTGCGGCTGACGTATCTAGATCGCCCGAAAGGTTTTCGTCTAAACCGTCGTCGATGAAAAACGTGTCATCGCTCGAGAGATTAAAGTTATGGTCGTGGCCGGCGTAGGATATATAAGACTTAAAGAGCTTATCCGGAGCAGCCGTCATGCCGGGATAGAGGTTGGCTAGCCCGAGGAGTCCGTTGTAATAATAGGTAGACTTGTGCCTCGTATACTTATCCTCCAACCCAAGCCCCAGAAACGCGATGACCTTTCGGTTGTCTGGGTGGAGATAGGTTGCATATACGAGTGCAGCCATGATCGGATTGTTTAGAATGAGGCCGGGATCGGCCAATAGAAGCGTGCGTTTTCCAGTAACGGAAGTGATTTCATTTGGCCCCATGAACCCAGGCATCGCCGCCGTTCCTGCAAGGAGCTGATAAACCAAAAAATCTTCGCGCTCCGAAAATGGGGCTTCATCAGTGCAAAAAAAGGCAAGCTTTCGATCATGTATGTCGTATCCCGCCACCAATACGGCCCCAAGCAGATCGCTCACGCGCAATCTGTCGCCCACGATTTCTTTTAGTATCCGGGTGTTGTTGCGAGGACTAAGAAGCGGTAGCAGCAGACCGTTCGCGGTTCCGAGCCGATCCGCGAAGCTCATGTTAAATGCGGGGCCCGTCTTGTATCTAAAAAAATTAAGCAAGTCGGTCGCCGAATACTTCGGACGCCCGTCAGGCCCCGGCACGCTGAGCATGATCGTCTCTAATGAGCCGATAGAAATGCCGCTAATCACATCGAACATTTCACCGATGCGTTTTCCCGACATTTTTTCTAAGAACATCATTAGCTTAACGCTAATCACGCCCTTAATCGCGCCCCCTTCCAAGATCAGAATGCGCAACGGTTTGTCTTTTGGGATGTCTTTGGCAAGGCGATGATCGCGAGATGATGGCCCCACGGCTAAGGCGATAGCGCGCTCGTCGGCATAGAAGCGCTCAATGTCGGCTCTGACGTAGTGTCGCCTTATTAATATAAGGCCGAGGTAGGCGATCAAACATACGATGAAAGTCGTAACGGCGTATGAAAACCACTTTAGACCTCGAGAGATTCGACCGTCTGCCACGCTCCACCTCAGCGACATAAAAGTTGTATCTGTGAATGTCTTTCTGTATCGCATTGCAGAGCGCGCCTAACAATGGCTTTATTTGCTTGATGCTAACTCCAATTTACATAGCTAATGCATGAATTTATTTAAGTCATTTCCCTTTAGCGTCATGACCGCGAAGGATTGGTTTTTAATAGTAACAAGGGTGCGGCCTTGTGCTCTTAAGGGCTATTTTGCGACGCTCGAGTCAAGGATTCGTGGATCAAATGTGCGAAATGGCTGCACGCGCGTGGCGTTGCGTTTGTCGAGTTCGACAGCAAATTGTTTCAAAGAATTTTGAAATCGTTGGAATACGGTGACTGACTCCGCCTTCTTTTCGTCAAGAAACAAATGCGTCCAATCATCCATAAGCGCGGGTTGCGGTAACCCGGTGCCAGCATAGAGGAGGGTCGCAAGATAGGTGGTTTGGATGTCGCATAAAAAACGGTCTGGGCGGATTTTGGCCGATAAAAAAGCCGGATTAACAAGATAGCCGGCCAGGCTTCCCACCTGATTATGAATCGCCGTCGCGTTGAATATGTATTGCGTTACGAGATCGATTAGCTGACGCTGCGTTTCGAGCGGGGGGAGATTGGCATTCGGGGCCATCGCAACGAGGGAATTCCACCACTGTCGAATTGCGCGATCTTGCACTGCGCTCTCGCCGGCGAAAAAATCTCTAAATAGTCGCGAACGTAATCATTGATAATATTGTAAAATGCGAGGCCATCGGTCGCATAAGGGTAAAGATCGCCCAATACGTCGAGATGTTTGGCGGCCATCGTTTTCGGAAATGGTTCAAATGCTACGTTGGCCCCGCCCCGCACAAGAAGTCTCACCAAATCGGGATAATTGAAGCCAAAGAGTCGGAACGCCATCCCCCGCGGGTTCGATAGGACGAAATCGGCGATAACGTTTACGTTGGTCGAGCCGAATATGTGTGGAGAAAGAAGTCTTCGCAGCGCGTGATCGGCCGGCAACTGCTCGCGCGTGGCAACTGTCATGATGTTGGAGCACAGAAGGTGGATACCTCCGAGGTGATCCACGAGGGTGACTGCGGTGAAAAGCGAACAACGCCAACGCCACTTCGCCTGTTCCCACCCAGCATCGCCGGGAACGTGAGTTGTATCGTCATGCGGTGTGTAAACTCGAAGCAGCGTTCGATCGGAGCCAAAGTAGGCAGCCGCCCCGTACGGCTCAAGCTCCGCACGCACTGAATACCCGGCCATCCATGTTAGGTCGACCACGTATGCGGCACCAAACGGGTCGTTCTCGAGCGGCTCAAGGCGGTGCGCTGCCATCCCCTGAAAAGCCATGAGTCCCATAGTCTTGTCCGACGTGACATCGACCCAATTGTTTAGCGCCGGGGGCATCATCGGAGTGAGAAACCGTGAAATCATGTCGAGAGCCTCGGTCTCGGAAGCCCAAGCTCTGTCGTCATCGATGATCGGAAGCGCGCAAAGGCATTCCAGAATCGGTTTCAATTTCTCACTGAGGTCACCCACATTCTCATCGTCTGTCGGAATCGAAATAAATCCCGGCACGACATCGATTTTTTTTAGGGGCCCGCTCGTTGTCGGCACTAACACGACCGACGCATTGAGTCTGGGCGAAATCTCCCCGGCAGTCTGGACTAAATGAAAGAACCCGCGACTGAAGAGGTCGTCTTTATGCAGAGGCGATAGCGCCGGACTATCTTCATGAAACTGACTTGCAATCGTTCGCAGCGTTAGCTTACCAATCAACTGGCGAATGAGTTCCTCGGCGGTCGGCATTTGCGCGTCCCTTTCGCGGTGAGGTGGCTTACCAACTGAGCCTATTCCTTTAGGGTTCAATATATTTGATGCGGGTCAATACTCCCGTCTACGATGGGTAAGTCGTGCGCGCACGGCCGCTTACATCCGTGGGGTCCTTCGCTCGCTGTCAATCGCGCTATAGACCGCGCCATACCCCGCGCGCATCGCTTCGATCGACGCGTTTGCTACGGCCCATTGGCGCGCTGATTTTCCAAGTTCGCGGCACTTTTCGCGATTGGCTGCCACTTGTTGCATCTTGGTTGCGATTGCTTCGACCGATAAATTGTCCGTGAGCCAACCTGTTTGGTCGTTGATCACAACTTCGGGAATGCCGCCGACCGGAGGTGCGAGCACAGGCCTTTCGCATGCCATTGCTTCGATCAACCCGACCGGTAGCCCTTCGGTTCGCGACGATGACAGCATCGCGTCGACATCTCCGATCGCCGCCCGAACATCGGCTAAATAGCCTAAAAATCGCACACGATCGGACACGCCGAGGCGCTTTGCGAGCTGTTCGAGTTTCGCGCGGTCTTCTCCGTCGCCGGCGATGTCGAGCGTGATCGTTGGTGCTTGTGCGACGGCGCGAAGTGCGATGTCGACGCCTTTTCGGTGCTCGAGTCGACCGGCTAGTAAGAAGCGAAAAGCGTGACCCTGCGCGTAATTCGCGACCGGCGAAAATCGATTTGTATCGACGCCGTTTCGTACGACGAACATGCGTTGATTATGCCGCAAATGCGGGCGCACCACGCCTGCGATATAGTCGCCGACCGCAACGACCGCGGCTGCGCGCGCAAGCGACCACCGGGAAAAAGGGATGCAGCTGATATCACGGTAGACGCGCGTCGAGTGCTCCGTACGAACGAACGGGAGCCGCTGCTTTATCGCGGCCCGCGCGCCGAGCACTTGCGAACCGAATGTGTGCAGCTGGACGATCGTCGCTTGTTCGCTCTTCAGCACCGCGCATAGCCAATTGAGGTCTTCGTGACCAAACGCGTGTTGAAGCGTCGTAACGATCGATTCGCGCACGCCGTTGCGTGCGATAATTTTGATCCCGTAGCTCGTAAAAAAGTCGCGTAATTTCGCATCCGGCGTGAAGAGCGCGATCGTGTGGTCGGCGCCGCTTTCGTCGGGGCGTGACGCAAGCTCGGCGAGCATGCGCTCTGCGCCGCCAATTTCGCCGGCGACGACGACGTGCACCACGCGGTGGCGCATCACGCGGTGAGCTCGGCGAGTCGTGGTTTGAGTCGCATCCAGAAAACCACGGCTACGGCGATCTGCACGCACGACGTTGCCAGAGCGATCCCTTCGAGCCCCATCCACTGGAGAAAGATCCAGTTAAATACAACATTCGCGACGGCGTTAAGAACCCCCATCGAAACCATAATGCCGCTATTTTTAACTGCGACATGCGCTCGCGAAAGAACGAGCAACGCCCCGAATGCGGGGATGCCAAGAAGCTGATACGGAAAAATTCGGATCATCCGATCGACGCCGGCCGCGTCCATCTCGCCGTGTTGGTAGATGAGCCTAAGCAGCGGATCGCGCACGAAAAAAAGGATGATCGACGCCGCCGCGAGCATGGCGCATGACCAGAGCAGCGATTTGTAAATCGTGCGCCGGACTAGCGACGCGTTGCGCGTTCTGTACGCATCGGCAAGGTGCGAGAGGAGCACCGAAAGAAACCCCGCTTGCAAAAGTGACGTCGGCACCGACGAAACATCGCCCGCATATTTTAGCACCGTCCCGCCGCCGACAACGCCGACCCAGCCTGCCATCAGCTGATCGATCATCGGATTGATTTGCGTGACCGCACTTCCGCCGACTTCCGAAAATACGAGGCGAGCAAATTGAACAACCGGTTTCGGGCGCTTAAACGTCGGTAAAATGGCCATTCCGGCAAGGCGCATCGCGATGAAACCGAGCGCTCCCACCGCGACAAGTTCGCCAAGAAGAAGCGCCATCGGTATCGAGTCGACGCTGAGCCGGCCTTTTAGAAGCGCGATCGCACCGATCGTCACCGTGATACCTAAGCTGCTGGCAACTGGAGACGAGAAATACCGATGATCGGCATTGAGCAGCGCCGCAAAAAATGTTTTGACGCTGCGCGCAACAAGATAAAGGCAGAACGGGACCACCATGCGAATGGCGACCGAAAACTGCTCCGGAGGGTAGCTAAACCAAAACCAGATTGAAGACACAACGCCGATCAGCGCCGCGAGCCCACCACCGATCGCGAGCGTGTACGTGAGAAGCGACCCGCGAACAGTCGGAAGCGAGTCAGGGTCAGAAGCGCGGACTTCAGCCAGAATCGGAATGACCGCCGAATCTTGATATGCCGAAAAAATAAGCGTCCCCGCAAGCGCGAACACCGACCAGGCAAAGTAATAAACATCGGTCGCCGCCGTGCTCCCAAACCACTGCGCGAGAAGCAGCGGCAGTGCAGCTTCGCCAGCGCGAAACACAATTTGGAACGGCAAAAGAAGCGCTGTCGTTCGAAGAATTGAACGTGATGTCAACGGAATGGGTGCCCCTGGCAAATCGTACGCAATGTTGTCTCACTCGTAAACGTGCCCGTGCCCGTAAACGTGCCCGGTTTTCTTCTCGGCTTTTCCTGCACGCCGGCAGAAAAAGCCGAGTACGTTTACGGGCACGTGCACGTTTACGGGGCAGAGCGAAATTTGAGCTACGCTAGAGTGCACCGACCGGCGCTACAACGCAACGCTCGGTGCCCAATTCGCAAGCTGTTTCATCAATTGAGAGTGCAATGAAGGATCACGGTCGAAAACTCAGAGTCGCGTTTATCAACGATACCGCGCGAAATGGCGGCCCGGGGCGGAGTCTCCACTGCATTTTGAAGTTTCTCGACCCGGAGGCGATTCATCGCACCGTTGTTTTGCCGCGCGCCGGTGAGATTAGCGAACTTCTCGAGACAAGCGGCGTCGCCGACGAAATCGTGTTTGAGCGAAATCTGGTCGAAAATCCGATCGAACCGTGGTCACGCCCGATGCAGCGCGCCGATTTTGATGCGCCGGCGGCCAAAAAAGCGTGGCGCGCCGTGGGGAATGTGGTCCGCGGCGCAGTAGGTTTCGCGCGGCTCGCCTCGTTTTTAAGACGGGGGAAGTTTGATCTCATTTACTGCAACGGAACAAACGCCGATTTCGCCGGCGGTGCGCTCGCGGCAGTAACCGGCATTCCGGCGATTTGGCATGTGCGCTACACGTCGCTTCCGAGCGCGGTCCGCGCGATTCATAAGCGCCTTTCGTCAAGTAGCGGCGTGAAGCGAATTGTCTGCGTTTCGCACGCCGCGGCGGCGCAATTCCCGCACTGCAACGAGAAAGTGCGGGTCATTAACAACGCGCTTGATGTCGACGACTATTCAGCATCACGAAATCGCGGCGTGCTCCGAGAAGAGCTCGGCCTCTCGGCCGATACAGTCATTTTTGGCAGCCAAGGGCGCATTTTGCCGCGAAAAGGCTACGCAGAGATGACACGCGCAGCAAAAATTGCGCTCGATGCGATGACGCCCGAGGAGCGCGATCGCGTTCGATTTGTCGTACTCGGTGACACGCCGGAGGATTACCATCCCGACCATTTGGCCGAGTGCATCGAGCTCTCGCGAACGCTCGGCATCGCGTCGCATATGATTTTTTTAGGGTTTCGCGCCGATGTAAGGCCTTACGTTGTCGACTTCGATATCGCAATCGTGCCAAGCATTTATGCAGACCCGCTCCCGCGCGCTGTGATTGAATCGATGGCGTTCGGAAAGCCGGTGATCGCGTTCGATGTGGGAGGGGTGAGCGAAATGCTTCGCGACGGAGAATCGGGGGCGCTCGTTCAGGCGAATCCACCCGATGTTGAAGGGATGGCGAAGCAGTTTTTGCGCTATCTGCGCGACCCCGAGCTTCGAAAACGGCAGGGTGAAACGGCGCGCGAGCGTGTGGTAGCAGAGTTTGATGGCAGGGCGCATTCTGCGAAAATTCAGCGAGAAATTATCGAATCGGTGGGCTAAAAATGTTCTGGAACGCGGTCGGAAGGCTGGTCGATTTTTCGGGGCGTCGAGCTTGGCTCGTCGTAGGCATCGCAATTGTGCTTATGGCAGCGACATGGGGGTACGCCGCAAAATGCCTCCAAATTCGCTCCGATTTTTTGGAGCTTCTGCCGCGCGATAGCCCAGGATTTATAGCGTTTGAGCATCAGCTCGGGCGAGTCGGGGGTGGCGCATCGCTCATTGTGATCGCCGAGTCGCCCGACAAGCTGGCAAACGAAAAGTACATCGACGACTTGTCGGTGAAGTTGGCCGATCATGTGCGTGCGAACGAAGAGTGTGTGCGCGCCTGCAAAGTAGAGGCGTGCCGAGAAGCGTGTGGCCCCCAGCTGATTTCGTATGTCGAATCGGGGACAAAAGAGCTTCGGCAATTTTATAAAGACAACAAATGGCTCTACGCCGACCTCGCAGAGTTAGAGGCGGCCGACGACACGCTCGATCAACAAATCGCTATTAAAAGCGGCCTTGTGGATGACCTATCCGCTGACGACGGCGCCGAAAAAAAGCCGAGCGATCAAGCGAAGGACAATCTCGGGTTAGACACGTATCGCGACAAGTGGGAAGCAGCGGCCAAAAAGAACGACGATTTTCCGTCAGGATATTTCGAAACGGCCGACGGAAAGTTGATCGGCCTTCGCATCGTTTCGTCGACGAGCGGCCTTGGCGACAGCGCGGGCGACGACCTTCTTCATGAGGTCGAAGCGATCGCAAAAGGGCTCGATCCGAGCCGCTACAACGCCGAGATGAAAATCGGTTTCGCCGGCGATATTCCGAATGCGGCGGCCGAAAAAGAGTCGCTTGTCAGCGAAGCGATCTGGGTCACCGGTATCGCGTTTTTGTTGATTATGGGCGGCGTCGTTTTTTTCTACCGCTCCGTCTGGTCGCTAGTGATCATCACGCTTCCGGCGCTTTTTGGCGTCGGCTGCGCGTACGCATTCGCTACGGCGACGTACGGCTACGTGAATACGTCAGGGGCCTTTTTAGGGGCGATTATTCTCGGAAACGGGATCAACTATCCAATCGTGCTTCTGTCGCGCTATGCCGAATTTCGCGCTCGCGGGCAGTCGGGCGAAGAGGCGAGGCGCGATGCCGTCTTCAATGCGTTTCGCGCGGAGCTAGTGGGCGCCCTTGTGGCGAGCATCGCGTACGGGTCGCTGACGGTGACGCGATTTCGCGGGTTTAGCCAATTCGGGACGATCGGTTTTGTCGGGATGTTGATCGTTTGGATCTCGATCATTCCGCTCGTGCCGGCGCTCATCGTGATCGTCGAAGGCATTCAGCAGAAGTTCCCCGGGTGGATGCGCGATCGCTCGTATGCAGTTCGCGAGCGTACATCGGGGCCGCTCGTTCGCGCTGTGGCCAAAGTGACGCAGCGGTGGCCGTGGGTATTTGTGGTGCTGTCGGCGATTTTGTCGATTATCGCGATCGTGCAGCTTCCGCGCTATTTGAGCGACCCGTGGGAATACAACTTTGACAAGTTAGGGTCGCACGGTTCAAAGGACGACGGGGGCGCCGGCTATTGGTCGCGCAAAGCCGATATCGTCTTCGGCGGGCGGATGAACATCGCGGGTGCGTTGATGCTCGGCGATACGCCGTCGCAAGTGCCGCTGCTCAAAGCAAAGATTCTTCAGAACGCCGCGGAGGACCCAGAAGGGTCACTAATTTCCGGTGTGTCGACAGTGTTCGATGTTCTTCCGGGGACACCCGAAGAGCAAGCGGCGAAGCTCGCGGTGCTCGAGCGAATTCGCGACCGGTTGACGCCGGCGGTTCTCGAAAGCTTGTCGCCTGAAGAGCGCACGCGTGTCGAAGACATGCGCCCCCCCGAGCGCCTTCAGGTGATCGAACCGACCGACCTGCCGCAGCTTCTAAAGCGCCGCTTCGAAGAGAACAACGGGGTCGTCGGGACGGTGTTTTACGTTCGCCCGAAGAACGACGTCTCGCTTTCCGACGGGCACAACATGCTCCGAATCGCGAAAGTGACCGACAACATCGACCTTCCCGATGGGACACGCGTTAAGACGGCGAGCCGGTCGACAATTTTTTCTGAAATGCTGAAGTCGATGGGGCGGGACGGGCCGCTAGCGACAGGCGTTTCGTTTGGCGCCGTGGTGATCGTCGTTTTGCTCGCGACGGCGAATTTGCGCGGCGCGATGATGGTTCTGACAGCGCTAATGTGCGCCGTGTTATGGACGATCGGCGGAGCGGCGCTGCTCAATCATAAATTGAATTTTTTGAACTTCATCGCGCTGCCGATCACATTCGGAATCGGGTGCGAATATCCGTTCAACATTTTCGATCGCTCGCGCCTCCTCAAAGGCGACATGGTGGCGGCGGTTACGCGTTCAGGCGGCGCTGTGGCGCTATGCAGCTACACGACGACAGTCGGCTACGGGTCGCTCATAGCGGCCGACAATCAAGCGCTCCAATCGTTCGGATGGCTAGCGGCAAGCGGTGAAATCGCGTGTCTGTTCGTGGCGCTATTTCTGCTGCCGTCGCTCTTTTATGTGTTCAGTCGAAAGCGGGAGGGAGAAAAAGCGGCGGCGAATACGCGCCTTTTTTAGGGAGTGGCGGTGGCGGGAGCGTCTGTGGCTACGGTTTGGCAGCCGCGATCTCGGGAACTGACCCAGTAAGGGTCTTGAGGAACTCAGCAATGTTTTCGACGTCCTCTGGGCTCAGCAGTGCTTGCGCCTGATTCTCGGCCATGTACGTGATCGCATCCTTGAGCGTTGCCGCCGATCCGTCATGAAAATATGGGGCTGTTTTTTCCACATTGCGCAGGCCTGGAACCGCGAACAAAAATTTGTCTGCATCATTACCGGTAACGTCGAAGCGACCAAGGTCTGGAACCGCTTGATAGCTGCGCCCCTTCCGAAGTCCATCACCTCTGAGGGACGGCCCGTTGTGACAGGTCGAGCAAAGGGCTGCAAAAGTGCTCGCACCGTCCTCTTGTTTGGCGGTTAGAATGGTGTTGCCCGTGGTGAGAGCGTCATCGATTGGTGCCGGAGTAACGAGTTGCTTTTCGTACGCCGCGATCGAGGTGGCGGCACGGTCAAGGGACACTGCTTCGTCACCAAATGCGTCTTTAAATCGCGCTTTGTAGTCGGGAGCTATTGCGGCGAGCGCTGCGTCGGCTGATGCCACGTTGGGATGGCCCATTTCATCGGGATTTGTCATCGCCATTGTCGCCTGCACTTCTAGAGTTGCGGCGCGACCGTCCCAATAGAATGCCTTTTGACCATTCAGATTGAAGACCGTCGGCACATTACGCCGACGAACGATGGTAGGATTGACGCCATAGGTCTTGGTCCCATGGCAGCTGAAGCATCCGCGCGACTCGGCTGTTTTCGGTGCCAAGCGCGCCTCGTAAAATAGATCGCGCCCAAGCGATACTAAGTTTGCATTTGCCGTCGGGGCCGGCGCAAGCGCCGTGAATCCTAGGTCCCGAAGCACGTTCGGAGTAACCGTAGTATCTAACAAACTCGAATCATCAGCCGCGCGCGAACTCGAACACGCTGTCGGCGCCACTGCGAACGCGAACAAGAGACACGGCAAAAGCGATCGACGCATCGTCATCGGGGAGCCTCCGTTTCAACGTTGAGCCGATAAAATAGCAGAGTT
>CAMAVR010000061.1 GCA_945861885.1 Nannocystis exedens | reverse complement strand
CGATCGAACGATTGCGCCACCTCCTCGCGCTCTGGAACGCTGCTCATAACGCCGACAACCACCCGATCTCTTGGCGTTTCACCACCAACGACGCCCGAATTAAGCTCCGCCGACTTTACCCATCAATCGAAGGTTGATGGACTACTAGTAACCGATTTGGCAGCCGACAGAATGGCGCGCCGGCTAGCGCGAGAAGAAGGGCTGCTAGTAGGCCCATCCTCAGGAGCAAACGTACACGTAGCCTGCGAAGTAGCCGCGAGCTTCTCAGGAGGCATCGTCGTCACCGTGCTTTGCGACGGAGCGGAACGGTATTTCTAGAAAGGCGCTGAAACTCAGCACCTTTCTATTTGAACATGCGCGCATCGAACAGAAACGGCAGCGGTCGCTGACGTTTGATTCTCGCGACATCGGCATGTGCTGGATTGATCAGAATAACCGTTTCAATCGGAACGATAGCCGACGGGACACAAAGGATCGCGGACGCCATCGATTCGACCCAACGTTGCCCCAGTAACTGCAATTCATCTGGCGCCGGAGTCTTTGACCAGTGGCTAGGCAACCCCGTCATCGAGCGATGCTCAACCGACACATCATCCGGGATATCGATCGTAACGTAAACGTAGTCACGGGGGACAAGGCGTGGAGATAGATGAACAAAGCACTCAAGTGCCGCGAGCGACAAGCTACGGGCTGCATAGATCAGTCTTACGCCTTTAGGATTCCACCGGCCTCCGTATAGGCGCGCCCCCTCTCCGTCGAACGAAGAGGCAAACGTTGCCTTGCAAATTCGATAAGCCCTCAACTGAATACGCCGTGCTCAATCCGACCTAGGACATCGCGCACGGCATCTGCGCCGATCTCGGTGTCGAGCAAAGCGAGCGGAACGATACCGCCTAACGCCCGAATCGGCTCCGCAAGCCAGGCGATAGCACGCTCATGATCGCCCAAGACCTCGACCGCGCGCGCCATGATGTCGGCAAGTCGAAAAATGCTTTCGCTCTCGTGCGGGTCGAGCCTGCCGCCCTTTCGTCGCTCTAGAGTCCGTGGCGATAACCCTAGCGTCTTCGCAATCTCAGCTGCTGTCAGGCCCAAGACGCGGCCAATGTTTGTCACAGCCGCATACGGAAGACCGACGCGCATCGACCCGACCAGCTCGAGACGGTTGGTGGGTTGCGGTCGAACCACCGACGTTCCGCCCAGAAGCTCAAAACGCGCTGCAAGAGGTGAGGCGGACGAGGCGGATTGTCTTCGCGGCATTTGTCATACTATATGGCGCCAAATGCCGTACGTCGATAAAAATGACGCGGTAGGGCCTGAACTCATATTCGGTCCGTAAACGTGCCCGTGCCCGTAAACGTGCCCGGTTTCTTCTTTTCTGGGAGCAGAGCAGAAAAAGCCGGGCACGTTTACGGGCACGTTTACGGGCACGTTTACGGGCACGTTTACGGGCACGGGCTGAATATGAGATCACGCGCTAGCGTTTTAAGACCCGGTAAACTCTGGCGCGCGCTTTTGCATCCATGCGGCTACGCCTTCCATTGCGTCGCTGCTTCGGAGGAGCTTTAGCTGCCCGTCGAATTCTCGCTTTAGCGCGGCGTCGATATCGCCCAGGCTCCCGTAGAGGGCGCGGCGAATTTGTTCGAATGCGAGTGGTGGCCCCGCTTCAATTGCTTGCGCTAGCTTCATTGTTGCGGCGCGTAGCTCATTTGGTGGCACCATTTCGGCGGCGATATGCAGCTCTTTTAGTTCGCTCGCGGTCACTTTTTCGCCGAGGAGAATCATCTTCATGGCGCGCGCTGTGCCTACGAGGCGCGGGAGCCAGAACGTTCCGCCGCCGTCTGGCATTAGCCCGATGTTGACGAACTTTTCTTGCACGTACGCGTTGTCGCTAACGACTCGCAAATCGCAGGATAGCGCGATGTCGGCGCCAAAACCTACCGCCGCGCCATCAACCATCGCGATGGTCGGGCACTTGCACGCGACGATCGCTTTGATGACGGCGTGGTACTCGCTGATGTACGTTTCGAGGTTGTCGAACAGCGACGGGTTATCTTGAATATTCTTTTTTAAATCGGCGCCGGCGCAAAAATTCCCGGCCGCGCCGGTGATGACGACACAACGAATCCCCGCGCTACCGGCTGTTTCGATCGCGTCGCGCATGCCGGCGAGAACGCCGCGCGTGAGCGAATTGCGCGCTTCGGGCCGGTTGATTGTGACGATGCGCGTACGAGAAACTTGTTCGACGAGAACTTCGGTTGATGCGGACATATCGATGAGCTCCTAAAAAAATACACGCCTGCCTAGAAGGACTAATGGCGCTTCGAAACCGCCGCGCGTTCGAGGTAAAAATCGGATGCTAGATATACGCGTGTCACCCGCTGCGCAATCAGCTTTATAACAGCGCCGATCGGCACTGCCATCAGAACGCCGAGAAATCCGAACACACTCCCCGCCACCATCAGGGTAAAAATTACCTCAATCGGCGTTAAACCGACCGATCGACCGACAATACGCGGCGTAACGACCGTCGCATCAAGCAGCTGCACGGCTCCCATCATCGCCACGACTTCGATCACTGGCGCAAACCCGTGCCAATCGAGAATGCTCATCGTAAGCGCGAGAAAGAACCCGATCGAAAACCCGATATACGGAATGAATGTGAGCATCCCCGTGAGGACACCGATCGGCACCGCCAAGCGAATATCAACGAAGCGAAGCGCGGCGGCATAGAGCGCTCCAAGGACGATATTCGCGGTGATTTGCCCACGAAAATAGCCATAAAGCGTGCGTTGCGTTTGGCGCCCGAGGTCGATGACGAGCGGCTCCCATCGTCGTGGCACGAGCGAATCGACATGCTTCAAGAGGCTCTGATACGTGATCAGAAAATAGAGCACGATGAGCGGCACAATGAGTGCGCTGAGGAGAACCGCAATCACTCCGATCGTCCCGAAAAATGCGGTGACCGCGGCGTCGACCATCGTTGGCAGCTGCGTTCCAAGTCGGTCGCCGATCGTTCGCGCGACTTCGGAGAACGTGTGCGGCAGGCGCACGTGAAACGTTGTCCATAGCCATGGATCGGAGCGTCGTTGCAGCGCGAGAAGTTGATCGGGGAGCGCCGCGCCTGCCTCGGTAAGCTCCGAAATGAGCACCGGTATCGAAAAAACTAGCGCCGCCGTAATCCCCCCAAAAATAGCGACCACGGTAAAAATCGATGCAAGCGAGCGCGGCAGTTTGAGGCGTTCGAGGCGACTGACGAATGGATCGAGCACCGTCGCGATGACAAATGCGAATAGAAGAGGCGCGATAATTTGCCGTAAATAATAGGCAAATACGGCGAACACGACGACGGCCGACGCGATCACCCAGCGCGACGACGCGCTGCTTCCAGGCCGTGGCGGGCGATGTGACGACGGTGGCGGACCAGAATGAGTCATGCGCGACAAGCACAGAATAGCCCGTTTTTGGCGCATTCGTGGGCGCTTCTAAGTCGCGATGCCACTTTTTCGGTATAAAGTATCGCCTTCCATGCGCGCACCCACCGATCTCCCCCGTTTCGAACACACCGACCCACGCCCTATCGAGCCGATCGCTCGGCAAGATGGGTCGACCCTTTGTCGACTCGTCGGCGTGATGCGCCGCCTTCTCGATGCCGACGGCTGCCCGTGGGATCGCGAGCAAACACTCGAAACGCTTCGAAAATATGTGCTCGAAGAGGCGTGCGAGGTGATCGACGCGATCGACGGCGGTCGTCGCGAAGAGCTGCGCGAAGAGCTCGGCGACCTTCTCCTACAGATCGTTTTTCAAGCGGAGCTCGCTCGCCGCGAAGGGGCGTTTGCGATCGACGATGTTGTCGAAGCGATTGTCGCGAAGCTCGTATCAAGGCATCCGCACGTCTTTGGTGACGCCACGGCGCGCGACGCGGACGAAGTGCTTCGCAACTGGGAAAAGATAAAAGCGGCCGAAAAAAAAGGGCGCGGTGTGCTTGACGGCGTGCCGCGAAGTTTGCCAGCGCTTACACGTGCGCAGCGTGTGGGCGAAAAAGTGTCGCGCGTCGGGTTCGATTGGGACGACAGCGCCGGTTCCCGCGCCAAAGTGACCGAAGAGCTGCGCGAGCTCGACGAAGCGATTGCGCGGGGCGATAGCGCGGCGATCGAAGAAGAGATGGGCGATACGCTCTTTGCGCTCATAAACTTGTCGCGTCACGTGAAGGTTGACGGCGAAGGGGCGCTCCGCAAAACGATCGACAAGTTCAAAAAGCGGTTCGAGCATGTCGAGCGCCGTGTAAACGAAGAGCATGGCGGGTGGGGCGCTGCAGGTGGAGATGAGTCAAAGTTGCCGCTGTCGGTTTTGGATCGGTACTGGGACGAAGCTAAAGCTCTGGGCAAACGCGCAATCTAGGTTTCGTTTTTAGGCAGACTCGTCGATGATGTCGCCATGCCGATTCGTGTGGGGCGATGGCATGCGCGTCGCCTGTTTGTTGCGGGGTTCGTTATTCTGGCCGTTTCGCCGGCGTTTTCGGTCGCGCAGAAGGCCGTGCTTCCGCCGCTGACCCCCGATGCGTGCGATGCGCATTGCGCCGAAGCGATGAGCAATCATCGAAACTCGCGCGAAGAGCTCCTAACGCTTTTCACGATTGCCCCATCAAGCGACCAAGCGGCGTCGCTGCAGCGTTTGAATCGCTTTTTCGGCGTGAGCGGCCCAGGCGAGATCAATCAAGGGAACAAAGAGATGGCGAGCCATCTCATCACGAAGCAAGAGTGCCTCAAAGGGCTCGAAGGGGTCGTTCTCCAAACGCCCGAGCAGAAATCGGCGTGCGGCGGCGCCGAGATGATGGTGCCAATTTTTGACGCCGCGAAACACCAGTCGCCGAAATTTTGCATCGATATTTTCGAGTTTCCGAACAAGCCGTGCGAGCTCCCGGTAGTCTGGTCACCGCCCACGGAAACGGCTGTGATCTGTGCCAGCCAGGGGAAACGGCTTTGCGACCAGAACGAGTGGAACTTGGCGTGCCGAGCCGATCCGAAAGGCGGCCCCGATTGGGCGTATGCGTATGGCAATGAGCTCGACATCACGATTTGCAACACGAACAAACCGCACCGTCGAACGAACGGGCGCTCGTGCAACGCGAGGTCGGCGCGTGACGCGTGGAATACATGCTCGACGCAAAGCGAGCCGTCGGGGAGCTTTCCAAAGTGTCGTTCGCGCTTCGGTGTCTACGATCAGAGCGGCAACGTTGCCGAAGTGATGACGAGGCGCGACGCGAATAGCGGCAAAGTGAGCCAGCTAAAAGGGAGTGCGTGGTTTTACAAAGAAGTTGCGCGAGCGCCCGGCTTTCCGCAGACAAAACCGCCACGCGAGACTTACCCCGATACGTGCAACTACGACCCACGCTGGCATGTCGAGCCGATGTCGAACGCAGGGCACATCAACTATCATCTCGGCTTCCGCTGCTGCAAATCGATCGAATAGCGGCTAGGGAGGCCTGATCTCATATTCGGTCCGTAAACGTGCCCGTGCCCGTAAACGTGCCCGGTTTCTTCTTTTCTGGGAGCAGAGCAGAAAAAGCCGGTCTGGGAGCAGAGCAGAAAAAACCGGGCACGTTTACGGGCACGTTTACGGGCACGGGCTGAATATAAGATCACGTCCTAGATTTGCGCTTGAAGCGATTGCACCGTAGTTTAAGGGGTCTTGCTTCCATTGACTCCACCCGAAAAAGGCGCCGTTTCGCCGCTGGCCCGCACCCCTGAAGAGTGGAGCGCTGAGCTTGTGCGCGCGGGGGGCCGTGCCTTTCACGGGAAGCAGGTTTTCAAGTGGATTCATGCGCGTGGCGTGACCGACCCGCTCGCGATGACCGACCTTCCGGTCAATGTCCGCGAGTCGCTCGGTTCGCTCGGTCTGTCGGGCGTCGCTCAGATCACGACAATGCGGCGCGCGCTCGACGGCACGCGGAAGCTTCTTGTCTCAATGCGAGATGGCCTCACCGTCGAAACGGTGCTCATTCCAGGCGTCGGTCAGTCGCCAAAAGGGGAGCTGCCGTCGCCTTGTTACACCGAAGATGCAGATGCATCGGCGATGCCCGATGACGACGAAGAAGAAGCGGAAACCGGCAAATCGGTGGTGCGAGTCACGCAGTGCATTTCGACGCAAGTTGGCTGCGCGATGGGGTGCGTTTTTTGCGCGAGCGGTGTTGCTGGCCTCAAGCGGAACATGGATGCCGGCGAGATTATCGCTCAAGTGCTCCTCGGTCGGTCGATGCTCGATAGTGACGGCGCCGAGTCGGAGCAGCTCCGCAACGTGGTGCTGATGGGGATGGGCGAGCCGCTCCACAACTATGCGAATACCGCGCGCGCGCTCCGCCTTTTGACCCACCCGGACGGCATCGGTCTTTCGTCTCGGCGCATCACCGTGTCGACGAGCGGCCTGATCCCTGAAATCGCGCGCCTCGGTGAAGATTTCGGCGGCAACATAGGCTTAGCGATTTCGCTTCACGCCGCCGACGACGAAACACGCTCGCGCCTTATGCCGATCAATCGGAAATACCCGCTCGATGCGCTTATGAATGCGCTTCGAGCCTACCCGCTTCCGCGTCGTCGCCGCATTACGATCGAGTACACGCTCGTCGCCGGGAAGAACGACTCGCTGGACGAAGCGCGCAAGCTTGCGAAGCTTCTTCGCGGCCTCCCAGTAAAAATTAATCTTATTCCGATGAACCCGATTGAGCACAGCACGCTCGGACCGCCTGATTTCTCAGGTGTGCTCGCATTTCAGCAGCTGCTCGTCGATGCGGGATATTCGTGCTTCATTAGGCGCCGACGCGGCGACGACGTGAGCGCTGCGTGCGGCCAATTGGCTCTTTTGGGAGCCAAGCCAAAAATAAAGAGCTTTTTGCCGCCAAAGTAGCAATTCTGGGCTACCAGGGTGCTACGCCCCTGCTCGAGTTAAATTGAACCAATGATTCCTTACATTCATATTCCCGACATTAAGATTGGGCCGATACCGCTGCATCCGTTCGGCATTCTTGTCGCGACGGCGGTCATTGTCGGCAACGCCATTTCGCGCAAACGCGCCATGCGCCTCGGGTACGATATCCCTTCGCTCGATTCGTTTATCACGTGGGTTCTCGTCTTCGGGTTCGCCGGCGGCCACATTTTTGATACGATTTTTTACCACCCAGAAGAGATCATCCGCCGCCCCTGGTCGCTCTTGATGTTGTGGGAAGGGCTGAGTTCATTCGGAGGCTTTCTCGGAGCGCTCATCGGCGCCGTAATGTGGAAGTATTTTGTTCTGAAGGACGTGCTCGACCTACGTCTCTTCAAACTCGCGTGGTTTAAGCGTCGCCCTCAGCCGGAGCCGCTCTTGCCATTTTGCGATCTTCTCGTCGCCGTCTTTCCGGTCGCGTGGATTTTTGGTCGCCTCGGCTGCACTGTCGTTCACGATCATCCGGGCGCCGCCACATCGGCGAATTCGTTTCTCGCTGTCGCATACCCGCTTTATGAAGGCGAGGGGACAAAGAGCGTTTACGGCCCGATCGAGCTGATACAAGGCTCCAGTCCGCGATACGATTTAGGGCTGATTGAGCTCCTGTTTACGATCGTGTTTTCGGCGCTGCTCGTCCTCACATGGAAACGGCGATGGCCTGTCGGCACGTATATCGTCATCGTTTCTCTAGTCTACGCGCCAGCGCGCTTCATGATGGATTTTCTGCGGATCACCGACGGCCCAACAGCCGATTTGCGTTACGCCGGTCTAACGTTTGCACAGTGGTCGTGCGTAGCGCTCTTCGGCTTAGGGATAGGCGTGTGGATCAAAATCGCGCGCAATGCCAAGCAGACCGCCATAGCCACCAAGTCGCCCGCATAGCGCGCAGTGTAATCAAGCCACCAGACCCGTCGGCATAGCCCCCCAGCGAGTCAAATTGTACCGCTGGGCAAGCGAGCACCCGTAAACGTGCCCGTGCCCGTGCCCGTAAACGTGCCCGGTTTTTTAAGTGGGAGAAAAATGACCCACTCAAATGCGGAGTAAGGCATCGACGTTTTGGGTCGCCCATCAGCACAAACGTAAGCACTCCGTCCCTCCTACAAACTGCGAGAAAAATTAGTCTTTTCGATACATTGGACGATTGACGCGCTTCGCTTGTGCCGAATAGGTTGAGGAGGAATCGACTGCTTTCTTTCGGAACAAGAAGGCCCTCTAAGGAGTTGCGTATGGGGTGCAATCGCGCGCGTGGGTTTCGGCGCTGGGGTGGAGTTGTCGCCTCATTGCTACTGACAGTCGGGTCGGCGGCCGCCGCCCAACGTTCAGACTATTGCAACAAGATACGCGCGAGAGCGATCGGAGATGCCGCTGTTCTCGTCGCGCCTCGCCTCGTACTCAATGCGCTCCGCTTCCCCGGCGCCGGCGCGATCGATATCGGGCCAACGGTCGGCAACCGCGTGCAGCTTCGTGTCGGCGGCTCGTTCGCGCCGCTTGATGCGGTGCGTGGAGCGCTCCTTTTGCGCGCCAGTGACGTCGAATGCCGCGTCCACGAAGCGGGCGAGGATATTCGAAGCGCGCTCGACACCGCGCTTATTTCGCCGCAACTGCCTGCGTTTCGTGCAGAAGTCGCATTCCTCGAGCGTCACCAGGCCGAGTGGGAGCAGCTGCTCGAACATAACCACGATCGCCTTTCTGCTCACGTGATCAATTTGTCGGACATGAACGAGTTCCGGCATCTTGTGGGGGCGCTCGAGCAAAAATTGGCGAAAGCACGAAGCGCAACGCGGCGCCTCGAAGCAAACAGGCCCGCCGATTCTTCAAAAGGCCTCGATGCGATGGCAAAGAGCTATGTCGACTCGAGCAACGAGCTTGAGCGCCGCATGTCGGCCGCGAAAGAGCTCAACCCTTGGGGGTTCAAAATAAACGCCGCGGCGATCCCCGCGCCGCGCGGTGATGTTGATTGGGCCGGTTGGATCGATGTTTCGTATAGCTTAGGCGGCCCGGTAAGCAGCTACGAAGAGCGCAAATATTTGGCTGCGCGCGAAGCCGAGCTTCGCGATGCCCCGTATGAAATGTCGACCAAGATCGCCGATGTCAAGCGTCGTCTTGATGCCGAGATCGACGCCGCAAAAGGCGAACTCGCGGCGCTCGTGAAACAGATCGATGCCATCGAAAAAACGCGCTCGTCGTTCGCGACGGCGGTGGTAGCCCATACTGAGTTCGCACAAGATAGTTTGGCGCTCGAGCAACTCTCGGCTGAGGCCGATCGCGTCTACTTGAGCACGCTTCTCGGCTCTCTTAATGCAACACGCGGAGGGGCTCATGGTTCTCCATAAAGGGATAAAGCTCACTGAACCGCTCGAGCGACGGCTCGAGGTTGTCCCCGCCGACGACAAAACGCCGTCCGACACGTTCCCCACGGTTGCGTCGATTCGTTCGGCGCCGCCCGAGAGCGAAAAGCCGCCAATTAGCCGATGGTCGCGCGTGTTGTCACGCCTTTCACTCCCCGAGCCGCTTCCGAGCGTTTCAGCCGAACCGGCGGTCCCCGCGAAGAGCGACGAATTGCGCGTCAGTCGTTGGACACGTCTCTTCTCGCTTCTCGCGCTAACGCTCGTTCTCGTCGCGCTGTTTCAGATTTGTCTTACGGCATATCGAGCGATGCGTGATTCATTCGTGGCGCCGATTATTTTTTCGCCCGAGAGTGAGTCGGTCGCAGCAAGTCGGATGAATCTCTCGCATCTTGTCGCCGAGCGGCGTGCCGCTCAGGGGCGCATCGGTGAAGCGGAGAGCGCGATTCGTGTCGCCGAAGGGAGCATCGCGAAATTAACCGCGCTCCAAGAGCTGATCAACAGAGCGCTCGGGTGGTCCGAAGCATCGTCGAACGACGCGACGCTAGTCGCTGAAGGGGAGGTAAGCACTCTCGCCGAGCAGCGAAAGCTCCTCGACCGAACGATCGCCGATCAAGCGGAATACGTAAGTAGCCTAGAAAAAGAGCTAAACGCTGGCCTCGTTCGCGAAAACGATGTTGTGCGTGAGCGCGCCATGCTGTCGCAATTGCGCGTAGCGTCGCTCCAGAACAAGCGAGAGCGCAGCGCCGCCGAAATGTCGCTCCGTCAAGGTCGCCTTGTTCAGGGGGCGATTCGTTCGCCAAACGCGGCATCAATGTTGACACCAGAAATGATCCAGCAGCGCGATCATCTGATTCGCGTCGAGATCGATTTGCTCGGCCTAGAAGCCGAAAAGATGACGAAAGAGGCGTCGTTGATCGTCGCCAAAGAAGATGCAGCCAAGCTCGATGAACTGATTGGTCAGATGAAGCAGCTGCCGGTGTTTCGCGCGATCGACAAGCAGCAAAATGTCGCCTTCGTGCCGTACACGCAACTCGATCGCGTCGTGCCCGGCGCGGAGATTCGCGAATGCGGCCTTTGGGGCGTTCTCGGATGCAAAAAAGTCGGTGAAGTCGTCGAGCTTTTGCCCGGTGAAGTCGCCATGGCCGACCCGTGGGGCGTCCCAACGCGAGGCCAGTATGCCGTAATGCGCTTAAACGATGCCGGCTCCGCGAAAGCAAAAGTGCTGCGCGTGCGGATGACGCAGCCGACGACCTCGGCGGCCCCATGAATTCGCTGTTTTGGAGTCTGTCGACGCTCAACGGGTTTGATACCGTCGCGCCGATTCTCAGAGTCGCGTTTTTTGTTTTTGCCCTGTTTTGCTGGGATTTTCCGCTTGTGTTGGTCTATCGGCTCTGGCTCAAGACGATCGGGCGGTCGCGTGAAGAGCGCGACGAAGATGCAAAGCCGCTGCCGGTGCTCGTCGTCATTCCTTCGCTATTGCGACAGCGTGACGAGCTCACGAGCATGATGTCTACCGTGGGCAACGTGATGAACAACGGCTACCCGGGCGACGTAACAATTGTCGTGACGATCGACGGTACGGGCGATGCGCCGCTGCTCTACGCGGAGCTCACTGCGTGGGCCGCGGCCGAACGTTGGCCGTCCGGTCATCGCCTGTTTGTGACAGGGACGCAGATACGGCGGAGCAAGCCGATGGCGATCCACCACGCGTTCCACTTCGTGAAAGAGCTCGTGGCGACGAAGGTGCTACCGAGTTTTCCGCCGGTCTACGTGAGCACCGATGCCGATGCCGATCTCGGTCCGCGCGCACTCGAGCGAATCGTTTATCGCCTCCAGCGACGAAATCGCATTACCGGCTGGCCAGCCCGCGTTGTCGCCGGCGCGCTTCACGTTCGGGGGAATCGATTTTGGCGCGGCTGGCGCAATTTTTTCTCGGTTGAAGGGCAGCTCAATCTGCAGGTCGCGCGCGAATATTATGTCGGCAATATTTGGCGCTACAACATTCGCTGGCTGCCGATCACAGGCGTTCCTGGCGCATTTTACTGCACCTGGTCGGAGCTTTTTATTTCGATTCCGAAGTACATGGGCTACTTGCAGACGCTAAAGCGGAGCGATTGGTATCGATGGTGGTTAGGGTACGAGCCGCCGAGATTTTCCGAGTCGACCGCAGAAGAAATTCCGGAGCTGATGGCCGGCGATACGGATGATACTGTGACCGCATTCGCTGCAACATTCGCCCGTTTCGAGAACGGGAAGTTGACGCTCAATTCGCCGAAAACACCCGTCCACGCGTTTGTTTATATGCTTCGCGCGCTGCTCATCGACCGAGCGCTTCAGTTTGAACCAGAAGCTCGCGTGTTCACTTCGTCACCAACGACCGTTCGCGGGCTTTTTAAGCAGCGTAAGCGATGGAACTGCTCGCGCGTTGAGCTGACCGGGCGTTTTTGGCGGTCGCTCGGTTACAATTGGTCGCTCGCACTGCCGGCGTTTATCGTCAAATTTTATATCGCCCGTTCGCTTATTGTCGGAGCGCTTGTCTATTTGTTTTTGCCTCTTTTTTACCTAAAAACGATGCTCCTTACCGGCATTCTCATCGGGTATGTTTGCAATCTTCTTGTCTGGTGGTTGATGACGATGGGCGCGCTTTCGATTAACAACGAGCTGCGGCACTGGCGCCTTATGTTAGCGCTGCCGTTCGCGCCGATTTATCAGATCATCTTCAACTGGGCCCCCGCCGCGATCGGCGTCACCTCAGATGTTCTTCTTTTTGGCAATGTGACCGGCTTTACGCCAGAGCATACGCTCAAGCAGGGCGGTTCGGTTCGAGTCGCGCTTTTGTATCGAATTCGGCGGTTTTTCGCGCTCCTCATCCGGTCGGCCGTGCACGGTGACGTTCCGTTCGGGCGATTTTGGTTCGGGTGGGGAGAGACACCGTGGACGCAAAGCGGGTTTGAAGGGTGGACGACCGGAAAGCGTCCGGCTGTGGTAACGGCGGCGTTGAAGAAACGGTGATTTTTCGCCGAAAGGGCGTACGCTTCGAAATCATCGATATGACTTGGAACCTTCCACTGTTGCTTTCAGCGGCCGCATTCGCGCTCTTTTTTTTCTGGAAGTTTCGCCCTGTTTTTGGCGGAAATGCGGGGCGCGAAGTGACGCGCGCTCTAACAGAAGCGCAGAAGCGGATCGATTCAGCGGTCGATGCGCACGCGCGCGCCGAGGCGTTGTGCGACGCGGGCGATGCATGTTTAATGACGCGACGAAAGCGGGATAGCGCGATCGGCTACTATTTGCGGGCGATGCGAACGAGCCCCGAGTCGACCGATGTTGTCTCGCGCGCGTCAAAAGCGTTTGTGCGGAAGCCGCGCGCACTCGAATCGCTCCTGTGGCGCCGATTGAGCGCCGAAGCGTGGACAGGCCCCGCGAAGACAGCGAGCGAAGCGGCGCTACGCCATCTTGCCGCGCTATACGCAGGGCCGCTACGCCGAAAGTCGCGAGCCCGCGCGATCAAGCATGTGCTCGACGTGCTTCAAACGAAGCACTAAACGGCTAAAATTGCCGCCCTACGGATGTACTCGCGATATTGGCCTTACGCGGCGGCGGATTGCTGCTGATAGCAGTGCTAGCTCTGGCGATTTCATTGCCGCTGCGGCGATCACAAATATTACGCAGAACGCTATCATCGCCGTAATTCCTGCAGCGGTTCGACCAAACGCTCCCGTGTTCCACGGGACAAAATGCGCGCCGCTCCACCCCGCCAGCCCCCCTAGCGCTGATGCTGCCGCTGTTCGCGCGGCCGATTTGCCAATGTCGACCAGTTCCAAACCGCGAAGGCGCAGTTGAAGCGTCGCAATCAGCATCACCATTTGCGCGGCGCTCGACATCGCTACCGCCGCACTGATCGCCACGTGCCCCCACGACCCGCGGAAGGCTAGGGCGATCGCGATGAAGACGAGCAGATCAATAGCGCTCGTAACGACCGGCGTTCTGGTATCGCCGAGCGCGAAAAAAACCGGAACCGTCTGCCGCACGACCGCGACGGTCCAAATCGCGCCACCTTGCCACATGAGTGCGCGTGCCGTCTGATGAGACGCTTCGGCGTCGAACTCGCCGCGCTGAAACAGTAGCGCGACGACAGGCTCTCCGATCGCAATCATCGCGATGCTCGCCGGAATTGTCACAAAAAGGGCTATTTTTAGCCCATATGCGAACGTTTTTCGCACCTCGGCGTGATCGTGTACCGCCGCAAGCGCGGAGAGTGACGGAAGTGCCGCCGCGGATAGTGCAAAAATAAATATCCCTTGCGGAAAGTCGCAGATGCGAAACGCCCAGGTGAAGTAGCTCTGCGCCCCCGTCCCCAACTCAGAAAGAAAACGGCGCGACAAAATGACGTCGATGTAATAGACGCCGAGGCCGAACGTTAGCGGCAAAATACGACGATAGAGTTCCCGGAGGGCGCCGTCGCCGCTAAAAAAAATGGGGCGCGACAAATAGCCGATTCGCCGGAGTGCAGGCCACTGCGCGATCACTTGAAGTGCGCCGCCGAGAAGCGCGCCGACGCCGATCGCGTACACGCGATCGATGTCGTAGTGCACCAAGATTGGCGGCAACGCGAACACGCAAATCAGAAACGCTACGTTGAGCAGCCCCGGCGCGAATGCACCGACAAAAAAGCGCCTGTTCGCGTTTAGCGCGGCCATTCCGAGCGCGGCCGTCCCCATAAAAAATATGTACGGAAAGACGATGCGCGTGAGCATGACCGTTCGTTCGAACTGCTCTGGATCGGCGCGATACCCGGTAGCGAACAGGTCGCAGAGTTGCCGCGCGAACAGCACGCCGCCAATGGTCACAAGCGTGAGCGCGATGAGCGACACGCCGCGCACTCGCGCAAAAAAACCCCGGGCGGCATCCTGCCCTTCGGTCGCTATTTTCCCCGACAATATTGGCACAACCGCGCTTGAGATTGCCCCTTCGGCGAACAGTTGGCGAAGCGCGTTCGGGATAGTAAACGCAACGAAGAACGCGTCGGTTTCGCTTCGATGAAAGAGTGCCGCAAGCGCCATGTCGCGAAAGAGCCCTAAAAGGCGTGACGCGAACGTGCCGGCAGATATAATCGCGGCCCGCTTGCCGAGCGAGGCTCGCGCGTTTTCGGGTGGCGCGTTCGGTGTTTGATCTCCCGCCGGGTTGCGATCCATCGTATCAGCGGGGCAATTCGGCGTGCTTTGCGATTGGGGAGCTCGGCTTGCATGCGTCGCACTGGCAGAGCCTCCTCAAGTAGTGAAACGAGTAGAGGCCGCTCGCGTGGCCGTCGAACCACTCGAATCGGAGGGCGTAATTCCCCACAGTGGCAATATCTTCGAGTTCGAGCTGGATGCCGCTTGCTTCGATAAATTTGATGTCGCCGCCGTGACCTTGGCATGTCGCGCATGGGCAATAGCCGCGCAAAAGCGCGTGCGGGTAGACGCCCTTATGGCCGTCGGCCCAGTCGATTTCGGTGACGGCGGCGCCGCGGGGCGACCGAACTGCGACGCAACGGATTGAACTGCTTGATTGACTCAACGGCCCCTCGTGCACTCGCCGGAACGTCCGGCGCGGGTACTCTAGCACGGCGGCCGGCGTTTTTGAGAGGCAGATGCGGCTCTACCCGGCGGCTCAGTCGTTGGCGTAGTTTCCGCCGCTCGCTCGGAGTCCGTCGTCTGCCGCGTCTGGTTCCGCGGGTGGCAATTCCTCGACTACATTGATTGTTAGCGTCTTAGTTTCTGCGCCGCCCGCGGGCGTTTGGCGCGACCAGACGGTCACGAATGTCCCGATTGTATTTAATTTTTCGAAGGCGAACGCGTAACTCCAGTGATATTCGCCGCCGGTCGTCATGGTTGTGCCCGGAATGTATTGCGAGATGCTGTCGCTGAGGTTGGCCGGGGCAGCAAGTGCTCCGTGAACAACGCATCGCCATTTTGGCATCTGACCGATCGTCTCCCTCATCGGTTGCCCGGTCGGACTAAGCGCAATAGTGCCCGTCGCCGTGAATGTGAGATTAAGCGTATCGCCTTTTTTAACGGTGGTAGCCCCGTTGGCGAGAGTTTCGTCCCCATCCACCCACTTTGTTTTTCCCGACATATCCCAGCGCATCGCCGACTCCGCGCTGGCGACTGGGCTGTTCTCCGACGATGTGCCGCCTTCGGCCGAGCCGCAGCCAGATATGGCTCCCGCGGTACACAATAGAAACGAAACGGCGAGCTTAAACCGACGGCTTTTCATTGAAACTCCAAGAAACAAAAGTGAGGCGAAACCGGTGTATTGGTGGGCACCGTGGGCCGACCGGCTGTGGCACGAAGATTAATTGACGCAAGCCTTACGTCGACGTGCGAGCCCCGGCGTGGGTCGTCATCACGGTCGAAATTAGCCGTAAAATTGCGGTGATATCGCTTTTGCGGGGCGGCTCGCTCAAAATCGATTTCTCGCCACGCTGAAACGCCGTCACGCAACGCCGGAGGCGCGCGTCGATGATTTCTCCCGCCCCTCCGCACGCATGGCAAACAAGGCCGCCGTCGGAAACATTGAGATACGCCGAGCGATCGGCGGGGCAGGGGCGCCCACAACGAACGCATCGCTCGAAGTCGAGCGCATAGCCGGTGTCGGCAAGTAATTTTAGCGACATTTCGGCTAAAATTGCCGATGGGTCGTCGTCGGTGCATTCGAGTCGGTCGAGCAGGTCAATTATCGTATCCCACCCAGTGAGCTCCGCCGCTTTGGGCTGAAACAGGTGCCGCGCCAAACGCATCGCGGTACCGGCTGCATCGAGACGCGCGAGGTCGGTCGTCAAACGTGTGCGAACGCGCACGACACGCGCTTCGCATAAATTGTCAAGCTCGCGCTCAGTCTCTTCGAGAGTGACGCGAAGCGTGTGAAACGGTTCGATCGGCTCCGTTGACTTCTTCCCGCCGCGCCTTCCGCCGCGCGCCATCGCCGAACGTTTGCCATACCCCGGTGTGATTAATGTTAAAATGCGATCGTTGTCGCGGTAATCGACCGACCGAACAATTAGCGCCTCACACGTAAATCGCTCTTTCAAGACAGCGTAGAATGCACCGCCTCCGAACTGATGCCAAGCGAGAGCTCTGACGGCATATCGTGGCCGCGCGGCTTTAGAACGATTGAGAGTGCGAGCGTGAACAGAATAAGCAAGAGAACAAAGGCGATCGCCACACCAAAACGCCTACCGTGCGGCGCGGCCGTCGCCGTTTGAATCGTTGGTGCGACAGGGATCGGCATCGGCGTTTCACTCCGATTTGCATCGGCATAACGCGATAAAACACCGTCAGGTGGAAGGCCGAGAGCGACGGCAAACGCTTTGAGAAAGCCGCGCGCAAAAACTTCACCGGGGAGGGCATCGAACTTGTCGCTCTCGATCGACTCGATTGCCGCGATCGGAATGCGTGTTACGCGCGCAAGCTCCACAACGCTGATGTTTTTTAGTTGGCGCTGCTCTTTCAAATAGCAGCCGACAGATTCAACCTTCAAATTAACCCCCCCTTCCCTGAACGTGAAGTTCTGAGCTGTCATTGATGAACTCCGTCTGGTGCTTTGGCGCGAACCGCGGCTCTTGGGCCGCTCAGCATTCCGTGGCAGCTTTTGCCTAGCGGCGATTCGGGGGCGATATCTCGGCAGCGGGTGTAGTCGCCTCGCGCATCGGCCGTTCTTCCGCTTTTTGCTCTCACACGCGCGCGCGCCTCCCATGCGGCTTGCATGCTTTGACAATCAGGGCTCTCGACGGTGACCGCTTGCGACAGGCTCGCTTCAGCCTCAGCCAAATCGCCCCGCTTTTCGTATGCGACGCCTAGGCGATAGTGGCCTACACAAAAGCGCGCCTCCGCGAGCGAATTGCGCAGTGATGCGATGCCGCCGTTGAGGTCGCCCGAGAGCACCTGCGCCCAGCCGTAGTTGCCCCATGCCAGGTGAATTTGCGTGTAGCCGATATCGCGCGTGAGCGGCTCGAGCATTGTCAGCGCTTCGGGGAGCTTATTTTCGAGAATCAGAATTTGGCCGAGCAAATTCCGCGCGTCGCGGAACGACGGCTCGGATTTTAGCGCTCTTCGTGCATACGATTCGGCTTCGGAGATGCGGCAGTCTGTCCCCTCGAGCGTCTCGTTGTCGGAGCAGAATGATAAAAATATTGCCGATGTGAAGTAGAGCGCGTTTGAATTTGAATCATCGAACTCAACCGCTTTGACCGCGTGGTCGAGTGCGCTTCGGCGATCGCCTTTGAAAAAGTAGTCGCGCGCGACGTCGTACTCTGTCTCGCTCTGCCGCTCTGGGCTTTGCGGCGATGGACCTGAATTACGGGTTGTGGCCATGCAACCACAAACTTGGATGATCGCTACCAGGCATGCCAAGCTCGCGTGCCGTGCACTCTTTGCGGACGCCGGCCTCGCGGTTAGCCGAGGTTCGTCGCTGTATGCAGTAGCGGTACCGATGTCGAGCATGGTTGGTTTCTGAGGTCGTTGCTACACCTGAGTTAACTAAGCAAGAGACAGCTCCGTACGTACCGCGGCCAGAATGACTTGGTCGAGTACCGCACCATGTCGAGCGCGTCAACGCTCTTTGTCGTTGCAAAGGGGGCTTGACATCGCGATGCAAATCACTGTAAAGCGCGCGGCCAACGCTCAGGCGCGAAGCAGCTCTTTTTCCCCTAAATACGTGTAAAGTTTGCGCATGGCGGTGATGTCGAGCAGCTCGATTGAGTCGCTCGTCAAGCGAACATATTTTTTATCGCGTAGGCGCTGCATCACGACCTTGACCGCGCCAAGGTCAATCCCCACGCGAATGGCGAGCTCGATCGGCGAGAGGGGGATCGCAACTGTTTCAGCTCGCTCGGTGGCCCCATCATGGGGGCGATTCGTGTCGGCCAGCGCGAGCAGCACGCGAAGAATACGCGAGTCGTGATCGGGGATAAACGTGGTCTCGATGCGATCTTCGGTGTCGCGGAGCCGGCGAGCGAGCTGACTTATCAATCGCAGCGCGACCGAAGGCTGCTCGGATAAAAGGGGCAAAAGCGCTTCGCGAGTTAACACGACGACGACAGCCTCGGTCAGCGTGGTGGCGGTGCAGCTTCGTGGCGCGTCGCCGAAAATCGCGAACTCGCCGAAAATATCGCCAGGTTTCACCGTCGACATGCTTCGCTCGACGCCGCGAATATGGCGCGACAATCGCACGCGCCCTTGATGCAAGACATACGCATCGGTGCCGGACGCGCCTTCGGCGAAGACAATCTCTCCCGCTCGAAACCGGTGGCCAAAACGAGCCAATAGGCGCGCCTCATCAGAAGCTAAGTCGCTCATTGAGTGAGCTCCCTACCACGCGCGACTTTTTTTTGGCAGAAAGGCGCGAAGGCGCCCCCGCTTTTACGGCATGGACGCGAACTCGACTGTCACCGGGCGTATTCGGACACATCTGAGCACGGTGATCGTTCCGTCGCTTGCCGGGGGGGCCACTGATCTTGCGTCTTGCCAGGTGCCGTCGGTGATTATTGCGCTTTTGCCGCTTATGTCGGCCATTTTTATGACGCCGTCCGCCCGCACGAACAGGTGGTTAGAGAACAGGAAGTTCCCAAAATCGGCGTTAGTCCTGATGGTTGACTCGATTTCATTCAATATTTTGTAGTGACCTTCGGACAACTGTGCGAGGTCAGCCTCGGTGGGCATGCGCCAGTCGGAGCCCATTGCGACGGAGCACACGTCAATCTTGTCAACGAGCTCTACGGGCCAATATGCCAGTCGGTGCTCCTTGGGGAAGCCGCACTGGATGACCGTGTTAATGTTAGAAACCACTACTTCGGGCGATGGGGCGCCGCCTTCCAGAAGAGTCATCGGTGACGCGGAATCTGCCTTTCCATGGCACGCAGTCGAGAGCTGATCGAATGTCATCACGGCGCCCTCCGTCGCGACGAGCGCTGCTGCCGCGCCAACATAGTCGCCAGAAGGCGAGAAGGAGAAAATCTCCTTGGAAGGGAAGAGCGCGGACGCTATTTCGAAAAACTCCGCATCTCTCGTGAAAGTTCCGGTTCCAGCCCCGCGCTCCCCCGCGGTGGCGGGATGATCTATCGCGACTAGCTTTTGCGACGTTCTGGTCACGTTCTCAAGCACCAAGCCGATCGATCCATTGGCCTGTAAGCCGAGCGCTACCGGTCCGCCATCGATAAGCGTCAGCTTCAGCGGCGTACCGGCGTCCGTCTTGTCATCGCTGGCGTCACCGCGGGTTTGCCCCGCATCTGACTCATCGCCGGCATCGTCGCCAAGAATCATTCGCTTAAGAGGGGTGCATCCGACGACAAAAAGACCGATCGCAACGACCCTACGAGTTACGCGAATCAAAATTGTTGACGCGGCAAGTCCATTGAGCCGCCAAGAAAAACCGCGGAATTTTTGGGCCGCAAAGCCGCGAAGCCGCAAAGAATTTAAGGGGTGTGGGTTCGCGCTTGCCGACGGGTTCCGTCTTTCAT
>CAMAVR010000060.1 GCA_945861885.1 Nannocystis exedens | reverse complement strand
GTTTTTCGTGATCGAGATTCATGAAGGATCATCGGCCACCGAAGAAAAAAGTTGCTAGAAAACGCCACTGCCCATGAAAAAAACCGGGCACGTTTACGGGCACGGGCACGTTTACGGGTCAGAGGAGAAACTGAGTACAGGCCCTAATGGACCAGCTCCAAAAGTGCGCCAAACCGGTGCCAATGAGCACACATCGAGAACTCACCACCGGGGCCGTATTCGAAGGCCAAACGTTCGACATGATGGAACCTAGCAGGTTCGAATCCTGCCCGGGCAAGGCAGACCACCACCCGGAAACGAGTGACGCGTAACCGTGACCGCGAAGCGTAAACAGCGAGCGTGTATGCCGCGTGAGTGAGCCCGAGATTACGGAAATTGCAGGAGCCGGCGTTGTTCTACGAAGCGACGGCAATATCGGCTCACGAAATTACAGGGCGAAGCCCGATTGGTCAGACGAGTAAGCAGATCCTCCCGGGTTCGGAGTGCGCGGCGCGCATCCTACCGGTGAACGACGCGCCCTTCGCTGTCGAACATGTAGCTGGGCGGTAGGGCGTCATCGACTTCTTGCTGAAGCTCGGGCGACGCCTTCCACCCTTTTGTGGCGATCGCATCGGCGATTTTATTTTTGATCCTGAAGCTCTCTTCTTTCGGGAGCATTTTGAGTAGCGGCGAGAGCGTGTCAGGATCGTTTTGCGCGAGCAGCGTTGCCGCGGCGTGGTAGCGCGCCGACTCGTTGACATCGTCAAGAAACGGCTCGACCGCGGGGCGAATTGACGGGTGAACGTGATCTTCGAGCGTCGCCAGAATCTGCAACTTCGGGTCGATAAACTTGGAGTACTCGGTATCCCACGGCTGGAGCCATAGAATGAGCTCTTGGACGTAAAGCTCTTCGCTGAGGAGCGATTTCACAATACGAATGGGCCATGCGAGGCTCTCTGCTTTGGCGGAGAAAGCTCTAACCGGGGCGATTGCTTGGTCACCCGCTTTCAGAACGCCGTTAAAGGCCTTCTCGCGCTCTTCTTGGTCGGTGATTGATGGGTCGACGGTGAACGTGAAGCGCTTTAGGAGCGCGGCGGCAGATTCGGCCGTCCCCATCTCGGCGAGGGCGGCTATCGCCTCCTGGCGGTCGTAATTCTGGGCGCGTTTGTCGCCCGCGCGATCGGCCCATTTGGCCGCCGCGGCCGCCTTTTTGTCGCCCGGCGTGGCGTCGCTCTTGCTGCCGCCCTTGAAAATATCAAACAACCCCATCGCGTAAGTCCGCTCCTGGCGCAACGCGCCTCACTGGCACCAAAGCCGTTCATGGCTCCAATGACAGAAGCAACTGTAATAGCAATTGCATTTTTGCGCTGGCAAAGAAAAGACTTAACAGGGAGGGCGGGAGTCGGGAGTAGTTTTTAGTTTTTCGACCAAAACCTCCCGATCTCCCGCCCTCCCTGTTAAGTCTTGGCCTTTTTATTTGTTAAACAGCCTAGAAGCGGCCGGGAATAATTGGCCTGATTGGCGGGATTGGCCTGATTGGGATGATTGGGATTAGCGGCCTCACGGGGATCGCGAACCGATTGTTCTGCGCCTGCACCCAGGCTGTCCACAGCCCGATGTTGGCCGCGTCGAAGTCGATCCACATGTACCCTTTTTCGGACCCGAAACCGGCTTCGCTCCCCCAGCCGTTCCCCCACGAATTTTTGATCAGCCACGCGTGCTTCGCGTCATCCCAACCGATGAGCGTAATGGCGTGGTTGATATCGAACTTGCGATTGCCGGCGGCATCTGTCGGTGGCGCTTCGTCGTAGACGCCTGAGCTGTAACCGAAAAACCCGCCAGCTGCCAAAACCGTCGTCGCCAAAGGCCCGTATGTCGTTAGCGCTTTTTTGATCTCGGCGACGGTCGGCTGCTGCGGATTCGCGCCGACGTACCCCCACGTGACGACGCGGTAAGGCCGACTGAGCGAACTGTCGCACGCGAGAACGGTCGGCGCGCTGTAGGGGCGGGCAGCCTCTGTCGCGGCGCCATGGGGAGCGGTCCCTTCCATGAACGTCCACACTCCGGTGTAAAAGCCGCCGCCGCAGCTCCCCGCGCCAGAACACTCGAGAATCTGCTGTTCCGATGCATCGGGCGAGCCGCCGTTGCGAATCAAATAGCTCCCTTCAAACGCGCCGAGAGCGGCGAAATCCCAGCAGCTACCGCAATTGCCCTGATCGCGAACGGGGGTCACTTTCCCCTCTTTTCGCCAGTCGAATGCGGTAAATGACGGAAAAACGTGGATAGCTAGTTCCGGCAGGCGCTCTGCGGGATTGGCCCTCACGAAGGCGTCGCGCGCGGTTAGATCGGCGGCGACCAAATCTGCCGACACTTTTTTCTGAACCTCAGCCACCTGACGAACGTCGGACGGGAGCGTGACGCCCGTCAATTGCATCAGATTCCGGTTGATGACCGCGTTAGCGGCGATATCGTACCGCGCGTTTCGCCGAAGTAGGCCGGCACGAACGCGCTCAAATTCAGCGGACGGGAGGACTGGAGTGCGGAGCGCTATCGGCGTCAAGAGATCGCGGACGACCTCGTCCGATGTAGCGTCGGTCCCTTCGCTTTGTTCGACCGATGAGCAGCCTGTGACGCCGATTGCGCCGAGGACGAGCATCGATAGGGTATAGCGTAGATATGGTCTCATATAAGTGGCTCCCATCAGAGATAAGTCGTCGGAAAGCGTGGCGCGCGACCTATCGGCCCAGGCTTGGTTGTTCCGGCGCGTGACTAAGTACGGAGCGAGGCTTTAGCGCGCCGCGAGTCGTCTTGCCTGTCACCACAACGGATGAACGTCGGAAGCGCTCCCCCTGAGTTGATGTTAGACTGCGCAGAGAGGTGAACTATCGGTACATCGTTTGGGCTTCTCGAAGAGCTGCTCCTTATCGCGACCGGTGGCGTGATCGCGACGCTCGCGCTCGCGCGTTTTAAGGTCCCTACGATATCAGTGCTTCTGATCGTCGGCGCCGTGCTCGGCCCGTACGGTCTGCGCGCGATCGACGACGCCCACGGCATCGAGGCGCTCGCCGAGGCCGGCGTTATGTTCCTGCTCTTTACAATCGGCCTTGAGTTTTCGCTCGAACGGCTGATGCGCATGGGGCGCACACTGGTCCTTGGCGGCACGCTGCAGGTCGTTCTTACGATTGCGCTGTTCGGGGCGTTGTCGGTTCTTTTCGGTGTATCGACATCGAAAGCGATTCTGTTCGGCTTTCTCGCAACGCTCTCAAGCACGGCGATTGTGCTTCGCCTTCTCGCCGATCGCGTCGAACTCGATTCGCCTCACGGGCGGTTTATCGTCGGCGTCCTTGTATTTCAGGACATTTGCGTCGTTCCGATGATGCTCCTTGTGCCTGTTCTTGCCGGCGAAGGGAATGGCAATCCGCTGTGGTCGGCGGTGAGTGCGCTCGCGCGCGCCGCGGCGGTTGTTGTCGTTACGTTTGCCGTCGCACGGTGGGGGGCGCCTCGAATTTTTCGAGCGATCGACCGAACTGGGAGTCGAGAAGTCTTTCTCATGACGGTTCTCGTGCTTTGCGTCGGAACGGCGTGGCTCACATCGCTCGCGGGGCTATCGCTCGCGCTCGGCGCTTTTCTTGCCGGAATTGTTCTCGCCGATTCGGAGTACTCGCACCGCGCGCTCGGCAATATTCTTCCGATACGCGACCTGCTAACGACATTTTTTTTCGTGTCGCTCGGAATGCTGTTCGACGCTCGCCTGCTGTTCGAGCGGCCGCTGTTTTTAATCGGCAGCTCGCTCGCGCTTATTCTCGGCAAGGGGCTTATCGGTGCGGTTGCCGCGCGAGTCCTCCGTCTGCCGTGGCGAATTGCGATATTGGGCGGTCTTGGTCTCGCGCAATTTGGCGAATTTGGGTTCGTGCTTGCGCGCTCTGCGAGCGAAACCAGCCTGCTTCCGCCCGATGAATTGCGCCTGCTACTCGGTCCGGCCGTTCTCACCATGTTGGTGACGCCACTCCTGTTTCGAATTGCGCCGGCGGTTGCAAATGCTGCGGGCGGCCTGAGCTCGGCGCGCGGCCCTTCGAGCGAACCGGTGCCGCACGCCGGTCATGTCGTGATTGTCGGGTTCGGCATTGCCGGTCGAATTTTGTCCGGCGCGCTTCGAAAGGCGGGGGTCGAGTACGTCATTTACGAGCTAAACGGCGATACAGTCCGCGCCGGGCGCGTGTCCGGGGAGCCGATTCATTACGCCGATATCGCAACGCCCGATGCGATCGCGCACGCTCACGTTGCAAGTGCCCGCGCCCTGGTGCTGCTCATCAACGACCCAGCAGCGACGAAACGTGCGGTCGCCATGGCGCGAAAGCATGCGTCAGAGACGCCCATTATCGTGAGAACAAGGTACGCACGGGATGTCGAACGCCTCAAGCGCTTAGGCGCCAACGACGTGGTGGTCGAAGAGGTCGAAACAGGAATGGTCCTATCAAACCGCGTATTGGCGCTAATTTAACCGCCCGCGCGGGCAGGGACTACCAACTCTGTTGTCGCGCTTTGCCGACGGCGGCAATTGTCTTGCGGCACTTTGGGCTACCGCAACGGCATGGATAGAGGCGCCGCAACTCGGCGTCGCTGTACGAGTCGTCGGTCACATACGAATAGTCGTAAAATAGCTCGGCATTCGCCGGAATCTTGCGCTTTGCGTAGATGTAGACCCGACCGCGTTTAACCTCGGCCTCGCAATTGGGCGAGCAGCAGTGGTTGATAAACCGCGCCTCGTTGCCGAAGCGCGATGCATCGAGAACCACTTTCTCGCTGATCGCGAAGAGAAACGTGTGATGCGCATCGCCCGCAGCGTCGTCGCCTCGCCTGTCGGCCTCGGTGTTCGAAATGCGCTCCCCTTTGTACTCAATGATCCTCTCGCCACGAGCGATGTCAGCGGTCGGGAAGATCCCCCGACCGTGCACCGTCGACTTGCCGACTCGCCAGAGCGATTTCGTCGAGATTTTTTTCGCCGCCGTTTTTTTTACAGCCGTTTTCACCGCAGTTTTCGGCTTCAAAGCCGCCTTCTTCGCGGCCGTTTTTTTGCTTTTTTTGGTAATTTTTTTCGCTGTCATGGCTACTTCTCAGTTCTCACGCGAGCGGCAACATGGCCGATGAAGAATGGGCCCATTTTCGCGATAAATTCGGCTGTTTGGCGGGTTTTTCGCATTGTTTGAACGAGGTGCGATAGCGGATGAAGCTCGCGGCCGACAAGTCCAATCACAAACTCATTATCGTTCGCATCGAGCCCGTGGCAAGCGAGGCGAATGTCGTGCGCAAGCTCTTGCTGCCCGTACGCCATGCCGATCGACGCATGTTCCCGAAGAATTTGCCCCTGCTCGTGCTGATCGAGTTTCGCAAACGCGCCGGTGCGCCGCAGCGGATACCAGATATGCCACGGATAGTTCTCGTTGAGAACGTTGGCGATCGGGCGCTCCAGAAGCATAAACGTGAGATCCGGTTCATGCCCCGAGCTGTAGCTTCGCCCGATCATGCCGAACTCAGGGCGAAGCTCTGCTTGGCGTAGCGGATCTTCGGCAAAAAGCGGCCGGACATGCGTCACAAAATGCGATGCATCTTCGCCCCACGTGAGCAGCGCAAAGCCGAGCGGGTCGGCAACATCGTGATAGACGACGCCGTCAACGCGACGCCGCTGCATCACCGCAGCGATAGCGGCCGGTGCGTCACTACCTGCGTTTGGAAGACGAAACGCCACCAGCTGCATGAACAGTCGGCGGTTCATCTGCTGACGAACGCCGTCTTTCTTTCCGCCGTACTCGTTGACGTCAATTTCGGGGAGGCCGCCCGGCTTTTGTTCGGTTGGCTGCGTAGTGGCGGCGGCTTGGGCCGCGCCGGAGGTTGCTTGGCTAGTCATAGAGATTAGGGGGAGATTGTAGCGCAATGAATTAGAGCGGCACGCGGGCGCGCCACGAAACTTAACGACCGATTTGTCACCCAAACGCCGCTTCTGACACGCCCATCGCGAAGAGATCGCCGCTTTCGACGACCTGACGGGCGACCGCTGTATTTGGGAGGATTTCGCGGCAATATTGCTTCGCTGACGCGATTTTTCCCTCATAAAAAGCGCTGTCCGCGTCACTGCAGCCAGAGCGCGCGCTGTTCGCGACAGCCGCTTGCCGAACAAGAAGCCACGCGATCACCACTTCGGTCGCCGCAAAGAGGACGCGATTGGCGTGAAGGCCTACGTGATAGAGCGAGTCGGCCCCTTTGGCTGTCATCGCCCCGAAAATCGCTTGAACATCGGCGACCGATCGCGCCAACAGCTCGCGTTCGTGCGCCAATGTCTCCCCGCCGACGCGCTCTTGCAGCGACTGCTCGATACGCGCCATGAGCGCCATCAACGCTCCTCCGCCGTCGCGCGCCACTTTTCGGAAAAAGAAGTCGAGCGCCTGAATGTGCGTTGTCCCCTCGTAGAGCGCATCGATCTTCTGATCGCGGATGTACTGCTCAATAGGGTAATCTTGCGTGTAGCCCGAGCCGCCAAAGCACTGCAACGAAAGAGCGAGCGTCTCGTACACTTTGTCGGAGCAGTACCCTTTTACCATCGGCAGCAGAAGATCGTTCAGGCGGTCGGCTTCGCGCGCTTCAGGGCTCCCGTGCCCGCCTAAAATTTCAACGCGATCTTGAACCGATGCGGTGAACAGGCAGAGCGCCCGCATCCCCTCCGCCATTGCTTTTTGTGTCAGCAGCATCCGCCGCACGTCGGGGTGGCGAACGATAGGAACGCGCGGCGAATTTTTGTCGTTGATCAGCGCCATGTCGGGGCCTTGGACCCGCTCTTTTGTGTATTCGAGCGCGTTTAAATACGCCGAAGACAGCGTACTCATCGACTTGATGCCGACCGCCATGCGTGCCTGCTCGATGACTTGAAACATCTGCGAAATCCCCGAGTGAACGTTGCCGACGAGCAGCGCGCGGCATGGGCGATCGCCGCCGTATGACATCTCGCATGTCACCGAAGCGCGGATCCCCATCTTTTTCTCGAGCCGCGTGCAGCGCATCCCGTTGCGCTCGCCCAATGTTCCGTCTTCATTCACCCAGTACTTGGGGACGATAAACATCGACAGCCCTTTGCTCCCCGGGGGACCCCCTTCGGGGCGCGCGAGAACGAGGTGGATGATGTTCTCGGTCGAAGCGTAGTCGCCGTTGGTGATAAATCGTTTCGTCCCTTCGATGCGCCATTCGTCGCCGGCGACGTGGATCGCTTTTGTTCTTGCGGAACCGACGTCGCTCCCGGCGTCCGACTCGGTGAGCACCATGGCGCCGCCCCAACAGCGATCGTTCATCGCTCGAACGAACCGCTTCTTTTGGGCGTCTGTTCCGAGACGGTCGATCACTTTTGATAAGACCGCCGTGAGCATGTAGAACGCGGCGGCTGAGTTTGCGCCGGTGACGAGTTCAAATGCGGCCCACGTGACCGTCGGCGGCGCGCCGACACCGCCAAGGCGGGTGGGGACTTCAAGCTTATGCCACTCGCCTTCGTAGTAAGCGGCCATCGTTTTTCTAAGCGCTTCCGGAAGAATCACGTCGCCATGCTCGTCGAGGCGTGGCGGACTGCGATCGGACTCATAGAAGCCCAATGAAAGCACATCAGTGCACTGCGCCGCCAATGCACCGAGCGCTTCTCGCGCCGCCGACTCGTCGATAGGCCCAAATGCTGGCTGACCGAGCGAATGACGCTGAATTTCGAGGAACTCGAAGAGGTTGAAAAAGATGTCGCGAAGATTTGCACGATAGTGTTTCGGGTTGCTCACACGGCGCAGCCTACAAAGGCAGGGCCGACATGAAAAGTGCGTCGCGCGTAGTCCCGCATGCGTCACGCCTCCGTAAAAGTGTTGTGCTTCATCGCAGTTCGAGGCGCAGTTCTGTATACACTGGCGCTTTCGATTCTTTGGAGCTGCGAATCCGATGAAGACTTGGTCCCACCTGTCGAACAGATTGGTTGTTGCCGTTGGAGTGTTGGTCGCAGGATGCGGCGACTCGCGTTCGGATGCCGGTGCTGTTGGAGGTGGCGAGCCTCCCGTTAGCGTCGTGGCCGATGGTGGTCCAGGCGTGCGCGAACATCCACCGACACCCGGTGTGGGTCGCGATCCGGGGGTGCCAGCTACGCCGTTTTCCCCGGCGATCACTCCCGAAGTTGACGCCGCTGCTCCGCTGTCACCACTCCAACCATGCATCGTTCGCACATGCGCCGATTTCCACGCGAGCTGCGGCGACGAGGGGGATGGATGTGGTGGAGTTCTCCATTGCGGGACGTGCACCCCACCAGACACATGTGGCGGAGGCGGCTTACCAAGCACGTGCGGGAGTCCGCCAACGTGCAAAGCGCGAACGTGCGCCGACGTCGGAGCGACATGCGGCCCGGTCGGTGACGGATGCGGCGCACTGCTCAATTGCGGCGGTTGCGTAGCGCCCGAGCTGTGCGGGGGTGGCGGTGTTCCGAGCGTTTGCGGGCGCGGCTTCGTCGCAACAGCAGGGCCCGACGCCGGCTGCGCCGCGCGTTCATGCGCCGATCAAGGGGCGACATGCGGGCCAGCAAACGACGGATGCGGAAACGCGATCGATTGCGGCGGCTGCACCGCGCCCGAGACATGCGGCGGGGCAGGGGTGCTCAGCACATGCGGCGCGCCTCCGCGATGCGTGCCAAAATCGTGCGTCGATTTGCGCGCAACATGCGGAACTCAGGGGGATGGCTGCGGCGGAAAGTTAAGCTGCGGTACGTGCACAGCGCCGCAAACGTGCGGTGGCGGTGGAGCGGCGAGCGTTTGCGGTGGGCGGAGCGCATGCGTTCCGAGAACATGTGCCGATGCGGCCGCCACGTGCGGTGAAATATCCGACGGCTGCGGCGCATTGATCGCGTGCGGAACGTGCAATGGCACCCACATTTGCGGCGGCGGCGGCGTACCAAACGTGTGTGGGGGCGGCACAGACAACGGCGAGCCGCCGTGCGTCGGTCTATGCCAACAAAGAGTAAAATGCTCGGCGGGGGCCGTCACGACGATCTCCGGAAAAGTATTTGCGCCGGCAGCGACAAACGCCGATCCGCTGTACAACGCGGTTGTCTACATCCCAAATGGTCCCGTTACTCCATTTGAAACTGGCGTGTCGTGCGATCAGTGCGCGGAGGCATCCGGCTCGCCGATCGCAAGCGCGATCACCGGCCCTGACGGAACATTCACACTGAGCGATGTCCCTGTCGGAAAAAAGATCCCGATCGTCGTTCAGTTGGGCCGTTGGCGACGTCAGCTTGTCATCCCGACCGTCACAAAATGCATCGAAAATCGTCTCCCCGATTCGTTTGCGCATCTTCCTCGCAACAAGAGCGAGGGGGACATCCCGCAGATGGCAATCGTTACCGGGTCGATCGATTCGATTGAGTGCGTTCTCCGAAAGATCGGCGTCGAAGATTCAGAGTTTACCCTCCCTTCAGGAAACGGGAGAATTCACATGTACAGGGCGGGTGACGCGAGCGGCACCACGTACGGCAGCGGAGCGACGTTGGGTGCCGGGACGCCGACGCAAGTGGCGCTGCTCGGCTCGCCGTCGGAGCTCAATCGCTACGACATGATTCTTTTGCCGTGCACCGGAGCGGAGACGACGCAGCCTGTCGATCAGGTAAAAAACATTGTGAAATACACATCACAAGGAGGGCGGGCGTTCGTCACTCACTACAGCTACACCTTTCTTGCGACCGACGATTCGTTTAAGTCGACCGCGCAGTGGAATGTCGGGCAAATGTGGCCAACATTTTCCGATTCCGATCCGCTCGTGGGGACGATCGATCAGTCGTTTCCAAAAGGGCAGGCGATGTCGTCGTGGCTCGATGTTGTCGGTGCGTCTGTCTCGCGCGGTTCGGGGACGATCAATATTTTCTCGGCACGTCACGATGTCGACGGCGTCATCGCGCCGTCGCAGCGCTGGATCTACTCGACGACTCCGTCGACGCTTCAGCATTTTACGTTCAACACGCCGATCGGCGCTGACGCGACGAAACAGTGCGGCCGCGTCGTCTTCAGCGACTTTCACGTGAACAACAATAGTTCAGCAAATGGGCGGATATTTCCGAGTGAGTGCGTTGGAACCGATCTAACGCCACAAGAAAAGGTGCTTGAATTCATGATGTTTGACCTCGCGTCATGCATCACGCCCGATAAGCCGCCGCCACCGCCGATCTGTCATCCACTCTCGTGCGCCGATCAACATTTGAGCTGCGGGCCTGCCGGTGACGGCTGTGGCGGGAAGCTCCAATGCGGAACGTGCGTGGCGCCCGATACGTGCGGAGGAGGGGGCGTCCCCGGCGCATGTGGGCGGCCGTCGTGCAAAGCGGCCACCTGTTCAAGTCTACGAGTTGAATGCGGGCCCGAGGGGGATGGTTGCGGCGGTCAGCTCGATTGCGGGCCATGCGCCTCGCCCCAAACATGCGGCGGTGGCGGAGTCCCAGGGCGATGCGGCGAAGTAAGCTGCAAGCCGCGAACATGCGCTGCGCAGAAATTGAGCTGTGGCCCTGCGGGTGACGGCTGTGGGCGACTGCTCGATTGCGGGACTTGCGTCTGGCCGGAGACATGCGGCGGCGCTGGCGTTCCAGGGGAGTGCGGCGTCTCTATTTTTGGGACATGCGCAAAACATACATGCGCCGATCAGCAGCTCGAATGCGGGCCGGCGGGCGATGGCTGCGGCGGTCTCATCGACTGCGGCCCGTGCGTCGCACCTGAGACATGCGGCGGGGGCGGCACGCCGGGCAAATGCGGTGCGGTGTTGTGCACCAAGCGCACCTGTTCTGAAAAAGCGATTTCATGCGGCATCACCGGAGACGGCTGCGGCGGCGAACTCAATTGCGGGCCATGCATAGCGCCAGAAACGTGCGGCGGTGGCGGTGTGCCGGGCAAATGCGGGTGCGAGCCGATAACATGCGCCAGAGTTGGCGCCGAGTGCGGCGCGATTTCTGATCGTTGCGGCGCGACGTTGAACTGCGGCCCATGCGCGTCTCCGCTCACATGCGGCGGCGGCGGCGTCCCAAATCGGTGCGGCGCACCTCCTCATTAGAGGCTAGCTCAAGCGATATGGAACCACGGAGCATCGATATTAGCGCGCGCGACGTCCATGTTTGGACGTTGCGCAAATTTCTAGATGTTCCGGCGTCCGAGCGAGCCCCTCTTTGCAAAGACGAGCTTCAGCGTCTCGCGCGTTTTACGTTTGATTCGGGGCAGCGCGAATATTTCAACACCAGGCTGCTAGTTCGGCAAACGTTGTCGCGTTACGCCGATGTCGAGCCGGCGGCGTGGCGTTTTTCATTCAATCAGCACGGGCGCCCCGCGATCTGTTATCCCGAAAAACTAAGCGATTTGCGCTTCAATGTTTCGCACACGCGCGGCCTCATCGCGGTCGCCGTCACGCGCGACATCGATGTCGGTATCGACGTCGAAGTGATCAATCGGCTACGCGATCCGGTCGCGATCGCAGATCGTTTTTTTGCGGCGAGCGAAGTTGCAGCGCTGCGCGCCCTCCCGCCCGAAGCGCAGCGGGAGCGTTTTTTCGCCTATTGGACGCTAAAAGAGGCCTACATCAAAGCGCGCGGGCTAGGCCTCGCCATCCCGCTAGGGTCGTTTGCGTTTGACATCGAAACGCACGCCATCCGCATCGCGTTTTCGGCGCCAACAGTCGATAGCCCATCGGCTTGGCAATTTATGCGTCGTTCGCTATCGCCGATCCATCGCTTTGCGATGGCCGTTCGCTGCGACGTTCACGACACCGTCAATGTTCGATTCGAAGAGACAGAAGTCACTCCACGTTGAGAATTTCGCGGGCCCGAGCCGCGTGCTTTCGGATGACCTGAATCGTGACGCCGCCGAGGCCGTTTGCCAGAAACGGCATCACGCCAATCGTTGCCTCGTTGCCGAGATAAGAAGGAATCCCCTCCGATTCGAGCCGGATTTTCGCAAGCTCGCCTTCGATCGGAGTCTTGAAAGTTGCAATTGGAACAAGGTCGTCAGGAGACTCAGTCGTCATACCCAAACTATATAGAAAATTCAGGCAAGCCACATCAGGTGAAATTCCCTACGTGCGGCGCTACGATCGCGGTGCTATCGGCGGCATCCGGGCATCATGGGCCGTATTGCTGCTTCTCTAAGGTAGTCAACTCGTGACGTCGCATTGATAAGCGTCCCCTCGTCCGACCGTGCTGAGGCTGTCGGCGCGATGAGTCGGACCAGTGCAGCGGCGAAGGACGCTTCAAAGCAGGCGCGGAAGCCGCGCGCGGGCTCTTTGACCGCGTCGGGGTTGCGCGCGATAAATCCTTCGCGTGGTGTGAGTGTGCACTGCTTAATTGCGAACGCGTGCAGCTCGTCATATGTCGTCGCATCGACAGTGCGGCCTTCTGCTTCAGGTCGCAGCTGAATTTTGGTGAGCAACTTTAAGAATTCGCCCCCCAAAATTTCTTTCCAAACATCGCCCGCGGCATAGATCGGCGAGCTATTTAGCGCTTTTTTGTATTCGCGGACAAATGCCGCGAGCTCTGGATTCTGGCTCACTAAATACTGTCGCAAATAGGCGATGCACAGCGGCGCGTTCTGGTCGCCTGCGCGTCGCGCATCGGTTGGGACACAGTATTTAAATGCGGTCTGTTCGAGTGGACGGCGCGTGCGTCGCGCTCGCTCGTTCGCAGTCCGCTCGAAAAAAAGGTGGTTCCATGTCGCATCGACGCTCCCAAGCGAAGCGGTCGATGTCGCGGTCGCGACGACGTCGCCAGGGAGCCAGCTCTCCAAAATAGTCGCAAGGGTGGCCTCATCTTCGAACACGGCGCTAACCGCTGTCCCGAAAGTCAGCTGAATTTTCTCTCTTGTTACGTTCAGCATCGTCAGCGCTTCCGGCGATTCAGCGAACGATGAACGGAGCGATCCCCACGCGAGCTGGGCCTCGCCTTCCTCTGAGAGGTTTATGATCGCCGTCGGAATATCGAGGCCTTCAAAGTTGCGAACCGCCTTCCTTACGGCGCGGAGCAGTTCGATATTCGGTGCCGAAATCGTACCGTCGGCTTCGCGCATTGTGCCAATCGGCAAAATCAGCGCGCCGGTCGGGCGATCGCTTCGTTCAAGCCCTAAAAAAAGCGTTTGCAGATCGCTCTCCACCAGACGGGACGCGTGCGCTTCAGGATCAAACGCACGCGGAGTCGGTTCTACGTAGCTGCGATAATCGCTCAGGCTTGCTTCTTGCGCGCGTGGTCCTCGGATCGGCTCTCCGTGAACGCACTGCCGCTCTTCATTCGCTCCCGTGCCGAGGTCGATGTCGATCGCGCGGGTGCACTTGCCTCGAGCGATCGTCACTTCGTAGGTGCAGTAGCGGGTTACGTTGTCGCCAAGCTCAACCACCAGCTTGATCGTTTTTTGGATGCTTGAGACGTCAGAGCGCACCGCTTCGGTCGTGGCGTCATCCGATTCCGACGCTTGGGTGCCGTCACAACCGGCGAGTGATGAGGCCGCAATGACGACAAAATAGGCGAGCTGTTTGAACATGAAATACTATCCAAGTGGTGCGCACGAAGCGCTTACGTTACAGGTGTGTAAGCGTCGCACGCGATCACAGGAAGTCGCGGATATTTACGAAATTCCGCATGATCGCGAGCATAGTCGCACATCACGAAAACGGTCCGACTCGCACTACCGACGAGGCGCATGTGCCAGCAATTGGCGCACAAGCCTGCGTTGGGCGGTGGTGCAAGATCGGACCGCATAGGACGATTCTACACTAATGCGCTTCGTGGCACGTCGGAGGTACGCATCCGGTGAGATCGACTGCTGATTCGTGCTCGTACGGGTTTTCCGCCAAGCGCGTCGGGATTTGCTGCTCTGCCAAGTGCTTGAGCGTCATCGGTACTGGTGCAAACGTCTTCAAGCAGAAATCAAGCTTCGCCCGATCGACTGGCGGAAGCTCAAACGATTTTTCAGGAACGTTCGCAAACAGTTCGGGGCTGTCCTCGGGATTAACCGAGAAATCGAACATATCGATCAGCGGATTGGCATTCGCGTCGCGGTTGGTGAGCGCCGGCAAATTGAATAGCGATTCGACGAATCGAACAATGCTCGTGTGGTCGTAGACATCGTGACCCACGTAGTTACGCTTCGCATACGGCGACACGACGATCAGCGGAACGCGTACCCCGTAGCGATCGAAACCGCCCGTCATAGCGCTGTCGGCACGCCCTCTGTCGGTCATCTTCCCCTTTTCCTCCTCGTAGATCGGCGCGCGCGAGACATCGTCAGGAATGCACGCGGGCGGCGGCACAACGTGATCGTAAAACCCGCCGTGTTCGTCGTACGTGATGAAGAGCGCCGTATGCTTCCAATCGGGGCTCGCCATCAGAGCGCGAACGACTTCAGCGGTAAACTGCTGGCCACGTTGAATGTCGCTCGGCGCGTGTTCGTCGTTTCCACCGGCATCTTCTTGGATGTCGGCGTCGATGAACGAAACGGCCGGTAGCTTGCCGTCTCTCGCGTTTTCAAAGAAGCTGCTGTCCGACATCACGTCGGCGAAATCTGACCGCAAGCGACTGAAAAAGTTAACCGCCTGCGCGAAAAACCCTTTAACACTTGCCGGCTCTGCCGCCCCACCCGGGCGGAAGTAACGAACGCGCCCCGCAGCAGGATCGGTCAGACCGCGAGCGGCGAGCTGAAGCGGGTCTCTCCCGAGAAACGAAGCGACGCGAGGGGCGTACTGCGACACGATATGGCGACCATCGACATAGATTCGCCAATCGACGCCGGCGCGACTCAAGAGGTCCATAATGGCAACCGGATTTTTCCTGTGGTCGATACCCATAGCGTTGCCGGGGAGGTCGGGAAGCGTGTTGTACGTAAGCCCGAAGCTTGTCGCGCCGTACAAAAAGTCGCGGTTCACGTAAGTCGGGCCGCTCACCGACGAATGGTAATGATCGGCGATCGCGAACTGCGTCGCGAGGTCGTAGTAGAACGGGATGTCTTTTTCCGTGTGGTACCACATCGCCCGGCTCCCATCGAGCACCGGCGTCGCCCCGTCGGAGCACATTAGGCCGTCGACGTTCGGTTCGTTTTTTTCGAAGTAGTTGTGCGCGGATTGGTAAAAGCCGTCCATCATCCCGCTGTTAACTTGCAAGTGCGCCGCCCACCAGTCGTGGGGTGTGTCGGAGGCGCAGAGGTCGATCGCCTCTTGCCAATCAACGCGGTCCGGGTGTCCTGGCGGAAGCGGAATTCTCCCCTTCTTCGGATCTTGAACCTGCTTAGGATTCCAGGCGTGTTCTGCTCGGGGGACGTCCGCGACGTTTTGCGCGTTGAGCATCCCTTTCGCTTTGCGGTACTTGTTGAGCTTGCCGAAGTAATGGTCAAATGACCTATTTTCCTGCATCAAAATGACGACTTTTTTGATCGGGTTGTCATGCCCGAGCGGCATCTCCCGACCGACGGTCTCCTCCGGGAGGGCACCGGCGCGGAACGTGCAGCCGCTGCCGTCCTCGGCCGCTTCTCTCTGACTCCGAAGCTTCGCCTCGCTTGGTCGCCTGGCGATTCTTCTCGGGTCGGACTCATGGATCTGGTCCTCTTTGAGTCGATCGGGCTGCGCTTGGGAGACTTCGGCAGGTGAGCTCGCGCAGCCTGCGAAAACGGACGACGCGGCGATCGCGCCAAGAATGCGATAATGATTCATTCGAAACTACTCCAACTAAGGTGCCTTTAGATGTCTGTGACGTGGACCACGGTCCCGTCCTCGCGCGTGATGGTCCGGGTGGTGACCGGCGGTGTGGCCGGCGCGGCAGGTGCCGCTGATGCGACCGGGGTGGGTGGCGTGACCGGCGCGGCGGACGCGACTTCTTGCGGCATCGATGCTTTCAGCGCGGGGAAGCCGCACCCTTGAATGTTCGGTGCCGAATCTTCTTCGTAAGGATCAGCCGCGATGCGCGACGGGATGATTCGCTGCGCATGGATGCCAGCGGGTGGGTAAAGGTCCTTGCACTCTTGTGCTTTCACCGGGTCGACGAATGGAGCCTCGGGGAAGAGCTCGCGCACTCTCGAGCTCGGAAAACTAAGTCGCGTGAAATCGAACATGTCGAACGGCGGCATCGCGTTCGCATCACGCTTCGTGAGCGCCGGCATGTCGTACATCCACTCGATGAAGCGCGTGATGCTCGTGTGGTCGTAGATCACGTGCGACACATGTCCCGGCTTTGACCAAGCCGAGATTGCCATCATCGGAACGCGGAATCCAAGCTGTTCGAAGCCGCCCGAGAAAAGCCGATCGGTCTTTCCGCTCGTCGTTTCGTCGTCGTACTTAAGATTCTCGGGCTTCGAATGGTGGTCCGGAATGCACGCTGCGGGCGGCACAACGTGATCGTACGAACCGCCGTGTTCGTCGTACGTGATGAACGTCACCGACTTTTCCCAATCGGGGCTCGTCATCATCGCTTTCACGATTTTGTGGACGAACGCCTGCCCACGCTGAACGTCGGCCGGTGCATGCTCGTCGTTGCCGTCAGCATCTTCACGAATGTCGGCGTCGATAAACGAAACGTCGGGCAGGCTCCCAGTCTCCGCGTCGTGGAGAAACCGACTGAACGTGTAAACGTGGTTCTGATGAACCATCCCGCGCTTCACGAGCTCAAGCGGATTACGGCCGAGAACGGTAGCGATGCGAGGCGCGAACATTTCAACGATGTGATCGCCATCGATGTAAATAGCCCACGTTTTCCCGGCCTTTTTAAGAAGGTCGGTAATGACGATCGGCTTTTTCTCTTTTTTCAGCTTCGGGAGCCCGCAGTAGGTGAGCCCAAAGCTTGTGCCCGCATAGAGGTAATCGCGGTTGATGTACGTCGGGCCCATGACCGATGAAAAATATCGGTCGGCGATGCTGAACGTATTCGCGAGCTCGTAATAAAACGGGAGATCGGTGTGGTCGTAGTACCACATGGCGCGACGACCATGCAGGTCGACAGCTTCGCGCTCTTTGGGGATTGTCGGCTCCCCTTTGCTGAAGAAGTTGTGGCTCGCTTGCACGAAGCCGTTCATCTTGCCGCCGTTGTGCTGCAGGTGGCTTCCCCACCACTGATGGTTCGTGTCGGATGAACAGAGTCGCGGCGCGTGCTCCCAATAGAACTTTTCGTACTCGGTCGGATTTTCGATTCCGACGTTGATTGGGTTCCATGGGTATTTCCCATCGGCATCGCGCGTTGGAACGTCGGCCCACATCGGGTTGTCTTCGCTCCACGCGGGGATCGGCTTGAGACCGTTTTCGTCTCCGGCCGCCTTCAAGCGCTCGTGGCGGTAGTCGTTGAGCATGCCGAAATAGTGGTCAAAAGACCTGTTTTCTTGCATGACGACGACAACTTTTTCGATCGGATTGTCGTCTAAAATTTTGTGAAATTTCACCACGTCGTGCCCGAAAGTGACCCTCGAGCGATCGCCGCGGCCGTAGTAACAATCGGCACGCTGGCCGGCGTGCTCTGAGTCGGGGCCCGGGCCGAGCGGTGTGATCGTGTCGACATGCGGTGGCTTACAGAGGCCGAAGCAGCCCGGCTGTTCGACGTTATCAACATCAGCGGGGGCGCCCACCGGAGCATCGGTGCTTGAAGAACACCCGATCATTGCGATGGACAAAGCTGTCCACACGCTCATTCGAACCTGAATCATATTCAACGCTCCGTGCAATAAGGCTGCGGCCGTCGGCGCATTGCACCGCGACGTACCTGCCGATTTCGGCGAAGGGGTAGCTGACAAAGACGCGCGCGCAACGAGAAGTTATGCGCGCGCGGTACTATTTCATGTTCCGTCGCTGCACATTTCGTGCGCCGCGGAAAGGATGACCCCCTCCCTCGCAAAAGGGAGAGGATCATAAGTAAGAAAAGCTAAGCCACGAATTTGATCGCAAGTCGTGCGTCGGACGCACCCTAAGATTGGGCGCGCCAAACAGTGCTGTTTCGCGACCCATCGAGAACGCAGTTTGGGTAGCGCCGGCACTTCCTCACGCAACGAAATGCGATAAAACTTGAGCAAAAATAGAGGTGTATTTGCGGAATCAAGACGCGGCGGAATCCGTCAACGGCGGACTGTTTTACGGGCCCGCTCTCCGAAGGCGCCCGCGCTGCTGAAGCGGCCGTTGGACGGCCACGGACACCTTCCGCAACGTGTCACCACCAATGAAGTCATCGCCGTGCTGTCATCGACGATTCATGCCGTCCGACATCATCGAGCAATTTCTGCGCTACGTTTGTTGGGTGGCACGCTTTGTTTCGCCGCCGAGGTTTCGTCGAATGCGCTCGCAGGCTTTGACCTCTTGCCGGCGCGAGCCTCATAGGGGGCCGCCGTCAGCACTACCGTTCCGATTAGAAAGGGTAGACATTGGCGAAGATTAGATGTGTCGATGAATCAAGCGGTACTGCTTTTCGAAAGGTCGCGCTGCAGGCTTAGCAATCGAGCGGAAGCAAAGCCGCCTTCGCTTGCACGCTGAGGAGTGTCAATCTTATTTGTCGCTGTCGTTCGCAGTGCTCGGCCGATAATAGGGAGGTGGCGAAAGTAAACTGCTTGCGGGTGCCATTCCGTCACCTCGGACTGTAAAGCTCACCGGTTCTGATAGGCCACGCGAAGGCGTGTGCGTCGAGTAGCAGAAGAAACGTGCAGTGTAATGGCCCGGATTGAACGAGTAATATCCGGACGGATGCGTCGAGACTTGGCCGTCTTCCCCCACGATAAACCAGTGAGACTTTAACGAATGGCGCCCGGTGCATTCACCAGAAAAATGAACCGTGGACGAAGTTTGGTATGCTCCATGGTCGAAGGGACTCATTACAGTTGCCACAACGAGCTTTTTTCCCCAGTTGCCGATTGAATGGCCCAGTCGCGGACCGACCACGACCTCGAGTGTGGCGCCAATATGAGTCTCCCTTGCCACGCCGTAGCTAGTCTCGATGCACTGCGGAACGACGTGGTAGCGCCCGGTCTGCAGAAGCGACGCCTTTACGTACGTTTGGTGCAGGCTGCCCCATTGGCGTGGAGTGCTGTCTTCTTGAATGGTCGCGCCTGGGAGCGACGCGTTGAGCCGTTGATGGGGAATGTCGATGAACTTCGTTGTCGCGTTGATGTTGTCATCGGACTGTGGGGTCTCTCCGGGACCCACGTACGTCAACTTATATCTGCTGTCGTAAAAGACGCCGGAGTACATGTTGCTCGCCGGACAGCGCATCTCAAACTTGAACGATTCTCCCGGCTGAACTCTCATCTTAAGCTCTGTGCCCGGGTATGTCAGGACGACGCCGTCTTGAGTATGCGTGTTGGTTCGCCTGCCGGGGTTTGATGGCGCCAAGTTGACGTCTGCTTCCACGTCGGGCGGCTCGCCCGACAGCTCGGAACCGCACGCGGCTGCGCTTGCGGCAAGACATGTGGCGAGAACGAGCCCAAAGCGTGACGAAACGAGTGACCGATTGCTCATCTGCGAGATATGAAGGCTTTTTTCCGCAATGCAATAAAGCAACTGGCACAGCTCTAAGTAGCGTTCATAACACGTGGCAGATCACGGCATGTGCCAACTCTTGATCGATTCGCGATCGCCGCAACTGAGCAGTCACGTCACCCCACGGGTCAATGATGAGCGACTTTCCGTATGTTTTTCGCCCGGCCGGATGGCAGCACGATCGCATCGGCAACACCCAGAAGAGTAACCGTTCGCACGCTCCCATCCGCGCCACAGACTCGGCAGTAAGTTGCCGCTTATGTGCTCGACAGCTGTTTTTTTACTGTCAATACCTTGGCAACTGTCTCCCGGAGCACCGGCGCCCACGCTCCTGACTTTTAGTTGTACCCATGATGCACTGCATTAAACGAACTGCTCCTATGTCGCTCGCGTCAGTCGCTATGAATGCAAGCTGCGCCAGTGCGTTCGACACAGATGATGTTCATCTGGTCGATCTTAAATCAGCCGACATTCGGCAACGCATCCCTTTGCCGCGCAATCCGGATATCCGAAGCGTTATCGATGCCATCGCCTATTCGAATGATGGAACCAGGATCGCGATTTCGTCCCATAAAATGGCTACGCGTAAAAAAGTTCTTCTACTCACACTCATCACGCTTGCCGGCTGCAGTGCAGTCAGCTCAAGTGAAGAGCCATGGATGACGATAGAGTCGTCATCGCTCGACAATGCGCCGGTACCACCTGAAAATCCACTAGAGCTGACCGACCTGCCGA
>CAMAVR010000059.1 GCA_945861885.1 Nannocystis exedens | reverse complement strand
TCTAACAAACTCGAATCATCAGCCGCGCGCGAACTCGAACACGCTGTCGGCGCCACTGCGAACGCGAACAAGAGACACGGCAAAAGCGATCGACGCATCGTCATCGGGGAGCCTCCGTTTCAACGTTGAGCCGATAAAATAGCAGAGTTCGCCGTCAGCCCGAACAAAACGGATCACGTTCGCACGTGCGATCAGTAGGAAATTATCGCACTAACGCGCTATCGAAAGAGATCGTCTGCGCGCTCGACTACATCGCCCGACGCCCACTGCAGCAAATGTTCAATCTCTTCGCGCAAGCGCGGGACTCGCATGTCGGCGGGATGTATGGCGATGCGTGTCGGGAAGAATCGGCGCGCGTACTTTGCGATGCGGCAATAGGCGATGGTTGACGCCATGCGCGCTTTTGATCGACTTGCGTAATTGAGCACCAGGCTTGCTCGCTTGATGCCGCGAGCAGGGTCGTAAATGAAAAGATGATCTTCGCAGTAGCGGTAGCCGCGCTCTTTTAGAATCGCGATGAACCAGGGATGCATTGACCACGCGGGAGGGATAAAACCGCTTGAAATAAGCCCTGTTCGCGCGAAAACGCGTTCGCCTTCATTCAGGCGGACGATCGCTTCGTCGCGCGTCACGTCGCTGAATTCTGCTTCTCCGCCCGATGCGACTCGCTGCGCAAAAAGCCAGCGCGCTTGCTGCGCGATGTTCGACTCGGCATCGGCTTTGGTGCGACTCTGGTGGTAAAACCCGTGCAAAAAAATCTCGTGGCCGCTCTTCTGGAGCTGCTGCAAATGGCTCACATATTCGGGCGATTGCTGCAGCGGCCATTCACCGTGAAAATTCGGCACGACCAGAAGGCCCGGCTTAATCTTGTGCGCATGGCACATCGCAAGCGCTTGATCGACTTCAGTGGACCAAGCGGGTGACACATCGTGAATCGAGACATGAATCGGCATAGGCGGAGTTACCGAGCGGCAATCAACTCATCATAAGTGCGAACTAAATTATCGAACGAAGCGTCAATCGTGGCAATGCCCGTGGCCGCTTCGAGTGCAGCGGCGCGCAGTGTGGCACGATCGCGCCGAAAAATCCGGCCAATCGCCTCGGCACAACCGTCGCTGTCGCCCGGCGCAAAGTATTCGGAGCAGGTTGGCGGCGCCGACTCATACGCTCCCCCTTCGTTTGGAACCACAACAGGGAGGCCGCACGCGATCGCTTCGGCGATGCTGAGACCGAACGTTTCAAACGGGCAGCTGTGCACCAGAACATCCGCGCTCGCGAGAGCCGACGCGAGTTTTTTGCGGTCGCGTTCAAAACCGACGAAACGAACGCCGGGGATGTCTGCCGCCATTTCTTCGAGGCGCGCGCGCTCGGGGCCGTCGCCAAACATCACAAGCACTGCAGGCCCGCTCGTCAGCTCGCGAAACGCATCGATGACAACGCTCCACTGTTTTTCGATCGCGAATCGCCCAACAGCAACGCACACACGCGTCTCGCTGTCGGCGCTTTCAGGCGCCGCGCCATCGCCGCGAATAAGCCATGCACGCATCTCTGCGCTGCGAGCGCTCGCGTTGAATACCGTTTTATCGATCCCGAAAGGCATATGAATGACGCGCTCGACGCCGTGCCGCTCGAGCTTGGCCACTTGCCATTTTGCTGCCGCAAATGTCGCGTCGCATCGCTTCGCAATCGCGCGGACCATCCCCCACAACGGCTTTGTTAGCTGCTCGACCGTCTCGGCTGACCACTCATGCGGAAAAAGTACGCGCCCGTACGTATCGATAAAATCCGAGTGCCATGTGAACGTGCGAATCTTGAAATAATCGCGCGGTGTTGAAAGCGCGCCGAGCGCCGCGACGTACGGCGAATGAATTTCGAGCACATCGGGGCGCTCCCGCTCAATAATCGCGCGCACCTTATCGGGGCGCCACAGCAGGTGGTAAGTCGGGTCGTAGGGCATTGCAGGCCCGGCAATCCGTACCAGCCGAACCGTCCCGCCCCCCGTTTTGGAGGCACCCAAAGCGCTGCTCGGATGTTCGTCGACGGTCTCATTTCGAGCGCCGGGCGCAATAATTACTTCGTCGAGCGAATGTTGGCACAGATAATGACTCTTGAGCGCAAGATGGCTGCGAACACCACCCCCGCGCTCCGAGTAGAACTCGGTAACGTCCACAATCTTCAATTGAGTGAAATCTCCCCGTTTTCTCGCCTAAGTGAGAAGCTTGGGAGGCCTCTCAAGGTTGCTATATTAAGCGATTTTGTGCGCATCCCTTATGCAAATGGTGCGGCTTTTCAGACACGGTTTTTGTATCAGGAACTACGCCAGTGTGGTCACGAAGTCACAGTCATCGGCCCCCACGATCCCGATGCGAGAGCCGACGAGCTCGCCCCCGGTACGATATCGATCCCAAGCCTCCCGCTAAAGACCTACCCAGGTGTTCACCTCCCGATGCCGCTCGCGTCGTGGGTATACGACCTCGACGAGTGGGATTTTGACATCTGTTTCGCGCAGACAACATCGCTCCTGATGGAGTTCGGTGTGTGGCTCCGCAAGATGAAAAAGATCCCGCTCTTGTGCGTGAATACAACGCATCTTGAAGCAGCCTACGAAGTATTGCTACCTGAAAAGCTCGCAAGTTACCCGCTCGTGCACGCGGCGGTTCGCGTTCTTCAGCGGCCACTCGCCTGGATATTTGCGAGCATGTACAACAATAGCGACGGGCTTATCGTGCTGAGCGAAGGGCTCCGCGATTTTTGGCGCGGCCGCGGTGTAACAGCTCCGATTTTCGTGATTCCGCGAGCGGTTCAGCCGCAGATTTTCGATCGCGCCATCGGTGCCGACCCATACGCAAAGTTTATGGGCGAGCTCGGTGACAAAGCGCTCCCAGGGCGCGGGCAGCGGCTCCTCTGTGCAGGGCGACACACGCGCGAAAAATCGCAAGACCGAGTCATCCGAATTTTCGCGGAGCGTGTCCTCCCGCAGGCGCCTGATGCAACGTTGACGATGATCGGCGTCGGCCCAGATACTGAATATTATAAGCGAGTTGCGCTTGAATCGGGAGTCGCCGATCGCGTCTTTTTCCCGGGTGAAGTGCCGTTTACGACAATGCCCGATTTTTACGCGTACGCAGATGTGTTCGTTCACGGTTCGCTCAGCGAAACGTACGGGAACGTCATGGGCGAAGCGTTGTGGTGCGGCACGCCGACCGTTGCATTCGCAGACGGCATGGGCGTCAGTTCGCAAATTCGCAACGGCGTGAACGGCATTCTCGTTGAGCCAGGTTCGAGCACGTCGGGCGAAGAAAAGAGCGCCGGTGACAGAGCGTTCGGAGAAGCGGTCGTGAAACTGCTGAGCGATGCGCGCGAGCGCGGCCGCATCGGTAAAATGGCGTCAAAGGTGGCGCGCGGGCGAGCAATGCCAGAGCTAGTGCTGGCAAAAATTGCCGATGCATTTGAGCGAGCGCATGAGCGCGCGACATCGTCGACTGAGCAGCCGGTATCGGAGCAGGGGCTGTTGCGTCGGTGGGCTACTACGGCGCGGCACTTCGGCATGTGGACATTGGTGCTCGGCGGGATTTACGCCATGGGCTATATGCGCCCAGCCAAGCGCGAGAAGGCTTTGATGCCTGCTCAGCCTCAAATCGCCTGCTGACCATTTAAGATTTGAACAGGGAGGGCGGAAGGGCGGGAGTTTGTTTTTGTTTGGGCTTTTCCATACAAAATCTCCCGATCTCCAGCCCTCCCTGTAAAAATTCTGCGGTTTGGAAGTTTCGCAAATTCGCTACACTGCTTGCGTGTCGTCGTTTCATCGCAAATTGGCGCAGTTGGCGCCGATGCTTCCTGACAATCGTGAAGCGATTCTTGACGACTTGCGCTTGCGTATGCAGCGGATTTTGGCTCGCTCGGTGCTCGCGCCGCGTCGTCATCCTGATGCATCACCGCCGTTGTCGTTTGAATCGCGTCTTGGCGAATATGGGCCGCTCTACATTCGCGAGAAGAGTTATTCGCTCTTGCATCACGCTGGCGACATGCCGATTGCCAGTGCTCGCTTTGCCGACCGCGATCAGCTGGCGCATTTTGCTCTCGACCCACGTATTGCCGGATGCGATCCCGCGCGGGCCCTCTATCTTGATACCGAAACTACCGGCCTGAGTGGCGGCGCTGGGACGCTTGCGTTTCTTGTTGGTATTGCGTTTTTTTGCGACAACTTGGGCGCTTTTCAGCTCGAACAGCTGTTTCTTTCAGACCTTGCCCACGAGCGCGCGATGCTCGAGCATCTTGCGGCGCGTTTGCGCGAGGCGTCGATGATTGTCACGTTCAATGGCAAGAGTTTCGACATGCCGCTTTTGCGATCGCGCTTCGTGATGGCGCGAATGACGCCTCCCAAAGAGCCGCCTCATCTCGACCTCCTTCACATTGCGCGGCGCGTGCATCGAGCGCGAAACGTCGCGTGCCGCCTCGGCGCGATCGAGACAAATGTGCTCGGATTCGCGCGCGTTGACGATGTTCCGTCGAGCGAAGTGAGCGCCCGTTTTTGGAGCTACATGCGCACGCGGCGCGACGACGAAATATTGGGTGTCGTCGAGCACAACGCGTGGGATGTGGTGTCGATGGCGGCGCTCGTGGCGCTCTACGGCGACTCGCTCGAAACGACGCGCCTATCGGTCAGTGATCTGGTTGGTGTAGCGAGAACACTAAGTCGCGCTGGGATGACCGAGCGCGCCATCGAAGTAGCAACACGCGCGTATGTCGGAGGGGCAGGGGCGAAGTCGCTCCGAGCGCGAGCCGAAATTTTCAGAACGATCGGCGATCGCGCGAGCGCCATGGCCGATCTAGAGCAGTTTTGCGCAACAGTAGACGACCCAAACGCGCGCCTCGAATTGGCAAAGTTGTACGAACACTTCGCAAAATCGCCAAAGCAAGCGCTAGAACTGATCGACCGTGGTACGTCAGAAAGTGAAGAAGCAACCAAAAAAAGGCGAGCAAGGCTAATCCGCCTCACCTCTCCCGCTTCGCGGGAGAGGGAAAGCGTGACGAAGTCACGCGAGGGTGAGGGGAAAGCGTGACGAAGTCACGCGAGGGTGAGGGGAAAGCGTGACGAAGTCACGCGAGGGGGAGACTCTCGCGTCAGTTGTAGCGCTCGCCCGTCATCTTCCACTTTGACCACTGGACCCCTCAACCTCGCGCGACTTCGTCGCGCTTTCCTTCTCCCGCTGGGAGAAGGAGTGCATGCGCGACCTGGTAATGCGTGATACTTTTTCGGCCACATGACCGTTGATGACCAGCCGCCTGCCGTAACACCCGAACGCTACAATCCGTCCCAAATTGAGCCCAAATGGCAATCGCGGTGGGAGCTGGAAAATACGTTTGTCGCCAAACGTCACCCCGGTCGACCCAAATATTATGTTCTCGATATGTTTCCGTACCCGTCAGGAGCGGGGCTTCATGTTGGGCATCCGGAGGGGTACACGGCCACCGACATCATTGCGCGTTACAAGCGCATGCGCGGCTTCGATGTCCTTCATCCGATGGGGTGGGATGCATTCGGTTTACCGGCCGAACAGCACGCAATTCAGACAGGCACGCATCCGCGCGAGACTACTAAAAAGAATATTGCGACGTTCAAGCGCCAGCTAAAAAGCCTCGGGTTTAGCTACGACTGGTCGCGCGAAATCGATACAACCGACCCGAACTACGTCCGGTGGACACAATGGATCTTTCTCCAGCTGTTCAAAAAAGGGCTCGCGGAGCAGCGTGAAGTCGCCGTCAATTGGTGCCCCGCGCTGGGCACGGTGCTGTCGAACGAAGAGGTCGTAGGCGGGCTGAGCGAACGCGGGCAGCATCCTGTCGAGCGCGTTCCGCTTCGCCAGTGGATTTTGAAAATCACCGACTATGCCGACCGTCTCGACGAAGACTTGGCGATGCTCGATTGGCCCGATACCAAAGCGAAGCAGCATCATTGGATAGGCCGAAGCGATGGAGCCATCGTCAATTTCGGCATCGAAGGCGGCGAGGCGATTCCTGTTTTCACAACGCGTCATGATACGCTCGGCGGCGTCACGTACATCGTTGTAGCCCCGGAGCATGCGAGAGCGCGATCTCTCACGACGCGCGAGCATTTGGCCGATGTGGAGCGGTACATCAGCGCCGCAAGAGCGAAGAGCGACATCGAACGGTCGGATCTCACGAAGACAAAATCGGGCGTATTTACTGGCTCTTTCGCGACAAATCCGCTCAACGGCGAGCGAGTTCCAATCTGGATCGCCGACTACGTGATCGGTTCGTACGGCACCGGCGCGGTGATGGCGGTGCCGGGGCACGATGAGCGCGATCATGTCTTTGCGCATCTTTACCGTCTACCGATTCGCCAGGTTGTTGCAGCGGCAGATGGCCGCGCGATCGACGTACAAGCCGAGGCATTTCTTGATGATGGCGTCACGATAAATGCTGGCGCGACCGCCGGTGTGGTCGACGGTATGACGAGTGAAGCGGCGCGCGCGCATGTCGTCGCGTGGCTTGAGCGGCACGGTTACGGGTCGATGCAAGTAACGTATCGTCTTCGTGACTGGGTCTTTTCGCGGCAGCGTTATTGGGGCGAACCGATCCCAATCTACTTTCCGGTCGAGTGCGCCGGCGATCCTCGCGCGCCCGGTGCAAAGTTCACGATTCGTCACGATTTACCGATTGCGGTAGAGGAGAGCGAGCTGCCGCTGCGCCTTCCGGAGCTCGACGATTTTCGCCCCGGCAGCGACCCAGCAGGGCCGCTCGCGCGATCGGCCGATTGGCGCTTTTTTCAAAAGGACGGGAGCTGGTTCGCGCGTGAGACGAACACGATGCCGAACTGGGCCGGCTCGTGTTGGTACTACTTGCGCTTTCTCGACCCGACGAACGACAAAGCGATGTTCGATCTTCGCGAATACGACGCGTGGATGCCGATCGACCTCTACTTAGGCGGGTCGGAGCACGCTGTGCTGCACCTGCTCTACGCTCGATTTTGGCACAAAGTGCTGTTCGACATGGGGCTCGTGAAAGACAAAGAGCCGTTCACAAAGCTCGTGCATCAAGGGATGATTCTCGGCGAAAATAACGAGAAAATGAGCAAATCGCGCGGCAACGTCGTAAACCCGGATGACGTCGTGCGCGGCTATGGCGCCGACGCGCTTCGCGTCTACGAAATGTTTATGGGGCCGCTCGAGCAGTCAAAGCCGTGGCAAACGAGCGGGATCGAAGGGACGAAGCGATTTCTCGACCGCGTATGGAATGTCTGCACGGTGTCGGTCGGCGATGTTGCGGTCGATGATGCGACGCTGCGCCTCGTTCATAAGACGATCAAAAAAGTGACAGAAGACATCGAATCGATGCGGTTCAATACTGCGATTAGCTCGATGATGATTTTAGTGAAGTCGCTCGGCGCGATCGAAGTCGTTCCGCGTGAAATCGCCCGTCTGCTCGCGCTCATCGTCTCGCCGTTCGCGCCCCACCTCGGCGAAGAGCTGTGGCAGCGACTCGGCGGCCAAACGTCGCTCGCGTACGAACCGTGGCCGTCGTTTGATGCCGATCTCGTGCGTGATGATGTCATTGAGATCGGCGTGCAAGTAAACGGAAAGGCACGAGGAACGGCACAAATTGCCGTCGATGCCGATGAAGAGGCGGCGCGCGATGCGGCGCTTTTAGACCCGCGCGTCAAAGCTCACATTGACGGCAAGACGATTCGAAAAGTGATTTTCGTCAAAGGGAAAATCATTAACTTTATTGTTGGCTAAGAGGGACGATCTCGCCCGAAATGATCTCGCTCGCACTTGCCGGCTCCGAATGGCGATCGCTTCTCGAGTCGTCGCGAAACGCATGGGTCGAAGGGAGGCCAATCGGGTCGATCCGATCGATCCCTTTGCGCGAGACGACGACGCGAATTCGGTGCCATGTGGTCTCTTCGCCCTTTTTTCGCACACGGTAGACAACGTTGATGTTGTACACGCGCCTAGCGGTCGCCGAATAAATGCCGCCGTCGTCGGCATCGGCAAAAACAATTTTTCGCTTTGGCTCGTCGGCGTGGGTGAGCCACGGCCTGAGATTGAGCCGAAAAATCTCCGTTAACATCGGCGACCGAATGCGCCCGTTGCCGGCTGCTGGCGATACCGTTACCGCTTTTTCATGCCATAAGACGCTCTCCGGTCGCGCGTCTGCCTCCATTGGATGTTCGCGCGTCAGCGAGCGGAGTGCGACGACTGTGTCTGGCAATCGGCTCCCTGCGCGAAAGCCGGCGCGCTCTTTGACTCGCCCAATATCGACGCCACGCTCGTGGTCGCGAATCGTCCACAAGCGATCAGGAAATCGGTAGCTGACCCACCGCGAAAACCGAACTTGAAGCATCGCTTTGAGCCGGTCTTTCACGGCATACGACATGACAAGCAGGAGCGAATACTCGAAGACGTGTTGCGAAGCATTCGTGATGCCAAACGTCGCGAGAAGCGCACATGCCATCGCGAGTGCTGCGGCGACGGCGTACAGCGACTGAGCGACAAAAACAGCCCCATCGCGTACTTCGAGCGAAAGCCAAAGCACGGACGAGGTAAAGCGTTTGAGCATGTGGCGGCGCCACTCAATGTGTTCCAGCTCGCGTTCTGTCGCGTTACGCGACGGGGTTGTGTCGTATCCAGCATCGACGCGATGCTTCGCTTCGGCCACGGCGCACGTCACCAGCATCTGAACGATCTGATTGGCGTGCGGCGTCCCCGACAGTCGATGCGTCAGCTCAAGAGCGGCGTTGGCACACAACGTTTCGATTACCATCGACACGTCTTCGTCGGTCCACCTCATGGCGACGGTCACCGTCACAGGCAGTTGCGTCTCGCTCGCCGAACCGACAATCAATTGGAGCGACGATCGAATCGCCGTGCAATCCGACGCAAACGATGCGACCAACTCGCGAGTATGGTCGATGTCGTATGTGCTAGCGCGCGTCAACATTGCGCGCATTGCCGAAAGGCCCGACGCGCGAACCAGCGAGGCGAACACGCGCAGATCGCGCACCGCCCCGTGAGCGTGCGTCGAATCGGCGGTAATTCCGCCGCAATGCGCGAGAAGGTCTCTTACCCAGCTCAGCGGCGCATCGGGCGCGTTCGATGCGAGTTTTGAAAATGAAATGTTCGGTGCGGCCAGGCGAACGTACGAATGGAGATCTTCGTAAATTGCTTTTTTGTCGTACGTGTCAGAGTTAAGCTGAAAGCTCTGCGGCGCGAAAAAATAGGCCTCCCAAACGTATTGCATCTCCCGATCGGAAGTCGGGTAGTCGATGGCGAACTCGAGATGCGTGCGATCGTGAATGCGCCACTCGATCGGCTCGTTCGTTTCGGTTGCGGGGGCGGAAGAACGCGCTAAGTCGCCGAGTAGCGACCCCCACTCGGCCACCGGAAAGCTCTGCGGTGTCTCGTCTTCGCTCGACAGTCGTCGTTTTGGGCGCTTTTTCCGTGAATGACTCTGCGCCGGCTCGGAACGGGGCGAACCTCGGGACGATAATGGTGCAGCTTCTTCTGCGCTGTCGTCCCAATCGTTCACTTTATCGAAAAGTAAGGCAATTTATCGAGTTAGACAATCGAGCCGTCACAATCGGTGGCGACAGGGGGTGCGTCGTCACACTACACAGGATAAGTATGCAAACGTCCTCTTCATCGGCATTAGTTCTTGTTCATGGCGCGACCGGCTTTACGGGGCGCCTTATTTGTCAGTCGCTTGCTAAGCGAGCCATCCCTTTTGCGATAAGCGGTCGCAACAAGACGAAGTTGGCTGAGCTGTCGGCGCGGTTTGGCGGCGTAGAGTCGCACGTCGTCGATGTGACCGCGCGCGAGTCGCTCGATCGAGCCATTTTAGGCCGAAAAATCGTCTGCGCGGCGGCCGGCCCTTTCGTGCATGTCGGCGAGCCAATGCTTGCCGCCTGTGCGAACAAAGGAGTTCATTATGTCGACACAACGGGCGAGCAGCCGTTCGTCAAGCTCGCTGTTGAGCGTTATGGCGCCGTGGCAGAGTCAACAGGCTGTTCGATTGTCCCCGCGATGGCGTACGAAATCGCGATCGCCGACTGGCTCGCCTCGCACGCAACGTCAAAGCTCGGGGTCGACCCGGACGAGCTGGTGATTACATACAACGTGTCACGCCCGGCAACCTCGCGGGGGACGCGGCGGTCAATGTTGGCGATGCTGTCAAGCGATCAGACGAAACAGTATGTTCACGGAGCTCTCGTTCACGAATTTATCGCGGAGCATGTTCGCGAAGTGAAGCTCCGCGGAAAAGCGGTGACAACGGTCTCGTTTCCGAGCCCCGAAGCGATTGTTACGCCGACGCACACGCGCGCAAAAACGGTACGGACGTTTATGCGCTTTTCGCCAAACATGGCAAAAGTGATGCACGCATCGCGGCGTCTCCTTCCGTCGGTCGCGCCGGCGATAGCGTGGCTGATGGCGCCGATCGCGGGGAGCGGGTCTGAGGGGCCAGACGACGCGGCACGCAAAGCAACGCGATTCGATATCGTGTGCGAAGCGAGCGGCGGGGGCCGAAAGGTCAGTTTTTCGATCAGTGGCGACGACCCGTACGGCCTCACCGGAGAAATTCAGGCATACGCTGCACAATGCGCAATTGACGGAAAAATAAGCGCAAGAGGGGTTGTCGCACCGAGTGTGGCCTACCCAGCGGCGGAGGCGATCAAAGCGTTACAATTTGATGTGAGAGAGCTCTAGAGTTTGCCGTCATCTGCTCCGCCGTCATCAGCCCCGCCGTCATTGGTCCCGCCATCATCTTCTGATTCCGCGACGAAGCCATAGTCGTACGCGCGCCATTTGCCCGACTCCGTGCAAGTGTACATCGTCGTCTGCGGTTTATAATCGCACACCTGATCGACCGACGTGCACGGATCGCCGTCATTCGGCGCGGTAGTCGGGCATGTTGCCTGTGATTTCGAGCCGTCGCAGCCGGCAAAGGCAGCGGCTGCAATTAGCGTCGTCATAACAAGCGGATTGCGGAATCGCTTTTTGGCCATGACAGCCAAAATAACCACTTTTATATGGCTTTGCAAAAAATGAGCGTTGTGCGAAAAAGCCGAGCAAAAACGTATGGAACCGTGCCTGGATGTCATGTAAAAGCGCAAAATGCTTAACGAGCTGTCCACGACCGACGAACCGTCCGTCGTCGCGTATGTAGATTCCAGGCTGCCGCACTACACGCGAGCGTTTCGTCGTCGTCGCGTAATGAATTGGCTTGCTTTAGGCGTCACGTACGCGGCGATGTATATGGGTCGCTACAACTTATCGTTCGCCAACAAATCGCTTTCAACCACCTACGGGTGGGACAAAACGCAGGTCGGGGCAATTATAAGTTTCGCGCTCGCCGTTTACGGCATTTCGGCGATGCTAAACGGCCCGCTCGCCGACAAAATTGGCGGTCGACGCGCAATGCTAATCGGCGCATCTGGCTCGGTCATTTTCAATTTTCTATTCGGCTTAGGCGCCTATTTGGGGATTCTCGGAAAAGGGCAGTGGATACTCGGCTATTTTATTACCGTCTGGTCACTCAATAGTTATTTTCAATCGTACAGCGCGCTCGCCCTCATCAAAGTAAACGCCAGTTGGTTTCACGTGCGAGAACGCGGGGTTTTTTCGGCAATTTTTGGCAGCATGATTCAAGGTGGCCGCGCGCTTATCTTTTTCATAGGCGGCGCGCTGCTAGCTTTTTTGCCGTGGCAATGGGTCTTCTTCGTGCCGGCCGCCGTCATGCTCGTCATGGTCGGTGTGACATACCGAATCGTTCAAAATGCCCCGGAAGATTGCGGGTTCCCTCCGCTCAACGTGCAAGATGCATCGAGTGGAGATACCGGGCCGGTCACTCTTAAGTACGTACTGAAAAAAGTGTTCGCGAATCCGGTCACGCTAACGATCGCATTTGCCGAGTTTTGTACAGGTTTTGTTCGTCATGGGTTCGAGCAGTGGTTTCCGCGATACATGATTGAAGCGCAGAACCTACCGGTCGAGTCGGCCGTATTTCAAAAAGGGGCAGGGGCGGTTGTCATTGCGGGCATTTTGGGCGCTATTTTTGCCGGTACGATTTCTGATTGGGTCTTTTCAGGGCGTCGTCCGCCGGTTGCTTTTTGCGGCTATCTCGTACAGTTCATTTCTCTAACCGTGATTTGGCGCGCTCCAAGTCTGCATGCCGTCATCGCCGCGTTTGTCGCAAACTCATTTGCGATAAGCGTAGTCCACTCAATGTTGTCAGGGACGGCGTCGATGGACTTCGGCGGAAAAAAGGCCGCGGCAACGGCCGCGGGTGCGTTTGACGGCATGCAGTATCTTGGTGGTTCGTTCGTCGGCATCGGTATGGGCTATTTGCTCGAGCACTTTGGTTGGGTTTCGTGGGGGCCGACGATGATGGGGTTTGCAGCCATCGGCGGCGGCCTAATGTTAACCTTATGGAATGCGCGACCTCAGTCGCTTACATCGAAAGCCTCAGGTTAAACTTCTGCGCTTTCGCTTTCGGGCTAAAGACGACGACCATATAGTTTGTCGGGCCGATCGCCGTGTGCGAAATCTCCGTTGTTGAAGTGTTGTTGACACGGATGTAGGCGTTGCTGGCCACTTTCCACATCTGAAGTGCAGCGTCGCCGGGCGAGTCAACAACAAGCGAATAGGGGTTGGCCGCTCGGATCGACCACATGTACCAACTTTGCGGCGCCGTCGGGCCGAGGTTCCCGCATGCATGGTCGACGAGTGCGGCCGCGCGCCCGAAGCTATGGTTGTTTAGATCAGGGCAATCGGGGTCGGTGGGGGGAGTGACGGGTGGATCAACAGGTGGTGGAGCTGGAGGCTCGCCGCCTCCACCGCCTCCATCGTGCAATTTAATCTGGTCTTTGATCCAACCGGCCAAGAGATCGACGCGCGCTAGCACTTGCGTCCCACCACCGGCGCCTGAATTGACGGCTACGATCTGATGCGGTGACACGCCAATAAGCTCATCCGGGCCGCCCGAGTCGCCCGATTCGATAATCTCATCCGAGATGTAGTCAAAAGGAAACCCATCCGCTTTTGCCGATCGAACCGCGATCGGTTTGCTGACATAGAGTCCGCTGTAGGACGGCTGTCCATTAAGAATCCGTCCGATATTTACAATCTTCGTATTGTCGGGGATCGGCTTCGTAGCCAACACAGGATATTCGGTAAGCGAAATGGCTGTATCCAAAAAGATTAAACCAATGTCGTGATGATCCGGGTTTACCGTTTCAGAGTCGCCTTCATTCCAGTCATAAGTGATGCCCTTTTTGCCGGTCGCATCCTTATCGCCGTTCGCGTAAGGGGCAGTTACTGCGAAGTTTGATGCGCCGTCGACGCAGTGCCCAGCCGTCAAGACAACTTTCGGAGCGATGATCGCGCCGGAGCAAAGATAATCGAGACCATGTTTCGAAAAACCGATAAGTGCACTCTCTTTATAAGCCGCTGCACTTGTCCCCCCAATAATTGGAGTGGCTGAGCTGAGTGAATCGATGGCCGTTTCGCTGTCGGACGCCGAACACCCCACAACCGCTCCCGCGACAAGAGAAACGAGAAAACAACCGGTCACGCTACGACGAACCATAGTGGCCTCCTGGGTGCTGGAGGTGGTTTGAATCCATTCGAACGGGCTCAACAACGTACTCGAACCACCGAATACTTGTTGTGTTTGAACGCGATTCGCCCCTCCAGCGAAATTTTAGATGAAGTCTTATTTGTCAATTACGCAATATGATGTTCGCGAGATTGATTTGTTTTGTGGGAGCGGGTGTTCGTATTCCCTTACGGCAGCAATTAACGTTTTTATGAATTCGTAAAAGTCGAATTCAGGCGCAATAAGCTCGCCCCTTGTCGCATGTCAGCGCGCAGCACCGTCAACGTGGGTCAGCGAGCGAGTTGTCTTCATGTTTGAAAAAAGAGGCGCTTGCACCGATCGATTCGTGTGCAAAGGTCGCGCATCTTTCGACGCGTCGTTGACTTTGGCGAGGCGCGAGATAGAGCGCGCGGAGTCCCGAGTAGACAGATGATTTTTCGAAATTTTATTGCAACTTCAGCATCGATCTCTGTGATCGGTTGTTTGGCATTTATCGGATGTTCTTCAAGTCGAGACGATTCTGGAGAGGATGTCTTGCAACTTCGCGAGCGCATGTTGTTCGACGGCCCTCAATCCCCTTTTGATCAGGCGCGAACATGCGCGGTGAGATTGGAACGATTCGCATTTGCGCGCGAAACAAGCCTCACTGACGGATTTGTTCGATGGACGTGCGGCGTTCCAGCGATCGCCGGAGAAGGCGCCAAAGGGCATGCCGCGCGAGGGGATGAATACTGTGAGTACAAAGCAGTCGCGTTGCCGGGGAGCAGTGACGTGCCCGAGAGAAGCGGTGCGCGCAATTGGCAGAAGGTAAAGACGTCCATAAAAACCAAGACGGCACGTGAAGTTCAGTCTTTTGAAGAGATTGGCGTTGCGGAGCGCTTGGCATGCGTCTTTTCGTCGACTTTTCAAGATGCTGAAGTCGCGCTGCAAGAACATGCCGACGGGGGCGCTATGGCGGCGCCGGGCCTTCGCTTGACGGGGCTAGTTGATGCGCACGTCACGTCGTGGCGAGTCGGCATGCGCTCAACGTCGAACAGTCGCGCGCGCGCAAATTCGCTGATTCAAAACTGTGCGCGGGTCGCCCAAGAGGCGATGAGGCCGGGCAGCGAGCAGGCCAAACAGGAGTTGCGACGCTTACGCCAAGCGGCGTGTTTTCTTTCATCAAAGCGTGACAACCCAGCCGCCGACGCAAAGCCGTCGTTCTCGAAACTAAAAGAGGCGTGCGACAAAGGCGATTTGGCCGACGACGCGCAATGGGCAGCCGCGGTGGCTGCAGGAGCGACAACTGTCGCCCGGCCAGAGGAACAGGTCGGCCCCGGTATGATCCCGTACAATGAAAGAGAGTACGAGTTCGAACGAGATACCGCGGCCTGTTTGGCGACGACCGATGCCGGAGGCAGCGTGTTTCGGCAAGCCGACCTTGCGCTATGTTCAACCGTCTATCGCGCGGCGGGAGAATGCGGCGAAACGTTCAAGATGCTCGGCGAAAAAGACGATGGATTCGCGATCAGCGGCTGGAACCACGATAGCGGCCTCCCAGTTGGCTGCGTCAAAGCGCTTCATCAGCCTGAAGGCGCAGACGGCCCAGTAGACTACGATCATCTCGTTGTATGCAGCCTCAACGAAGCGAACATGGTCGACGCCCAGACGGAGCAATACAGCGCCGACTTAGGCAGTCTTTGCCATCGGGCGTTCGCAGACAGCATCGTGCTTGCCGCACCGGTTCGTGCGCTTCGAGCAGCCCCAAAAGACGACGTCGGAACGCCATTTTGTCGCAAGTTTTCGGGTCGAAAATGAGGATCGGTACTACTCGCGCTGGTGTGTTCGCCCCATGGGCGATCGTGCTCATCCAAATAGGCTGTGTTGGTCATTCGTTAACGGGTGATCCAATCGGCGTCACTCGCGAAAGTGTTGTTCAGGTCGCAAGCGCGGAGCGATTTTTTGGCGACGATCGCGTCGGCGACAAACTGAGCGGTCACCCCGAGCTTGTTCCAAATTCGTTTCCAGAGTTTGAAGAGCTCTTTAGCGTCGGTCGGCACTGCGCGCGAGAATCGTCTCACGAGATATTTGTCGTTCAAGAGACACGTGGACGAGGACTCGAAGAGGTTGTGGGGGCCGATATTGTTCTCCCGCGCGCCGTCGTGACAGGCTGCAATACCGGTGCGCAGGGCGACGCTGAATCGCTCCGAAATTCGTTCAGTTTGATGGCCGCGTTGGTAAGCGAACCAGAAGATGTCACACGGGACGGCAAGGCGATGATCGCGTTTGAACCGCTCGAAGTGATGGCGCTCGACCGCGTGACCAGCCTCTACAATTTCTACGTGTTTCACCGAAATAAATTTGGCGGCCCGGGCGATGTCGAGCGCGTCGTGCGAGATGCAAACGGCCGTGTTCGCACCATGCAATTGCGCCATTCTAGCGGTGTCGACCTGCCCGTCTTCGTTGAACGAACCGATCCGGACGATAAGCGCTGCTTTAACTGTCACCCGAACGGCGCGCCGCTAATGAACGAGCTCGCGCTTCCGTGGTCAAACTGGGTAAGTGTTCGCCAATCGATTCCGGTCGTCGCCGCGTTGACGGAAGAGACGGCAGCGCTTGTTGCCGAAGCTTCAGGAGTCGAAGTCGGGGCGCCGTCGTCGTCGGGGTCGGGGTCGATGCGTAGTGTGAGCCGACGCGCGTCGCTTGCAAACGAGCTCGAGCCGATCATTGTCGCGGCGATCTACAACTACGTATTCGGGGGGGGAAAACAAGCTGGCGTTGCGCCTAAGAACGGATTCGGGTTTGGTGCGCTTGATGGAACGTCGATTTCGGGTGGATTGCCGCGCCTTTTGCGCTCCGTATTTTGCGAAACAGAGCTGAACTATTTGAGCTCAGGCGACAGTATCCCGTTTCAGTTGATGTTCGATCCGTCGCTTAAAACGGCGAACGACGAATTCGTCGGTCTCCAACCGCGCGCTGTCGGCGAGGCGTATCCCTTCTTGCTTCCGGTGCGATCTGAATTCGATCGTCGGGTTGAGATATTTTTGCAGATTGAAAAATATCTAGCTCCGGGGCTGCTCACGGCAATACGTCTTGTTGACGACCAGAACGATATCTTTTCTGAAACACGATGCGGTCTGCTCGGGGGTCTCGTCGAAGTTGAGTTGCCGAAAGCGCCGGCCGAAGTTAACGCGCGTGTTCGCGACTACTTGCAAGAACGACTCGATAGCGGCGCAATTCGTTTTCCTGACACGCAGCCGCAGCGCATGGCGTACTTTAGAAAATTGATCGGCAAAGCGCCGTTTGTGGGCGAGCCAAAAGCCACTGCGAAAGCTGCGTACATCGCCGAGCTGAGGCAGCGTGTAGAGCACGAATTCGAGCTGTTTCATCACGGCGACTACCGAATTTTTGACGAGCGAGTCGCAGAACGAAAACGCAAAGCAAAAGCGATGTTCCCTGGGCCGAAGACGCCGCTTCCGGTGCTAGACTAAGGCGCGGTCAAGACTTCAACTTCACGTCGCGTTAGTGCGCCGCAGTTTTCTGCGCGGGCGAACAAATTGATTAGACCGCGGGCGCTTGCTGCGTCGTCGAACATATTTCCAGAAAGAGACGCTTGTGCCTCTCTTTGTTTGAACTGGCGCAAACGCGCCGCCGCCGCATTGGCTCCTTCCAGGAAAAATGCATAAACAGCGGCGTAGCGAATTGGCAATTGCGCCGGGTGCAAGTCCCATCCGCGATAATAACCTTCGACGAGCGAGGCGCGATTATTCGCGTATGCCGCTTTCCACGCGTGATGTACGACTTCAGCATTTTCGGCTCGCTGTTTGTCGGTCAGTGTCGCCCCCTTTGGAGCGCGATGAGGGCCGATCGGCATTTCGTTCGTCGCGCCGTCTGATAGCGAAATACCGGTTTCGGCGTATGCAACTTGCATGACCTGTTTCGCAAAAACGCACGCCGGGTGCTGCATCGTCTGGTGCTCTGCGACGATGTCACAACTTGCGGTGTAGTCGTACGTTCCAAAATGAGCTGCGATGCAGCGCGTTGGGGCGGCGTTTGTGAGAGCGAGCAGACCAACATTGCCGCTCGGTGAAATAATCGCCTGTGGCGTTTCGACCATCAGTTCGATTTTGATGGTGTCGCCCTCGAGCCCCACTTGATGTTCAATTGAACTCAAAATCGCGGCGAGCGTTTCAACTTGTACCGGCGTCGTCACTTTTGGAAGCGTGATGACAAAGTTCGTCGGCAACCCACCCTCTTCGACGGCGGTCGACAGAAAAAGTCCGAGCGTACGCACCGCGCGTTTCGCGTGCGCATTTGTGAGTGGCTTGATTCGAAGGCCACAAAATGGCGGCAGAATGCCCGCTTTTTGCCCAATCGCGAGCTCTTTCGCTGCGGCCCGCGCGTGGCCATCTTCTTCTTCGTCCGCCCGAACGCCGTAGCCATCTTCAAAGTCGATTCGAAAATCCTCGATCGGTTCGCTCGCGAGTTTTTCGGTGATTCGCGGATAAATTGTGGCGGCCAAGTCAGCCGTGAGCCCGAGAATAGCCCCCAGCTCGCCGGGTGAGGGGGCATACTGTTCGAGCGCCGAAAGGGCGATCTTTCCCATTTTTGCGGCGACACCGGCGCGAAATAAGTGGCCCCCGCCATACATCGTGTGGACCGGCTCGCGGTGACTCAAAATGGCGGGATATCTCGATAAAATGGCCGAATTTGCGCGTTCGAGCGCGGCCGAAAAGGGCGGTAACAGTGTATCAATCGAGAGCGAAGGGTTGAGCTTGTTCATTTGATAGAGTGATCGCGTTGGCGTCGGGTGAATCGAATCGGTAAGCTGGCGCTCCCCATAAGGAGGCCAGTCCGTGTCCAAGCCGATTCAAGCGATCAACCGTTATAAGGCAGATCTTCGTGAAATGTCGTTTTTGCTGTTTGAGCAATTCCGCCTCGGAGAGCTGCTAGGCCGCGGTCCGTTTGAGAATTGGGGCGAGGATGAAGTGCGGGCCTCGCTAGCGGAGTGTTATCGCTGGGCGCGTGAAGTCATCGGCCCACTAACCGCCAGCGCCGATGCAACCGGCTGCAAGCTTGAAGCGGGCGGCGTAAAGACGCCACAAGGGTTTAAAGACGCCTGGACAAAGCTATACGAAGCGGGCTGGAAGGGGATAGCGGTTCACCCCGAGTACGGTGGAGCAGGTGCGCCGCACGTGCTGCAAATTTTGGTCGAAGAGATTTTGTCGGGCGCGAATACCGCTTTCACGATGTATTCCGGCCTAACGCACGGCGCAGCCGAAGTGATTGAAGCGTTCGGCACGCCCGAGCAAAAAAAGTTCTATTGCCAGCCGATGTACAACGGCAAATGGGCAGGAACAATGTGTTTAACCGAGCCTCACGCCGGAACCGACGTCGGCTCAAATCGCACAAGCGCAAAGAAAAACGCCGACGGAACATGGTCGATTCAGGGGACGAAGATTTTCATCTCGGGCGGTGATCAAGACCTGTCAGAGAACATCATTCACCTTGTATTGGCCCGCGTTGAAGGGGCGCCTCCGGGCACAAAAGGGCTCACGCTCTTTATCGTGCCGAAAACGCGCGTCAGTGCAGACGGCGCGATTCAAGAGCCAAACGACGTATCGGTCGGCGCGATCGAACACAAAATGGGAATCAACGGGTCAGCCACATGCGTGCTGAACTACGGCGAAAACGGCAAGTGCATTGGTGAGCCAGTCGGCGGCGATTCAAAGCTCAATCAAGGCATGGCGCAGATGTTTCGGATGATGAACGGCGCGCGCATCATGGTTGGTGTGCAGGGGCTGGCCGTCGGCTCAGCGGCGTTTTTAAACGCGCTCGAATACGCAAAAGATCGAAAGCAGGGCTCGTCGATCGCCAACTTCAAAGACGCAACAGCGCCGCGCGTTCCGATCATCGAACACGCTGATATCAGGCGCATGCTTCTCGACATGAAAGCCCGCGTCGAGGGGATTCGCGCGCTCGCGATCAAGTTGTGCCACCACCAAGATTCGCTCCGTTCGCTCGGAGCAGGCGACGATCAAAAAATCGCTTACCACCAAGGGCAGGTCGACCTGTTGGTTCCGCTCGTCAAATCGTACGGCTCCGACCAAGCGTTTCGCGTTTGCGAATTGGCGATTCAGACATACGGCGGCGCCGGTTATACGCGCGATTACCCCGTCGAGCAGTACTGCCGAGATTCGAAAATATTTTCGATTTACGAGGGGACAAATCACATCCAGGCGATGGACCTTGTCAGTCGTAAATTGAGTCAGGCAGGGGGCGCGAATTTTCAGAGTTTTATCGGCGACATTTCAAAGTTCGTCGCAGAAAACAGCGCGCATCCGGTTCTCGGCGCATCGGTAAAATCGCTAGGCTCAGCGCACGAAGCGCTTGGCGGCGCCGCGATGAAGTTGCTCACATGGTTTCACACCGGCCAAGTTTCAATGGTGCCGCTGAATGCAAACCGCTTCTTGGACATGATGGCCGAAGTAACGGTCGCATGGCTGCTTTTGGACGGCGCGCGAATCGCACACGAAAAGCTTGCGAAGCTCGATGCCGCCCAGCCAGATCACGCGTTCTATTCCGGGAAGATACAAGCGGCGCTGTACTACGCGCGAAACGTGCTTCCAGGCGTCGATGACAAAGCGCGATTGATGTTAGAGGAAGATCGCTCACCGCTCGACATAGAAGACGCCGCGTTCGCAACGGTGTAGGGCAGGG
>CAMAVR010000058.1 GCA_945861885.1 Nannocystis exedens | reverse complement strand
CGCTTTGCCGTCTTTTCGCGGCGAGCGCTTGTCCTCGTACTTTTTCAGGCTGTCGAATCGGCTCTTGCGTCGCGTTCATTGGCGCCTCCGCGCCGCACTATCCCGCCCGCCTCGCGCCGATTGAAGGTGGGGGCTGCCGGACGGTTACGAGCGATGAGGCGATTCGGTTGGCGATTAAGATGGCCGTCGACGCTGGCGAGTATGAGCGGGTGACGGCGCTGATCGCCGCTCTCAAAGATGCAGGCGCATGATTGCCTCTCGGGATTTTACCCGGTGGTATTATCGCAAGAAAGCAGACATCTCTCCCCGCACATCCATCAGCGCCTTCGCGTGGGCGTTCAACTCGGCCCTGGTTCACCTTGCGAGCTTCCCGAGTGCTTTCGAGTGTGCGCCGATCATTCGTTCGGCGGAATCGCTGACGTTCGGGCGCTCACCCGTGGGCCATGGGCCGCCCGCTGGCCAACGAGCTGACAGATTGTGGTCGCCACCCATAATGCGAAGGGGGGTTTCAAGAAATGTCGAGATCGCGTCGCAAACTACGGTGAGCGTCAACGCGCCATCATCAACGCCTGACTTGCGGATAAACCCTTTCCACTGCGCTGACTTCATCGTGTCCTGCGTGAAGAGCGGCGTGAACGCGACCGGAAGACCGTCGGGCAGCGGCGTCTCGCGTCGCTCGAACGTGGCGTGAACCGCGTTTGACAAGGTAGCGGCATCGAAGTCGAACGTGCGCGACAGCCAATAAATGTCGAAGAAATCCTTCATTCGACTGTTGCCCATTCCGAGGCTGACCATCGCTTCAAATTTCTCGGCGACGACCGTTTCGCGCGGATAGGTTCGAATGACCGGCGCCGGGAAGCTGAGGAGCGTCGGAAATTCAAGCTGCACTGCGCCCGGTGTGATCGCGTCGCCGAAGCCGACGTCGATCTGAACACGAATTCGCGCCTTGTTCAGGTGCGCCGTCGCAGTGACGCGAACGCCGCCGTACTCCTGATCTTCGCGAATACGCCCCACAGTGAGCGTGTCGACGTCGAACGAAATGCCGTCATCGCCGGGCATGGCAAGAATTTCGGCGAAGACTGCGCGCAGATTGTCTTCCGTAGTTTCGCCGAATCCGAGAAGGTCGAGATCGCGCGACGCTCGGTGCGCACGTCCAGTCCATACGGTAAAAAGCGCGGCGCCCTTGAGCACGAACCGTTTCGCGTGGGGTGAGACTGAGAGTCGATACAGCAGGCGTTCGTTTGCGTATCGCAGAATAAATAATTGCGGATCCTCCTTGCGCTCCTTCGCGAGGCGCGCGAGTTGGGCCTGAATCGATGCGGGTGATTGAACGGCGCTACGTGTCATATTAATGCCTCAAGATAAGGTCGAATAACGGAATAAACGCCGTCAGCATTGGCGGCTTCGACAAGCGCGTCGACGCTGAAGCGTTTCTTTTCACCGATCATGTCGTGGTGGTTTGCAGTAGGTAGTTGCGAGCGCGACTTATCTCCGCCGTGTGATCTCGCTCGGCCCCGTCGAAGAAAATCGCGAAGCGCTTCAAGCGCGACATCGAGCCCAACGTGGGAGCGATATCGGAAGCAATCGGCGACCGTCTTCGCCGGAGCTGTGATTCGCACGGCAACGCCATCGACGAGATGTTCTTCGACACCGAAGGAAAGCGCTTTGCCGCTCGCGTAAGCGATGTGAAGGCGAACATGTTCAAGCTGCGGGGGTCGTGCTCGCCTGTGGAGCAGTATCCAAACTTCGTGCGGCACTTCAGCCGTAAGCTCGTGAAATTGGAGCGCCGTCAACAATCCGAAGACTGCGTTCGGATTTCGTCTGGCGATGTCAGCTAGCGGTGAAAGCTCGGTTGTCGCCGCGCCGGCGATTCGATACAAACCGCGTGCCACCCGTTCAAGTACGCCCTGCTCGGCAAGTCGCTGGAGGTTCGCTCGAGGAATGCCGGCAGCAAGGAGATCGTCGGCACGGACGGGGCCGTGCATGGCAAGCTCGCGGACGCGATCGGCAACGGACGGCATGATCCAAAGTGTATACTATAGGTTGTAAAAGGCAACGGAATGGATCATTTGTGACAGCGGCTGCGCGTGCCAGGGAGAGAATAACGGGATTTCGCAAGATAAAGGCGATGTTCATCGCGCTATGGAAAGGCCTATTTTCGTCGAACGAAACGCATCGGCGCGCCGCGGATCGTCGCCCAAGCTGCGTCGTGATTTCCCAAATCGGGACGTGGCGACCCCCGTCGGAAGAGATTAGCGGGGAGCATTATTCGTCGTTGGTCGTCAAATAACGACGGTGGCGACAGAAGCGACAACGCGGTCGGAGTCGGTCAACGATTTCGCGGCAAAGTGGTTTGCAAAGCGTGCCGCGCAAGGCGTGGTCATGGCGTGTGACGAGCGACGAAATATCGAGCAGCACGTTTTGCCGGCGATCGGGAAGATGATGTTGTGTGACGTTCGCAGGCCGCACATTCGTGCCATCATCGATGCGCTTCCGCTTAAGACCTACAACAAAGGCGTCGGCAGTGACACGGAACGACACTATAAGCGCGAGACGATCACGAAAGTGCGCGGCGCTGTGTTTCGCATGTTTCGCGCGGCGCACGAAGACGATCTGATTGAGCTGACTGAATCCGGCGGCTGAGGTTCGCGCGCCGAAGATGCGCGAAGTGAAGAAAGAGCGAGCGATTCTCACCGACCTCGAGATCGAGCGTCTTGTCGCGTGTCCCGATGTCGTTCTCGAGTTGCATATGCTGTCAATCGTTGCGCGCTGCGAAGGCGGCGTGCGCACGAGCGATTTGCACGGCTGGGACTCGACGATGATCGATCGTCTTCACTTCGAGCAGTGCACCGTCCCGCGCGCCAAGACGGGGACGCCGCAGTTGTTAGGCATTCCGCCCGTTCTCGCGCCGTTCTTGCGCGCGCGGTGGGAACACGAAGGGAAGCCGGAAAGCGGGCCGGTGTTTCCGGCGCGTCGCGGTCAGCGCGCCGGGCAGGGGAAGCTTCGCGGCAACAGCTACGTCGAGCGGCTGCATCGCGGACTCTGAAGGGGGGGGATCCAAAATCTCACCAAACCCCTTTAATTCCAGCGCGCCACAGAGGATTCGAGCCTATGACCTTCGGCTCCGGAGACGGATGTGCGGTGGGGCAAATGGGGTATTTGAGCCGATTTGATGCGGATGAGATACGCGATAACGTCGTTTGTGATCCAGCGTGTTTCACGGTGCACCAGGATGAATCGTCGCGAAACGTCGCGGGTGAAACGGAGAAGATGATGACGCGGTCGCCGATGCCGACGTCGAGCGATGAGGCGATTCGGTTGGCGCTGGCGAGTTTGAGCGCGCGACAATGCTGATCGGTGTCCTGAAAAATGCCGATGTGCAGGCCGAAACGCTATTGTAGTTTGACGTCACAAAGTATAATTGTCGTGCTTACAATGATACCCAAAGCGTTTTCCAAGTCAGCACCCGGTAGGGTCGTCAGGACGCTGCGTGAATATTACGCGTTCGTCCCCAACCCTCTTCCTCCGAAATTAGATATTGCCGCGCTTGTGCCTCTCTTGGAAGAGGCGAGCCACGCTGTGGGTGATCTTAAGGGGGTCAGCTATCGCCTTCCAAATCCGCACATTTTGCTCCGACCATTTCTGCGGCGTGAAGCCGTGCTCTCGTCACGGATTGAAGGGACTCAAGCGTCGATTTCCGACCTGTTATATTATGAAGCGGCACCCGAAAACGCACGTCAGCAATCAGACGTTCAAGAAGTCGTGAACTATATAAAAGCGGCTGAGCACGGACTTGCTCGCTTGGCGGAGCTTCCGCTGAGCCTCCGGCTTTGTCGTGACGTTCACGAGGTGCTCATGCGAGGGGTGCGAGGGGAGCATGCGACACCCGGCGAATTTCGAAAAATGCAGAACTGGATAGGTCCACCCGGCTGCACGCTTAACGAAGCCGCATACGTTCCTCCCCCGCTCGAGGAAATGAACGAGTGTCTTAGTGCATGGGAACGCTATCTGCACGATCGCGAAAGTTCTGCGCTCATTCAGGCGGCGCTGATTCACTACCAGTTTGAGGCGATTCATCCGTTTATCGACGGCAACGGCCGCGTAGGACGCCTGATGATTTCGCTGTTTTTGGCGGAGCGTCGGCTGCTACCGGACCCGCTCCTTTATTTGTCGGCATTTTTTGAAAAGCATCGTGCCGATTATTACCGGCTGCTGATGCGCGTTTCGACACACGGCGAATGGCGTGAGTGGCTCGAATTTTTTCTTCGAGGCGTGCGCGAACAGGCGCGCGAAGCGTCCGGACGTGTTCAGCGAATTGTCGCGCTACAAGCCGAATATCGCGATCTAATGCTTCAGCAGGGGAAGGCGGCGGCATCGCTCGTTCGACTGGTCGACTGTCTGTTTGAAAATCCGGCGATTACAGCGAAAGGCGCACAGAAAGCGCTGGGGCAAACGTTTCGCGCCGCGCAGCAGAATATTGAGCGCTTAATCGCATTGCGCATCGTTAAAGAGATCAGCGGCAACGAACGAAATCGAATTTACGTTGCGCAACGAATCGTCGACGTTGCGATGGAAGATATCGCGTAGTGTAAAGTCTCTTGTGTCTGGGTCGGAAAGGTCGTGGCCGTGAGGAGCGGAAGCATCAGGCTGGCCGCGCCAGGCAGTTCAAAAGTCGCGGCAAAAGTCGCGGACTCGGAAGGGGGGGATCCAAAATCTCACCAAACCCCTTTAATTCAAGCGCGCCACAGAGGATTCGAACCTCTGACCTTCGGCTCCGGAGGCCGACGCTCTATCCAGCTGAGCTAGTGGCGCAAAAAGTGCGGGCGGGGAAAGTAGCCGACCTACGGGGGATCGCAAGCTCGACCGGACCCGTGGCCGATACCGTTACGGTATCGGCCACCGTCATAGCCACCGGGTCCGGTGACTACCGCTACTTCTCCGACGTGTTGCTCTCTTCGAACTCGGCGTCGATCACTCCGCCGTCTTTCTTGGCATCGTGGTCGTGCGTGGCGCCTGGTGCGCCGCCTGGTCCGCCTGCTCCCGGAGCTCCGTCGCCCGCTCCCTGGTACATCACGCTTGCTAGGCGATGCGCCTCTTTTTCTAGCTTTTCGAGCGTTGATGCGATCGCTGCGTCGTCTTGCTTCTCGATCGCGCTGCGACCTTCTTTGATCAGCGCTTCGAGCGACGCTACGTCGGCCGCTGGCACTTTCTCTTTGTTCTCGTTCATCAACTTTTCGAGCGAGTAACACTGATTGTCGAGCTGGTTTCTGCGCTCGATCTGCTCGCGACGCACTTTGTCGTCGGCCTCGTGCTCCGCCGCCTCTTTCACCATCCGGTCGATGTCGCTCGTGTTGAGCCCCGAGTGCGCGGTGATTGTGATCTTCTGATCTTTCCCCGTCGCGGCATCTTTTGCGTGCACCGACAAAATCCCGTTGGCGTCGATGTCGAACGTTACGTCAACTTTTGGTGTGCCTCGCGGCGCCGGCATGATTCCGTCGAGATGGAACTTGCCGAGCGTGCGATTGAAGCGCGCTTCTGTTCGCTCGCCTTGTAGGACATGCACTTCAACCGACGGCTGATTGTCGCCGGCGGTCGAGAATGTCTCTTTTTTCTGTGTTGGAATCGTCGTGTTGCGCGGAATCATGACCGTCATCACGCCGCCGAGCGTTTCGATTCCGAGCGATAGCGGTGTTACGTCGAGAAGGACCATATCCTTCACGTCGCCCGACAAAACGCCCGCTTGAACCGCCGCGCCGATCGCCACGACTTCGTCTGGATTGACCCCTTGGTGCGGATCTCTTCCGAAGAACTTTTTGACCGTCTCTTTGACGAGCGGAATGCGCGTCGACCCGCCTACAAGCACAACCTCTTGAATGTCGCTTGGCGACTTTTTTGCGTCTTGTAGCGCTCGCTTCACAGATTCCATCGAGCGCTCGATGAGCGGCCCCATCATCTGCTCGAGCTTTGCGCGCGACAGCTTGACATCGAGGTGCACCGGGCCGCCTGGCCCTACCGTCAGGAAGGGGAGATTGACCGATGTTTCTTGCATGCTCGACAGCTCGATCTTCGCCTTTTCGGCCCCTTCTTTGAGCCGTTGAAGCGCCATCTTGTCTTTTGACACATCGATGCCGGAGCTCTTTCGGAACTCGGCGATGAGCCAGTCGATGATCAAGTTGTCGACGTCGTCGCCGCCGAGGTGCGTATCGCCGTTGGTTGAAATAACCTGCACGACGTTATCGCCGACTTCGAGAACGGAAATATCAAACGTTCCGCCGCCGAAATCGTAAACGGCGATGAGCTCATCTTTCTTTTTATCGAGGCCGTAGGCGAGTGCTGCGGCTGTCGGCTCATTGACGATTCGTTTGACTTCGAGCCCGGCGATGCGCCCCGCATCTTTTGTTGCCTGCCTCTGCGCGTCGTTGAAGTATGCCGGGACGGTGATGACCGCTTCGGTCACTTTTTCGCCGACGTAATCCTCTGCCGCTTTTTTCAGCTTCATGAGGACTCGGGCGCACACTTCGGGTGGCGTCACCGTCTTTCCGCGGATTGAAAAGGCGCAGTCGCCGTTATCGCCGCGGATAACTTTGTACGGCACTCGCTTCAACTCTTCGTTCACTTCATCGAAGCGGCGCCCGATGAATCGCTTGGCGCTGAAGATCGTATTTTCGGGGTTTGTCACCGCCTGGCGCTTTGCGATTTGGCCGACGAGCACTTCGCCCTTGTCGTCCCAGGCCACCACGCTTGGTGTGATGCGTGCTCCCTCCTCGTTAACGAGGACTTTTGGTTCACGCCCTTCCATGATGGCGACGACGCTGTTGGTCGTGCCGAGGTCGATTCCAATGATCTTGCCCATTGCTAGTTAGCCTCCAAACCGATGCGATTTCCCGAGTCCGGGACGGAAGCTAACCACATGGATTGAGGCGTCAACTGCCTTCGACATCCTACACATCGGCCACGGCTCGTTTGCGGATGTACCACCCGGGCGCTGTCTCTAATCGGGATTGGCCAGAAAACAGGCACCGAAAATCGGCCGCTACGCAGCACTGGTGCCGCCAACACTCCTAAAGCCCAAATGGCGTCAAAACGCCCTTATGCCGCGGGCGGGACGGCCGATTGACTTCAGAGGAACTTATGCAAGCGTATAGCCTAGCGTGGCTTCGGTGCTATCGACTGTCTGGGGGATATTTCCCCTCTTTATTGTGCAAAGCCGCGAGTCATTTGGTGATGTATTTTATGAATCTAACAAAAATGGACTCAGCTTCTTACCGGATTGCGGCGTCGCGTGGGCCGCGTCTTCTCGGGCGTGTCGCGGCGATCGCGCTGTTGGCAATTGCACTTTTGCAGCCGAAGCTGGCTTTCGCGGGCGGTGCCTACGATTTGCAAGTTGGGCGGATTCATACTTACCTCACCTATAAGAACCCAATCGTGGCTGGGCGGTTGTATTTCGAAGCGCTCATCACCGGCGATGAGCGCTTGGGCCTCTTGCTGGCATTGGAGATTGTTTCGCACCAACACGCCCATCCTGACGAGGGGACCATCTCGCTCGTTCCCGTCGCGAGCAGTGATGCGGCATCCGCGGCATTGGCGGCCACGCAACAGTCTCAATTCAGTTTTTTGCGTACTTATACGCCAGGTCAGGTCCAGGCGTTTGCCGCGCGTGTTCGCGGGATTTTGGCTGACCCATCTACCGACGATGATAATGCTCTAGGGCGGCTCAACGCCGACCGCGGTGTATCGAGTTCGGGGCGGCTGCTTGGTGACTACGAAGCGTTCAAAATTCACGGGGTGCGACCAAGCACTCCAAGCAAGCTAGTTGGAATTCGCCGGTCGGGCGAAGACACAGCGCCCGGTGTAGCACCGGCCGGTGCTATGACCGTGTCAGCCTTTACTCATGAATTTGGCTACTCTCCATCGGCATCTACAGGTAAGTCCCCGACGGCGTCACCAGTACCGCGCCGGGCGACGGCAGGGCAATTGCCCTCAGACGTTACGCCACCGCGGCCGGCGAGCGCAGGGCGTTTGCCCTCAGACGTCACGCCGGAGTCAACGGCGTCTCGTCTTACCAGTCGCCGTACCAGCACGTCGGGCCTGACGAGCGCGAGAGGAGCGAGTCGCTCGCTCCTCTTTGACGAAGACACCCCCGCAGCGCCACCGTGCAAGGGTGCCTTCGTCAAAGACGATAGATCTTCTAGCGAGGTAGGCTTTGGCACCTCATTTGTTAACCTGGACAAGGGAGATGGCCAGTGTGGCGCGGCCGATTGAGTGCCACCGGCCTCTGTAGCTTGTCCCGATACCGAAGACGTCGCTGGGCCACTGGTAGTATCGCCCACGCTTTCGGGTCCGTCGTATGAATAGCAGACCGGTACGGTAGCGGCTAAGTTCAGCCGTCATGAGTGACGTGTCGCCTCTAGTGATTGACTATTCAGCGTTTCCAGAACCGCATGTTGATCTCCCCTCGCGATCTTCAGAGGGGGGCGCACACGCGGTTTTGGCCGGCGGCTGTTTCTGGTGCACCGAAGCGGTCTATCGCGCGGTTGAAGGCGTGATCGATGTCGTTGCTGGTTACGCCGGCGGAACGGGCGAGACAGCAAATTATCGCGACGTCTGCAGCGGAAGAACAGGTCACGCCGAAGCGATTCGCGTCACGTTTGATCCATCGAAGACGACATTCGGCCAAATACTAAAGCTATTTTTTTCGATAGCGCACGATCCGACTCAACCGGACGGGCAGGGGAGCGATTTGGGGGCGCAGTATCGCTCCGCGATTTTTTTCGCCGATGAAGAGCAGCGGCGCATCGCCGAGTTGTACATCGCTCAGCTAAATGAAGCGACCGTGTTTCGTCGGCCGATCGCGACGACGCTCGAGCCGCTCGTCGAGTTTTTCGAAGCGGAAGAGGTCCACCAAAATTACGCCGCTCGCAACCCGAGCCAACCGTACATTCGTGCGGTTGCACTTCCAAAAGTCGAGAAGTTGCGAAAACATATGCCAGCTGTTGTCGCCAAGGCGTGAACGAGGAGAGCAATGAAAACAACATCGGCAAGTGGTCACTCGATTGCGAGCCTATCGCCGTCTGCGGTCGAGGTTCTAGCGCGCGATTTGAGCGAATCCGAGCGCGAAGTGATTTTGCACCAGGGGACGGAACGGCCATTTTGCGGCGTATTTCTCGATAACAAAAAAAGTGGCACGTACGTCTGCAGGCTATGCAAGCTGCCGCTCTTTCAATCGAGCGCAAAGTTCGATTCAGGGACGGGGTGGCCAAGCTTTTTTGCGGCGGTCGACCCAGATCACATCAAGCGCCTCGCCGACCACAGCCACGGGCGCACGCGCACCGAGATTCGCTGCGCTCGTTGTGACGGTCATTTAGGGCATGTTTTTCCGGACGGCCCGCCCCCTACCGGTGAGCGTCACTGCCTAAACTCTGTGTCGCTTGCGTTCGTCGAAGAAAAAGCGGCCGATTTGCGCGCCTAGTCCTTTTGGTCGAAAGGCTACGTGTTTTCGATGGCGACCGCCGCGCCGCGCATTGTTGCTGCGATGCGAATCGCATCTTGAACGTGCTCTTCGGTGAGCCCCCCTTCGATGACGGCGTGCTCGTGGCTCTTGATGCAGACTTCGCAGCCGTTGATTGCACTGACCGCGAGGCACATCAGTTCGAATGTGACTTTGTCGGTGGACGGCTGCGCGATGCGGCTCATTCGCAAACGGGCCGGCCGCTGGGCGTAGCCATCTTTTCCGACCATGTGCTTGAAGCGATAGAAGACGTTGTTCATTGCCATTAGCGCTGCGGCTGCGCGTGCGTCGTCGATCACGTTGTCGCCGACGATCGCTTTTGCATCGGTAAGAACGGCGTCACGCAAGCGCGTGCTGCCGGCGCTCATGGCGCATGCAACGGCGACCCCCCATCGCTGCTTGTCATCGAGCGCGCCCCCTTGAAGTACGCTCTGCAAATTGAGCTGCAAATCGCGCACGGGCGCCGGCAGCTGCTCGCGAATTCGGTCGATATGTTCCATCGCGCGAGTCTAGCTCAGAATATCCGGGTGTTAAAGTGCTGCGAACCGTCGGTGGCAGCTGCTGACGAGTGACGCGCGAACTCGGGCGCCGAGACGGGCGATCGCTGTTTTTTTGCGATAGGGCGAGCAGTGAGAATAAGACTACGCAATCGAATTTGGCTCACCGCGTCACGATAAAAATAGGTATAGCGTGTGGCAAGGACTGCCCATGACGTTACATTTGAAGGCAAGACACTTCCGAAGGGACTTGGGCGCTCGCGCTTGAATCGGTCCGAACGTACTTAGGAGCTCTATGAAATTGAAGCGATTTGTTGCCGCATGCGGCATAGCAGCCTTGTTTGTAGTCGGATGCAGCACTTCGACCGGCACTCCTGTGAGCGATGACGTCTCGTTCGAGACATTCAACGTTGCGCTCGCAGGCGCGTACGTTCCAAACGTGGCGGTGCGCCGGCCCGAACTCTTGAAGGCGCTTGCCCAGCGAACGTCGGATATCATCTGCATCCAAGAGGCCTGGGAGCAAGCCGACAAAGACGCGATCATCGCCGCGGCAAAAGACTCGTATCCACACATCGCGACCGTTCGTCAGAACGATGACAGCGTAGTCAGCGACCGGGTCGCGTTGGACGGGAAAGAGCCCCCTGAGCTGACCGACGCGCCGTGCGCAAACCACCAACCTAAGCTCAACGTAGCGCTTAACTGCGTGACAGACTCGGTTTGGGGCGAAGAGTTTGTCGATTCGGGCAAAAGCTGCGTGTCGATACCGGGGAGCGAGGACGCCACCGTGCTCAGTACCGAGTGCGTGAGCAAGGCGTGCGTGCGCCAAGTCGGTTCGCTGATCTACGGAGCAGACGATGCCAAGCGCTGTTACGGATGCGTGGCTCCTCTGTTGTCGGGCACGAAGTTGTCGCAGATCCGCTCGATCTGTACGACGAATCCCAAAGGAGGGCTTGCATACGGCGGGCAAGACGGCGTCATGATCCTATCGCGCTTTCCGCTGTCGAATATCACAGCCTACGTGCTGCCCTCGACATGGACTCGCCGGACCATTTTGCACGCCGATGCGACACTGCCGAACGGCACCGTTGGCATTTACTGCAATCATTTATCACCGATTTTCAACGGCGAGGCAGACCCAACGCTTACCTACACCGGGCAATACGGCGCGGATGCATCGGGAAAAGAAGCAACAGGGAAAGACGCGTGGGCGAACGAGCAGCTGCTCCAAGCGAAACAGCTTGTCGCATACGTCACGAAAACAAGCGGCAACGGAAGGGCAGTGATCCTGGGCGATTTCAATGCGTCGCGCACGGATGTCGCAGCGGGGATTAGCCTAAAAGGTGGCGACGGCCTGGCAACACTCGACACGCTCGAGCAAGCATTCACACCCGCAGTAGCCGCGAATTTTAAACCGGAGTGCACGTTCTGCACAACGAATCCGAATATGACGCTGGCAGATGTCGCGGATGATTCCAAGTCGATCGACCGCATCTACATGAAGTCAATAGCAGCCACCGCTGTGACAAGCACAGCAGTGACGCGAAAGGCGGCCACAATCGACGGCGTAAACGAAGCCGACGACAACAAGCCGGTAAAAGTTCCACTCTCCGATCACTACGGCCTACAGTCGGTCATCACGATGAAGTAGGAAGGAATCGAAGAAGCCGGCGGCCCAAGCCAAGTCGCGGGCAATAAGTCGAGCAAAGCGAGGCCGAAGGCCAAGCAAGGCTCGACCGAGGCCGAAGGCCAAGCAAGGCCGAAGGCCGAGCAAGGATCGAAAAATAGGGAAAACCTCGTCGTATTTCGCGCGAGACCAAGCGATTGCGACGGTTTGCGGGCGCAACGTACGCTTAGGTACTTTGCGCCCGCAAACCGCCGCAATCGCGAAGGTATCGCGCGAAAGACGGCGGGGTCTTGTACGCCCGGTAAGATTCGAACTTACGACATTCGGCTTCGAAGGCCGACACTCTATCCAGCTGAGCTACGGGCGCGTGCGGCCGACGGTTCGGCAGCGTCGGGCACTTTAACCGACAGTTGCTGCTCACGCAATTACGTTCGCGCACATCGCTCGATTACCCTTGCGAGCTTACGGGGCAAAGCAGCCATTAAATCCGACCAACGCTGTGCTTGCTTTGCATCGCGTGTTCGGTGGGCACTCGTTTAGCGAGCCTGGCGTTTCGCACAGAACAATTTCAATCCTCTCGTTTGTGACTTCGGTGCATGTTGCCCGGCACTGAATGTCGATGAATTGACCGCCGCTCGCCATCCCCGCAATGGGGCGAAAATGCGCGCAGCAGAGCGGCGTTGATGGGCTTTGCGAGCATTCGGCTGTTGTGGCGCACAGAATCGGCGCTCCTTCGCACTCGCCGGCCCCTGTGCACGAATAGGTGTGGCGCGTGCGATCAAAGCAGCAAATAGGGTTCGACTCGTCGCAAAATTCGGGCTCGTGGTTTGGCCCCGAGCTGCAATACGATGCGGGATTGTCCGGACGAGGCTGAGGCAGGTGCGGCCCGATGACCGGCGGCGCTGGTGGACTTGGCGGAAAGCCAGGTCCCGGCGGCGCTGGTGGACTTGGCGGAAAGCCTGGTTCCGGCGGCCCTGGCGGCAAATCGGGAGGCGGGTCTGTTGGATCGGTTCGCGGTGGCGAGATAGGCGGCACTGTTGGGGGGGGCGGATCGGTTCGTGGCGGTGAATTGGGCGGCTCTGATGGGTCGGTTGTCGGCGGCCCTCCTGGCGTGACCGGATCGATCGGCACCGATGGACGGATCGGGTTGTTGGTTGCCGGTGTGCCGGGAGCTCCGCCGTTTGGCGCTGGACTTGGCCTCTCAATGCCGCTTCCCGGCGGCGGATCGACCGTAGAATTCGCTCCCGCCGGCGTGGTGGCGCCTCGGGAAGGGTCAAAAAAATCGGTCGTTCTTGCCCCGGTGCACGCCGAGCAAGTGACCATTGCAAGGCTACCGAAAAGACGCAGCTGTCTCGTATTGATCATCGCCCCATAGCTCCAGCACGCTTTGGCGCTCCATAGTGGTCCCTCTCCGCGCGCAATTTCAAGAGACGCGGTTGGAATTTGGGTAGAAAGCAGGCTACACCGCCAGGCCCCGTTCAGGCTTCGAGCAAACGTTTTGCTCTTCCGTATAAAAAAATGAGCAAACGCGAGAAAGAAGCCCAAGAGACCGACCGGCCAGTCGTCGAGATCGCTCGCGCGATCGATCTTCTCGAAGCGGTTGCGGTGCATTCCGAGCGGTCGCTCGAAAATCTTGAGTCGCTACGTGCGCTCCCCGCCGTGCCGTACGAGACGTTTTTGGCGGCTCTCGCGGCCGACCCGCGCGGTGTGCGAACGCGTCTCGATCGCGTGGTGATGTCGGATGACCCGGAGATTGGGTTCGATGCGCTGCTTGAAGTCGGCGCGCTTCGGGCGATTTTCCCCGAGGTTCACGCGATGGTCGGTTTTGGCGACGGCGAATGGCGCCACAAAGATGTGTGGAAGCACACAAAACAGGTCGTTCGCCAGGCGACGCCGCAGCTCGAAGTGCGCTGGGCGGCCCTTTTTCACGATATCGGCAAAGTCAAAACCCGAAGCATCGCCCCCGACGGGACGGTCCACTTTTTAGGGCACGCCGAAGTCGGCACGCGCATGTTCGACCGAATCAATCGGCGCGTTGGGCTCTTTTCGTCCGACATCGACGACGCGCTCCGCGCGACGATTCGCTTTCTCGTGCTCCATCACCTTCGCGCGAATCAATACGACCGCGGCTGGACCGACAGCGCCGTCAGGCGTTTCGCCCGCGAGCTTGGCGAGCACTTGCCCGAACTTTTTTGCCTGTCGCGGGCTGACATCACTACGAAGCGCCCAGAAAAAAAGCGTCGCGGTATCGAGCAGCTCGATGACCTTCAAGCGCGGATCGCCAAACTCGCGGAAGAAGACGCGCGCGTGCCGCCGCTCCCGTCCGGCGTAGGAAACGAAATCATGAGCGCATTCGGTCTGAAGCCGTCGCGCCTCGTCGGCACGATCAAGCAGCAGCTCGAAGAGGCGATCGCCAAAGGCGAGATCGAAGGGCACCAACCGATCGAGGTCTACGTCGACTTTGTCAGAGGCAATCGGGAGCGTTTCGGGATCTCGTAAAACCGCCTGGCATCCTTGCGCATTCGGACACGGAGGTCACAGTGTCGACCCCGCTGGCGAAAGTGAAAAATCGGTGTTTCTAAAAGCCCTTGTTACAAGTGCGTGTGCGGCCATCTCTGTCGGGTGTTCTTCGACCGGAACGCTCGCCGACGTGTGGGACGAGGCAGAAAAGGGCTACGAACCTCAGCCACACAATGGAACACTTGAGCTGGACGACGGGACCCCCGATGTGCAAAACGCTGGGCGCGAATCGACACTCCCAGAGCGTCGTCAGAGTGACACACTTTACCAGTTGGACGCCGGGCGGGCCCACGAGGAAAGCCTTGAGAGTGTACTGACCCTCGGAGCCCGTCGTGAGAATGACACGCTTCCCGACCGGGACGCCGGAGCCCCCCTCCCAACGCCTTCCTTGGGGGAACCGAACCTCGGGTCGCGTCGTCGCGTTTCGCTGCCGCCTTTGCCTGACTGTGACAACGCTGCGCTAAGTCCGGGTGAACCGCTCTTCGGGGGCGATGCGGGCGGTTCGCACGAGGATGATCACAGTGTCACCGAGCTCGTAGTTCATCAGCCTACTTCTGGCGACGACGTTGAGCTAACTCAAGCGGTTAGGCGGCAAGTTTCGACCGACAGGCGCGAATTATCGGCCGACTCGCGCCGAAACTCTGCGGGCCTCACGTCGCCCTTTGATTCGCGCGCATTTTTTGATGCGTTTCAAAAGACCGGTGTGATGAAGTTGTCGCGCGACGGCGTCGTCCAAAGCGCTCTTGGGAACGCAGTTACTCAACTGTTTGGTCCCGATCGTTTACCGTATAAGAATAAAGGTATCGGGGAGATGCTCCCTCCGGCCGATACGGCCGCGATACGTGCGTTCATATTGGAGCGGCGGATCGGGTCGAAGATATTTGTGCAGCGGGATGAGTCGATTTTTGCGCTTGGGATAGTCCCTCCCCGTGATGATGAGGCAGAGCTCCTCCGCTGTGAGCAGTCGATAAAGATTTCTGTGGAAGAGTTGCCGATGGATCCCAGCGTTATCGACCGTTACCCAACGATCGGTATCGTGCAATTTACTGGCGGGCCGGAGTGGGCCGTAACAACCGCGGTCGGACGGGCGACGGCGCAACTATTTCCAGAGAAGCACGCGCCATTCGTGCATAAAAGGCTTACTCAGCTGCTGGGGCCGGACGATGCGCGAGCTGTTGCGAAACTCATGGAATCGACGGGGCACGACACTGAACTGCTCTTCCGTCGAGGCGAATCGGTTCTGGCCCTTCGAACATTTCGGGCGAATGCGACTAGGCTCTACATCGAAGATTTGTCAAAAGCATTGACCGACCCTCTCACCACTCTGCTCGAACGTCGTGGTTTTGCGGGGTTTGCTTCGCAACGGAGAACGGAGCCGGGGCGTTTTTGTTTTCTCGACTTAGACAACTTTAGTTGGTTCAACGATGACACCATGGGGGGGAATCATAAATCCGTGGGGGACGTCGCTCTTAAGATATTTGCAGCGGAACTCCGCGCTGCCACCGCAGGGACGCCGACGTTGATCGGGCGTTGGGGTGGCGATGAATTTATGATTTTCGAGAATCGCGCGTCAGCCGCCCAGACGCCGTCACTGGAGGACCGCCTCACGTCCCGATTGTCGGTGGTTAACAGCTCCAGGGAATATACTCTTCCGTGGCCACTGGCGTTCACCATGGCGTGCATCGACCTGGATTCTTCCGGGCTTGATTGGGACAAGTCGGCCGAGCTGGCGAGCAAGAGGGTGAAGGAGCTAAAGAAAGAAAAAAAGGAGCGCGAGGCGGCCGCAGCGGCGCCAGTGCATGGCAAAGCTCCAGCGAAGGCGGCCCCGAGCGTGTGGAAGAGGGACGTCGCTCCACCGAAGCCGCAAAACGTGATGGCGGAGGCCGACGGCGGTCCAAGGCTGAGCGAAGGTTAAAACGAAGTTCGCCCTGCTATCGCTGCGTGAGGAAAGGGTTCATCGCCCGTTCTTCGCCGATTGTTGTGTTCGGGCCGTGACCGGTGATGACGCTCGTGTCGTCCGGAAGCGTGAGAAGCTTGTTTCGAAGCGATCGCATGATGGTCGGCGAGTCGCCGCCCCACAGGTCGGTGCGGCCGATGCCGCGACGAAAAAGCGTGTCGCCGGTAAAAACATGCGATCCCGACGCCCCGCGCGCGAAAAACGATAGGCTTCCGGGAGTATGACCAGGGGTATGAATCACGCCTAGTTCGATTGCGCCCGCTTTGAGCGTCAGGCCGTCGACGAGACCGCCGTCCATTTCTGCCGACTCCGGAACGGGGCAGCCGACGAGCGCCGCTTGCAGCGGCAGCATTTTGTACAAGAAGCGATCGGCTTCGTGAATTTGCGCGACGGCGCTCGTCTTGCGCTGCAGCCCTGCTGTTGCGCCGACGTGATCGATGTGGGTGTGCGTGTGAACAATCGCCTCGACTTTGAGGCCGAGCGCATCGATCCGCGCCGCGATTTTTTCGAGGTCGCCGCCTGGATCGATCACGATCGCTCGCTTCGCTTCAATATCTGCGATGATTGAGCAGTTGCATCCGAGCGGCCCCACGGCAAACGTTTCAATGTGCATGGCGCATTAGGTGTAGCCGATATCGTTGATAAAATCGGCAATATTGGCCGCCAACCACGCAGCCTCCCTCACGGGTCGCGCTATCGTGCGGAGCGGCGTGGCGAAGCCGCACGTCGTGTGGCGCGGGCTGCCGTAGCCGCCGATTGTGCGCGCCGCCCCGCGTAACTACGCGGCTATCCTGCTCATTTGCGTCTGTCCGTCATTTCAACGGATGAACGTCGGAGCAGATCTGTTAGTCAAATTTGTAGCAATGATTGTTGTGAGCGGAGGGGACGATGATGCGGAGTGCAGCATTTCTCGGGGCCTTGCTAAGCGTTGCGTTCGGAGTCGCGTTCAGTGTCGATGTCGCGAGTGGACTGGCAATCTGTCCAGCTAGGCATTCTGGCGCGGCGGTGGTTGCAAGCGGGCCAGCTCCGCGCCTTGCGGAGGTTCAACCGCCGGAGCGTTATGTCGCGCGTAATCGAGCGACGCGGAGAGCGAAGGGCGTTGGCGTCGCGATTGTGACGCGCAGGGGCGCTGTAGCGAGGGGCGCGCGCGGTGGCGATCGCGCGACAAAGCGCCCCGCGAGCGACATGCTCGAAGACGGGTTTGTTATGAGTCGTGTGGCGCGATTTTAGATTTTAGCTGGTTGAAAAACCGGGCACGTTTACGGGCACGGGCACGTTTACGGGGCAGAGTCAGCGTCAGAGTCAGAGTCAGACTTCAGGTGACGCGCTGGCTCGCGCACTGCAGCGCACACGGACTAGTTTGATGTGGCGGGGCGACGCATCGATGATTTCGAATGTTGTTCCGTCGTTGGTCGTTACAATTTCGCCTGGGCGCGGCATGCGGCCGATCGCTGCCATGCATAGGCCGGCGACTGTCGACCAGTGATCTCCGTCGCTTAGATCGAGATCGCATTTGCGGTTTAGCTCGCGGACGGGCGTTGTCCCGCTCACGAGCAGGCTGCCGTCAGCCTGAGGCTCTATATCGGGAGGAACCGTTTTCTCGTTTTCGCTGAAAATATCGCCAACGAGCTCTTCGAGGAGATCCTCCATCGTTACCATACCGACAACGCCGCCGTGTTCGCTGACGACGAGCGCGAGGTGCACCCGTTCGCGCTGCAGCTGCTTGAGTAGGTCGATCGCGCGCGCGCTCGACGGAACAAGCGGGGCTGGGCGGACGATGTCTTCGATGACGAACAGAATCCGGTCGTGCATCAACGCCAGGAGATCTTTCGCGAGAATGTAGCCGATGACGTCGTCGAGGTCGTTTTCGAACACAGGGAGACGCGCGTGCCCCGACTCGACAAAAACGCGATGAACTTCATCGATCGCCGTGTGCCGCGCGATCGCAATCACTTCTTTGCGTGGGACCATCACGGCGCCGACGCTTAACTCGCCAAATTCGAGTGCGCGGGCTGCGATCTCGCTTACGCGGTGGTCGATAATCCCGGCCGTTGCTGCGTCGTTCACGATGCGCCCAAGCTGATTGGCCGGCGAGGCATCGCCTGACCTTAGGCTGGGTGGGCGCGGCGGCCACGAGCTCGGCGCCCCATCGCCGCTTCGCGATCTCGCTCGCCACGAGCAAAAAATGGCGTAAATAAACCCAAAAAACGACACCCCGTCGCGTTTGGCGCCCAGCTTGAGAACAAGAATGCTTCCGAGGAAGCAGACTGCTAAGAACAGAGTCACGGCTATCGACAGCGCCATCTATCCGGCAATTCTAACCGGTTTTGTTCTTCGCTGGCGAAGCGTTTTTCTATGAAGAATCGTAAGTTTGCTGTGGGCTCATGGGGGGTGTTGGCATTCAATCTTGCCGTTGTTCTTTGGGGCGCTTATGTGCGCGCCAGCGGCTCAGGGGCAGGCTGTGGGAGCCATTGGCCGCTTTGCAACGGTGAAATCATTCCGTCCTCCGGCGGCGCGGCGCGCGCGATCGAATTCGCGCATCGTGCGACGAGCGGTGCGGCGCTGCTGCTCGTGTGTGCGATGGCAGCGTGGGCGTGGCGTGCGTATCCGCGCGGGTCGGCGGTTCGACGTGCGGCGTTTGCTGCGGTGATTTTGATGTGCTGCGAAGCGTTGCTCGGTGCGATGTTGGTGATTTTGAAGCACGTTGCAGAAAATCAGTCGATAAGCCGCGCCTACTCGATGACGCTGCATCTTATCAATACATTCGCGCTGATCGCCTCGCTCACCCTCACCGCGTTTTGGGCGTCGACCGACGCGCCGGTTCGCCCTCGGAGAGCGCCCGTTTTGATGTTAGCTGGCGCGCTCTTGGCTGTGCTGATTGTCGGCGTCAGTGGCGCTGTGGCGGCGCTCGGCGACACTTTGTTCCCATCGGCGTCGCTGGCGGAGGGGCTCGCGCGCGACGTCGCTCCTGGGGCGCACCTGTTCGTCCGGCTGCGCCTGCTTCATCCGGTTATCGCCATTGTCGCTTCAGCTTACCTGCTTAGCGCGGCCCCCGTCATTCGTCGGATGTCTCCGGGCGATGTTGTCCGGCGAGCGTCGCACGCCGTGGAGGCTCTTGTTCTTGTGCAAGTCGCCATCGGTCTAGCGAATGTCGCGTTTTTAGCGCCGATTCCACTTCAGCTCGTTCACCTTTTTGTAGCCGATGCGCTTTGGATTTCGCTCGTGCTCGTCGGCGCCGGGCTCTGTTCGCCGTCGCCAAGTTCGGCGCCCCCGCTCAAATCGGCAAATGTTACCGGCTGGAACGGCGGCCGCGGGGTGAATGGGTGAAGAGCGATGCCGCCGCGCTCGACGAGCAGGCGCGCGCAGGTCATCGCGCACGTCTTCCCCTGGCACCAGCCGGTCCCGAAGCCGGTGTAACGCTTTAGCGATTCGATATCGCGATGCCCGCGGGCGATCGCCTCTTCGAGCTCTTTTAGCGTCACATCTTCGCAGCGACAGACGACCGTTTTCGGCACTCTCTACCCCCCTTCGTATTCGCAGCGGGCGTCGCACGTTTCAAAAAGTGTTACTCGCTTGAGCGATGGGAGTATCGGTTTGAGACGGTGCCAAATCCACGCCGAAAGGACTTCACTTGTCGGGTTTTCGAGCCCCGGAATGTCGTTTAAATAGCGGTGGTCGAGCTCGTTGTAAACCGGCGCCCAAATGTCGGCGAGGTCACCGAAGTCGATAAACCAGCCGGTATCAGGGTTTACCGCCCCATCGAGCGAGAGCTCAACTTTGAACGAGTGCCCATGAAGGCGCGAGCATTTGTGCCCCTCGGGGACGCGCGGCAGCCGATGGGCAGCTTCGAAGCGAAATTCGTGAATGAGTCGGACGTTCATATGGTGATCCTGACGGTAACAATTTCTCGTATTAATGCGGGAGTACTTGCGCCAACCCCGACGTTCGCGTACGCCTATGGCCCCCTTTTGCAGCGTCAGAGCTTACGGGGCAGAAGGGCGAAGGAGTTACAATGTTTATTATGTTGTCGAAAAAGCCACGAAAGAAGACACGAAATCGTTGCGCGCGTAACCGCGCGAAGTTAAAGGCGAAGGATCGTGGCCGACGAAACCGCGTTTACCAGCGCGCGTAAGATTTAGCCGCGAAGGCGCAAAGAAAGGGGGTGTGGCCCGGCGTCTCAGGCGTCTGGAGGCCCACCCCATTAACCTTTGCGGCTTTGCGGCTTGTGTGTCACGAGCGACGAATAACTCGTAGTTGTTCGTCCAACTGTAATCGAGATGAGGGACATGGCCCCTCGGAGTCGGGCATCAGGGCCAGGCTCCAAACCACCTCAAGCTGCGTCGGTTAAGAGTCGTCGTAGTGAACGT
>CAMAVR010000057.1 GCA_945861885.1 Nannocystis exedens | reverse complement strand
TCGCACCATCGCACAGAGCGATTAAGCATGCCGTTCATCCGATTAAAATAGCGAATTCACGATCTCTTCTACAGTTCTCAAAACCGGGCACGTTTACGGGCACGGGCACGTTTACGGGTCAGAGGAGAAATTGAGTACGCACCCTACTGCTCGCAGCGCACGCGTGCTTTTTGAACGATCGACCGCTGCCGATCACGATGCTCATGTGCTTCTACCTTGTTGGGTGCGTCGTCCCGTGCACGGTGCTTTTCGTGAAAGCGATTGAGACGTTCCCGGAATATCGCGCAAGCGCTTCGGCGCTGGTGCAGAGCATCCGCATGCTCCTTCTAGCGGCCGGGTCGGCGGTGGCAGGTGTGACTTACAACGACACATATCGGCCAATCGGGATTCAGACAGGGGTATTGGTCGTGCTAGCGGCGCTCATTGCGCTCCCTTTTTTGAGGGGGAGGTCAAGTGTCGCCGGAGGAACGTCGGCCGCAGCCCATTAGCTCCCCGTCGCAAATACACGTGATTTTTGGCGCTGCTGGGCAATACTGCTACTGTGTTCAGTATGGTGCGTGTTGCCGGTGCTTTTGAGCGAGAATGGGCCCCTTCTGCGGTTGGGGCGGTGCATGGCTTCCCTTTTGGGGCGGCTCTTGGGGTTGTTGAAATTGCGGCTCCGAAGCGGCTTGGTGGGGCCACTACTGTGGCGCTTGCGGCGGTGCGAGCGGCACTTGAGCGTGATGCGCGCAATTGGTGCGCTTGGGTCGATCCAGAAAAGTCGCTTTATGCGCCCGGTGTTGCGCTTGCGGGGGTCGATTTGCGGCGACTGCTTGTTGTTTGCCCATCGCGTGCCGAGTTGCCACGCATTGCAGTAAAAGTAGCGCGATCAGGCGCGTTTGACGCGATCGTGATCGATGCCGACCCGGTAGGCGATACGCCCGCGCCCCATCGGCCGATAAACGACGTAGCGATTCGTAAGTTAGCGCTTGTCGCCGAAAAAGAAGGGGCGACGATTTTTCTCCTTTCTGATTCAAATGTGCGTCGCACGTTGCCGTGGCCCGTGTCGATCCGCCTCGAAGTCGAACGGGCGAATGCGCAGCACATTCAATTGCGCATCGCAAAAGATCGCCACGGGCGAATTGGAGAGCGTCTCGTCATGAACGTGGGCGCTTCATTGGCGAAATCGGGGTAAATGTGGCGCGTATTGCTGCAATCGATTTTCCGCATTTGCTCGCTGAAATCGGCTTAAAAACTGAGTCTGCACGCACACTGAATGAAAAAAATCTTGTGCAAGAAGCACTCGCACGAATTGCCGAATCTGCGCTCCTATTTGGCCCAACAGTTTCGTTTGAAACGCGTTCGCATTTTGAAAATGACACATACACAGTATCGGTCGACATCACCGGTTGCGCGCATTTATGGGCGACCGAAACTGACGCGATCGGCGAACGGCGGCTGGTGGCGGCGCTTGCAGAGGCGATTTCTGCGATGGGGCACACCGGTCGCGTCGCTGTTGCCGAGGGGGCTCGCGTTGCCGAAGCGTTTGCGCGTCATTGGCCAATGCATAGACGCCGCGATGGGAAGCCCGATTTTGCACCGATTGTTGTTCCATTCGATAAAACAAAAATTGCGTTCGCGCGCCTGCCAATTTGCGCACTTCCAGTCGGCTCTAAACTGCTGGAATGGTTGCGTCATTTAGGCCTTCACAAAATTGGAGATCTCCAGCAACTTCCACGCGCAGAACTTGCAGTTCGTATCGGCGAAAATGCGCGCGAAATAATGGCGCTGATTGATGCAAACGACAGCGCGCCGCTCAATCGGTACGATCCGCCAACCATTGTCGAAGAGCGATTCGAGTTGGAGTACGGAACCGAATCGTCGGAAGCGATTGCTTTCGTCGCGAAAGGGCTAAGCGCTCGTGTCTCGCCGAGGCTTCGAGGGCGTGGGTGCGCCGCACGCCGGATCGAGCTTATTCTGTCGCTCGATCGAGCGATGTCAGAAACGGCGGAGCAGCTTATCGTGTGCGAACTCGCTTCGCCGCTCGAAAGCGCCGACGACATTTTTGCCGTCTTGCGGCTAAAAATTGACGCGCTTCAACTTTCGGCGCCGGTGCGCGCCGTTCTACTTCGCGTCGCTGAGACGGTACCCATTGCGTTTCGATCGCTTCAGCTATTTTCTCCTGAAGCAAAAGCCGAAAGAGCTCTACCGCGCCTTGTTGCCGAACTATCGACCGAACTTGGGAGCACAAATATTGGAGTGCTTTCGCTCGTCGATAGTTGGCGTCCCGATCGGCGAAGCGAACTAGTTCCGTATTCGCCTGCTCGAACCAAATCGCCTGAGTATCTATCGGTCAACGAAGCGGCGCCGGTCCGTCTGTGCCAGCCGGTTCGCGTCCTGGTCGACACCGCGGCAGTCGAATGCGTGCTCAATCGTGTCGAAGCGGCCGAGTGGTGGAAAGTCGGCTGGAAGCGGCTCGATTTTGCCGCCGTGTGGCTCCCCACAGGGGGCCTTGCGTGGGTCGAAATGAATCGCGCAGAGCGGCGAGGGTGGTTTGACTAATTTTGAACAGTCTCCAAAAGTAGCTCGCGGTTATACGGAGCTGAACGTCCGTTCGACCTATTCGTTTTTGCAAGCGGCCTCTTCGCCACAGGAGCTTGTCGCGCGCGCGGCGACTCTTGGATACAGCGCAATTGCGATCACCGATCGCGACGGTCTTTACGGAATTGTGCGCGCGCACGAAGAAGCAAAAAAGCGCAAAATTCAGCTGATTGTCGGTTGCGATTTGACGATCGACGGAGAGCCTCTTTCAACGATTACGGTGCACATCGAAAATGCGGCCGGATACGCAAATTTGTGCCGATGTTTGACCGAAAGTCACGCGCTGCATGCCGCTCAAAAACGCGAAAAGCGAAAAAAACGTGACGACGAACCGCGCAATTTGGACGCACGTTTGCCGCTCGAAACATTGTGCAAACATGCGAGCGGGTTATGGGCGCTTCTTCACCCGCCATTTCAGCGCGATCAAATCGAGATGTTGCGTGAAGCGTTTGGCGAGCGATTAAGCCTTGGTGTATCGCGGCATCTCGACAGCGAAAGTGAGCCAATTGTTCGCGATGCGATCTCCTTTTCGGAGCGATTTAACGTCGCAATTTGTGCGACGAATTTTGTTCGTTATTGCGAACCAAAACAGAAAGCAATTTTCGATGTTCTGCACTGCATTCGCGAAGGGATCACGCTGAACGAAGCCGGGCGCGCGCTCAGTCCAAACACCGAAGCGCATTTGAAATCGCATGAAGCGATGGCGTCTCTTTTTCGTGATCACCCCGACTGGTTGGCACGATCTGGCGACATCCAAAACGCGTGCCTGTTTTCGATGAGCGAATTGAAATACCAATTCCCCTCGGAGCTCGACGCGCCAGCATTCGAAGGCGAAACGCCAAACGAAGCGATTCGGCGTTTGGTGTACGAAGGGGCACGAAATCGGTACAAAAATCAGCTTCCGGCCACTGTTCAGGAGCAGGTTGAAAAAGAGCTCGCAATTATCGCCAAGCTCGATATTGCGCCGTATTTTTTGAGCGTTTACTCGATTGTAAAAATCGCGCGCGAACGTGACATCTTGTGCCAAGGGCGCGGCAGTGCGGCAAACAGCGCAGTCTGTTTTTGTCTCGGAATTACGGCGGTCGACCCGGCGCGTTCAAATTTGCTGTTCGAACGATTTGTGTCCGAAGAACGCCGTGAACCTCCCGACATTGACGTCGATTTTGAACACGAGCGACGCGAAGAAGTCATTCAAGAAATTTACAAACGCTACGGGCGCGATCGCGCCGCGATGGTGAGCGAAGTAATCAGCTACCGCGGAAAATCGGCGCTTCGCGATGTCGGAAAAGTGTTTGGATTGGACGGAGAGCAGATCGATCGGCTTTCGGCGCGCATCGGCCATTGGGGGGCAATCTCCGATTTAAGCGACGAAGCGATGCGCGAAATCGGATTTGATCCGAGCGATCGACGTATTCGGCAAGTGCTTCGCTGCGCGCGGGCGATTCAGCGTGTACCGCGGCATTTGTCGATTCACGTGGGCGGATTTGTGCTCAGCGCCGCGCCGCTTTGCCATGTATCACCGGTCGAGCCTGCCGCCATGGAGGGGCGGACGGTCATTCCGTGGGACAAAGACGACCTCGACGCGCTCGGCTTTTTCAAAATCGATGTGCTCTCGCTCGGAATGCTTACCGCAATTCGAAAAGCGCTCGCGTTTGTGCACGGTTCAAGCGAGATGACGGCGATCGATCAATTGGCGAGTATGCCAAAAGAAGATCCCGCTGTTTACGAAGCGCTTGGGCGCGCCGATACAGTCGGTGTTTTTCAAATTGAAAGTCGCGCGCAAATGGCGATGTTGCCGCGACTTCGTCCGGTTCAATTTTACGATCTTGTGATCCAAGTTGCGCTTGTAAGGCCAGGGCCGATTCAAGGGGGGATGGTGCATCCGTATTTGCGGCGTCGGCGCGGCGAAGAGGCGGTCGATATGCCGCATCCTATGCTCGAGCCAATTTTGGCGCGAACGCTCGGCGTACCGCTTTTTCAAGAGCAGGTGATGCAGCTCGCGATTGTTGGCGCCAGTTATACAGGAGGAGAAGCCGATCAATTGCGGCGCGATATGGCATCGTGGCGGCGCGGGGGGAATTTAGAGCGGCATCGCGATCGACTTTTAAAAGGCTTTCGAAAATTAGGCGTTGCCGATTCGTTTTCGGAGCGAATTTACAATCAAATACACGGCTTCGCTGAATACGGGTTCCCCGAAAGTCACGCCGCTAGTTTTGCTCTTCTCGTGTACGCCAGCGCGTGGCTAAAAACGCATCATCCCGCCGCGTTTGCGGCCGCGCTTATCAATAGTCAGCCGATGGGGTTCTATTCAGTCAATACGATTATTCGCGATGTGCAGCGGCATCGGGTCGAAGTGCGGCCGGTGAGCGTTGTGAAAAGCGAGTGGGATTGTACGCTGGAAGAGGGGGCGCTTCGCGTAGGATTGCGAGTGATTCGTGGCATCGGAAGTGGGGCCGTGGAGCGAATTTTAGCCGCGCGAACGGAGCGAGCATTTACGTCTGTCGACGATGTTGTGGCGCGCGCTCGACTGTCGATTCTGGAGCGAACGCGGTTTGCCGATGCGGGCGCTTTTGGCGATTGGGGGGGCGATCGACGGCAAGTGAGCTGGACTGTGGCGCGCCCACGCCTCGACGCGCTTTTCGAAACGGCAGAGTGGCGCGAAGAAGTGCCGAAACTTCCGCCTGTAACGCGGCAAGAGCAGCTGATGCTCGACTACGAAAATACAGGGCTGAGTATTGTCGATCATCCGCTTCGATTGATGCGCTCGCAATTGCCAAAGACAGTCAAAAATTCGCGTGATTTGGCCCGAATGGCCGAATCAATAAAGTCAGGCGAGGGGGTCAATGTAGCGGTAGCAGGGATGGTGATTTGTCGGCAGCGCCCGCAAACCGCAAGTGGCGTTGTGTTTATGACAATCGAAGACGAATTCGGGTTCGTAAATTTGGTGCTTTTCGCGTCAGTGTACGACCGTTTGCGTGGAGTGGCCGACGCCAGTCGAATTGTGCTCGCAGTAGGAAAAGTCGAACGCGAAGCAGGCGTAACGCACGTAATTGTGCGCTCGCTAAAACGGCTACGATTTGATGCGCAAGGCGGGCATGAACTACGTACAATGAGCCGCGATTTTTACTAGGACCACTGGCGGTGCTAGTTTGAGCCAATCGTTATGCCGCGCTTGTCCACGTTAGCCCCGTTCGCACTCATGCTTTTGGCAGCGTGCGCGTGTCGTAATACGCCTCAGGAGCCGCCATCTTCGGGGGCGGGTCGCTCGCCACCTTCGGCTGAAAAATGCCCCGCTGATCCGTCGCCCGGAGCGGCTCCGCTTCCGCGTACTCTCGTGCGATTTATTGACGCGCCGGGCGCTGCCACAATCAACGCTGAGGTTGCCGCCAAGCGGGCCGATACGGCGCGCGGGCTGATGTATCGCACATCGTTGGCCGAAGATGCAGGGATGCTTTTTCTGATGGGCCCGGCGCACGAGAATGTGTTCTGGATGCAAAATACATGCATTCCGCTCGATATGCTTTTTATCGACGATGGCGGCACAATTGTGGGGATTCTTGAAAATGTGCCGATTCTTAATACCGCCCCACGAACGGTTGGTGTGCCGTCAACTTCGGTGCTCGAAGTGAACGCAGGCTGGTCGCAACGTCATGGTGTGCGTTCTGGTCAGAAGTTGATGATTTCCGAAACAGGTCGCCTATAACGTCGCTCGTCGAGAGCGGGGCGACGGTTTGCGAGGAGAACAAATGAAGGCGCGAATGAAGAGTTTTGTATTTGCTGGGTCTATCGCGATTGGCGGTTTCGTCGCGTGCAACAAAACACCGAGCGAGCCATCGCCGCCCAAAATGGCCGCAGCAACCCCGCCGGCCGCGGCACCAACCAGTGCGCCCGCTGCGCCAAGCAGCGCACCGGCGAACCCCAACGAGTGGACACTCGCTGATGCGACCAAAAACATCCCCGGCAGCGGCAATCTCGTCGCGACGATTACGACAAATCAAGGCGTCATCTCGTGCAAGCTTCTCGATACAAAAGCGCCGCTTACTGTCGCCAATTTTATCGGTCTCGCGCAAGGGACACGAAAATGGAAAGCGCCAAACGGCCAATGGGTTAACACGCCGGCATACGACGGGACAACGTTCCACCGAATTATCAAGGGGTTTATGATTCAGGGGGGCGACGCCAAAGGCGACGGAACGGGCGAGCCAGGCTACGTAGTCCCCGACGAAATTTGGGCGGGCGCCACGCACGATCGCGTAGGGCAGCTCTGCATGGCGAACCGCGGGCCGAATACAAATGGGCAGCAGTTTTTTATCACCGACGCAGCGGCGACATTTCTCGACGGCAAGTACACAATTTTCGGTGAGTGCACTCCGGCCGAGGTGATTCACAAGATCGCGTTGGTGCCCGTGCAAGGGGAGCGCCCTGCTGCACCTGTGACAATTAAATCGGTGACGATCGCGCGCGCTCAGTAATTGGCGAGCGTGTCGTAGTCGCGCACCTGCCGCGCCCATCTGTCGCGTCGGCCTGTCGCGAATGGTGCGACGTCAGCGCGATCTCGGCACATATGTAGGACAGCTGCGTATCACGGTGCGCAACGACGGTGAGAACAGCGTTGCGCGATACGCCACGATTCATCAAGAAAAGCGAACAATCGGTCGTTGTAGCGACATTTCTTGACTACGACCGATTGGCACGAAGATTGAAGGGGAGGTGGAGAGGGCCACAGACGCGGATCTCGGTAGGAGAGCACACCCCCGCGCTGAACTGGCGAGCTTGCGGGAGCAAACACACAATGGCTTTACCAATCGACGGTTTTTATACGAGCGGCGACCCACGCGCATTGAGCATTCTAGCCAAGACGCTGTACCGTGAGCTTCGGGCTGGGGGTTACGCAGAAAAAGATGTCATCGCGTTGGCGGCGGAACTGCTCGGAATTGTGACGTCTGAGGTAAAGGGGCGACGCGGCAAGGCCGGAGAGTAGCCGCCGCGAGAAGCGGGGGGGGATGTTCACGGTAATTATTGGCGAGCGCGGTGGTGGCGAACGCACGGAACAGTTTGATCGAAACGAGATCACTGTTGGGCGCGTTTCGGGAAACGACCTTATTCTCGCTCGTGGAAACGTCTCAAAACATCACGCGCGAATTAGCTATCGCGACGGTCGATTTATTTTGACCGATCTCAAAAGCACGAACGGGACGTTCGTCAACGGGCGAAAAATTTCGCAAGCGACGATCGTGCGCGATGGCGATCGATTGCACGTTGGCGATTTTGTGCTGCGCGTTGCGGCTGTGCGCAACACTTCTGTGCGCTCTCCGGGAGGGAGCATGCCGCCGCGAACTAGTCTGGCGCCGCAGTCGAGCAGCGCCCCACCAACGTTAAACGATTCGATTAGTTCGTCGACTCCGAGCCCTGATCCTAGCTGGCAGCGATCGACCGACACGTTGATGGTCCCTTCGTCATTTCGTGTGGGGAATCCATCTTTGCTTCCGATTTCGCGCCGCTCGAGTCTCGCGCCGCCGGCGGCCGATGCTGAGCGAGCGCCGGGGGTTACCGAACGCGCGTGGCGCGGCGCTCTTGCGCCAATTGCTTCGCTTTTGGACGACCCTTCGGTGACGCACATTCATTGCACGCGTTTCGATCGTTTGATTGTTGTTCGTCGTGGCGGCGCGACGGTTCAGCCTGGCTTCGCTTCGGAGGCGTCGTTTGTTGCTGCGATCGCGCGGCTTGCCGATGCGTCGGGTGCGCCGATCGCGCCAAGCGATATCGTGATTGAGCGCGATATCGCTCAGGGGCGACTGACGGCGCTGATTGTGCCAAACGCCGGTGGTGGCGCCATGTCGATTCGGAAGCGTTCGTGCGTTGTAGAAACGCTCGACGGGCTCGAACGCGCGGGGTTTATGAGCGGCCCATTGGCGCGGCAAATTGCACGAATTGCGTCAGGATCGGCGAACGTATTGGTGTGCGGCGCGAGCGAGTCGACGCTTCGCGTGATCGGAGCCATGGCGGACGCTGCGCCTGAAGCGCACGCATCGATCAATCTTTTCGACGGAATCGATTTTGCGATCCGTTCCACCGGCGAAGTGCTGCGCGGGTGCGGCGTCGCCGGCAGTCTTGCGCGAGATTTGGTTGGCGGCGCGATGCGGCTTCAAGTTGCGCGAGTGTTTGTCGATGCGGGAGTAACCGGTACAGCTCTCGCAACGGTGCGGGCGATAGGCGGCGGCGCGCGAGGGGCATATGTTCGTCTTGTAGCTCCAAACGTCGATATTGGAGTGCGGCGAATGGCCGCCGACATCGCGTTCGACAGCGGACAGGGGTCGCTTGATGCGGCGACAGCGCTCATCGGTTCGTCGTTTGATTATGTGATCGATGTCCCTCAAGCGGCGGGCGGGGAGGGGATACGCGTTCTCGAGTTTGCGAGTGCGACGCTGCCGCTTAGCTTTCGTGCCGCAACATTTTCCGATGAACCAGGCGCTTCTTGAGCGGCCCCATATAATCGATCATCAACCGACCCTCTAAGTGGTCGTACTCGTGCTGAATTGCTACGGCGAGCAGCCCCTCGGCTTCGAGCTCGAACGGTTTGCCGTCTCGATCGAGAGCGCGCACCGTCACCGTTGAAGCTCGTGAGACATCTTCGTAAACGCCGGGGAAACTGAGGCACCCTTCAGGGCCGGTTGCCGCGGGGCCTTTTCTGATGATTTCGGGGTTGATGAAAACGCGTAGGTCGCTCGGCTCGCCTTCGTCGGCGGTGTCGGCGAGAAAAAGTCGAACCGGCTCGCCCACTTGGGTCGCCGCGAGGCCTACGCCCGGCGCGGCGTACATTGTCTCGGCCATGTCGTCGATAAGACGCTGAATTTGCGGCGTTACTTCATCGACTCGATTCGCCACATGGCGAAGGCGCGGGTCGGGGTAGTGCAGGACTGCGAGAATTGCCATGATCTCTGGCAGTGTATAATGAGTTGGTCTTGTTGGCGAGCGGCGGGGGACGAGCCCCCGCCCTACAAAGCTGCCTCATCGTGTCTCCCTTTTTACCTGTTGGGATAGGCGATTTGCCCGTGGACGTAGGCGTCCGAGCCGCACAGCTCCCATACTGGGTTTGCGATTCTTGGTGCGTTTACGGGGGTGTCGGGGCCTGCCCAATCGACCGCTCCCGGGCGCCCTCGCGGCCCTAGCAGGCTTGGCGATAAAAACGCGTGAAGTTCGTCGGCGAATCGCCCCGCCAAAATACTTCCGGCGAGCTCGGCGCCCCCTTCGATCATCAGCGTGACGATTCCGTGCTTTGCCAAAAGTCGAAGGCCTGCGCCGGCATCGATGCGGCCTTCGGCCGATTGCGGTGCGCGTTGAACGATGACCCCCATCGCTGCGAGCGCCTCTTCGCGCGCGGCAGCCGCCTCTTCGCCGCAAAGGACAATTGTCGGAACATCAACCGCGCTGGTGGCGAGACGCGAGCTGAGCGCCAGTCGTAACTTTGTGTCGAACACGACGCGCGTTGGGTTTTTTCCGGCGACGTCGCGCACTGTCAAACGCGGGTCGTCGGCGATTGCTGTGCCGATGCCGACGCCTACGCCGTCGGTGGTTGCGCGCAGGACGTGAACGCGTTGCCTCGCTTCGGCGCCTGTAATCCATTTCGACTCGCCGGTGCGCGTTGCGATGCGGCCGTCGAGCGATAGCGCTAGCTTGAGCGATACGTACGGAAACCCAGTTGTTACATACTTCACCCACGGGGCGATTAGTAACCTCGCCTCTTCGTGCATCACTCCGAGTGTCACTTCGATCCCTGCGGCGCGAATTCGCTCAATCCCGCCGCCGCGTACGTGCGGGTTTGGGTCGCGGCAGCCGATGACGACGCGCTCTAGGCCTGCGTTGATCAGCGCTTCGGTGCACGGTGGCGTTTTTCCGAGATGGTTGCACGGTTCGAGCGTGACGTAGAGCGTTGCGCCGCGCGCCGCTTCTCCCGCTTCACGAAGTGCTCCCCCCTCAGCGTGCTCGTTGCCTGCCTGCTCATGATGCCCGCGCCCGACGACGATGCCGTTACGCACCACGATGGCACCGACGTGCGGATTGGGCGATGGGCGGCCTAGGGCGCCCTGTTCGAGCGCCATTGCCATCCATCGTTCATCGTCTGGATCGACTTGCGGACCAGTGCGCTGACTCAAAGCGGGGCCTCGTTTTGTTCGGTTCGCGCTTGCGCCAACTTTTCGAGCTCCGACCGGAACTCTTCGATGTCGCGAAACGACCTGTAAACACTTGCAAATCGGACGTAGGCAACTTCATCGAGGCGCCGCAAGTGCTGCATCACTTTTTCGCCAACCATGTGCGAGCTTACCTCTTTTTCGCCGATGAATACTAAATCACGCTCGATCGCACCGACCGACTCTTCGATTTTTTCAAGAGGCACCGCTCGCTTGTCGCATGCTTTTTGCATTCCGGACAGGAGCTTTTGCCTATCGAACGCTTCGCGCCGCCCGTCTTTTTTGACGAGGAGCGGTATTGTCTCTTCGAGGCGCTCGTAGGTCGTAAAGCGCCACCCACATCGCTCGCATTCGCGCCTTCGCCGCGTTGAATCGCCTGCGCCAGAAAGCCGCGAGTCGATCACTTTGCTCTCAAGATGTGCGCACGACGGACATTTCATCGCTGCCTACTCTTTGCTTTGCCGCGGGGAATCGGACGTGCAATCAATTTTGGCAATTCGGCGTACGTGCCTTTCATCGCCAGAGAATGGTGTGTCGAGCCACACGCTGGCTATTTCTAGCGCAAGGCCGACGCCGAGGACACGCGCACCGAGCGCGAGGACGTTTGAATTGTTGTGTTCGCGCGACGATCGCGCCGAAAATGGTTCGGAGCAGTTGACCGCGCGGACGCCGGGGTGGCGGTTTGCGGTGATCGCCATCCCCACGCCGGTGCCGCAGATCAAAATGCCGCGCGCACACTCACCCGATTGAACTTTGCTGGCGACTTGGTGAGCGTAGTCGGCAAAGTCGCTCGGCTCGGTGCTGTGTGCGCCGATGTCGTCGACTTCGAGATTACGCTTCTTTAAAAGCGCTACGAGAGCCTCTTTTAGCTCAACGCCGGCGTGATCGGACGCAATGACGACGCGCTTATTGGTTGCTTCAGTTTGAATGTTCGAGCTCATAAATTGCCCTGAAAGCGGGAAAATAGAAGGGAACAGTTCGTCCCCCCGAACCCGAACGAATTGCTAAGCACGTGATCGACATGCCGCTCGCGCGCTTGATTTGGAACATAGTCGAGCGCGCAGCTCGGGTCAGGGTCGTCGAGGTTGATCGTTGGCGGAACATTACCCTCGGCGATCACAAGTGCCGAAATCGCCCCTTCGAGTGCGCCGGCTGCGCCGAGCAAATGCCCTGTCATCGATTTTGTCGAGCTCACCCACAGCGCATTGCCCTTTTGGCCTTGCGCCTCGAGCGCCCGGGAACCGAACACCGATGCAATGGCGCGTGACTCTTCGGCATCGCCGACGGGCGTTGATGTCCCATGCGCGTTGATGTAGCCGACTTTGTCGGGCGAAACACCGGCGTCCCGGAGCGCGATGCGCATTGCACGCTGCGCCCCTTCGCCGTTTGGGGCCGGCTGTGTCAAATGATATGCGTCGGTCGATGCGCCGTAGCCGGATAGTTCGGCGTAAATGCGCGCGCCTCTTCGGACGGCTCGCGTCATCGACTCGAGCACCAAAATCGCTGCTCCTTCGCCTACGACGAACCCATCGCGCCCGCGATCAAATGGCCTGCTTGCTCGCACTGGATCGTCGTTGCGCCTCGACAGCGCCATCATCGCTTCAAAACCGCCGATACCGACAGGCGTGACGGTTGACTCCGCGCCGCCGGCGACCATCACGTCGGCGAGCCCACGGCGAATCCACTGCGCGGCCTCGCCCAGCGCGTGCGCTCCGCTTGCACACGCGCTTGTAATCGCGAAGCTCGGCCCTTTTAGCTCGTACGCCATTGCGATCTGCCCGGCGGCGAGGTTCGAAATAATCCCCGGAATCGCGTAGGGGCTCACTCGTCCTGACCCTCGCGTGCTCAACGTCTCTTTCGTTTTTTCGAGCGTGTGGAGCCCGCCGATGCCTACTCCGACGAAGCAGCCCGCGGTGAGCTTCTCTTCGTCTGTCAACTCGAGCTTTGCATCTTGAACGGCGAGCGCTGCCGCACCGACTGCGAACTCGGTGAAGCGATCCATCTCTTTTTGCTTCTTTTTCTCGATAAAACGAGATGGATCCCAATTTTTCACTTCGCCCGCAATGCGAACGCGGAACGTTGATGCATCGAATTGCGTGATCGGCCCGATGCCGCTTTTTCCGGCGAGCAGAGCTTGCCAGGTATCGAGCGTTCCGATGCCGAGGGGGGTTACTAAACCGATGCCGGTGATGACGACGCGTTCCATGGAGATGCCGTTTGGGCCCGAAGCATAGCCTGCCATTGGGCCAAGCGGTCAGGGGCTACAAAAGTTAATTTTTGGCGTGCGCTTCGATGTACGTGATGGCGTCCTTAACAGTGCGGATTTTCTCCGTATCTTCGTCTGGGATGTCGATTTCGAACGCTTCTTCGAACGCGAGCACTAGCTCTACCAGCCCGAGCGAGTCGGCCCCCAAATCATCAATAAATGACGATTCTGGTCGGATGTCTTTGTCGTCGACGTCGAGCTGCTCTTTGATGATGCGTACTACTTCACTCGGAATGTCCTGAGCCATCGGTACTCCCCTTCTCTAACGTTGCGGATTCTACTTCGACTGTGGAAGGTCGCTTCAGCTGCTTATTACATATAAAGGCCGCCGTTCACTCGGAGAACTTGCCCTGTTACGTAATTCGCTTCATCGCTTGCGAGATAGACGGCAGCGCTGCCTATATCTTTTGCTGCGCCGGTGCGCCCGAGTGGGATTGTCTGCAAGAGCCGTTCCCGCACGGGTGCGGGCATTGAACTTGTCATGTCTGTGTCAATAAAGCCCGGAGAAATGACGTTTACGGTGATGTTTCGGCTTGCGAATTCGTGCGCAATCGATTTCGCAGCGCCGACGACTGCTGCCTTTGACGCTGAATAGGCCGTTTGCCCCGCATTTCCCATCTCGGCGACGATGCTTGATACGAAGATGACTCGCCCCCATTTGGCGCGCATCATGCTCTTTGTTGCGAGCTTTGCGCAGACGAGTGCGCCGCGAACGTTTACGTCGAATATTTTTGCGTAGTCGTCATCCTTCAGGCGAAGCAAGAGCCCGTCGATCGCGATGCCGGCGTTGGCTACCAAGATATCGAGCTTTCCGTGGCTACGAATCGCCGCTTCGATTGCCGTTTCGGTCTCTTTGACGTTTGCGACATCGAACCGCACAGCCTCGGCTGCTCCGCCTCGCGCGACAATTCCGTCGACCACTTCGCGCGCGGCTGCTTCGCCGTTCACGAAGTTTACGAGCACTTTTGCGCCGCATTCGGCGAGCGCTTCGGCGCAGCCACGACCAATTCCCCGTGAGCCACCGGTTACTAAAGCTACTTTTCCGTCGAGTCGAAACATCACTTTACCCACTTCCAAACTAAAAAACCGCTCCGCACGCTCGTTCGATCGAGTCCATATCGAAAATGCTGACACAACGCATCTCTTTATCGATTCGTTTCGCTAGCCCTGAGAGCACTTTGCCTGGCCCGATTTCGAATGCGCGTGTGACGCCGAGCTTTCGCAGCTCTCGCATCGATTCTTCCCACCGCACTGGCGAATGCACCTGGTCTACGAGCAGCGTGCTCACGCGCGCGGCATCTTGATTTGGCTGTGCTTCGACGTTTGAAACGATCGGAAACGCCAATGACGCCATCGTTACGCTCGCGAGTGCGCGTTCTAGCGCTGCACCTGCCGGCTTCATCAGCATGCAATGAAAGGGGGCGCTTACTTTTAGCGGGATCGCTTTGCCGCCTCGCGCTTCGACGAGCTCGCTTGCTCGCATGACGGCGCCTCGCGCACCGGCGATCACGATTTGACCGGGCGCGTTAAAATTCGCAGGTGCGATCACTTCGCCGCATGCCGCTTCACGGCAGAACGCTTCGACTTGCTCTGGAGTAAGCCCGATAAATGCCGCCATTGCGCCGGCATCGGTTGGCACGGCCGCTTGCATCGCTTTGCCGCGAGCTCGCACGACACGCACTGCATCCTCCAGCGCCATCGCTCCGCTTGCCACGAGCGCCGAATACTCACCGAGCGAATGCCCCGCGGCGTACGCAGGCGATGCGAACGAAGGGAGGCGCTCTTGAAGCGCCGCCAAAATCGCAATGCTGACGGTTACGATCGCCGGTTGCGCATTTTCGGTGAGCGTCAGCTCTTCTTCGGGGCCTTCAAAAATCAGCTTTGACAGTGGCTCGCGGAGAGCTGCATCGGCGCGTGTAAAGACATCACGTGCTGCCGCCGACTGCTGGAAAATATCGCGGGCCATGCCGACCGATTGCGCCCCTTGCCCGGGGAAGAGCCATGCTGTGTTCAACATCGTGAATGCTACATTCGCAAAAGAGCGCCGCCCCAGGCAACCCCTGCACCTAGCGCGCACATCAGAACTGTGTCGCCCGGCTTTATTTTCCCCGACCGAATATTTTCGTCGAGAAGTATCGGGACCGATGCGCTCGACGTATTTCCGACGCGGTCGATGTTAATGAGAACCTTTTCTGGGGCGACTTGGAGCCTCGAGACGACTTGGTCGATGATTCGTAAATTCGCTTGATGGGGGCAGACCCAGTCGATTTCAGTGGGCGAAATGCCTGCGGTTTGCATCGCCTCTTGGCTGGCGGAAACGAGGTTTTTTACGGCGACTTTAAAAATATCTTGCCCGCGCATATGAACTTTATGCTCTTGCTGATCGAGCCGTTCGTGCGTGAGCGGGAGTTCGCTTCCGCCGGCAGGAATGATAAGCGACCGGGCGAGCGCGCCGTCTGAATGAATCGACGTTGCGAGAACGGCCGACGCGTTGGGCGAATCGTCGGTTGTCGGGCCGAGGATAACGGCGCCTGCACCGTCGCCAAACAAAATGCATGTCGTGCGGTCGCCCCAGTCGAGGATGCGCGAGAGGAGCTCAACGCCGATGACGAGCACGCGGCTTGCGGCCCCGGCGCGGATAAACTTGTCGGCGATCGACAGCCCGAAAATAAAGCCGGCACACGCGGCGCTGATATCGAATGAGGCGCAGTGGGTTGCGCCGAGCTTTTGCTGCACAAAAACGGCGGTTGCCGGCATCGGAACATCGCCGGTGACGGTGCCGACGATGATCATGTCGATGTCGGTCGCTTTGAGACCGGCCGCTTCAAGCGCTCGCTTGCCAGCGGCCGTTGCCATGTCGCTCGTGACGATGTTTTCGCTGCTGCCTGTGCCATCGGGGGCAATATGGCGCGTGCGAATGCCCGTACGATCGACGATCCACTCGTCGGTCGTATCGACCATCTTTTCGAGATCGGCGTTCGTGCGAACGATCGGAGGCAGGTAATGCCCCGTCCCAAGAATCTTAGAACGACGTATCGACACGCCGTTCTTGATTACTTGGTAGTTGCTGCGTTGGTGCCTGGCATTACCGAACGACCATCGTAATGGCCGCACGCTGCGCAGGCGCGGTGCGAGAGGACAGGCTCGCCGCAGTTTGCACAGGGGCTAAGGTTTGGCGCGGTGACCTTGTCATGGTTTGCGCGGCGCATATTGCGCTTCGATCGGCTAGTGCGTCGTTTGGGGACGGCCACGGCGGTTACTCCTTGATGTTTGTTTTCAGGCTTAAAAGCGGCAAAAGGCGCGGATCAACCGCTTTTTCACCGGATTTTGAGGTCAGTTCAGTAGCGGGCGGCAAAATACCCGGACAATCCTCACTGCACAAGGGGATCATCGGGATTTGCAGCACAAGCTCGTCACGCACCACGTCATCGAGAACGGCGGTGTCGCCATCGAGCGGGGTTACGTCGGCTTCTTCGAGAGAAAATTCGTAGTCATCCTTTTCGGACTTGGAGCCGCGGATCGCTTCGCGCGGCGACATGAGGAGGCTTATCGGCTCGTTCACGACAACATGCGCCGGCTTTAGGCATCGGCCGCACGGGATCGAAAATTCGGCCTTGAGCGAGCCGTGAACGACGACGTCGTTGCCGCTCTTTGAAGCTCGCACGTCTAAAACGCCGTCGTTTTCGACTGTTGGCGTTGGCGCTTCGATTGCGCGCCCTTTGTCGTCTAGACCGTTTGAGTCGCTGAGCGACGCACGAATCCACGCGGCCGGGACCGGAAAGCGAAACTGCTTACCGGCGGCATCTAGGTCGTGAACTGGGATGACAAATTCGTGGAGGCTCATGGCAAATGCGGAGCCGGGTAGAATAGAGGGAAAGCGCCAGGAGGCAAGGTCTGAGGTTGGAAAACGGAAAGAGAAAACCTCTGGGTAGGCGTTTTCGTAGGGCGGGGGCTTGTCCCCCGCCGCCAACGCGCCACTGGCGGCCGGGGGGCAAGCCCCCGCCCTACCAAGCGTGTCTCTTTTTGAGCTACTTCCAGCAGGGGAAGAGCCGACCGAAGCAGCTTTCGCTTCTTTCTGCGCGCTCGTGTTCCTTGTGGGACTGATAGACGGCGTGAATGATTCGCGTCACTGCATGGCGAAGCTCTTGGTCTGTTTCGATCCGCGAAGCAACCGTAACGATGACTCGGGTTGTGGTCTGGCTGCCGATAGCGGCCACAAACGTGTCAAGCGCTTTGTCGAGATTTTCCTGGCTGGTCATGGCTGCGATCAAGTGCGCGGCCATGTCCTTTCCGGCTTTCTGAAGGACCTCGTCGTTCAGCGCGGAGAGGACAGTTCTCGAAAGTGCCGCCTGAAACAGCGGGTCTGCCATCACGGAATCAATCCCCCGATGAAGAAGAGTGCCAACTTCGGTGTGCTGCAGCACGCGATCGAAAGCAGCGTGAAGCTCGCGTTGAAACTCCGGGTCGCTCATCGTCTCGATGATCTTCTGGCCAACCATGTGGCTGATGCGATGTCCGTGGTGGTCCGTATGCCCTTCGCCCTCCTGGTGAACCGTATGCGCTTCCGCCGCTTCGCCATCCTGATGATGTCCAAGCGCGTGAAAATGACGCATCTGGTGACGCTGATCGTCTGATCCGGCGAGCATCGGCGGATCGTTGCCATCGTGCATCGACCCGTCATCACCCGTTCTTCCGGGAATGGGGGTTCCCATCGTAGAGCGGGCATCGGTGTCGTCGCGCATCGCTCGCCCGAAAATGCGCGGTAAGAGGATCGCGCGTGCATCGTCAATCTTTGCGGTCTCGCCTACCGTGAACGGGAGCGAATTGAAGCTGTTTGTCATCCCTTTGGACCAACAAACGAGCACCACACGGTATGCTCCAGGCGCTAGCGTCTGGCTAAACGTATCGCCATCGCCTTGCGTCGTAACTTTTCCGTCAGCGCCCGCAACGAACCACTCTTTCGTCTGCTTGCTAAGACTGAACCCGCACGTGCCGCTGAATGACGCGGGGCCCGACGCAAACGTTATGGCCTTTGTTTTCTGTTTTGCTCTGGCTGTTGGCAGGGCCTCAATTTGAACACTGGCGTGGCCGTCACGCGTGCTGACCGTGAACTCAATCGGGGCTGATTCTTGCACAACGCCTTGGTGGTTAGTGCAGGCCAGCAGCGCCTTGAACGGGCCGCTTGCGGTGGCGGAAGACCATTTGGTGGTCGTTGTAGTCACGGGGAGTGACGTGACCGGGGTGAACTCGGCTCCCCTGCCTGACGGCTCCATGATCGTGAGGTTTGCGCTGTGGCAGTGTTTTGGATGTTTGGTTTCAAAATGAATCGATTCGCCGATCTCAAATGTAAGCTTTGAGAGCGTGAGCGATACGTCGGTAGAAAATACCCTGGCGCTCGTTGTCCCAATCGTTTCGGGCGACTCTTCCATTGCCCCTGCGCCGCCGCAGGCTGCGAGCGAGAAGGCAAAACTAACGGATGCAGCTCGGGCACAACAAAGAAGAAAAGTAGGTCTCATGGCTTACGGTATCCTGCGGTGAAGTGGCCTTTGGATGTCAAAGGTCATGAGGGGCGACAATGTCTTCGCGATCGGCATCGTCAAGGTAATTTTGCGATTGCAGAGAGCTCTCACGCGCTATGGATTGCGCGAGGATGTTCGATCTAAGATGACCAGCCGATGAACGAATTGCGCGACCCAGATCTGTGCGTTATCACCTGCGCCCTAACAGGCGTGCTCGCCAATCGACAGCAGTGCGAGTCGATTCCGTACACCCCAAAAGAGATCGCGCTCGAAGCGAAGCGCGCGTACGACGCGGGGGCGTCGGTCGTGCATATTCACGCGCGAAACGACGATGGCTCGCCGACATTTAGCCCAGCGGTGTTTGCCGCGATCAAGCGCGAAATCAGAGCGCTATGCCCAATCATTTTGAATTTCTCGACAGGCACGCTCCTCGAAGATGTGTCGGAGCAGTCGGCGTACATTCGCGAATCAAAGCCAGAGATCGCCGCCCTCAATATGGGGACGATGAATTACGCAAAATACTCGGAAAAACGGCACGATTTCGTGTTCGACATGGTTTTTCCAAACACCTACGCGAAAATCAAAACGCTGCTCACGGCGATGAACGAAAGCGGCGTAAAGCCAGAGCTCGAGTGCTTCGATACCGGGCACACGCACGGGATTTGGCCGCTGCTCGACATGGGGATTTTGAAAGCTCCGCTCCAATTTTCGTTCATCGTGAACGTCCTCGGCGGAATTCCGCCTACGGTTGAAAGTTTGCAGCTGCAAACAAAGCTGATGCCGCGAGGGAGCGAGTGGGAAGTAATCGGAATCGGGCGGTGCGGCTGGCGGATGATCGCAACGGCACTGGTGCTCGGCGGCAACATACGAGCCGGGCTTGAAGACAACTTGTACTTGCCGACAGGGCAAATGGCGCGCTCAAACGGCGAGCTGGTCGAAGTCGCCGCGCGAATGGTGCGCGATATCGGAAGGCGTGTGGCCACAGTGGAAGAGGCGCGTCGCGTGCTTGCTGTAGGATAGAGGCTGTGCCGGCCCCTTAACGCGGCAACCAGGTGGCCGTACCGATCGCTCTGATGGTACAGAACAACGGGTTGGGTGGTGATACTGACGGACGCAAGCGCGCACATTGGGCGAATCGCGCGCATCTAGGCCGAAGGGTGCGCGCTCTAACTGCGCCTGGTGCGCTGGTCGTCGGTGTTCTTTCTGGTTGTTCGAGCGGGATCAAACCGAGTGGCGACTCTGCCGGCAATTCAGCACCGCCGGCTCCGCCAGCGTCGGGCAATTCGGCGCCATCTGGCGAGGTTGCAGGGGTCCCTGTCGCGCCTGCTTCCCCGTCAATTCCCTCATCGATCACGATATCGGTCGTGCCGGCATTGGGCGCGTTTGGCGATGGCAACACCGTGACCGCATACGACACACACGGTGCGCAGATCACTTCGGCAATCACTACGGTAGGGCGCGCGACGCTTACGATCCCCCCGTCGCTGACGACGCTAATCCTTCAAGCCAGCGGATGCGCGACCTGCACGTACTACGACGAAGGGACGAAGACGAATCGTCCTTTTGGGCCCAGCGCTAGGATGCGTGCGCTCGTCACGCAGATTGTCTCGACAAAAGTTTATGCGGTGACGCTGCTCACGGACATGGCCGCCACGTTCGCGGGCGTTCACGCCGACCCGCCCACGCTCATGACGGTCGCGGATTCTCCTCGAGTCTTATCGCCAGCCGACGCTATCGCGACGGTGAAGGTGATGTTCGGGCTTGAAAAAAACGCCGACTTTGACATCACTTCGGCGCCGGCTCTCGTATCGGACGCATCGCCGACAATTCACGGCTCCGGCTCCGCCGAGCTGTACGCCGCGATTCTTGGCAGCATTGCGCAAGAGCTGCAAAAGTCTCACGGCGATTCGGTATCTCAGTTGAACGCGGCACGTGCGATGGTTGCTGAGGCGATCGAGACCGGCAACACATCGACGATGTCTCAGTCGATCGCATTTCAAACGATCGTGCAGGCGGTGAATTCGCTCAAGTCAAACGGCTCGACGATCGCGACCGACCTTTCGGCGGCGCTCATTTCAAGTCAGGTCGGCACGCCATCGTCTGATGTGTCGATCGGAGCGCCGACGGGGATTTCGCCTGACCCCGGACCAAGCCTAACCGTTCTTCACTCGCTTGCCGCTATTAGCACCGACGGCTTGAGTCCACAGGGACACCTTGTCGAAAACTCGTCCGGGAGCACTTTTTTCGGGATGACGTACGGAGGAGGCGTCTAGGGTGCGTACTCAATTTCTCCTCTGACCCGTAAACGTGCCCGTGCCCGTAAACGTGCCCGGTTTTGAGAACTGTAGAAGAGATCGTGAATTCGCTATTTTAATCGGATGAACGGCATGCTTAATCGCTCTGTGCGATGGTGCGA
>CAMAVR010000056.1 GCA_945861885.1 Nannocystis exedens | reverse complement strand
AGCTACTGAAGCGTCATCCGCTTCCGTTGCCACTCATGCCGGTGCGCCTACCACGACAAGCAGCGAATCCGTAGTTTGAAGAGCCGGATGCGTTAATTGCGCACGTCCGGATCTGTGAGGGCCCTCGGACAACCGAGGGCTACTCGACTATTCGGTCCGTAAACGTGCCCGTGCCCGTAAACGTGCCCGGTTTCTTCTTTTCTGGGAGCAGAGCAGAAAAAGCCGGGCACGTTTACGGGCACGGGCTGAATATGAGATCACGCCCTAATCCTTCGACCCGATCGTTTCGCTCCGTTCGAAGGACTAGGGCATACGCCCCAAAAAAAAGGCCGCAAATGCGGCCTTTTTTAGGTTCTGCTTTTCGGCTGAGTACTCAGCCTAGGCACATGCCCTCAGCTGACTACTCAGCTGAGCTGTTTGATTCCGGCTGATTGAAGCCCCAGCCGCATTGCCACGTGTATCTGCGCGTGAAGTAGTTCCAGCGCCATCCGCAGCCCCATGGGCGACCACCACCCCATCCGCCGCCGCCGCCACCCCATCCGCCGCCGTGACCACCACCACCCCATCCGCCGCCGCGACCGCCGCCACCACCCCAGCCGCCGCGACCACCACCCCAGCCGCCGCCTCCGGGATGGCGTTCCGTTTCTGATGAATCGGTGGCAAGCGACTCAGTCGTCTCCGAGTCGGTCACCTCAGATGTCGCCTCGGAAGTCGAACCCTCCTCAAGCGGTTCAGTCGCGCCAGCACAGCCAGCAAGGCCAACCGCCGCGCATGCAAGAGCGGCAAATAGTGTCGTTGATGTTCTCATGAATACCCTCCGAATTTGTCCTGAGCAGGCAGGACTTGTAAGAAAAAAAGGCACTCCTAAACGATGTTTAGGGGTGCGCATTTGTAGGTATCAAAAAGAGACAGACCGAAGGAATCTGCTCGTCCAAGATGAGATGTGTTTGAGACGGGCTGATGGATAAGCGAATAACTATGTCGTTTGCCTAGATCCGTCACGAGCCGCGAAAAGCTGGCCGGAGGAGGAGCTAGGCAAACGCGCTAGCGGCCGGGCGGCTTTAACGGAAGAGCGCTGCTGGAGAGCGGCGCTGCGGGGACTTTGCCTGCCGATGGCGGCGACGTGTCTGCGCGCATGCCGCCTGTTGATGACGGATCAGAGTTTTCCAGTGCCGACAGAGCGGTGAACAGCCGATCCATCCCAAAATCGTCGGCCGCACTTCGCTGAAAGATCCCGGCGACTTTTTCGAGCCGTATTCCGGTTAACTTTCCGAGCTCGGTTTCGCGATCTACGAACGCATCGAACGTGCCGTAACCTTTTGCTTCGTAGAGCCGAGCCTTCCGAATCTCGTGCAAGATGCTCCCGATTTCGAAAAAGTTCTTCGCCAAATTTTTTCGAAGCCCTTTTACTTGCGAAACGGCGTTGTGTAGTTCGCCGATGCGCGCCTTGATGTTGTCGGCACCTTCGGGAATACGAATTGTTGCTCGCGCGCTCCCTGGTAGAGGCGGCTCAGCCGCTCGCGCTCTCGCCTCAGCCGCGTGTTTTGCCGCGTGCCTAGCAGCCCATGGCGCCGCACCGCGCAGACCTAGCTTTCGTTTCGGCTCTTTCGATGCCGCGTTTTTATCCCCTCCCGCCTTCTCTCCCTTAGCCTTATCGTTCTTCGCCGCTGAGCTTGTCGGTGGCGCTTTCGCCGCCTTACCCCCCGCAACCCCTTTTGCTTTTGTTGCTGCTTTCGGCTTTGCCGTTTTTTGAGTATTCGCCATTGGCCCCGGCCTAATCGTAATTGCCAGTATTCGCGCCCCGACTTAGCAGATCGCCAGAACTTGCGTCCACATTTTGCAGGATGGGTCAACTTACGGTTACGGTCGCCCATGTGGGTATTTTTACGACTATCTCCGCTGAATCGATCTCGTCGCTCTTGGCCGACTACAACATTGGCGAGCTCATCGCGGTGACGCCGCTTCGCGCCGGGAGCGTGAATTCGAACTTCCGAATTTCATTAACAAGCGGCGATTACTTTCTTCGAATTTACGAAGAACAACCGTTCGAAGGCGCGAAAAAAGAGGCTCAAAATATCGAGCAGTTGGCACATTTGGGGGTACCGGTCGCGCGCCCGCTTTTTCGTCAGGATGGTGGGGTGATTTCGCAATTGGCAAACAAGCCGGCCGCGATATTTCAGTGGGTGGTCGGTCAGATGATTTGCCAACGCGGAGTTCGTGAAGCACATCTTGACCGGGTAGGCGGGGCGCTCGCGCGCATTCATCGCGCCACCGTCGAGGCGAGTTTGGGGCGCGGACGATTTTGTTACGAAGATCTGGTCGCGCGAACAAAGCGAATTGCCGCCGCCGGTAGAGAGGCGGTTGAGTTTCGCGGTTGGGGTGAACGCCTCGAGGCCGAACTGTTGGCTTGCCAAAGCGGTAGGTCCGCCGAACTGCCACAGGGACTAATTCACGGCGACCTTTTTCGCGACAATGTTCTGTTCCGCCCCGACCGCGAAATTGCCGCGCTCCTTGATTTCGAAAGCGCGTCCGTGGGCACGTTCGCGTACGATTTTATGGTCACGCTTTTGTCGTGGTGTTTCGGCGATTCTTTCGATGAAAATCTCGCGCGCGCGCTCAGGCGTGGCTACGAACGCGAACGTGCTTTTGAGGCGTCGGAGCGCGCGGCTATGTGGAGTGAGGGTTGCTTCGCCGCGCTTCGATTTACAGTCACGCGGATCACCGATTACGCGATGCGGGCGGAGGAGGGGACGTGCACAATGAAAGATTGGCGCCGATTTCGAATGCGCTACGAAACGCTGCAACGAATAGGCGCCGACGGTTTAGATCGCGCGCTAGCGTAACTACTTGTCGGCGTGCGATTTCGCAATTTCGCGCGCCGCTTCGAACACCGCTTCGGGGTGCCCGTCGACTGTTACTTTTGGGAACACGCGAGCCACTTTCCCCTTCGGGTTGATAATAAACGTGCTCCGAATCGTCCCCATCGAAGTTTTCCCGTACGACTTTTTTTCGCCGTACGCGCCAAACGCTTTTTGCGCTGCCAACTCTGGGTCGCTCAGGAGCGGGAATTTTAGCTCGTATTTGTCGCGAAAGCTGCAGTGACTTTTTGCGCTATCTTTTGAAATGCCTAGGACCTGTATGCCGGCTGCTGCAAACTTTTTCGCGAGCGCAGAGAACCCTTGCGCTTCACGCGTGCAACCAGGCGTGTTGTCTTTTGGGTAAAAATAGACGACGACCGTCTTGCCTTTGTAGTCGCGCAGGCGATGCGGTGTTTCGTCGGCATCTTGGAGATTAAAGTCGGGGGCGGTATCACCTTCTTTGAGCATGGAGCATTTATAGATCATGGCGTCAGAGTTTGAACGGATTGCGCGCCTAAAGAATATTTTTGGTGAAGGGGAGAGCGGCTCGGGCGTCGGCGATGACGCGGCTGTCGTGAACGCAAATGGGCGTTTTGTCTGGACGATCGACGCCCAAGTTGAAAATGTTCATTTCAAGCGCGAATGGCTTTCGATGCGCGACATCGGCTACCGCGCGGTGATGGCCGCCGCGAGTGACCTTGCTGCGATGGGCGCGAAGCCGACCGGCGTGCTTGTCGCGCTGATCGCGCCGACGAGTTTAAGTGAGTCTGAGTTCGATGAACTTGCGCTCGGCGAGCGCGACGCGGCTGATGAGCTCGGAACGTCGGTCATCGGTGGCAACTTGGCGGGCGGAGAGCCGCTGTCGCTGACAACAACATGCGTCGGTCATTGTGCGGCGCCAGTTCTTCGAAGCGGCGCGCGCGCAGGCGACACTATTTGGTGCGCGGGCGATCTTGGCGTGGCGGCGGTCGGCCTCAAAGCGTTGATGGAAGGGCAGAGCTCGAATGAAGCGGTTTCAGCATGGCGGCGTCCGCGCGCACGGATCGCCGACGGTTTGGCCATGCGCGGAGTAGCCTCGGCGGCAATCGATGTTTCGGATGGGCTCGTGCAAGATGCCGGGCATCTCGCTGAATCGAGCGGCGTTCGACTCGTGATTGATGTCGATGCGCTCATGCGCGGGGCTGACTTGCTGCACGAGAGTGCAAAAAAAGCGGGATTTTCAGCACGATCGGCGGCGCTGTTTGGCGGCGAAGATTACGCACTGCTCGCAACGAGTCCCACCCCGATCAAAGGTTTCCGTCAAATCGGAAAAGTTATCGAGGGGGCGGGGGTATGGCTCCGCGAAGGGGGAGAAGAGGGGCCGGTCGACATTACCGGCTTTGACCATTTTAGGGCTTCGTAGCGTCGACGTCGCTCGTCGGCACAGCGAACGTTTCGTAAGAGCGCTTCATTTTGGGGGCGAGCGGAATACGTAACATTAGGTCGTCGTCGAAGAGCGGGAGGTCATCGTCGATACCATCCAACACTGCGAATCTAGTTGCAGCGGATAAGTATGGGCGCCGCCCCTTCACTAATGTGCACGTCCCGCGTGCCTCGTACACCCCCTCGGGCAAGTCGTATCGCCCATTCGCATTTGGCTTCATCGTCCTGTTTTTGAATGGCCAGCTCGTAAGTCTTTCGACAGTTACATTCGTGTTGGTGTTCGTCGCTTCCAAGCAATCCACGGTGACGTCGACTTCGCCGGCTTGCACATGGCTCCCCATCGCTGGCGTCAAAACGATCTCCGGTGTCAAAACGTCGAATGTGACACTTGCCTCGGCTAGCACGAGCTCCCTGGTTCCGGTCGATGCCTTGGTGGCGGCAGAGTCGAGCTTGTGCGTCGCTAAATCGGTGCTGTTCGTCCCGTAGGCCGAGCGAAGTAGAACTCTGACGCGCAACTGATGCTGCCCGGGACGGCGTGCCACAAAGCCCGGCTCCTGAACAATTCGCGACCTATCGTTCGTCGTTTCGGTAAATTCGCAGGCGATTCGTTTGCCGTGGCAGATCTTTGCAAGAGTCACCACCGTCCCATACAAAAACTGTGAGTCATTCTTCGGCAGAGCCGCTAGAAGTGCCGCTTCACTCGACGGCGTTGGCGGCAATGTGACCGCTGTCTCGGCGCTCTCACCGCCGGGGATCTCGCATCGTAAAATATACGTATTGGTGAATGTTGAAGTTGGGTGCAGCCCATCGGCGACCTGTTGCTTATCGAGCACGATGCCACGTGGGCTCGCATCATTTTGGACGAGCCATACTTTTCGTGCATTCGCGTCGTTACATTCGCCGCGAAGAAAAAGCGGCTTGTGGAGTCGGATAGCTTTGCGATCGGTCGGGCGACATTATGTGCGCGCGCAGTTGCCCCTTTCCCACGGCTCGTGACGTCGAATCGGAAAGGCCACGCACCTCGCTCGATACGACCTCCGTTTCCTCGAGAGTCGCATCACTCGAAGGGGATAACTCTCCGCATCCCGGCCCAAAAATAAGAAAAAATCCAAGATAGGTTCGCGCCCGAAACAACTGCCATCCCGACATGGATGCCTCCACTCTAACTTCAAGTACGCACGCCAACACGGTGCGCGAGGCGACTCTGAAGCGAGCTCGAACGATGTCAAGTCGGTGCACAATTGTTTCAAACTGCTGCACGCGCTCACGACGTGTGCAGCAGTTCAAGCGGAGTGCGCGTTACGAACAGCCCATTGAATTGCCGCAATTGAGGCACTTGTAGCAGGCGCCGTTGCGCACCGTAATATGCCCGCACCCATCGCAGACAGGAGCATCGCCCATCAACGAATCGAGGTGCGCATCGAGCCCATTTTCAGCGTGCATAACCCCCTCTTCTAGCGTGGCGTGACTTCGAGTGCCGATGGCGGCAGCCGGTGTCGAACGCGCGGTCTCGGGCGCCGGTTCAGGTTGTGAGCTTGGCGGCGGCATATTGCTGAGCGGCTCTGGTTTGATATGCGCCAGATCGTACCGATTCAAATATTCAACACCGAGGACACGGAACAGATAATCGACGATTGATGTCGCGAATTTTACGTTCGGATGCCCCTCAACGGGCCCTTGTGGCTCAAATCGCGTAAACGTGAACTGCTCGACATATGTTTCAAGCGGGACGCCGTATTGAAGACCAACCGATACCGACATTGCAAAGCAGTTCATAAGCGACCTGAATGCGGCCCCTTCTTTGTGCATGTCGATAAATATTTCGCCCAACGTCCCGTCTTCGTACTGGCCGGTGCGCAAAAATATTTTGTGCCCGCCGACCCGCGCTTCTTGGGTGAAACCGATCCGCTTTTTGGGCAACCGCACACGCAACCCTTGCGGGCGGGTGAGCGGCAAAATGAGCTGTGTCGACTCTTGAGCTGCCGAAGTCTGCGGCAGAGGCGCCAATCGCTCCGCTTCTTTATCTCGCGCTTTTTTGTCTGCCGCTTCGTCTTTTGAATCGTTCATCGATGTCGACAGCGCTTGCGACGCTTTGCACCCATCGCGGTAGAGCGCGACCGCTTTGAGTCCGAGGCGCCACCCTTCGCGGTAAATCTCTTCGATGTCGTCGACCGTTGCGTCGTTCGGCAAATTGACCGTTTTTGAAATCGCACCGCTCAAGAACGGTTGGGTTGCGGCCATCATTCGCACATGGCTCATCGGTGCTAAAAAACGCTTCCCGTGCGCGCCGCAGCGATTTGCGCAGTCGAACACCGCGTAATCGGACTCGCGCAAATGCGGCGCCCCTTCGATTGTCATTCGACCAACAATCACGTCGTTCGCCTTAGCGATCTCTTCGGCGGTGAACCCAAGATATCGGAGCAGCGCGTGCTCGTCTGATGTCGGCGTGCTTAGCGCGTTTCGAACGATGGCCGGTATTGCGAGCCGCTCGTAGAAGTTTTCGCCGATCACCCAAGGGGCGAATGCGAACTTGAGATCGAAGACCCCGGCAAGCGCCGCTTCGACTTTTGAAATCTCGCTATCGTTGAGCCCTTTTTCTTTTAGAGTTCGCCTGTTGACGTGAGGGGCGGTCAGAAGCGTTTTTGTCCCGCTAACGTAGGCGACGATGTCTTGCACTTGGTGCGGCGCATACCCGAGATGTTTGAGCGCGCTCGGGACCGACTGATTCACAATCTTGAAGTAGCCGCCACCTGCAAGCTTTTTGAATTTGACCAGCGCGAAATCAGGCTCGATGCCGGTCGTATCGCAGTCCATCAACAGACCAATCGTGCCGGTGGGGGCGAGCACTGTTGCTTGCGCGTTACGAAACCCGTGCACTTCGCCAAGCTGAACCGCGCCATCCCAATCTTCGCGGGCCGCTTTCGCCAGTGTTTCGCCCGCCTTTGCGCCGTCAACCGCATAGGCGGCTTCGCGATGCATTTTCATGACGTTGATCATCGCATCGCGGTTTGGCGCGTAGCCGGCAAACGCCCCCTTGCTCGCTGCGATCTCGGCACTTGTTCGATAAGCGTGGCCGCACATAATCGCCGTCAACGCCGCGGCCATAGAACGCCCCTTATCGCTGTCGTAGGGAACGCCAAGCTGCATCAACAAGCTGCCGAGATTTGCGTATCCGAGCCCCAACGGCCGATAATCGTGCGAATTTTTGGCGATCAATTTGGTCGGATAGCTCGACAGGTCGACCAACACTTCTTGTGCGATGAAAAAGACGCGGCATGCGTGCCTGTACCCCTCGATGTCAAACGATGGGTTTCCGTGCTCATCCTCACGCAAAAACGATGTCAAATTCACCGATGCGAGATTGCAGGCTGAATTGTCGAGAAACATATATTCGGAGCACGGATTTGACGCGTTGATCCGATCGGTGTTTGGGCAGGTGTGCCAACGATTGATCGTCGTGTCGTACTGCATCCCCGGGTCGGCGCAGCCCCATGCTGCTTCGGCCGCCATGTGCCACAGATCTCGCGCCTTGTAAGTATCGATCACTTCACCGGTTGTTCGGGCGCGCGTGCTCCAATTATCGTTGTTGTCGACCGCTTTCATAAAATCATCGGTAACACGAAGCGAGTTGTTCGAGTTTTGACCGCTGATCGTGTGATAGGCGTCACCGTTGAAATCGTTTGAATATCCGGCGGCGATGAGCGCGTGCGCTTTTTTCTCTTCTCGGATCTTCCACTGAATGAAATCAACAATTTCAGGGTGATCCATATCGAGGCAGACCATCTTTGCCGCTCGCCTGGTTGTGCCCCCGCTCTTTGTTGCACCAGCTGCGCGGTCAAATACCTCGAGAAATGACATCAGGCCGCTCGATGTGCCGCCGCCAGACAGCTTCTCTTGTTTGGCGCGAATGGCGCTGAAGTTTGACCCCGTCCCTGACCCGTACTTAAAGAGGCGCGCTTCGCTCTTCATGAGCTCGTAAATTGCCATCAGGTCGTCGTCGACGCCTTGGATGAAGCAGGCCGAACATTGCGGTCGCGAGTAGGCATTGGCTGTCTCGACCGCCGCCTCCGCTTTGAAATCCCAAGCGAAATTGCCGCCTGACCCTTCAATCCCGTACAAATTGTAGAGGCCGCAATTGAACCAGACGGGGGAGTTGAACGCGCCGTACTGATTGACGAGGAGGTACGATAGCTCTGCCTCAAACGTCGCCGCATCTTCTGGTGTCGCGAAATAGCCGCCGAAATTCTGTGCGGCGTCACGAATCGTTTTTGCAATTCGGTGCACGACTTGCCGCACGCTTGTCTCGCCGAGCTCCTTCTTCCCGTGCAAGCCTGCCTTGCGAAAGTACTTCGATATGACGATGTCGCTCGCGAGTTGACTCCACTGACTGGGGATTTCAGCCCCCTCCATTTTGAAGACGACCGACCCATCCGGATTGGTGATGGCGCTGGTTCGCTTTTCGTACGTCACTGCATCGAGCGGATCGACCGCGCTGTTCGTGTAGACGCGCGGTAGTTTAAGCCCGGGCTCTCTGGCCGCTTTCACGGCGGAAAGACGGGGCGCTTTTTTCCCCGCTCCTTTTTCGGACTTATCCCCCACCACGCTGTTCTCCACGCTCAAGTTCGCGTTCGAATTTGCCATTATCCGCCTCCATACGTGCCCCACCGCCGCTGCAAGATCGTCACTGCCGAGTTGCGCAAGTACTGCCTAACGAAGCTGATTCATAGTACCAAATTGCATATCGTATGTTCAGCTAACATAGGTAATTAAATTACTGTACGCAAGTTCAGTATATGTCGATTTGCGTTGCTCCCGTCACGGCCTCTCCGCCGCGACGGATAAATGACCTGACCACAAGATGTTGATGGGGTGCAAGCTGCTAGACACAAATTGTAGTAAGTGCCGGCAAATGTTGGCCACTTTTTTTAGCACACTTTTGTCTTGATTTCTTGTCCCCCAGACCCTTCATGTTCAGGTCCCGAGGCAATGTGGCGATTGCCCCCAAATTGGGTGACGAAACGGCAAACTGAGGCTTTGAAGCGGTTTTAGCGAAAGCAAGGGACCGTATCAAAAATGATATGGTTCCCCCGCCCGTATGCGCGTAAGATGGCGACATTACTGATAATTATAACATCGCGGGCAATAGCGGCCGACGGCGGTCTCGAGTCAAATGAAGCAAACAGTTCTACTTGCCTGGGTCGCGCTGACGCTGGTGCCTACCGCCATATTCTTCGTCGGGTGCATTGATGAGCAGCAGGAATTGGACTCGACGGATACCGCTCAGTCAGCAATTCTTGATACCCGATGGCTCGTGATGCACCTCGACTACGAAGCTCCGGGTCGGCCCAGTTTCAGTGAGACACATCTGGCCGTGTGGAATGACGTCGGCGCCCTCTACCGCGAAACGGTTGCCAAGTTGCATCCTGCCTACAAGCTCGTGGCGATCGTGCCGGCACACCATGATGCTCAGGACGACGCCGAAATTTCCCAGGCGATCGCTGTTTCTGACAAGATGCTTAATGCACTTCGGGTGGAGACCCCTGCGTCGGTTTACAACCTGTCTCTCGACCTTATCACGTCTAGGTTTAAACTCTGGTTTGATTGCTCGGCCGGTAACGCGGACCAATATCGTAAAAATGCGACGGTGGTGGCCGCGGAAATTTCCGGACTCGCCGCAAGCGAACGCGATAAGGCGAAGGCTGAGTTTGCAGAAAACCTGGCGCGCAAGCGAGTCGCCATGGCTCGGATGTCGGAGCTTATGGAAGGTGAGCGAGACGAATTTACAAAAATCAATCGGCAGGCCCGAGAGCTATTGGCGAGGCATAACGCGTACAAGGCGACAGAAAGCGGCGCTTTCGATCGGCTAAAAGCGATTGCTTACAATGGCGCGCGGGCGCCGCTTGGCGACATTGGGCGGATTGAGGACGAGCTTCGTACTGTTTTTTCGACCACCGAGGACTCATACGCGAAAGGCTTTCAGCACGACGCCAAACGGCTTCAAGCTCGCCTTGCGACGAGCGTTTCTGCGCACACGTCGCTTTTCGATCCTTTTCGCGATTCCATGGTCGAAGACGGCACCGACGGATCGATTGAACATGCTGGAAAAAATATTACGGAGCTAATTGAGAAAATGATGGCGTATGCCGAGTCGCGACGCCAAGAGGTCGACGATGCGGTTAAGCAGATTGGAGTTGGTCTGCAACGACGCAAAGAGGCTCTTTTAGAGGAACAGCGGAAACGCACGAGAGCTATTCCGCGACCCGCCGCCGCAAACGTGACACCTCGTGAGCTAGCGGCGCCGCGTTCTTCTGCTCATCTTGGCGGTGGAGCGGGCAATGCGGCGTCGGGATTGCGATCGCGCGTAAACACAGCGCCTTCCGCGTCGCGCGGTTCGACGACTGTGCGAACGCGCGCATCCATTCTTATCGGCATTAGCGAGCTTCGTCGCGCCGGGTTCGATAGTGCGAAGATCGAAGACATTGTTGCCACACTCGAGAGTGGGGATGTGCGCGAAGCGGGTGCCAAATACGACGTCGCACAAAGCGAGTTGGAGAGCAGCAAATGAGCCCGGTTAAGAAATTACTAATCGGCCTACTGGTAAGTGGCGTCGCCCTCGGAAGCATCAGCGCCGAAGCTCAACCCTTGAAATTTCGGTGGGAAACGCGCGCATTTTTCGGCGTCGAAAATTGTGACGCACTTCCGATCGATGAAGCGACGCGGCTCGTATGTAAAACGATCAGCGGATGGATCCCGCAGGCGTTGCCGAACGACGGTTTCGGTCACTTCGAGCTAAACGGTTTGCCGATCCCGACGCATATGGTCGGACCATGGCGCTATGAGCCGGCGCAGTTCGGTCCGGTGGTGATGAAATACGGCACCAATCGATTTGAAGCTCCGTTTGATCGTTCGTTACTTCGCGCCGGCGGAAACACAATTCGTTTCAATTATGGCGACGTTCTCAATCGCATCGCCAATAGCTACGATTTTATGTTCATCGACGGCGATTCGCGACCGTTGTTCAGCATCTCAAAAACGCCGGGCGCCGCTTACGAGCTTCTTTCATTGAATTTGGTAACGGCAGGCAATCCAATTCTCCAGTTGCCGGAACCATTTCGGTCGTGGGCGACGGTGGGACATACATCGCAATCGTTGGGGCGCGAATTGCGTCCAGACAATCTGTTTGTCACCCGCGAGGTGTCGCTCAAAGAGCTTAATCCCGCCCTGGCGCTGTCGAGTGCAATTCTTCATGATGAATTAAGGCAATGGGAAGAAAAGCTACTTACCCAATCGAAGCAGATTGCGTCGGCCAAGGAGCCGTATCGCGAGCTTGATCAGTTAAGGACCGAACTAAAGTCACTTGCGAGCGGTGGGACTGAAGCTGTCACTCCGGAAGCGGTTGAGCGAATACTGGCGTCAAAGCGCAGTCTTCCAAAGGAGGTGAGCATCGCTCTACGGGCTGTTGCCGACGATCTAAGACGATCGATCGACGAAATGCGCGCCGAAATGGAACGAATCACGCGCGAATTCACCGGTCAGACGGCGCAAGTTGTGCATCTGATTGAACAGAATTTAGGGGAACGCCATTTCGCTCCGACGCACTTTCAAGTCACTTCGCACTTGGGCGACCTACCGGAATTTTTGCCGCCCGAAGTTGTCGTTCAAAAGTGTTTTAGCAAATTTTGCGATTCGTACGCAGCGGCCGCCGATAAAACGATCAAAGAGCTGCGTCGCCTGTCGCCTCGAGGTCGCGTAACGGATCGGCGAGCGTTCCTTAGCACGGTGCGCCATTGGCACGAGGATCAGCGAGCCCTCCATGCAACATTCGAATGGCGGCCGGCCGCGCAGGAAGAAGTCGGCGCGTTTCTTCGCGCGCAAGCGCGAGTGACAGAAGTGCTCCGCGAACATCTTGATGCCCAAGGGTGGTTCAACGACAACCCGGTGCCGATTCAAGTGCGGGCTCTCGTCGACGGAACGTATGCGGAGCTCCTAAAAGATCGGCCCGACGCCGAACTAAAAGACGCCCTAAACACATGGCAAGGTCCGTCGCTAGGCCCTGATCGCGAAGCAATCGCGACAACGCTTGTCGGTATTGGACGAGGAATTGAGTTCGCGGCCGACGTCCTGACAGATGCCGCTGACGAACTAGAACGCGTGCGCGACTTAGTGGTCGACATGTCGAAATTGACCGCAAGCATAGGGGCAGTGTTCATCCCAGAAGCGGGAGTCGCATTGGCGATGGTCGAAGTAATGACCGGCATCTCGCAAATCGCCCGAGGGAAAACGCTAACAAAGGAAGAGCGAGTCGAAATCGGCCTCCACTTAGGAATGGCAGCCGGAGGCAGCGGCTTCTGGCGAGGCGCCAAGGGCGCGCTAGGCGGCAAATTCGGGCACGTAGCCGACGAGATTATAAAGATTCAAGAGAAAGCCGCGAAGGCGAAACGGGGAGTGAAAGTCGCTGATACGACGCTTCCATTTGTAAAAAACATTTCGAAAACCAATGGACTGACCCATTCCTTTGATAGGCACGCTAGGCAGTGGTTTGGTGGAGACGTCCGCGCGGACGTTCACCTCAAGCAATGGGAGGAACTTGTCCAGCGAACTGCAAAAAGCAAAGACATCGTGAAGTTTACAAGTGCGGGAGAGCCCACAATCGGCCATCTCGCGAAAATCGACGACAAGTACTTTTTCGTGCAGTTTTTTTCGGGTGCTCATAAAACGGGCGAGATGGCGACTGCGTTCGTTCCAAGTCAGGCGCAACTCCGGGCAATTTTCCAGCTTCTCAAAGGGCAAAAGTGACCGACGAAACACTCAGTGGTGCATTCATCGAGCTAACCTATTTTGTCGGTGAACCACAGTTGCGGGACAGTCTTCGGGCGTTGGTGCCTCGCGCGGACGTGTCTTCAATTCCCACCATCATTCTGGTTCCCAACGCGATTGGTCTTGTCCTCAAGCCGGAAGAAATCGAAGCCAAAAATGGCCGAATTACCGTTCGTTCGGAGGGGAACGATTTCTGCGGTGTTGGGTCGGGCCCGTCGGAGTCCGAAATGCGAGGAGCTGGCGAAATCGTCTATAAACGATTTGTTGAGTATGCAGAAAAAGTTGACTGTCTTTACGGCGCAATTCTTATCGAAAAGTCCTTGGAAAGTCCTCACGAGCTGGCGAAAGGGGCCGACAGCGACGCGTTCGGCGACTGTTTTTTAAGTCGGCGTCGCCTCCCTGGTAGCGTCATTGAGCGGGTTTTGAAGCGTGTAGGCACTTTGGCGTACGTCGAAGAGACGCGCTCTGGGATCTACATCTCGCGTTTTCCCCCGTTCAATCCGAGACAGCAGAGATTGAGTTCGCCGGAATGGCATCAATTGTCGGCTGACATCGGCAGAATTATCGGCGAAGGGCTTGATCCAAAGACTTTGCGGGAACGGACGGAGATAGGTCGCCTGGTCGCGAGGATAAAGATTGGAAGCGTGACTCTTTGGAAGCGAATTCGAAAGAGGATACAAATTCAATAACAGGCCGTTGCACGGTGCTTGTTCGCGCTTTCCGGCAAGCTAAGGTAGCCGATGAGGGACGATATATTATTACTAATTGGCGCGTACCTTGCTGCCGTTGAAGAGGCCGTTTCTGCCCTTCAGGCCCATCTAGGAACTCCCTCGGTGCTCCTAAAGGTGCGCCAGAATCCTGAACTTCGAAGAGGGCGTATTGATGTCAGAACAAGCTATCAGTTTCACGGAATCGGCTGTCGTGTTGAAACGAATGGCAAAGCACTTGAGTTTGATTTTTTGCCGTACGGAAAGCTTGGAGGGTTCGATGTGTGGCGACTGTCATACTTCGCTCAAGAGATCGCCCCCGAATTTCCTCAACTCAAGAACGAAAGGGAAGTTGAAACGTTACTTACAAATTTGGCTAACGACGGGCTAATTAAGCCAGAGACCGATTGGCATTTATTTGTTCTTACTGACAAGGGGAAGCGCCTGATCGCGGACCTAAAAAAAGCGGGTCAGCTGATCTCTACAAGTACGGACGGCCATTCGCGGGTCGGTTGCATCATTATTCGATGCGAAACGGGTGATGAGCTCGAGATCGCGGGGACCACTCTTGTGGGGGCCGAGTTGGCTGGGTTGAACCTTCACCGAGCACTTCTTGAGATGCAAGACATGCGAGGAGCTAACTTGTCCGGTGCAGACTTGCGCTCCGCTTGGCTTGATGGGGCGAGGCTAGATGGTGCGAACCTGACGAGAGCCAAAATGTCCACTTGCAGTGCCTCGAGCGCGAGTTTTGTTGGAGTAAATTTCGCCGGGGCTTTCATGAGAAGTGCTGGTTTTGAAGAGGCGGATTTCACTGGCGCGAGCCTGTTGGCAGCGGACGTAGGAGGAGCTCAGTTTACTGGCGCTATCTTCGTTGGAGCTGACCTGAGGGCTTCGGACCTTGATGAGGCAAATCTGACAGGTGCAATTGCGGACAGCTCGACTAAGTGGCCAGAGCATTTTGAGCCGTTGGATCACGGAGTGGTTATTCGTTAGTTATTAGTCACCCCCGCGGGAGCACTATTTTGGGCTTTTTTGGGTGGCGCTTGTAGAGGAGGAATGAGCGGCCTAGGACTTGGGCAAGCGACGATTCTGTTTTTTCTGCTAGCTCGGTGGCGGCTTCTTTTCGGTCGATTGGCGCTTCGGTAAGAACTTTTACTTTGATTAGCTCATGCGTTAGCAGAGCGGCCGTGGTGGCTTTGATTACGCCTTCGGTTACGCCTTCTTTGCCAATCTGGACTACGGCGTCGAGGGCGTGACCTAGCCCTCGTAGATGCCGGACGGCTCCTCCTGATAGTTCGCGGCTCATCGCGCCTCTTTGGTCGACTTGGCGGCCGGCATCGCTTTTTTCGGGGCCGCTTCTGAGATCGCGGTGCCTACCGGGATAACTCGGATCGTCTGGAACTCGCGCTCGGGATCGACAACGCGAACGTTACCGAATTGCGCTAATCCTGGAGCAATCACATCAGCGTCGCCCGCGACGACAACGAGCGGGCGCGGCGTTGAAAAGAGGCGGCGCGCGACGGCCGACGCGCTTGGCCCATCGACCGTTCGAAGCGCTTGTCGATACGAATCCCAATAGCCATCGGGTAGGCCAAACGTCGCCTGTTCTACCACCATGTTTGCGATCGCCCCGGCCGTCTCCATCCGAAGGGCGAAGACATCGGCTAGAAACCGCCGCGCGCTATCCGACTCTTCGGCATCGATCGGGCTCGTTCGAAGTTTCGTGAAAATATCGAGAATCCCCTGCACGGCGAGCGATGTTTTTGGCGTTTGCGTCCCCGCGTAGGCAAGAATCGGCTGAGCACCTCGGGCAAGCTCAACGATAAACGAATTCGCTGTGTAGGCGAGCGAACGCTGCTCACGAACATCGAGAAAAAGCAGGCTTGCGGGGCCGCCCCCGAGCACTTGATTGGTGACGCGTACCGCCGGCCAGTCGACTGTGTCGCGCGCCGGTGCGAGCCCAACAACGTAAACATCGCTTTGCGAACTCTTGGGCCGGTTGGCGACGATCACCGTCGACTCGGGCAGTGTTGGCACCACGAGCAGCGGCATCTTCGGCGGCTCGCCCCCAGACCACTTGCCTAACGCATCGTTTGCAAGCGTCATCAAATTAGATGAAGTCACATCGCCTGCGACAATCAGCTCAACGTTCTTGGGGACGTAAAACCCTTTGTGAAACGCTTTCACGTCGTTGAGCGACACTCGCTCGATTTCGCTCGCGAGTGCGCCAACCGTCCCATACGCGCTCTTGCTCCCAAAGAGCTCTGTCATGAGCACGCGCATCGCCATCCAATTGCCGCTTGAGCGCGCGCGATCGTGCGCCGCATCGACTTCGCGCGCCTTGAGCTTCTTAAATTCGCTCTCATCAAAGCGCGGCTCACGCACTAGTTCTGCGAGAATCGCCAGCGCCTCGTTCAGATGATCCTTTGTGATTTCGAGAGCAAACACAGTGCTATCGAGGCCGGTGCTGACCGATAAGTTTGCGCCCAAAGTCTCGACACGCTCAAGAAGAGCGTTGCTTGTCATCGACTTGGTGCCACCATCTTTCAGGATCTTCGCCGTGAGACCGGGCACCGCGGGGATACCTGCATACCCGACGCCGGCGTGAACAAGCAGCCGAAGCTGCACAACCGGCAGCTGATGCAGCGGAACGACCCCGACGCGAAGGCCATTCGCCAATGTACGGCGATCGACTTTTGGAAACGGGCTGGTCTTCACCGTGCCGGATGGTGGCACCTTGGCGTGACTTGCCGACTTCGCCTGTCCGGCGGATTTTCCCGCCGTTTTTTCGATGCCCATCGCTGCGCTCTTAGGCTCTGGATTGGCGACGGGGGCACACGCTGCTGCTGCCAAAAACATCATTCCGACCGTCTTAATCTCGCGCCCGATCATCGCGCACCTCCTGTTGAAACGTGCATATCGCTCCCCGGAATGTCTTCGACGCGCGTCTGCTTTTGCGCGACGAGGTACGACGCAATGACGCGCCGAATGTCATCGGCGCTAACGGCAAGATATCGCTCAACTTCCCGATTCAGAAGGTTCGCATCTCCCCAATACAATTCGTATTGGCCAAGATTGAGCGCTTTGCCCAAGTTTGACTGAAAACCGAGAATAAATGCGGCTCGAATTCGGTTTTTTAGCTTCGTCATTTCGGCGCTTGTTGGGCCTATTTTTGCGAGCGACGCGAGCTCTTGTTTTAAGAGCGCTTCAACTTTTTCGATTGAAGAATCGCCCGCCACTTTCACTTCAAGGCTGAACCAACCGGGCCCGCGATAGTCGTTGAACGATGCGTCAACGCTGGCGGCTACGGCGCGATCGCGAACCAACTTGCGATAGAGGCGCGAACTCTCGCCATCAGTCATCAGCATCGCCGCGAGATTCAGTGCATACGTGTCGGGTGTGCGCCCCATCGGCCCCGGCCACCCGTACATGACGGCCGGATATTTCGCATGAACATCGATCAGCGAATCGCCGCGCGGTGCAGCCTGAACGGGGCGATCCCCGGGGTTATATTTCGGAACGGCGGGGTTCGCTTTTGCATCGTCAAAATACTTATGAACGAGCGCCATCGCTTCAGTCGGCTCAAAATCGCCGGCAATCGATAGAACCGCGTTGTTTGGCGCATAGTATGCGGTGTGAAACGACTTAACCCACGAGAGTTGCGCGGCGTCGAGATCGGCCAATGTCCCGATCGTCGGATGCGCATACGGCCAATAACCCTCGTAAACTAGCTCTTCAAGGCGTATGCGGGCCGGCATGTAGGCCGCATTTTCGTAACGCATGCGGTACTCTTCCTTGACCACGGCGCGTTGATTTTCAAAATTCGACTGCGAAATGTCGAGTGTCTTTAACCGATCGGCTTCGAGAAATAGCCCTAGTGCGAGTTCGCTCGACGGGAGCACTTCGAAATAGTTTGTGCGATCGACATTTGTCGTGCCGTTCAGCGTGCCGCCGTGGCCGCTCACAAGCTTAAAATGCTCGCCGCGCGGCACCTCTTGCGACCCTTGAAACATCATGTGTTCAAACAAATGCGCAAACCCGGACCGACCGCGCTCTTCGTTGCGGGAGCCGACGTCGTACACAATCGTGACCGCGACCGTCGGCGACGTGTGATCGCTGTACATCACGACGCGAAGGCCATTTGCCAACGTCGCTTTAGTGATCGGCAAGTTTAGGCCACCGCTGGCGAGCGCGCGCGGTTTCGGCTCAGCCGCGCGACCTTTGGCAGAAAACGCAGTGGCGAACATTATCGCCGCACATGTCAACAAACCAGTTCGAATCAGGCGCATGGTCGGCGTGTATCACACCTTGAGCGATGCGGCTTTCCCAAAACGGTAAGCGCGTCGTCTCAATTACCTATTGGCAAACTTAACGCGGCAAATACACGGCCGTCCATATGGGGTGATGAGCATGAGCATAACCGATTGCATTTCGCTGTTCACCATCGGTTTTGGCGCTCTCTTTCCGCTCGTGAATCCGATCGGAACCGCGCTGATCGTCAACCCGTTCTTCGAAGGAACTTCGCCGAGCGATCGCAGACAATTCGCCTTCAAAGTTGTTTTCTACTCGTTCGTTCTCAGCGTCGCTACGCTCTGCCTTGGCAGCGTCGTCTTGCGCTTCATGGGGATTGCCATCACTACGACCGAAATGGCCGGCGGTGTTGTCATCGCGCAAATAGGGATGAAATTGCTCAACTCGGGCGCCAACGGCGATCAGCAACAAGATGACGCGCGTAAGTGCGAGATACCGAACGTTGCGAAGTCGCTGTTCTATCCGATTGCGTTTCCGCTGACCGTCGGGCCTGGCTGCATTTCGGTGCTCATCGCCTTAAGCGCTCATGCCCATTCGGGTGGTGTGGGGACATCGCTAGAGCGGAAAGTTGTTCTCGCAGTTTCGGTACTGGCGACGCTCGTGATCACGTATTTTTGCTTTATCTACTCGAGCGTGATCATCCGACGTATTGGCTCATCGGGGAGCATCGTTCTGAATCGTCTGATGGCCTTCATCGTGTTTTGCGTCGGAATTCAAATGAGCGTCAACGGCCTCATGCGCGCATTTCCCAAGATCTTCTAAAACAATCGTGCAGATGTATCGTCAGTCCACAGCCACGCTGTTTTCGGAATACGAATTCGTCCCCCGTCGATGACAAGACGTTCTCGACGAACAAGCTCTAGCACTGATTTTTTTCGCTCGGACGTCCAAACTTCGCATTTTAAATCGGACGCGACTTTGTCCAAATCGACGCCATCGCACATTCGTAGACCGAGCATGATTCGTTCGCGAAGAAGGGCGGCGGTGTCGAGAGTCTCGGCCGTCGTCGATACGCCGTCGTCGGCACTTGGCGGGGCGACTATCATCGCGTTTGCGCGCGTCATGTAGCTGGCTGGATTGATGTCATTTCGATAGCGAATCCCCCCGCTTTCACGTTCGGTATCGCGCCTCACAAAGCCAAAAGCGCCGCATCCAAGACCGAGGTATTCGTCGCCGCGCCAATACGCAATATTGTGCCGCGCCTCATCGCCCGGCATCGCGTAATTTGAAATTTCGTAATGAACAAATCCGCGCGCTTCGAGAGCGTTGCCGATCGCAACAAAGGTGTTTGCGGCAACCGCCTCATCCGCGAGTGGAAGGCGCCCTCGCTTTGCAAGTTCTCCGAACTGCGTCCCCGGTTCGATCGTGAGTTGGTAGCAAGAGAGATGACGAAGACCGAGATCGGCCAGCGCTTCCGCCTGCGCGCATGCATTGTCGGAGGATTGTTCGGCAAGCGCAAAGATCATGTCGGTTGAAACGCGCGCCACGCGCGACTGCATCGCTTCTCGTACCGCCGTCGTGGCGCCATCGGGCGTGTGGAGGCGGCCGAGAAATTTCAGCTGATCTCGATCGAGTGATTGCGTTCCGATCGACAGTCGATTCACCCCGGCATCGGCAAGGGCGTTGGCGCGCGTGATGTCCAGCGACGTAGGGTTACACTCAACGGTAATTTCAACACTTGGCGAGACGTTTGACAGATTGCGAACGCGCGCAATCACCCGCTCGATTGCCGATGCGTCCCACAAGCTCGGCGTCCCCCCGCCGAAAAATATGCTGGTGACGATGCGGTCGTCCCATTGATTCTGGATGCCAGCGACGCGGCATTCAAATTCACGAACAACCGCGTCTGAATACGCTTGGTGAGGGATCGATTCGCGAGGCGCGGCATACGACACAAAATCGCAATAAGGACACTTTGCGAGGCACCACGGAAAGTGAACGTAAACAGAGATGCTTCGCGACACGAAGGTACCGTAACACACGACGATTACCGCGCTACTCAAGCGCGTTTGTCGCTTCGGCGTTCAACTTTCGCACGCGCAACGAACGTTTTTTTTTGCGATCGGATACCGATCCGAAAATCGTGTGACACATGGCGCTCACGCCCAGTCGCGATCGCTTCTTCTTTTTCTCACTTGGAGACCGATGTTTCAACATCACTTTGCTTATCGATGGCATCTCGCTTTAGTTCTGACAGCGGCCGCAGCTGTCGGAGGGTGCACCTTCGGTTCCCCAGAACAAAATGCAGACGACGAATTGCTGCAGCCGGTAAGCGAGCCTTTTTCGGGCCGCGACAAACGGACTCCGGTTCCGGTGGCGCGGCCTTTGAAACTGATTATCGAACTAGGAAGCCGCGCGACGTCGTACTGTCTCTATGATGTCGAAGAAAATCACGAAACTCAGCGCTGCAGCGACGCGAAGCCTGAACGGGCTATTGGGGAAGACGATGAGAAAAGTCACTGCCTGCGAACGGCGCCGATCAAGCTGACAGGCGATCTCTCGCAGCCGGTCCCAGACAGCGGAGGTTACGTCGACGTTTCGCTTCATGATAAAAGTGATCCTGCTGAAAATGCGAGAGCGCAGATTGGTAAAGACCTTAGCCATTTTTTTCTTGAGTTGTCCCTTGCGCGGATAAACCGCATCAACGGCGCACTGCTTGTTGCTCCAAGTCGCTTTCGCGATCGGAAGACAGACGAAATTGCCGCAAAATATCAGCCTATTGTCGACGCCGCGTCAGCGGAAGTGAACGATTCGTCTGTAATAAAAGAGAAAAAAATCCCTCTTCGTACTGTTTCGTTCGCAGTCGAAGCCGAAGGGCGAATGGCTTGGGGGGCATTGAGAGATTCGCTTGTCTCTCCGCCGGACGCGGTGACTCTCCTGCTTACGAGCCACGGAGCGACCCAC
>CAMAVR010000055.1 GCA_945861885.1 Nannocystis exedens | reverse complement strand
GGCGGCTACTCCCCATGTTTTTTGCTCAGGTCTTTGACGTTAATAAAAAGTACTTCGCCGGGGGCTAAGTACTAATGGCCTGGCGCCAGGCCGACCGGTCACTCTGTGATCAATCACCCCACGCCGTTAGCGCAGCACGTAGCGCGTAGTCGATGGCAGCCTCTTCGACACGTGGTGGCCCAAGTTCTCGGAGCAAGCGCGCCGACTCAGCGCGCATCCCCTCGAACCAGAACGGCGCTGTGCTCTTTTCGTCAGCGGGGCAGCCGCGACCCAAAAGGTCACACAACGTTGACGAATCAAGCGAATTGCGAATCGGACCGAACATCGCCCAATTGCCACGTTGAGCCGAAAAACGTCCGCGCGTCGTCGCCAGCTCGCCCCTCTCTTCCGCTTGTCGATCGTTGGCAAGCGCCCACAAATTCGCTCCGCGAAACGACACGGGCGGAGGAAGGCCGAAAGCGGCGATGACCGTATTGGCGATGTCGACGTTGCTTGTCGCAGCAACAACCCGGCGCCCGGCAAGTCGCTTCCCCGGAAACCTGACGACGAGCGGCACATTCAGATGGGCGTAGTCGAGCTCAGCGCCATCTTCGAATGGCACCGCTGCGCCGTCGCGCATCGCGATGTCGGATGTCACGGCGACAAGGGTGTCAGACGCATGGTGCGCGCGAAGCGATGCGAGTAGATGCCCGAGCGCGACATCGTGGGCCTTTAGCGCGGCGCTGTAGAGCGCAGTAGCGCGCTCGCGATCGGCGGCGCTCAATCTCTGTGGGCGACCTGCAACGGCGAGGAGCTGATTTGCGTGCAGCGGATCGATCAGCCCCATGTAACCGGCTGGCGGCATGAGTTTGAGCTCGTGGCTCGTCACATCCCACGGGGGGTGGCCACCGCGCGCGTGGATGACGACGAAAAATCGTTGCGATGGATGCTCGTCGATCCAGCGCGCCGCTTCGTCAAACAGATCGCGAGCATGCCCCGCAGCGCGCGAAATCATCGGTTGAAACGTCGCCCAGCCTCGATCGAAACCGAACGGCGCGGTTGTTGTCGGATTTGCTGTGAACATTGCTGTGGCAACCCCGGCTTGCTGCAGCGCGGAGCTTGCCGTTACGTCGCCCGACACGATCGCTTTTAGTTCGCGTGGGGGCGTTCGCACACGCCGGCGCGCAGCCGATCGCTCGCGCGCCGGGTCGGGGGCATCGTCATGCATGACGCCGGTGAGCATTGCGGCAACCGACTCACGCGCCCACGTCGATACCGAACGCTGATTCCCGAACACCACCCCCTCGGTCGCAAACCGCTGAAGCTCGGGCAAATCGATCGACCCGCCAAACAGCGCCATCGTCGATGGTGCAAGGCTCCCAAGAATCACAAGCACGACTCCGCGCGCAACCGGTTCGGGCGGTATCTCTTCCGGCTGCACGGAAATTCGCGGCTCGGCAAACGCTAGGCGGGCGCCAGGTGTCACACTCCCGAATTCGACAACAGCGTACTCCCCGCGCGCTCCCACATTGCCAATCGGAATGTGAATCGGGTTCCATGCGCCATCGGCTGAAAGGCGCTTTTCAAACAGCACGCGCGGCGGCTTGCCATCGCGGAGAAGGTGCACCGACGCGCCCCCTTCGACCTTGCCAAGAAGCGCCACCGACCCATCGAAAACGCTGCCAGGGGGCGCCCAGACCAAACAACGGGCAATCGCGGGACCTTGCAGAGTTATCGCTCGCTTCGACTCACCCCCCGCCGTCGATTGCGTCACCAGATCGCGGTATGTCGGAGGGGCGCTCGAACCGCTAGCGCCATTGAGCCGTGCCCACTGCACGTCGGCCATCACATCGGCGCGCCCCCCCTTCGCGCTGCCGCGAAACAGAAGCGAGATAGTGTTCACGCCGCTGACCACAGTTCGCTGAAGTCCGGTGACAGTTACCGTTGCGATCTCACCACTTCCAAGCGCTTGCGTCCCGAATGGCTTGTCATTGACAAGCACAGACATAAATTTCGCCCCGCGCGGACGAAGCTTCACTTCGACCGACGTGACGCGATCGCCATCGGGGCCGAGGGTCCCGTCGCGTGTCGACAAAAAACGCCCCTTCAGCTCTTTGGTGGCGACGCGAGCCCAAAGCGCGCCATCATGCTCGACCACTTCGGCGTCGGTGACACGCGCCGCTTCATCGGCGAATTCGATAAACCAACCGCCATTTGAAAACGTGCACCGATGGTCGGACCGATTCGGTGCGATCAGGTCGTCGAATTTTCTCTTGTCGGCCTCGCTTCGTTGGGCGCTCGGTTGGGGCAGCGCAGACGCCGAAGTTGTCACCTGCGCCCCTTCGTCGGAGGGCGACGCCGATCGGCAACCGACTGACACAATGGCCCAAAAAATGGCTATTTTTGCGACTTTCACGGCTTCTTTACGACATCGTGCGACTTGCGTGGCCCCCGTCGATGTCGATGATGGTGCCTCGGATGCGGCGCCCCTCTATGACCATCGCAGTTCGCCCCCAAACAGGTCGTCTCTTTTGCTACTTTTGGCGCGATCACCGGGGGCGTCGCTGGCGGATTTGGCAAAGCCTGCGGCGCTGGTTTGGGCGCTGGTTGTGGTACCGATGCTCCTAGAGCAGGGGCGGCTGATGCAACACCTGGCGGCGTCTCCCCCGTTGGCTCGTCGGCAGCCGGAAAATGCTCGAGCTCTGGAAGCACGATATCTTCCGGCTGAACGACATCGCTTCGCGCCGGCGAATCGACCAAATTGTCAGCGTGCACCGCGGTGCGCGCGCGCGTGAAAAGATGAACGCCGATCGCGCCGGCCGCTGCCAATGCGAAGACCAACGCAACATACCCAACCCCGCCACGGCGCGTTTGACCGACAAGCGGACCCTCTGCGGCCGCCGGCACATCGCCCGCCCGTGCGAACGCTGGCTTGGCAATCTGAACGCCGGTAACAGGTCGCTTTCGACGAACCATGGCACCAAACGACGGCACGTAGCCAAATCGAAGCGCCGCCGTCTCGCCGACCGGCTCGCTCATCGTTTCATCGCCATCGACAAACGGCGAGCCGACAAAATCGCTCACCACTCTTACCGGCTCGCTGATTCGATCGCTCTCATCGCTAGCTCGCGCCCCGATTTGATCGCCAGCAGTGACGCCGCTCGACGCTTCGCTCACGTGTTCATCTGCATTCGCGTGTGACGCATCTGGTGAGCTTGGTGCAACGACCGGTCGTTCGTCACCTTCGATGTAGGCGCCTAAATGCATTGCATCGGTATCGGAATCGTCGCTCGCCGTTTGCGGCGCCCCTCCGTCGTCGATGACAAATCGCCCAGATTTTAGGCTTGCGAGGAGGTCTAGCGCTTCTTGTCCGCCAACAAAGCTCCCGTCGGCACCGACGCGCGTAGCTCCGCGAATGCCCCCCTCTGCAATGATCACCTCATAAACAAACGAGGTATCGTGCACAGTGACCCGAAACGGCTCTGCTTTTTTGGCAGAAGTTCGGACGTGCAGCAGCTGCAACAACGGACCCGACCCAATCCCGTCGCTCGACTCCATATGGGCCGCGTACCACGTTAGTGGCCATTTACGCTAATTTATGTGAAATTTTGCCGCCGCTTACGCGATCACTCCGCTTCGAACGACAAAATCGACCCGATGTGCGCCAATGCCTTTCGTATCGATCAAGTCGGGCCGCGTCGTCGTGACGTAGACTTGGCCCGGCATCGTCCCCAAATACTTGAAAAGCGCTGCGGTTCGCTCGACATCGAGTTCACTCGAGACGTCGTCGAGGAGCAGCATCGGGCGGACGCCGCGCGCCTCCGAAATGGCTTCGATTTCCGCTATTTTTAGCGCCAAGACCAACGCTCGGTGCTCCCCTTGCGATGCCGCCCCTCGCACCGGAACCGACTGCATTTTTAGGTCGATGTCGTCGCGATGCGGCCCGATGCTCGCGGAACCGCGACGAATATCGGCCGCGCGGTGCTTCACGAGCGCCTCGCGGTACTCGCTTGGAACGCTCGACGCGCTCGGCCCGTAGGCAATATTCATCGATAGCCCGGGCGTAGCGATTTCCTTAAACGCACGCCCCCCTACATCGGCGATTTTTTCAACCGCCCGCGCCCGCGATGCCATCACGCGCCCGCCGTATTCGACCATTAGCGCTTCCCAGTGCTCGGCATCACGAGCCGTTGCCCCTCGCTCGACAAGAGCCTTCTGCCGAGCCTTGAGCGCTGTTCCGTACTGCTCAAGCGCGACGAGCGACGTCGGGTCTGTGTAAAGCGCAACGCGATCCATCAGTCGGCGTCGCTCCGCGCTCGGCCCCGCCGTTAGCGCCAGCCCAGCCGGGTGAAACACCACCGCCGGTGTCGTCACGGCATATTCGGCGAGCGTCGCGGTCGCTTTGCCATCGATGCGCGCCACGCGCCCGCCGCGCCTCAATCCCACCGATTGCTCACGCTCGAGGTCATCCTCGGTCACGCGCCCGCGAACACTCGCGATATCGGCGCCGCGAGCGATCGATTCAATCGGCTTCGTCGCGCGAAAGCTCTTTGACGTCGCGAGCAGGTAGACCGCTTCGATGAAGCTCGTCTTCCCCTGCCCATTTCCCCCCGAAATCACGTTAAGACGAGGGCCTAGCTCGACATCGGCCGCATGAATGTTGCGAAAATTGCGAATCGAAATCGAGCGAAGCCGGACCATCAAAACAGATCTGTCAAATACGCATCGGCATGACGACTGCGAGAAACTCTCGCGGACCGACAGGCCGAAGGACGCATGGATCGAGCTCGCCGCTCAAAAGAAGAAGAACCTCTTCTTCGTCGAGCGCGCTCAAAATATCGAGAAAATACTTTGAATTCACGCCAATCCGAACCATCGACCCGGTGTACTCGACCGGGATTTCGTCGAATGCATTTCCCGTCTCCGCTGACTCGCTTGTGATGCGCATCACGCCAGAATCGATCTCGAGGCGCACGCCGCCGGTGCGCTCGCTTGATGCGATCGACACTGCTTTCAACGCATCGGCGAACGCGGCTCGCGGAACGCGAATTGTCTTGTCGTTTGTCTTCGGAATCACCTGCGCGTATGGCGGAAACTGCGCTTCGACCAGCTTGACGCTGAAGACCATGTTTGGCGCGCTGAAAAACGCGCTCGACCCGCTCTGCGTGATCTGCAGCTGCGGCTTTTCGCCGTCCTTCGCGTTGGCGTCTTTCGCGCTCTCGCCACCGGCGTCATCGCACAAGCGACGGAGCTCTGAAATCGCTTTCAGCGGAATCAACATCGTTGCCGATGCCTGACGACCGGTGACTTTCAACTCGACTTTTGACAGCCTGTGACCATCGGTCGACACCATGCGCACGATGTCGCCGTCCCACTCGAACAGCGCTGAATTCAAGTGTGCGCGCGTCTCGTCGGTTGAAATCGAAAAATGTGTTTTTTCGATCAGTTCGCGAAGCACGGCGACATCGAGCGCCAGCGTTGGCGCCCCTTCGGCGGGCGTTGGGAGGGGGGGAAAGTCTGTCCCTGGGAGGCTTCGCAGTGTGAAGCGCCTTGCGCTCCCCGACGCTTTGACCGTTGTGCTCGCGCTTTCGTTGCTGCTGATCAGCACCGGGCCGTCTGGCATGAGCTTGACGCGCTCAAAAATTTCTTTGGCCGGGATCGCCACGTTGCCGCTTCGCGTGACTTCGGCGGGGATGCGACCCGACATCGACAGATACAAATCGGTTGCGGAAATTCGCAGACCGTTTGCGCCATCGGGGGAAAAGAGCACGTTTGACAGGACGGGCTGCGGATTTTTGCGATCGGCAACCCCCTGCAAGCGGGACAAGAGACGAAGCAGATCTTTTTTGGCAACAGAGAGTTCCATCGGGTCCGTTCAGAGGGGGGGAAACTGCCTTCCGACTGCTTGCATTGTGCAGAGATTGCGACGTTTGAAAAGCGTCTTGTGCACCCACCCGACACAAACGAACAAACAGGCAAATTAAATGAATTTAAAAATTAGTAGTGTTCGTAGAGCCTGTGGATATCGGGGATAACTCACGAAAACCTTCAAATTACGGCATTGGCTGACGCCAGGGCTGTGGATGAGGAGGTGGACAACCGGGGGGTGCACAGGGGAAATTTTTAAGGGCCAACTTTTCTACAGGTTTATCCCAAGGCATATCCACAGGCTTATGGCCAAGTTTTTCACATACGATTTTTTGATTTTTTTTCCGCCAGCGACCGAGAAATCGCATCAATAAGTTCTCGACGCGCCCTTTCGAATGTTCTAGGCCCGATTTCGCCGGCGACATGCGCAGCCTCTAAATCAACGATGTCGCGGAGTAGCTCGGCCCGGTGCGCTTCGCCATGTTCGCCGGCCGATTCAGGCCGATTTGCGCGTCGAAATACGAGCGCAATGCCGAACACTACAAGCAGACCGGTGAGAATTGCTGCGACGAAGCGCCCTGGTCCGGCTGACGGCAAATTGTGAAGGGCGATTCGAAGCGTCGTCGGGAGCGGGTCGCCTCGAACGAATTGCTTCTCGGTGATAAGCACGCGATCGCCTTGCGGATCGGTCGCCATTTGCGCCGGCGGAAACCCGCCGACTTCGAGGCGCATCCCACGCGATGCAGTAAAGAGCACTTTGCTGATCGCTACGCGCGGAAGCGTGCCGATTTCAAAGTCGACGTCGGCGCTCCCGCTGTAAGGAAGCTGCCACTTAAACTCGACATTCGTCTGCCCAGGGCCAAACGTGCCGCGGAGTCGAACCCCTTTGCCAGCAACTTCGTCGACGCTGACATCGCTCATTTGCGTCTGTGCGACGACGGCCGAAAAACCTTCGGGAAGCGGCAAAATTACATCGTTTGGCACCCACGCGACACGCCCGAAATTGAAGACGCTGAGCCCTTCGTTCATCTGAATTCGGTCGTCGCGCACTTCGCCGTAGGCGATGAGCTGCATCGCGATGAGCGCTTCGTCTAGCTTGCGCGTCACCGGATAAACATGGACGACAGCGCGCACCCCTTCGCTAGGCTCGAGCTGAAATGGCATCGCCGCGAACGTGGCGCCATCGCTCACCACCGAGACGCGGTAAGCGATTCCGGCGCCGATCGCGAGCCCCTTCATCAGAGCGTCGCCCGACTCGTTTGTCTCGCCTGCGAGATGCGTTCGGTTGTCTCCTTTGGCGACCGACTGTTCCAAAATACCCAGTGTAAACGACTGATGCGGCATCGGCTGCCCCTCGGGCCCGCGAAGCTCGACAGCAATCGTTCCGGGGGGGAGGAGCGGATCGCGTATCACGCTGTCGGGCGTCGCCTCAAACATGCCGGCCACGTGCCCTGCCTGCTCATTGCCGTCGACATGCGGGTGCCCTGGCGGAAGTGCAGGCTCGCCCCCTTCAACGTGCGGATGGCCGGGCGGCAGCGAATCTTGCGCCGCTGCCGTTGATGCGCCAATCGCGCCGAGTGCGAGTGCCACTAATAGAAGAGCGGCGCGCTTCATTTCTGCCTCCGCGCTTTGAGCAGAGCTTCACGCACAAGTTCTTCGGCGCGCGCTCGATAGGGTTCAAGCTCAGAGTCAACTTCGCGCATCAACGCTTTTGCCTCCTCGCGATAGCGTGCCGAAAGCTCGGCAAAATCGGCATCATCGAGCCGACCGATCGCATGCTCGGTCTGCAAATCGCGAAGCGCCGTCAAAATTTCGGCCTTTTTGTCGTCTGCGCGAACGATATCGTGCCGCCTTGCTGCCGCCGACGCGAGCTCTCCATCGAGCGGAAGTTCGCCGCCTAACATTCGCAGGCTCTGCCAAAAAAGACCGATCGCGAGCAGTATCACCCCCGCCGCGACGATAAGGAGTGTCGGGCCGACAAGATTGATCATGATCGCCTCTTCGATTTGTCGCCAAAGTCGGAGTCGACATCGGAGAGCTCGTCGTCGAGTCGCGCGTCGTAATCGTCGCTCTCTTTTTTCCCGACGGGAGGCGGTGCTTTGATGCCGGTTTGCGCGCGCTTCCATCGGCGGACCGCGAGGCCAAGCCCCGCTGCGCCTGCCACGATGCCAGCGACAGGAGCGAGGTAAATTAGTCTGAGCGCGCCGGCATTTGGTGGGACGGAGAGCGCTTCAGAGCCATATTCTGCCGAGTATTCGGCGACGATGCGGTCAACGTCCATCCCCGACTGGAGCTTTGCTCTTAATTTTTCGCGCGCGGAAGACGCCCAATCGCATGCGCATGTCGATAAAATATCGCGCGCGCATCCGCCGCACATGCATCGAAGCCCTTGAAAAAGAGCGCGTTCGGTCGGGTTTTCGATATGCACCGTGCCGGCGTGCATGCTCGATGCTGTTTGCCCGATCGCTGTCGCGGGCGTCAGCGCGATCAGAACACCGACTGTGATGCTAGCCAAAGTGGCCGCGCCGCTTCGCACAAATGCCCAACCGCGCGACTCACCGGCGACCGCTTCGGGCCACATGCAGACGATGCTGCCGAAAATCAGAACAATGCAGCCGAGCCAAATCCAGCTCACAAGCGGATTGATGTGAACTTGCAGCGACGCGACTTTCGTCTGCGGATTGATCGTCCCCACCACCAAGTAGAGGTCGTCTCTGATCGAATGGAGCATCGCCACTTCGGTCGTGGGCGATTCGGGCATCTTTTTATAGATAAATTTTGCCGGTGACCCTTTGCCGATGCTCTTGCCATCACGTGTTACTAGGATGTCGGCGAAGACCATTCGCTTGGTGTTATCGACCTCCATCCGCGGCCCGATGTACTCGAGTGAGTAGTGATCGGCCTCGAATTTTTGCCCCGGCGAGAGCGACGTTTCGCGGTCGACTGACCACGATTTACCGGTAAAACCGATAAACATGAGCACAATGCCTAAGTGCGCGAGGTAGCCGCCGTAGCGCCGCCGCGATGCCGGCGACAGCGAAATCAGCGTGTGAAAAAAGCCTGGGAGAAGCCCGGCGTACCAGAGCACTTTTGGCGTTGTGCTCACGGCGCCGCTGCGAATACGAGCTCTAAAAAGGAGAGCAAATTCTTGCGCGATGATTGCCCCGTTGAACGCGCAGAGCGAAAAGCCTAAGAGCGGCGTAAACGCATTGAACGCGCGAAGCGCCAGCCCAAGCTGCCCCGGGTAGATCGAATCGCTCCAGACCACCGCGGGGAAGCCGAGCGCCGCTCCAAACGCGACATGCGCGATAGCGGCGAGAGCGAGTACGGCAAGCGGAATTCGAAACACGCGGCGAAGCGCTTCGGGGCTTGTTTTCTTCCAACCGAAAAGAGTGCCGACGCCCATGAGCAAAAAGATCAAAAGGCCGAGCGGCTGCACCCACGCATTGTAAAATGGCGGCCCAACCGTCACTTTTTCGGCCCAAAAGGCTTCGCTGATCATCGGAAACGTGGTCGCCACGAGAATGAAGCCTAGGAGCCCTAAGAGCCCCCAGTTGTTCATGAGAAATGTGAACTCGCGTGAAAAGACGCTCTCCATCACCGGCCGCGTTGTCGTGATGCGTAGTCCGCGCGTCATGCGGCGAAAAACAAGTTCGACGGTCGCGTAAACGCCCGCCCCCGCAGTGAGCGCGAGAAGCATGATGCGGACCGAAAACGAGGCGGGGATGTGATAGACGGCGTAGAGCCCGGGGCCGAAAATTGCGATGGCGACCCAGCCGGTCGTCACAGCGGCGTGGCGAAGGCGGCGGTTCGGCGGAAGATCGCGAAGCTCGGGCCACCTGAACAAAATCAGGGTCGTTACCGCGACGAAAAGAAACGCGAGAAACCACAAAAAGTAGGAACCGATCGACGATTGGGCGAACGAGTGAACGCTGGCGATCGCGCCGGATCGCGTCAAAAACGTGCCGAAAATCGTCATAAAAAAAGTGAAACAGACGAGCGCGATGTTCCACGTTTTGAGAAGCCCACGCCGCTCTTGAATCATCACCGAGTGGATGAACGCGGTGGCCGACAAGAACGGCATAAACGCCGCGTTCTCGACCGGATCCCACGCCCAATAGCCGCCCCAGCCGAGCTCTTCGTAAGCCCACACCATCCCTAGCGTGTTGCCGATTGCAAGGAAGAGCCACGCGAACAGTGTCCACTTGCGGCACGCGACCATCCACTCTTGATCGAGCCGGCCGGTGACGAGCGCCGCGACGGCGAAAGCGAACGGGATCGTGCAGCCGACAAAGCCGATGTAGAGGCTTGGCGGATGGATGATCATGTAGAAGTTTTGCAAAAGCGGGTTTAGCCCCTGACCATCTTCGCGCGCGCCGGCGATCGTTGTCGCGAACGGATTGGCTGAAAACGCCATCAATATCGCGAAAAAAATCACCACGACCATGAGCGTGGCGATGATGTACGGCTGCAGCTCCAAATACTTATGTCCGAGCCACTTCACGCACACGCCGATGTAGATGCTGAGCAAGAAGAGCCACCAGAGAAGCGAGCCGTCTTGCCCGCCCCACAGCGCCGTGAAAAGGTAAGGGAGCGACATCGAGCGATCGGAGTAGTGCGCGACGTAGCGAATGCGAAAATCGTGTGTCACAAAGGCGTAGGCCAGGCAGACAACGGCACTAGCGACGAGGGCGACAGTGCCGTACGCGCCATAGCGCGCGGCGACGAGAGTGCGGATGCGGCCGCTGCTACCGGCGGCGAGGGCGGTCGCAAACGTATAGCCTGCGGCGACCATGACGCAGAGGAGCAGAGCGGTACCGAAGGCGGGGAAATTGTTCCACATAGTATTTGTGTTTGAAGTGCCTCTTTGAGGCAAATGAGGCCCTGAGCGTATGGTTGACGAAGCGGCGAACTCGGAAAAACAGCGTAGCAGAGGAGCGGTGTATGTCGTCCTGCTTCTCGTGCAGCTCGGGTTTGCGTCTGGCGCGGTCGAGTCGAAATTGGCGATGATGCCTGCAGCGCTTGGCGGCGGCGGCGTCGTTCCGTTTAGCCTTGCGATGTCGCGAATGCTCGGGGCGTGTGCGTTGTTCCACATTTTGGCTCTTGTGCAAGGGACGCCGCTCCGCGTTTCGATGCGCGAACAGATGCGTTTCGCAGGGCTCGGGCTTCTCGGTGTCGTGCTAAATCAGGCTTTTTTTGCGATCGGCGTGCACAAAACTCAACCGGTCACAGCGGCGCTCATCGGCGCGACCGTCCCAATCTTCACAGCGACGATCGCTATTTTGTCCGGTCAGGAGCGGTCGCGCGTGACGCTGTGGATCGGCCTCGCACTCGCGCTCGGAGGGGTGGCGATTCTTACCGGCGTCGGGAGCATCGACGAAGGGGCGCTCTACATTGTCGCGATGGCGCTTGTGTACAGCGGCTATTTTGTCATGGCGCGAAGCGCATTGGCGAAGCATGCGCCGATGACAGTGATGACCTGGATGTTCACATGGGGGACGCTGATGTTCGCGCCGTTTGCCCTTCCGCAACTGATCGACGACGTGCAGTCGTGGTCGCCCCGCGCGTTTGTTCTCGTCGGCTACGTGATCGTAGCGACGTCGTTCATCGGCTACATTGGCTACGCGTGGGCGCTAAAGCGAATACGCGCGAGCGCGGTAGCCGGCTTTATTTTTCTGCAGCCTCTGATGGTGGCAATCATCTCGGCGGTTCAACTTGGCGACCGCGTGACAGCGCGAATGATCGGCGCCGCGGTGTTTATCGTCGCCGGGATGGCTATATCGAACAGAGGCCGCACGGAATAATAAAGTGTATATACGGCGCATGACGGCACCATCTTCCACCCAGTCCGACGCCATGAACCGCCTTGACGCTCTAAATGCTGAAGCGATGAAAGGCGGAGGGGACGCTCGCATCGCCAAGCAGCACGAAGCCGGCAAGCTGACCGCCCGCGAGCGAATCGACCTACTCGTCGACCCAGGCACATTTGTCGAGTTCGATCGCCTTGTGACGCACCGCTGCACCGATTTCGGGATGGCGGAGCAGCGCTTTTTGGGCGACGGCGTAGTGACCGGATACGGGATGGTCGATGGGCGAAAAGTGTTCGTGTTTGCGCAAGATTTCACTGTCTTCGGCGGGTCGCTCAGCGGGGCATACGCGCGCAAAATTTGCAAAGTGATGGACTTGGCGATGAAAGTCGGCGCGCCGCTCATCGGCTTGAACGATTCGGGTGGCGCGCGGATTCAAGAAGGGGTCGAGTCGCTCGGCGGGTACGCCGATATCTTTTTGCGCAACACGCTCGCGAGCGGCGTCATCCCGCAGATCAGCGCGATCATGGGGCCGTGCGCAGGCGGCGCCGTCTATTCGCCGGCGATCACTGACTTTATTCTGATGGTCGAGGGGACGAGCTACATGTTCATCACCGGCCCCGAGGTGATCAAAGCGGTCACCCACGAAGAGGTGACAAAAGAAGATTTGGGCGGCGCAAGCGCGCACTCAACGAAGAGCGGCGTCTGCCATCTCACGTCACCAGACGACAAAGCGTGCATCGCGCAGGTGCGCGCGCTTCTGTCGTTCTTGCCGGCAAACAACCAAGAAGACCCGCCGTTCAAAGCGACGACCGATTCGCCGACCCGTGAAGTGCTCGAGCTCGACACGATGATCCCGACCGAATCGAATCGCCCCTACGACGTCAAGTCGGTGATCGCCGCCGTCGTCGATGACGGGTCGCTTTTTGAAATCGCTGAGGCGTTCGCCGCCAACATCGTCATCGGCTTTGCGCGCGTCGGTGGGCGCGTGGTCGGCATCGTTGCCAACCAGCCGCAAGTTCTCGCCGGCGTGCTCGACATCGATGCGTCGACGAAGGCGGCTCGATTTGTGCGGTTTTGCGACTGCTTTAATATTCCAATCGTGACGCTCGTCGATGTCCCCGGTTTTTTGCCCGGCACGCAGCAAGAGTACGGCGGGATTATTACGCACGGAGCAAAGCTTCTTTTCGCCTTTGCCGAAGCAACTGTCCCCAAGATAACCGTGATTCTCCGCAAGGCGTATGGTGGGGCGTACGACGTGATGGCATCGAAACATCTGCGCTCCGACATCAACCTCGCGTTTCCTACGGCCGAAATCGCGGTGATGGGGGCCGATGGCGCGGTCAATATCGTTCTGCGCGGCGAGATTGCGTCGGCGGCCGACCCGCGGAAGGCGCGCGAGCAGTACGTTGCCGACTACAAGCAGAAGTTTGCGAACCCATACAAGGCCGCCGAGCTCGGATTTATCGACGAAGTGATCTACCCGAGGCAGCTCCGCGCGCGCCTCCACCAATCGCTCGAAATCTTGCGCGACAAGCGAGATCGCAACCCGCCGAAAAAACACTCCAATATCCCCCTTTAGCAATCTGCTCTGCCCCGTAAACGTGCCCGTGCCCGTAAACGTGCCCGGCATTTGAAGTTGCTAATGTGCTCGGACGAGAAAATACCGGGCACGTTTACGGGCACGTTTACGGGCACGTTTACGGGCACGGAGCAGAATGTGAGTTCACTCCCTGGTGTCTCCTTTTTAGGGTCAAAAAGTTGGCCCGTAGAGTGAAGTTCCACTCCTATCCACAGAGACCGTCACGCAGCGTGATTTTGGGTCGCTGGAGGAGCGCATGGAACAGAATTTTGATCGCGATGCACGGACTGAAACGCGGGTCCCATTTCATGCGCTGGTGGAGGTCGGTGGGGCGGTCGGCGGGTTTGTCGCGCAAGCGGTCGATGTGTCGATCGAAGGGATGCACCTAAAAACGGCATATTTGCCCGATATGGGCCAGGTTTTGACATGCCGGTTCGAGGCGGGCGGCATCAACGTCGAAGTCCACGGTGACGTGGTGTGGCGCGAAGAGCACGCGCGCGGTGGCGATTTTGGTCTCCGTTTTCGCGACTTGAACGAAAATTCGGTCCTCGCCCTGCGAAGGATTATGGCGTGCGAAGCGCCGTCCGTTGTCGCCGTGCCGCAAGCGGCAGTCGGTGAGCGTGTGCGGCTTCATATCGATGGGCTAAGCGCGCCGATGCGCGGCCGCGTAAAAGATGTAGCGGCCGATTCGGTCGCCATCGGAAGCGACTTGTCGTTCTTGAGGCTGGGGAAGACGCTCGAGATCGAAGATGCGGTCACAGGAAACAGGCGTACCGCGACGATCGATCACGTGGGCCTTTCGGTCGATGCCGTCTCGCATGTGCCAGAGCTCGTCGTCGCGCTGCAATATGAGGCCGATGCGTCGCTTGCGTCCAATGCGTCAAACATGCCCAACATGCCCAACGTGATTGACCGGACAGACGCGATCGACATGGCCGACGAAGTGCGCGTTTCTGAGGCCGAAGCGGCTTCGATCGGTGCACCCAGGATAGCACCAGGAGGCTTCGCACCAGGAAGCGAGCCAAACAGCCAGGCGCCGAATTCTCCGCCGCGAGGGTATGCTCCGCCGGGCAGCGGTGCTGTTCCGCGCAGCGGTGAAGGCGTGAGGCTCGCGTCGATGGCGGCGCACGCCGCTCGCGCAGCGGAAAAAATGGGTGAAATCGCGTCGCGCGCCGCGCAGTCGATGGCGTCGCTTCCGTCGCTCCCATGGCGCGAAAAGTTTGGCGTCGCTTCTGAGCCAGCGAGGCGCGTTACGGCGCCGCCGCCCGGAGGGGCCCTTCATTCTGATGGGCGCCGTGTCGTTCGCGACGATCGAGATTCAGAATATTGGGATAACGAGCGCGCCGAAGCGTCAGTGCGCCGCTCTCGCACGCGCCTCATCGCAGTCGGTGCGGTGTCGCTCGCCACAGTGGCTCTCGCGGCATACGCGTTTCATACGCCCACGCCGGCAACGACTGCGTCAACGGTCACGGCGCCAGCGGCGAATGATGTTCCGGCGACACCGGTCACCGATCCGAGTGCAGTCGTGGTCGCACCCGATGCGCCTCGAACCGCTTCGACCGATGGCCTGATCGTTCATGCCGCGCCGACGGCTGCGGCTCTTCCAGGAGCGCTGCCGTCATCCGCGCAGCCATCTGCATTACCGTCGTCGCAATTGCCCGGCACCCCATCGGCGCCGGTCGCCGCTGAGGGGCAGGTGACAGCGCCGCCATCGCCAACCGCGATGCTCACGCTCCCGCAGCAGACAGCTTTTCCAAAGCCAGGCGCGTCAACGCTGCTGGGCGAACCGGCAAGTTTCGGAAATGGGCCGGTCGGTCGCGGCGTGACGCTGCGAATAAAAATGGATGGGCCGATTGGGCAGATCCAAGGGGCGCACGAAGCGACAGGGTTCGTTGTTCAAGTGCCAGATCGCCGCAACGAAAAGCCGACCGAGGGGCTGGCTCTGAGAGACAGCCGCATCGCGGCGATGCACATGACGAACACCGATACCGGTTCAGAGCTCAAAGTGGCGTTTCGCAACGGCGTGCCAAACTACCAAGTTCGCGCGCGCGGCGATGTGCTCGAGGTTGTCGTCGCAGGGCGACCAGGTGCGAAGCACGTAAAGCACCATCGAACCCACGCGGCGCCACGGAAACACAAAGGGCATCACGGCGTCTCGCTAGGCCGAACGCACCATAAAAAGCACGGACACCGGAGCTAAACGGTCGAAGGGGCAACCGATGTCGAGCCGCCCTTCCGAAGTCGATATCGGGCAGCGCTTGCTCAGATGCGGAGGGCGGCTTGCTGTCGCTTCGATGATCGCCGGTTGCCGATTCAACGAGATTAACCCAGCAGACCAAGCACCCGTCCCCACGACGCTGCTCCCCAACACCCAGGTCGATGGTGGAGAGGTAAATGTGTCGCCGCCAAGCGGTCCGTCAGCGTGCGCGCCGGGGACGTTCTCCGCGACAGGGATCGTGCCGTGCACGTGGTGTCCTTCGCCGCTCACGAGCGTTGTCGCCGGCGCGAAGTCGTGTGACACGTGCGCGCAAGGGTATGCGACGAAGATTGCGCCGCCGCCGGGTCAAGGGGCGTACGGCGTCAACATGGTGACTGGCGGAGAGTGCGTTCCGATCGAAACGGCGTCATGCACATCGTGCTCGGCACCAACTCCGACCCCCGGCATCACCGATTGCGGCGAAGCGCACGAATCTTGCGGAACGAGCCGATTGGTCCCGGGGGGGACATTTTCGATCTCTTACAATCCGAACGGCGGTCTCTCTGACAGCTACAACAACAGCACATTTGTAGCGACCATTTCGGGATTCCACCTCGACAAATACGAGGTTACCGCCGCGCGATTTGCTAAATTTCGGGCGGCGTGGGCGGCTGGTACCGCGACTCCGAAAGCTGGCGATGGCAAGCACACCTATTTGAATGCGGGCGCCGGTCTAGTGAACAGCAAATCGTCTTTAACGACCGACAAGAATGAGCCCGGATGGGACACCGCCTTAACCGCCGGTGTTAACCCGAATGCTGTCGTGAGCGCCCCAACGCTCCCAGCGACATTGGCCCCCAACGATCCGCAGCCGAATCTAACCTGGATGGAAGCGTATGCGTTTTGCATTTGGGACGGCGGCTTTTTGCCGAGTGAAGCGGAGTTGGCTTATGCAGGTGAAGGCGGCGCGGAGCAGCGCCTCTATGCGTGGGGCTCCGCAGAGCCAACAAATGGCGTTCAAGCAAACTTCGCGGCTTCCGTGGACGCTAGTGTTGCTGCAGTCGTGGGGCCTGTTGGAAGGCTACCGGCTGGCGCAGGTCGATGGGGGCAGCTCAACTTGGCCGACAACGTGATGGAGTGGACTCTCGATCTGCAATTCGGCGCCCAAACGACATATTCGGGGCTAACGACCCCGTGCGTCAATTGCGCCCCGTTTCCACAACAACCCCCGGCGGTGTGGGGGCAACGCAACATCGAAAACTGCTTTCTGGGGAATTGCTCGCCAGTAATTATCACGCCGGCACCTCCTCCACTTCGGCAGGTGCGTGGCGGCCACTTTGCGGGTGATGCCAACTCTCTTCGTGCTGCGAATCGGTTCGCCATCGCGCAAATCGAGCGCAAAGATGGCATCGGGGTTCGATGCGCTCGAGCGCCGAACGGTGCAAAACCGTAACTTCCGCGAACCGCGCAGACCAGGCGCGGGCAAAATCGATAAACAGGCTATAAAGGCCGCATGCTTCGTCCGCGCGAGCTCTCTCGATCACTCTCGCTCTTCCCAGCGGAAACGCCGACTCTTTTGCCGGCGACGCACACGAACAGCTACGCCGTCGGCGCGCGCGACCTTCTTCTTGTCGAACCGGCGACACCAAACAGAGCGGAGCAGCGCGTGTGGCTCGAGTGGGCCCGTTCGCTTCCGTCGCAAGGGCGCCGCGCGGTGGCGATCGTGCCGACGCATCATCACACCGATCATGTGGGCGGAGTCGCTGTTTTTTCGCAGGAGCTCGGGCTGCCGGTCTGGGCGCACGCGGCGACGCGCGACCGGATGACGGGGGCGCCGGTGTCGCGCCTTTTGAACGACGGCGACCTGATCGATCTCGGCGGACCGGACGCCGAAGAGTGGCAAGTCCTTCACACGCCAGGGCACGCTCCCGGCCATATTTGCCTATGGAACGCCGAGTCGCGCACTCTGGTCGCTGGCGACATGGTCGCGAGCATCGGGACAATTTTAATCTCACCCGAAGACGGCGACATGGCGGTCTACCTCGAGCAGCTCGAACGGCTCGCCCTTCTCGAACCGAAGCTGATGCTCCCAGCGCACGGCGACCCGATCGACGCTCCAGTTGCGCTTTTGCGCCACTATATTGCCCATCGCCTCGCGCGAGAAACGAAGATAATTGAGGCGATTTCGCGCTTTAAAAGCGGCGTATCGCTCGGTGAGCTTGTGGCCGTCGCTTACGACGACGTGCCGCCACACATTTGGCCCGCGGCGCTTCTAAGTCTCGAATCGCACGTAAAAAAACTTGTCGCCGAAGGGCGTGCACGACGCGAAGAATTGCTTATATTCCCTGCAGTTTAGTGCTGAAAGACAACGCCCCACACGCTGCCGCCGATGAATGGCTCGGGGGCTATTTCGCGATGAGCATCGCGATTGACGAGCCGCTCGCTAACGCCATTGCGACGTTGGCTCCCCAGCATCGCGATAGGTCGGCGCTCGCGGTATTTCGCGGCGAGAGCAAAGCCGAGCGCGCTCGAGAAGCGGCGCGGTGGCTCGCACGAATGGCCTATGCGTGTGACGCGGCGGGGCCGGAATGACAATTCGGCGAGGGCGCATTGTTCGCGGTGACGACGCGGCGACAGCGGTCGCGCTCGATATTCCTTCATCGCCGGCGCTTCACAGGTCGTTCGGACGCCGCGTTTTGGCAGCCGAAATGAATGCGCGGCAAGAGGCGCAGCGAATTATCGACGAAGCGACGACAAGCGGCGCGGCGATTGTAGAGCGGGCGCTTGGAGAGGCGAGGCGCATTCGCGAATCGGCGGCCCAAGATGCGGCGCATTCGCGCGCGGCTGCAGTTGAAGAGGCAGCGCGCTTGCGCGAGTCGGCCAAAGATGAAGCGCACCGCGAAGCGCAGGCGGCAGCGTCGGCGGCGATCGTCGCAATGCGAACCGCGGAAGAGCGTGCAGTGTGCGAAGAGGCCGATCGGGTGATTGCAGTCGCTCAGGCGGTTTCAGAGCGTCTTGTCGGCCGCGCGATCGAATCGCAGCCGAGCGCGATTCTCGAGATTGCCCGAGAAGCGCTGCGCGAAGCTCGAGGCGCACGTGAAATCACCATCAACGCCCATCCCGACGATTGCGACGTTTTGAAAAGTCACTTGGCCGATCTCGGCGTACCGTCTGAAATCGTACAAATTCAGCCGTCGACTCTCTTGTCGCGTGGCGATCTCATCCTTCATACCGAACTCGGAACACTCAATGCCAAGCTTCAACCAAGACTCGAGCGCCTCATCGTTGCCCTCCGCGACCGACAGCGGCGTTAGGGAAGACGAGGCCAAGAGCGGCGTGCTCCCACCGGTACAATGGCGCCCCAACCTCGCGCTGTTTTTGATGACCGCAGTCAGCGTATTTGTTACCGCCGCCGTCACCGATCGCGCGTTCAACGAGGCGATTGAATCGGGCGCCTCGTTTCCGGTCGCGCTGCTTCGAGATGCGACGCTCATGCACGCCACCGAGTTCACCGTCTCTCTCTTGGCAATTCTTCTTGCGCACGAATTTGGCCACTACATTGCAGCGCGCATTCATCGGGTCGACGCAACGCTTCCGTTTTTTATTCCACTGCCGATTCTGTCGCCGTTCGGAACGATGGGGGCGGTGATTCGGATGCGCGGCGTGATCACAACGCGCAAAGCGCTCCTCGACATCGGCGCTTCGGGGCCGATCGCTGGGCTTGTTGTAGCAATCCCCGTCTATCTTTGGGGCCTGTCGCATTCGCATGTCGTCCCGGCGAGCGGAGGCGGTTCGCTCATTCAGCTTGGCGAATCGATCGCGCTCCGTCTTCTCGACAAGTTTGGCGGCCCCCAAGTTGCTGCGGGGATGGATCTCGAACTTTCGCCCGCGGCGTTTGCAGGATGGGCGGGGATGTTTGTGACGATGCTCAACTTAATTCCAGTCGGTCAGCTCGATGGCGGGCACGTCGCGTACTCGCTCTTCGGACCGCGCCAAAATAAATTGGCGAGGTGGGCCCATCAGGCGATGCTCGCGTTCTTTTTTGTAAGCCTCGGCGGCTACTTGATGCGCGACATCCGTCTTGGAATCGGATTTGCGCGAATCGGCACCTACATTAACGCGTCGATTTTCTGGCTCTTGTGGTTTGAGCTCCTCGCCGTTCTAGGAAGTCTCGCTCCAAATAAGCCTGAAAATCCGGGCGAAGTTCACCTCTCGGCGCGCACGCGGCTCATCGCGACCATCGGCCTTGCATGGCTAGGCGGGCTTTTGCGCGATCATCCGGCGCCGATTCTTGAAGTTGCCTGGTTTATCGGACTCGCGCTTCTCCTCACGATGGAGGTGCGGTGGGGGTCGCTCCGACCGAGCACTCTTCTCGATCATCCACCGACCGACGATGTTCCGCTCGATCCGGTGCGCCGCGGCATAGCGATCATCACGCTAGCCCTCTTTGCGCTACTTTTTATGCCGGTGCCAATGACGCTGTAGAGAGTGATCTCGAATTCTGATCTGCCCACGTAAACGTGCCCGTGCCCGTAAACGTGCCCGGCTTTTTCTAAGGCTACGAGTTGCGGCGGAGTCGAAAGCGCCTACTTTGGAACGCATGCTCCGCCCACAAGCCCTTCTCGTGTCGATTACTCTCTTAGGAGGCTGTTCTGCCGATCGGTCGCGCGAATCGACAGCCGTTGGGGTCGACGCTGCAAACGTCTTTGGGCGAAAACCGCAGCCCGGTGATCCGGAACGTCCGCTGCAGATGGAACGTCTCAGAGCAATTAACGACGATGATGAGAGTGATGGGGTCAGCATTGACGTTGGAGGCGATGATGACGAGCCAGCTGGCGAAGCTGAGGACGACTCGTCTCAACTCCCCAAGCCGGGGACTTCGACGCGCATGCGCACAAGGGTTGCCGGGCAGTGGGTCGACGCCCCCGATGAGCTTTTACGCGACGACGAGGAAGACAGCGGTGCGCGGGCACTTGCCAAGCAGCTTTATGCCGGTGGCCAGCTGCATCCTGAGCGTTCGCCCCAACCGCCCCCAACTTACAAAGTCGCGGTAGGTCGTTATCACGTATGTGCGCTCAACGAATCGACCCACGATGTCCGCTGCTGGGGCGACCGATACAGAGGTCTGCTAGGGGGCGATGTTTCCCCGCCGTTTTCCGAGCTGACGCAAATCGACGCATATCCGGCTCCCATTCGATTTCAGGAGAACGTCGGACTCATCGCGGCGGGCGAGCTCCATACCTGTTTTTCAACGTTGGATGGCCTCGACGTCTACTGCTTTGGAACGAGCGGCTACGCGCAGGCGGGTCGCGTTAAAACGCGTAAGAACCCGTACGGTCACTTTCTCCCGGAATTTGGCAACAACTACCACGCGGTTCCAGCAAAAATTGATATCGCTTCGATTTCTCGTGGCTCAACAATTGTTCAATTCGCCGCCGGTTGGAAAAACACCTGCGTTTTGTTTGCGAACGGAACGGTCGGATGTTGGGGCGACAATACATACGGCCAGATCGGTGGCCCTCCGATCGCAGAAGAAGATGCGTTGTCGCCTCGCTTTGCTCCAGTCCGGTTTGCGTTCCCTGAGCGCGGCGTGGCGGTTCTCCAAGATTTTCGCGTGTGGGATCCGAGGCTGCTCGATCTAGGAGCGAATCGCGTCGCGACGGCGGTTGCCGTTGGTGATCATCACGTGTGCGTCATTTTGAATGTCGTCGAACAGGGAGCGACGGTGCAACGAGGGGCGATAAAGTG
>CAMAVR010000054.1 GCA_945861885.1 Nannocystis exedens | reverse complement strand
TCAACGTTGCAACACTAAAAAACGGTTTACGTCGCCTTACGCCAAATAAACCAAATCCCTCCCGCCCTTCCGCCCTCCCTGTTCAAATTCTGGGGCTGAATGAGGGCCGCGATTCGGGCGATGAATGGGAATTCTTAAACAGACCCTAGTCACTTCGCGAGAAAAAACTCTTACCGTCTTCGGATCGTAGTCGAGCAGACGCCTGACGATCACCCGCCCAATCGACCCCGTCCCACCGGTCACCAAAATTCGCTTGCCGGCTACTAAGCTTGCAAACTCGGCGTTCATTGATTGGCCAGACGTATATGGTTCCATCGGATTTGCTCGTTTTTGCGAATGTTAGAAAGCGCCGTCTCGCCCAGAAGAGCCTGAAAATGCCCGCCTTTATTTCACCGGTGCCTGGACGCTTGACCCAGATGTTCTCGTGGCTGAGCCCCTCCCCTTTTTCGATATTCCTGATTGCGACAACACACGCATAAGCAAAATCGATCGTCGGTTGTTCTTCGCGAAGAATTTCTTTGTGCCCCGCCAGCGACTCGTGGATCGCCCGACTCCCTTCGATCAACTCTTTAAGATCAGATGGGCCCATTGAAATCGCAATATCAGGCCCCGGCCAACTCTTATCAGACGTAAAATGACGTTCGAGAATTGACGCGCCGAGCGCCGCTCCTCCCAAACATGGGTAGTTCGACACTGAGTGATCTGACAAGCCGACCACCGCATCAGGAAATGCAGAACGGAGCTCCGACAGGGCGCCTAAGCGAACTTTGTTGTAGGGCGTTGGGTAGATGCTCGTGCAGTGGAGTAAGGCAAATGGAGCGCCGTGCGACCGAATGATCGTCACCGCTTTGCGGATACTCTCGATGTCATTCATCCCGGTGCTGAGAATGATCGGCTTTTTGTAACGCGCGATGTGATCGACAAGCGGGTAATTATTGCATTCGCCTGAGCCAATTTTATAGGCGAGCACCCCCATTTTTTCGAGTCGGCGCGCCGCTTCTCTCGAAAACGGTGTGCTCAAAAAAATGAGCCCCTTTTTCTCCGCATACTCCTTTAGCGAGACCTCTTCGTCCATCGTTAGCGCACAACGACTCATGATCTCCCAGATCGAGTCGGGGGCGTTTGCTGGCACGACAGAGTTTGGGATCATCTCATCATCGACAACATGACACTGAAATTTTACACACTCACATCCTGCCGACGCTGCATCGTCGACCATCTGTCGCGCTTTAGCGACGCTACCTTCGTGATTAATCCCAATCTCCGCGATCACGAGAGGTGAATGCGCACTGCCGACGCGGCGAGCACCAAGGACGATTTCCGGACTCATTGGTTCACCGTTTTCAGTAGCCATGTGCCTGAGCGGCTTTCTAAGCTAACTCGTTTTTTAGTCGCCATTCGCCGTTAATTTTGTGCCAGATATCAAGATTGCGAAATCGTTCTGCGCAGCTCCAGAAGTCGCTCTCCGTCAGCTGATGGTATTCCAAAAACTCTTTAAAGTACTCGACGGGGAACTGGTACTGCACCTCGCGCACCCGTTCCACCGCTTCTTGGCGAGTCATATAACCGTTCCATATTTTGTAACAGCAGTGATCTGTTGCTCGCCAAAAGCCTAGTTTGAGAAACTTAAACCAGAGGTGAATTTCGCACAATTTCTCGTCGATGTTGTCGTACGCCAAAACGTTGCCGGAGAGGGGTCCGAGTCGACGCGCTTGAAAACCGTGCCGCTTGGCGAGGTCATAGTGCTTAATCCCATCCCACCAGTGATAATAGCCAAGATAAATGCTCTCGGCGGCGCGGCGCTTGCCCGAATCCGCGCTCGGATCCATGTAAAAAAATAGGTCCCGGTCGGGAATTGAGCCACCAAGTAGCTCTGAAAATCCGACTTCACGAAACAGATCGTTGTTGATCAATTCTTCCGCTGAGCCGTTACTCGCGCTAGTCGACGCGACCGTACCGCCGAACTCTACGCTGATGTCTTCGCCCCAGACGACGAGCGGCGCACTGTGAAAAAACGCGGCCCGGGCAACCGCGGCAAAAATGACACGATGTTCTGCGTAATTTGGATTTCCGACTTTTAGGAGGGCGACGCGGCGAATCTTCTGTTGAATGCTCGGTCGAATCGTAATTTTTATAAGATCTACGTCGAGAACGTTCACCAAGTTGTTGAGGTTTTCGATCCCTTCGATCGTCTGCAAATGCGGCGCCACGATGACCGCGAGCGTTCGCAACTTGTAAACGCGGCTCATCATGTAAGCTTGAAAAAAGCTGTCTTTCCCGCCGCTTACCGGAACGATGCATTCGTATCCATCACCGTTCGACCCACGAATTCGATCGCACATGGCGCGAAGTTCTGCTTCACGCGCAGGCCAATCGATTTTTTGCTTTCGTTCGACCGATCGGCATGCGCTGCAAACGCCATCGTCGAACACCACCCCCGGTTTCGTGTCAGGGAGAACGCACCTGCTGCAGTAGCGCATAGTCCCTCTTAACCGATGTGCGGGCGCTCCCAAGCGCGCGGCGTTAAACCTCCGGGGACTGGCTGATCTGCGAGCGCGCCAAAATCATACTTGTCTACGTAACCCCGCCCCATCAAAAGATACGCGTCCTCTCTTGCGTCCGGCTCGGCACTTTGCGTAATTCGATATTCGCACGGCTCTTTTACGCAAAGTCGTACCGCGTCAACCCCGTGATCATCGCGATGATGCGCGACCGAGTCAAGCAGCTCCCAACGACCATCGTCGCCGCGGTTCCAAATCGATCGGTCACGGCGATTCCAAATTGAATCGATAATCTCTTCCTGAGGCAGATCGACCCAGTCTGAAAAAAGCGGCAAATCGCGGGGCGTTAAGGCAGAATACCGCTCAACCATCGCGATCCCTTCTTCGCGCGTCATTCGTTTAAGACGAATTTCGCGGCTCGCGTGGTCTGTTACTTTGGAATACCCCCACTTGATATATTTTATGTAGTCGTGAAGACCGGCCGAATGAAAACAGTGCACGTCTTCGTATGAATTAAAGGTGCGCTGCTGCGCCGCCGATTCATAGCCGAAGAGCTCAATCATTTTTTCGTGCTGCGCTTTTGCATCCCATCGTAGGTAATTGCTCAGGTAAATGCCCCGAACGCCCACCGTTTCGAGTTCGTTATCTGATGGGTAGCGAAACGGCTCAACGTCCTGGCGAGCGACCCCCGCCGCCTCGTCAATCAGATCTTCCGCCGATATGCCGATAAGCCCATGTTCTTTTCGGCATCGTTCCGTCATTTCGACTTCGTCGAGATGAGAAAACATCCCGGTCTGCTCGGACCACCCGTGCACTCCCCACACAATGAGCGGGATGCGATACTTCACCGCGACGTGCACCGGAAATGTTAAACTTCCAGCCAAAACCTGCCAATACATCGACCCGTAACGGCGGAGCGTATGACGCGTAATACGCTTTAGTAACGCCGGTGACAGCGTTGATGTCACTAAGTCGGCATCAAAAACCGTGGTGAGGTTCGCGAGATTTCGAATCCCTCTTTTGGTGTTGTAATGAGGATTGTAGTGAACCAAAAGTGGGTTAAGGCCCAGTACATTCTTGACAGTATGAACGATAAAGTAGCTGTCGCCGCCGCCGGTGACGGGGACAATGCAATCGAAGCCGCGATCCCCCGCCCGCTTCGAATTTTCATTGACGATTTGTTCAAGCCGCTTAAATCGTGACGGCCAATCTAACTCATCTTTTTCTTCATGAACGCGACAGCCGCTGCACACCCCCTCGTTGTCGAGAATAAGTCCGTAGGGGTGATTCATTGGGTACAGACATCGCTTGCAATAAATCATCCGTCCGCTCTCGATAGATGATTCGCTTCAATGTCATCGAGCCGCTCGGCGCTTAACATCAAAAGACGACCGTCGTCGTCAAATTCGCGGCCTCTGTATTTGGCGACGCTGTCGAGCCGGACATCGACTCCACTTGCGAGCATATGCGCTTTGGCAAAAATAGTGCTGTGCTCCACGTGATGAAAAATATTTGCCGCGGCGACCGCCGACGCGCCCGCTTCAACAATGCCGGCCGCAAAATGTTTAAAGTGCCCAACACCACCGCATGCGATTACCGGTATTTTTACCGCGTTGGCTACAGCCCCGATAAGCGCGGTATCATATCCTTCGCGCGAGCCGTCGCGATCGATCGAATTTAAGAAAATTTCGCCCGCACCGCGATCGGCGCATTCGGTCGCCCACTCTACCGGGGATTTACCGCTCGGGCGTGAACCCGAGTCGGTGTAAACTTGATATTCACCGCTATTTTCTCGCTTGCAATCGATCGATACGACGACGCACTGGCTTCCGAACACGGTGGCGATCTCTGTTATCAAGGGCGGCCGCGCCATCGCATGCGTGTTTACACACACTTTGTCTGCGCCGGCTCGAATTGTGCGCCGCACTTCGTCGACGTCGCGTATCCCTCCTCCGACGGTGAGCGGCACGTAGCAGTACTGCGAGAGCATTTCTAAGACCGCTTCGTCGGGGCCAGTGCCTCTTTTTGACGCGCTCATGTCGAGCAGAACGATTTCATCGACATCCCATCGTACGACAAACTCGATTGGAAACCGCGGCCTCCCGATCGGCAGATATTTTTTAAAACCGAAGCTTTGAACGATGAGTCGATCGCGAACGAGCAGCGTCGCGATAAGCCTTTTTTTTAGCATTTTGCTTGGCTCGCAGGCCCCGCGGCCACGTCGACAAAATTTCGAAGAAGCTCAAGCCCTTTGCGCTGACTTCGCTCGGGATGAAATTGGACGCCGAATACGTGATTGTGTTGGACGGCGGCAACGATGTCCGACTCATATGTTGTCGTTGCCGCAACGTCATCCGAATCGCAAATGAGCTGGTAGCTGTGCACGAAATAGAACGCGTCGCCGTCCGCCAATTGGCCAAAAAGAGGCTGCTGTTTTTTTATAGAAAGCGTGTTCCACCCCATGTGAGGGATGCGAAAGTTGGCGGAAACATTGATGCGTCGCACTTCGCCGCGGACGAGCGATAGGCCTTCAAAAACACCGCCCTCTTCGGATGTTTCGGCGAGCAGTTGCATGCCAAGACAAATCCCCAAGAGCGGTTTGCCTTCATCTCTTACGGCCCTTTGAATCGGCTCGATGAGCTCGCGCGCTTTGAGATTCGCGACGGCTTCTCCGAACGCGCCTACGCCCGGCAAAATTAGCGCATCGGCCTCAAACATATCCTCGGGACGGAACGACGTTACAACGGTGCAGCCGAGCCGAAGCAGAGCATTGTGCACCGAGCGAATATTGCCCATTCCGTAGTCGATAATTGCAATATGAGGTCTGCGCATCAGCCTTTCGCGTACCATGCGCGAATCCGCGCGTCATCGCGAACGGCATCGTGTACGCGCACGAGCTTTGGAAACACCGACACCGATGTTGTTGGTATGTGGTCGAGCTTACCGCCGAGCAGCCATTTCATGAGCATGTGAATCTTCAAATCAACGACGTGGATCTTTGACCCTGAAAAAAACAGCTCGTTGCCAATTTGCGCAGATGCTCTCTCGGCCCACAACGGTATCTTCGACGTGACGATCGCTTCACGCGCCTTTTTCTTCTCCGCTTCGTCGGCGATCCACATCGTTGGCGCGATGACCGACCTTAGATCTTCGACGTGACACATCATCGCTTCGTGCCGCGCGGCCTCAAAATCGTCACGTGGGTGAAGCCCGTGTTGGCGACCTATGAGAGTGAGAATCGCATTCGATTGCCCTAACGGCGGCCGGCCCGGCAACTCAAGCACCGGCATACTCCCGAATGGCGTTGTCGGCTTGAGGGCCGGCCACTCTTCGCGTTTGACCCGCACGTCGTCAAAGTCGATCCCTGCGAGGTGTAGCGCGAGGCGGCACTCTTCACCGCGGCTGGTGGGTGCATCAAAATAGGTAAGTTTTGGCTTTGTCACGGCCAACAAACTAGAAGCGTGCGCCCCCCCCGTCCAGCACAAACTTCTACTTGATCGCCGCTTGAACCCGCCAACCCGAACGCCATCCGTGCGCCAATTCAGCGGCGACTCATCCCTTTACTAATTTTGCTGCGTTCGTCGAGTTGATGGCCATTCGGCGCATTTGTTGGGGTAACTTCCCCCGCTATGCGTTCGTTTACGGTCGTGATGTATCACTATGTTCGCCCGATTTCTGCGAGCAAATACCCGCGCATTCGCGGGCTAGAATTGGCCGACTTCGAGGGGCAGCTCGAATATATCGAACAGCATTACAGTGTAATATCGCTCGCCACGTTGCTCGCCGCCAAAGAGTCGGGGGCGCCGCTTCCGCCCCGCTCGCTTCTTCTTACATTTGATGATGGCTACATCGATCACCATCGGTACGTTGCGCCCGCCCTCGCGCGCCGAAAGTTAACCGGGCTCTTTTTCCCGACGGCGTCGGCGGTGATCGCAAGAAAAATTCTCGACGTGAACAAAGTGCATTTTATCCTCGCGACGGCGACCGATACCGACACTCTTATTGCGCACATCGAGAGCGCGGTTGAAAGCTGCCGCCCTGAGTGTGACCTGCTCTCGCTCGCTGAATATCGCGCGAACCTGTGGCAGCCGAGCCGCTTTGACTCGGCAAACATCATCTACATTAAGCGCATGTTGCAGGTTGCGTTGCCGCTCACGTTGCGAAGTCGCATCGTCGATGAGCTCTTTTCGCTCTTCGTCACCAAAGACGAGGAAGGATTTGCCGACGAATTGTATCTGTCGGAAGAAGACATTCGCTCGATGGTCGGCCATGGCATGGAGATCGGCAGCCACGGCTACGACCATCGTTGGCTCGACCGCCTAACCGAAAGCGAGCAGGCCGACGATATCGATCGCTCTCTGAGTATGCTCAAGCGAGCCGGCGTCGACACGAAGCGGTTCTCTTTTTGTTACCCGTACGGCGCATACTCTTCGGCCACACTCGAGCTACTACGAGCGCGTCATTGCGCTGCGGCGTTCACGACAAACGTCGCGCTGGCAAATATCGACGCCGACTTTCTTGAACTCCCTCGTATTGACACCAACGATTTGCCAAAGCGCGGCGATGCGGTCAGTTCTGCGCGTGAGGCGATGGCATGAAGAGCGATATTCTCGCAATTATCCCCGCGCGCGGCGGCTCTAAAGGGATTCCGCGCAAAAATATCGCCCCTCTGCTCGGGCGCCCGCTAATTTCATATTCGATCGAAGCGGCGCGCAACTGTCCGCTTATCACTCGCTCTATCGTCAGCACCGAAGACGAAGAGATTGCGAAAATATGCCGCTCCGAGGGGGCCGAAGTTTTGGCGCGCCCAGCCGACCTTGCGCGCGATCATTCAAAAACCGAAGCGGTGCTTGTTGACGCACTGAAACAGTTGGAAGCGACCGGTTATTTTCCCGCAACGTTCGTAGTCTTGCAGCCGACGTCGCCGATGCGAACTGCGCAGCATATTACCGATGCCATTCGCTTGTTCGAAGCGTCGAATCGCAAATGCGTCTGGAGCGTCACCCGTGCGGAGCATCACCCGTACAAAGATCTTGTCGCGACGGACGAGGGGCTAAAGCCGGTGCGAGACGTGAGCGATCTGAGCGCTCGAAGGCAAGATTTGCCGACGGCGTTCCGGCAAAACGGGGCGATATACATCATGGATACAGCGCTATTTCTAGCGCATAGGACATTGTTTGTCACACCGGTAATACCGTTTGAAATGCGCGAGTCTGAGAGCATCGATATCGACAATTACGCCGACCTAAAGCGAACCGAAGAGTTGGCGCAGCTAGGTTTTTTTTCCTAGCAAACGCGGTAAGTGCGAGGCGATCGATGTCATTCATAGAATCGATAGCACCATCTAAACTATTCATTGGAATCAGATCGAAGCCGCGGCATGAACGACGTGTCGCCACAACGGGCGCCTTGGAAAGGTCGATTGTTATGAGAACTCATCGCTTGCTTGCTCTTGCACTAACGGTATTTGCTGTCGCTTGCGGACAGGGGTTGTCAGCATCGTTCGACGATAGCGCCACCCTCGCCGAGGGAGTTCAACGCGAGCGCGTGGGGATTCATGGGATGATTCTCGTGGGTGAGCCTTCCGATTTGCTTCTGTCGCACATCCCGATGTTCCACGCTCCGCACGATGTGCAACTTATCGCGCGCGGAAAACTTGTCGGAACGAATCCGGCAATTCCGAGCTCGTTTTCGGATCGTCTCTACACGTTTGTGCCGAAGCCGCTCTCGCTTGATGCACTACGTTTGGGCAGACTAAAGTCAATCACCGGAGCCCTCTACGAAGGGAACTTCGAAACCGATGGCCGAAAAGTTGCCGACAACGTGTCGTTGGCGATCACCGGGATCGTTCATCAGCACGAGCTTAGCCCCGCCGAACCGCAGCCGGAGCTTGCGTACTTCATCGTTGGCGCAGGGGCGAACGTGTTCGCATTTCACCGAATCGCCGGCTCGCCCGGCTTCGACGAAGTGCTCAATGTCACTCTTGGTCGCGGCGGTTTGAACAACAGTTCGCTCGCGACCGGTCTGTCGGTGGTGGCGCGTTCGGTTCCAGACTTGGCGAGCCAGCGGTTGGGTCTCGTGACATCGACGATGACCGAGCTCTCTGGCGCTCAATTGCGTATTTCGAGCGTGCAGTCGCTCTCGTGCCTCTCCGGCCCGATGTTTACCGACGCCTGCGAATAAGCGCACACGGAAAAAAATTCGTGCGCCCCGATCGATCTGCCGCACCGCGTTGGCAGTTCAAGATTACAGGCGCGCCTTGACCGCTCGTGTTCTGGCGCTAGCACCAGCTCGGCGCGGCGACACCGCGGCGCTTGAATTTCCACTTCGCGTAGCCTGAGTACCCAGCGATGCAATATTTATCTTCAAATCGTACGACCGGCGTCTTGGTAGCAACCACTTTTCTCGTAGCGCTCGCATCGTGCGCCAGCGCGCCAGAAAGCGAATATGAACTCGACGAGCAAGCGGCACTAACCGACGTCGCCACCCCGGAAAACGGGCAGCTGGCCGACGCCTGGAACGCGGTAAAAAAGAAGTTGAGATTAGAACCGGCGAGGCCGCCTGGCACGACAAGGCAGGCCGATACGCGCATCGACATCACCTTCCAAAACCCTATGTTCGAAGGCACCGGCGCGTCCACCACCGGTGCGCCGAGAGCAGACGAAGACTACCTCACCAACTTCAAAAACCCTGTGTTCGACCCGACCTTTAAGCCGAGCGACACTGAACAATAGCTCCACTCGGCACTCTACTGATACAGATTATTAGATCTGGCGACTTTCGCGACGATCGGCGTTTGCGCTCGCTTTGCAATTTCGATAAGTTCGAGCGCTTCCCGCGACGGGGAGCGCTGTGTTCGCTTGAGCGCGACGAGCGCCGGGTACGCGAGCGTCACTTCATCTCCTCGCTCGCTGGCGGCAGCGTTCGCGGCCGAACAGTCGGCGAGACTTAGGCACGCCGGCTCGCTCACGACATCTTTCATAAAGTCCCAATCGGCGGGCGCGCGGAGATTGCTCGCTAAAATGTAAACGATGGTGCCGCGTTCGTTTAACTTTTCGCGCGGAAGTTGGCGGTATTTATCTCTTATCAACCGCTTTGTTTCATCGGAAAGGGCGCCAAAATCACGATCGAGACGCGGGTCGTTGTCGCTTCCAGAACGTAAAATTTCGTCGAGCAACTCGAGCTTCGATGGCGGATTGCTCGCGCTTAACGGCCCGCTTTGGCAGCCTGCGATGAGGATGCCAAGCGGCAGTATCGACCATCTCAGAATCTGTCGAAAAAAGCGTTTCGACAGATTCTTGCCTACCATCACGGGGAGGCACGCGCCTCCCCGCCCCAAAAAACGTGGTTTTTTGGAGGTCCCCACCCCACGCGGGCATGCCTCCGGCCTGCAATTCGGATTTGTCGAAAAGAAACTGCTTGTCCTCCGAGAAGAAAAGAAAGGACCGAGCAAACTACAGGGCCGGCGCATCTTAAATCAGCTAGCTTTTTGGGATTTGTTCCTGCGCAGAGGGCCTCATCGCCCGCCCTACCAAATGGGAGGCCTTTGCTCTAAGTTGTCGGCGATGGCTCGAGAAAAAGCGAAAAAGGCGGCAATTTCTGAAGAAGCGCGCCCTATTGGCACCGGCCTCCAGCCGGGCGACGTGCCGTTCGATCGCGCTCTCCGCCCGACAAACTTTGACGATTACATCGGCCAAAAGCAGCACAAAGACAACCTGCGCGTCTTCGTCCAAGCGGCGCGCGCAAGAGGCGAAGCGCTCGACCATCTGCTCTTGTGCGGCCCCCCCGGGCTCGGAAAAACAACGCTCGCGCAAATTTTAGCGCACGAAATGGGGGTGCAACTTCACATGACGACCGGCCCTGTCGTCGAGCACAAAGGGGCGCTCGCAGGCCTTTTAACAAAGCTTGGGCCGAACGACATTCTGTTTATCGACGAAATTCATCGATTAAACGCCGTCGTCGAAGAGAGCCTTTATTTGGGGATGGACGAGTTTCGGATCGATGTGATGACAGGCGAGGGGGCGTTCGCGTCGGCAATTCAAATCGCCATCGCGCCGTTCACATTGGTCGGAGCGACAACGCGCACCGGCCTTCTCACAGCGCCGCTTTTTTCGCGATTTGGGCACCATATCCGCCTCGATTTTTATACGGTCGACGAGCTCGCGAGCATCGTCACCAGAAGCGCGCGGCTACTCGAGATCGCGATTTCGCCCGAAGCGGCGCTGACGATTGCCGAGCGCTCGCGCGGGACACCTCGCGTCGCCAATCGCCTTCTTAGGCGCGTCCGCGATTTCGCGCAGGTGCTCGGCACCGGAGCGATCGACGTACCGACCGTCACGCAGTCGTGCAGGCGTCTCGACATCGATGCATCCGGTTTTGATGTGATGGATCGCCGTCTTTTGCGAATCATCATCGACGATTATGGCGGTGGCCCCGTCGGAGTAGAAACGCTCGCCGCCGCAATAGGCGAGCCGCGCGATACAGTTGAAGATGTGTACGAGCCGTATCTCCTTCAACAAGGCTACTTAGGGCGAACGCCGCGCGGTCGTGTAGCAACGCGAAAAGCGTACGAGCACTTGGGAATCGCGGCGCCACCGCGCGACGGCGCGCTCGAGTTGTGGCCTCGCGAGAGCAGTGTCGGAGAGTCCGAAAACTAAGGCCAATTGGCAGATCACGCACGTCTAGGAGGGAGAATGCGAAGTCAATTGCTATTCGCGGTCATCATATGCGCATCGTTCGTCGCGGCGGCGGCGTTTGCGAAGCCGGTCGCTCGCGTTGTTCGCGTCGGCGAAAAGTGGGTCGACGCATCAGGGGGGGTGCGCGGGCGGGTTACGCATGCCGAAAAGTTAGTCCCTGTCGTCTATGCCGAGCTTTCGCGCGATGCGCATCGGTTCGCCTGGCGAGAGCCGTCACCGACAGTGCGCGCGCAATTTCGCGGCCTGTCGGCGAATGTATCGCGCGATGTTTCGATCGCAGTGTTCGGTCGCGGCGCCCCACTTGCGATGCAGACGACGATTGTTCGCGTGGCAGGCGGGCGCGCCACTCCGGCGACAACAGTGGTGCAACCAGGGGCGCGGATCGCCCTAGAAAATCGCGACCCGTTCGCGCATCGCCTCTACGTTGTCGACTCCAATGTGCTGCCGCCCGAAACGACCGCAGCGAACGCGCGGCGAGAATGGAGCGCGCAGTCTGCAGGGGCGCGCTACGAAATTCGCGATGAGTTGACGCCGAGTTTTCGCGCGTTCGTCATTGTAGAAGAGGGGGTGATGCGAGCCGTAAGCCCTGCGCGCGACGGTTCATTCACGATTCCACTGCCGCCCGGCGAGTTTGTCATACGGGCTTATTTTGACGGCAAATCGGCCGGAAAATCGCTGCTCGCTTCGGTCGGCGAGAGCAATCTTGTTGAACTCCAAGATGCGATCGATCTGACGGAGTCGATTCAATGATGCCGCTAACGCGAATTTGGTTCGTGGTTGTTGCGGGCGCTCTGGCGGCGGCTCTCTCCGTGGCGTCGCTCGGCGCCGCAAAATACAATCGCCAAGAGGCCGAAAATGTCGCCGCGCGCTTGGCATTCGAAAGCGAGTCGGTGGCGGCGGCATTGCAGCTCGATGCGCGCCGTCGGCTCGATGCGCTGCTCGCGGTCGCCGTCGACGATGCTGTGCAAGAGCGGCTGAACGCCGCGAGCAATCGAGTCGGCACAGTGATGGCGCCCGCGCGCACCAGCGATGACGCGCTCGCCGCGTTGGCCGAAAAAATCCCAGCCGACAAGCGCCCCGACGGCCTTTTTGAAGTCGATCGCGACGGCCGCGTCATCGCTTTTTGGGGGGCGCCGTACATTAGCAACAACGGCGATTTGGAGTTCGGCGGATACGCGGCGGTCAACGATGCACTCCACGGCTTCGTCCGCGACGACACTCTCCTGCTCGGCGGCAAAGTCGTTCGCATCGTCGCGCGCCCTGTCGAGTATGACACCACTCAGTCGCCGGTCGGCGCGGTTGTCGGTCTGCGCCTTGTCGATGACTCGTTCGTCTCCGATCTTGCGCATCGCGTAGGCGCAAATATAACCTTTTTTGCTGGCGGCGAACGCGTTGCATCGGCCGCGAGCGACGATCGTTTTACCGCGGCGCAGTTCGATCAAGCGCTCGCATCGCTCGCATCGCTCAATGCCGACAAGCAGTTTAGCGAAGCGGGGCGATCGGCTGTTCGCGTGATCGCGCCGTCGCTCAGCGCGCTCTATTCACGGGTTGCCGGCGAGACGTGGGAGATGCCGGTTGCATTCGCTGTGGTGCGCGCTTCGTCGCCTATCAATGGTCCGCTGGCATTTGTTTCTTCAGCCGCGAGCGACGATCGATCCAACCTGAACGTCACGTCGATTGCGGCGTTGGCGCTGCTCGTTATCGCGATAGGCTTTGCGCTAATTCATCTAGAGCAGGCGCGCCCTTTGAAGCGAACTCTCGGTCTCGAGCGGAGCTTTCACGATGAATCAGATGCACTGACGGACGACGCGCTTCCGCCCGCGTCGCCAAGGCAAATGCCGCTCCCCGCACCGCGCGCGTCGCAGGCGCAAATACCGATGCCCGCATCGCTGACCGATATACAAATGCCCGCGCCGCCCGCGACGCCAACGCAAATGCCGATGGCCGCTTTCGCGATCGCCCCTTCTGAAAATGAGTGGGCCGATGTCTACCGAGAATTTATCGCGGCAAAAGAGCGCTGCGGTGAATCGATCGAAGGGCTCACATACGAGCGGTTCGAAGCGACGCTCAAGCGAAATCGCGATTCACTTGTCGAAAAACATGGTTACAAAGCAGTTCGGTTTGCAGCAGTCGTTAAAGATGGCAAAGCGTCGATACGCGCTGTACCGATGGCGAATCAACTGTCGTAACGTTTGAGCGATTTTAGAATGAACACACGAAAAGTCATCATCATCGGGTCGGGCCCCGCAGGGCATACCGCCGCAATTTACGCCGCGCGAGCAAACATGAAGCCGCTCATGTTCGAGGGGATGACACGCGGGGGGATCCCCGGCGGTCAGCTGATGATCACCAACGACGTAGAGAATTACCCAGGTTTCCCCGAGAAAATCACCGGCCCCGATCTCATGAAAGCGTTTCGCGATCAGTCAGAACGCCAAGGCTGCGAGATCGTGACCGACGACGTAAACAAAGTCGATCTATCAGCCAAACCGTTTCGTGTTTGGGTCGGCGACGACAACGTTGAGCACACGGCAAGCGCACTCATCGTCGCGACAGGCGCGCAGGCGAAGTGGCTTAATCTCGAGAGTGAGCAAGCGCTAAAAGGGCGCGGCGTGTCGGCATGCGCAGTGTGCGACGGCGCGTTTTTTCGCAATCAAGATGTCGTCGTTGTCGGCGGCGGCGATACCGCGATGGAAGAGTCGATGTATCTGTCAGGCATATGCAAAAGCGTCACGCTAGTGCATCGCCGGCACGAGTTTCGCGCGAGCCAAGCGATGCAAGATCGAGTCTTTGCCAACAAAAAAATCCGCGTGATTTGGGATTCGGCCGTCGAAGAGGTGCTCGACGTTAAAAAGGGCGAAGTGACCGGCGTGCGCCTAAAAAATCTGCGCACCAATGAGGTGAGCGAAGTCATTTGCACAGGCCTCTTTGTCGCGATCGGGCATACGCCAAACACCGAGCTTTTCGCCGGTCAACTCGAACTTCACGACAACGGTTACATTAAGACAAAAACCGGGTCGACATACACGAGCGTTCCGGGGGTCTTTGCCTGTGGCGATGTTCAGGATTTTACATATCGCCAGGCAGTCACAGCCGCAGGTACAGGCTGCATGGCCGCGCTCGATGCCGAACGCTATTTGGCTGGCATTTAGTCGGCACTGTTTAAGAAATGCAAAGCCGCAGAATTTTAACAGGGAGGGCGGGAGATCGGGAGGTTTTTGGTCGAAAACGACAAGCCAAAAACTACTCCCGCCCTCCCGCCCTCCCTGTTAAGTCTTCGCCTTTTGATTTGTGAAAAAGCGTCTAGTATCGAGTCATTTTGGCAGCCGGTTTTTTACTTTTGCAGTGTTGTTGACGCTTTTACAAGTGTTCAGTAGTGTACGCGAACCATGCAAAGGCTTACCGACCGACAGCAGATGGTCTTGCACTACATTCATCAGTCGATTTCCGATCGAGGGTATCCTCCCACGTTGCGAGAGATCGGCGCACAAATGGGCATCCGCTCGACCAACGGCGTGAACGATCACCTAAGAGCGTTAGAGCGAAAAGGTTATCTAACGCGCGAAGATATGAAATCGAGGGCTCTACGCCCCACGGTTCTATCGGGCGGCACAGCCGATTTTCGTCAGGGGTCGGTCCACGAGCTGCACCCGGATGGCGGAGCAGCCGGTGTTCCAAATGGCGCTTTTCGCCGAGCGCGAGCAAGCGATGAGAGCAGCTTCGCCGAGGTCAATGTTTTAGGGCGTGTTGCCGCGGGGTTACCGCTCTTCGCCGAAGAGCAAGTGGTCGATACGGTGAAGGTCGATCGCTCGCTATTGCGAGGCGAGGCCGACGTATTCGGCCTGCGCGTGCAAGGCGATTCGATGATCGAAGCGGGCATTTTAACAGGCGATACACTCTTCGTCCGTAAGCAATCAACGGCAAATCGAGGCGAAATCGTGGTCGCCCTAATCGGCGACGAAGCAACAGTAAAGTACTACTTTCCAGAAAAAGATTACATCCGGTTTCAACCGGCCAATAAGTCGATGGCGCCAATACTTGTTCGCGCGAGTGACTTTAGGCCAACGATGCTTTTGGGAGTTGTGGTAGGGCTGTTTCGAAGATTGTAACGTCGGAGTCTGTTTGAGCTTGACGTAATCTTCCAAAAAGCCGACCGTAGGTTCGAACTTTTTGTGTCAACAATCGACGCGATTGGGGGAGTAATGATACGACTTGATAAGGCGCTGCGGCGCCAGATGTTCTGTATGTTAGTAGCAGTGGCCGCGGTGCCTTGGGTCGGCGCGTGTGGTAGTGAGACGAAGGACGCCATCAGAGCGGCGATTGATGCGGGGCCGGTGAAGGGTGATGCCAGTAACTATACCAACCCGGATTCGGGCTATCAGCCGCCTGTAGACGACGATGCTGCGGTGCGAACGTTTAGCGATTTGCCCGAAACGGACGAGATTCTGTTGGCAGATGGTGGCACTGCGTTCTGCGGCGGCGAGAGCGCTACCAAGTGCGGGAAGGACAATGCGTGCGGGAAGGATGGCGACTGCGCTGAGGGGCTCAACTGTTTGAAGCTGGGAGATGCTGGACTAGACGTTGACGATCAGGTTACCGGGCTCTGCGAGCCGACTACTTCAACAGCGGCCGTCGATGGTGGCGCAGCGGTACCAACGGTAGCTAAGCTCGGTGAAGCGTGCGGTGCAAATACCACCTGCTGGCGGTCTGTTTGCGACGCGACCACCAGCAAGTGTTCATATCCACGGTCCTGCGCCGACGTGACGTCGAAGCCAAACGGCGTCTATTCGTTGCAGCGTCCCGATGTCGATGGAGGGGGGACGCCGTACAGCGCCTTCTGCGATAAGGTCAACGGCGAGCTGGTCATGAAGGTGAATGGTAACAACCAGACGTTAGGGTACGGGGCTGGATATTGGACGGCCGACGCCTCTACCGACGACGGCGGCACTCTCAACCCGTCGAGGTTTGGGTTCAGCAATAGCGAAGCGAAATTCGCGTCGTTCTACTTCCGGCCGGTGACTACGGTGACGGTCGTCTTTGCTGATGCGGCCCACTTAACGGTTCCAGCCGAAGATGCGATTTTGCCGAAAGGGTTTTCGATCGATATTACCGCGGACGCTATCAAGGCGAACAATGTGACGGCGAATCCGGTAACGTTGGCGAGCCTGATACAAGATACCCAAAAAAGATTCATTGCGGGTACTAACGCATTGGGGCTTGCAGGCAATGTCAATGGCGCGGACGCGGGATCAGTGACGGCCACAACAATGGCGCCGTGGAATACGGGTATCTTTAGTACAGTTCCCTACCGACCGGCTACGCAGGCTAATGTGTGTTTTGAGATTGGCTTAGGTGTTGGTGGAAACAGTAATGGCACGTTTAACTCCACTGCGGGCAATCCAAACTATGTAGAGATGGCTCGCATTGGTTTGGCGGGTGATACCGCAGCCCGCGTTCTTAGCAACTCAGCCAATGGCAGTTGCAATGGTAGCTATTTTTCTTTCGGTGTTGGTCTAGCTAAGGGTCTGTGTAGGAATAGCGCAGACGGTGGGACGTTTGTAACTGCGGGCGCACTCGGGTGCGCGAATCTGTCGTATGGCGACGGAGGCGTGCAGGGGTTAGCGGCCCAGACAACCGGTTCAGGATTGGATGTAACTCAACCCGGAAACGCGAACCGCGGGGAATTCGCCTTCGTATTCGTCAAGTAACACCTCCGGTCTAACCTGACCCAGCGGCGAAAGCCGCAAACGAAAACGGCTCTTCCGCGAAAGCAGAAGAGCCGTTTTTTTATTCTCTATCGAACGCCTCGTTCGTCACCGTCACAAATCGAACAGCTACCGCTTCACATAAATCTGCGTCGCGTGGTTCGACATGTAGCGGAGCCATGCGTATTCGTGCAGCACGATCGCTTTTGAATAGCTGCCGTTCCCCGCGGGATTGCCCGGCGTGTAAACATAAGGGGCGTTGTCGTCGGCATAGATTGAATCGCGCACATAGAACATCCCTTTCGGTGCGCAGCCGCCGCCGCTTGTGTATGCCGTATGAAATCGCGTTCCGGCTTTTTCGAATTTCGCGGCGCGATCGATCAGCTTCTGCTTTTTTGCCGGGTCGGCCTCTTTCTCCGCTTGGGCGCGCATCTCTTTTACTTGGCCGCCCATGTAGTTGTCGAAGCTCGTCACGAACTTGCAGTCGTTCGTCGGCGCGCTGTCGTCGTAGCCGATGATGTAAACCGAGTGCCAATAGCCGAAGTGGTTGTAGATAATGTTCACCGGCGCTTCACGCTCGCGTAACTTTGCCTTCACTTCGTCGACAATGTTTGACGGCATGACCGCCGTCCCCCACTGGTCGCTGGCCGGGTCTGCGAAGAGCACCTCGTGCTCGAAGTGGGGGAGGGCGACGTAAGCGGTCGGTGCGTTAACGGTCGCCGATTGGTCGATCCAGTTGTACATCGCGCTAAATTCAGCCCCTTCGGTATTTGCGGCGACCGGCTTTGGGTTACCTTCGGCGTCCTTCATAAACCAGCCTTTGGTGAAGCGGTACGATGAGTTGAGGACGGCGTAGCCGGTCTTGTTGTAGAGGTCGATCGAGTCGGTCTTCCAATTGGCGACAGGGCTCGTCGCTTCGTCGCCGCCGGCGATGTTCATCATGTAGCGCTCGCTTAGATCGATCGGGCCATCGTGCGCGCGTGATGCTGACGGGTAAAGTTTTGCAAGCCACCACTCGGCGATGCCTGTGAGCGACATGTACAAGCAGCTCCCTGCATCTTCTTGATCAGGCGATTGAATGACGTACGGGACTAGCGAGGAATAACCTCCAAGCGTTGCGGTTGTTGCGATTTCGGCATACGTGCGAACGGGGACGGTCCCCTCGCTCGCCGAATTTGGCCACTTCATTCCGAAGACGACACGACGACCTGGAAGGTCGCTTTTTCCAATCGGTGTTGCGCTTGCCGTTCCAGCGAGCGCGCAGATCACAAATGCAAGACCGGTTGAAGCAACTCGACGCATAGTCAGCCTCCTTGTAACGGGTGCAGAAAAGACCAGCGTAGATCTGACGCGCGCAATCCGAGCGGAATCTGTAACGCAACCAAAGACGATTGCACTCACGATAAAAGTTGTTCGTTCACCTGCAATTTTTAGGGCAAATTAGGCGACAGAGTGCGACATGTGAGGGGAGCGAAGATCGACCCCGACCTCGAGCTCGATCTCCGGCGTCGCAGTCGTTTGTGCGACCGCTTGACCCGGCTATACTCCTTCGATGCCTTCCGACGCCCGGCGATTTCGCCGGTTCTTAGCTCTTGCACTTGCCGCGCATATCGCGCTGCTCGTAGCCGCGCGCGTCGGGCGCGAAACAGCGCATCGCGCGGGTGAAGTGGCCGATTCTCTTGTCGAATTCGATATTGAGCCAGCCGATCTACCGGCGGTTCAACCGGTTTCACCAGCCGTCCCGTCCCCCCCTTTGCCGGCTGCGGAGCGGCCGACTCATCAAGCGCGTCGGCCAGCTGTTGCGCCGCCTTCCAGCGATTCCAAAGCGTCGCACGCCGACGACCTAATCGGCGGCGAAGTGCAAACGGGCGGCAGCGCCGCGGAAACATGGGGTTTTTCTGCGACAAAAGGGGGTACTTGGGCCGCCATCGGTCAAGCTCAACGCGACACGATCGCTTCCGAGCTGCGAAACGGCGCTCGGCAAGATGCAGCGCGCGGGTCGAAGACGGGCGGGGTCGTTGAAAAGCTTGATGAATCAGATGTCGAGCGCGGCTTCGGGCGCGGCGGCGCGGTTGTCGCAGCAATCGAAGAAGTGGTGCGCGAGTCGCCAACGCGGCCGGTTGGCGCGGTCGATTTTATGGTGACGATACGGCGCGTAGGGGGCGTCGTGGCGACGCTGTTGAATGGCGAGGGGCCGGCAGGCTTCGCCGCGCTAACAGCGGCAATTGAGCGGCGCGTGGCCAAGGCGACGGTGCGCATTCCGGGGGGGGCTGAGGGGCTCCGGGTGATCGTGCGGGTCGATGCGCGCGATCTACTTTACGACGGCAAAGCCCCGCGCCCAAACGGCGTAAAGCTGCGTGCCAGCCCCGGGGCGATCCACGCGACGAAAGAAAGCGTAGCCATTGAGCTGCCGAGCGTAGCGGTGTTGGTCAAAGCCGGCTCATGCACCGTAGCCGTCTCGCCGCTCGGAATCGGCGGCGATTGCATGCTCGACCTACCCGCTACGTATCAAGTGCACGGGCGAATCGTCCGCGAAGAACGCCTCTAAGGTTCATGACGATAAAATGACATGACTTTAGGGAGAGGTGACCACACGTTTCGCTGCGATGTTCGCTGACGAATCAACGCAATATTTGTCTCCGCCAATCAATTTCCGCGCTCTGGTTGGGCGCGCTTGGCTTGGGCTGTTTGGCTGGCGCATTGAGGGGGCGATTCCGAATGTGCCTCGCGCTGTCGTTATCGGAGCGCCGCACACATCGGGGTGGGATTTGCCGTTCATGCTGGCGATTTGCTTTGCGTTGGGCATCCGCGTTTCGTGGTTCGGAAAGCACACGCTCTTTTTGCCGCCATTTGGCTGGGTTATGCGCGCGGTCGGCGGCCTTCCAATCAACCGCACGGCGCGCGGCGGCGTTGTGGCGGCGGCAATTGAGCAGATGCGCAACTCACCAAGCCTGATGCTAGCCGTTGCTCCGGAGGGGACACGACAGCGTACCGACCAGTGGAAAACAGGCTTCTATCACATCGCCGAAGGGGCCAAAGTCCCGCTAATTTTGGGCTTTCTCGACTACGAAAAGAAATGCGGCGGTGTCGCAGGCGTTTTTTTCCCAACGGGAGACATCGATGCCGATATCGCGAAAATTCGCAAAGTTTACGCGGGAATAAAAGGGAAACGTCCCAATCGCTTCTCAGAATAGCGCAGAGAGCGCCCGCTTGTGGCGCATCGACTCTTCCGCGCTACCTATTTTGACTGCTCTCGGTCCCCCGGGCCGTGCCGGTGCTTGCCGTTTGGCCTGAGGCGCTTTGGGAGGTTTGTGATGAAGAGTTGGGTCGCTATTTTTACCGTCACGATTGTTCAGGCGGGGCTGATGGGCTCTTTGGAGCGCACTGCCTACGCAGGTAAACCCGATCAACCAGCACCTGCGCGCACCGTCCCCGGTCGACTTAAAATCGTATGGCCGCCACCAGGCGAAGACGCTACCGCCAAAGAAACCTCGGTAACAACGCCAGCGGCTGCGAAATCAGCGGTGCCGGCCCAAGCGGCCTTGGAGATCAATCCAGCGGTTAGCAAATCAGCAGCGCCGGCCGGAGAGTCAGTGTCCGCAATTGCTGCCCCCCGGCGTCGACAATTACCGAACGCGCCAGCGGGCAAACCGAGCAGGCCCGTTCGCCCACCACCACCGGCGCGTGTCGCTGCGCCACCGGCGCGTGTCGCTGCGCCACCGGCAGCGCTTCTCCCTCCGGCACCACCAGCGCGCGTAGCTCCGTCAGCGGCAGCGCTTCTCCCTCCGCCAGCAGGTAACGGAGCGCCGCCCGCAGCTTCACTTGCAGCGCGAAGCGCTGCACCTGCCGCAAAAAAATCAGAAGCGAAGCGTATGCCGACCGAAACTGAATTGTCACGCGCGTTGGGATTCGCAAACTTGGGCAATACCTGCTTCGCCAACGCTTCGCTGAAACTGCTGGCGGCGGCAGTCGCGGATCACATTGACATCTATAATCCGCCCGATGTCGCCGCAGGACCGCTTTCAAGAATCAACGCCGCCGAGCGTGACGCACGGCGCGCGTTTCATCTCTTGATTTCGCAGCTAGGCCGTCACGACGTTACGCTCGCGCCGCAATCTGATTATCACCGAATGGCACTCGACATTTGGTTTCATGCGCTCAAAGGATATTTGCGCGCGACAAATGTCGGCGGTGGCGATCATCTCACGATCGATCGCGCCGGGGCTCGCCAGTATATCGGCACCCATCAAATTGACGCGCACGAATTTCTCGTCAAAGTGGCCGACGCGATCGGCTTTGCCGAGCGATCTGAGCTGCTACGTCTCGCCGTAGTTTCTGAATTCGCCCCGCCGTTTGGCCAAGAGACCACGCCGCCGGCGATTTCAGGTGAAGTCGACCAGACCTCCTTCCTGACGCTCCCGGTCACGCGAGATACGCGTTCGGTTGAAGGGGCATTTCAGGCATACATTGCGGCGGAGCGCATCACGCCAGACAATGCCAGGCACGACCCGACCCCCGCCGATCGGTTGGAAATTGCCCGATGGCGCGCCCCGCTCCACACCGGCCAACCGATCCGAAACGTCATCGTCGAACTGGGCAGGCACTCCTTTGACAGAGTACGAAAAGTCGGCGTCAAAGTATCGACCCCGATCGACCCGACAATCGCATTCTCGATTCCGCGCTACGACCGGGACCGCCTAGTCACGCACGGCACCTCCGGGAGCCTCGTCAGCGAAGACCTAGTGATACTGCGCGCTGTCGTAGTGCACGGCGGCTCGGCCACGGGCGGGCACTACGTCGCATACGTTCGCGACGATATTCGCGAAAGCTGGATGCTGCACAACGACCGCGAAGTGACGCCGGTAACGGAAGCCCAGATGATCGCACGCGCAAAAGTAGACGGCTACATCTTCCTGTATCAGGCACCTCGGCAGTAAGCGCGCTCTTACTACTAGGGTCTGTTTAAGAATTCCCATTCGTCGCCTGAATCGCGGGGCTCATTCAGCGCCAGAATTTGAACAGGGAGGGCGGAAGGGCGGGAGGGATTTGGTTTATTTGGGGTAAGGCGACGTAAGCCGTTTTTTAGTGTTGCAACGTTGA
>CAMAVR010000053.1 GCA_945861885.1 Nannocystis exedens | reverse complement strand
CGCTTTGCCGTCTTTTCGCGGCGAGCGCTTGTCCTCGTACTTTTTCAGGCTGTCGAATCGGCTCTTGCGTCGCGTTCATTGGCGCCTCCGCGCCGCACTATCCCGCCCGCCTCGCGCCGATTGAAGGTGGGGGCTGCCGGACGGTTACGTTCATTCGCCGGTTGGGGCTGGTGGGTCTTGGAATGCGGCTGCGTAGATTTGCCCGTTGCTGCCCGCTACGAAAATTTCGTATTCGCATCGATCTTGAAAGATTGATGTTCGCGAGATGATCGCGGGGGACGGCATTGGCGGGGCCCCCTCCGGCGTGGGTATTGATGCGTCGGCAAGGAGCGGCTTTAGAGCGGCCGGTAGTTCAGGGTCTGATACGTCAGCTACGAGTTTCGGTAGAGACCAGTTGCGCGTTACCCGGTCTCTTGTGGTCAGCTTAATATTTCCCTGCACATCGCGGATGACGACAACCGTTTTGTTTCCGCACCAAACGGCCGCGGGGGCTGACCAGACGTTTTGAAAAATTGGGAGTCCTTGTTCCGTGCCGGAATCCCCGCCGGAAGTGGAGACAAGCGCTGCGAACGTTGTCCAGGCGTTTTCGGGCGTGTTTCGAGCGCGGGAAGTCCAGTACAGCTGATTTTGATAGACGGCGAACACTTTTATCCCGCCGCCAAACGTCCACGACGATGCGATCCCATACTCAAGCGGATTGTACGTAGCGTTTACGTCAGACCCGCCGCTCATCATGTACTGCCAGTGGCCCTTTGGCGGCATCGGATCGGACCACGACGTTCCGTTGTAGGCGTTCCACCAGTAAAACGCCGAGTTGCTGGTTCCGAGACTAAAGGTCTGAAAGGGGGTCGGGCTTTGACTCTGATTGGTGGGGTCTTCTGTCGTTACGGTCCCTTCGACGATCATCTGTCCGTTGGTGTAAAATTGGCTTCCCCAGGTGGGTGACGTCCCTGCCGGACCTGGCGTGCCTGATATGGCGACGATGTCGTAGCCAGCGGTGGCGGGTTGGGCCCACATGACCGTTAGCGTATTGCCGGAAGAGCTGGCGGTCGGGCCGATCGCCGCGACGTTGCCTGTATAGCTATTGGTTCCCGTTCCTGCGTTTGGTGCTTGGACCGAACTCCAGTTGGTAAAGTGGAGGCTGCCCGCATCATCTTCCGATGCAAAGTTGAGCATGCCGGTGCCTGGTGGGTATCCCGTCGATGACAAGTAGTTCTCACCGGATAGCGAACCGAGCAGCGCGACATAGGGAGCGCCGCTGGATGGCACGATAAAGGCGGCAGCAATTTCGGACTGGAGATCGAGGGTGCTCACGGGCGTCACTGCCCGCCATTTCTTATCGGGGTTAGGCAAGATAGTAACAGCGGCATCGATGGTGGCCGCGTCGACCGAAATGTCGTCGCTATCGCCTGCATCTAGGTCCTGCTCGCTTGAACCGTCATAGGCATTCGATGGCGGCGCTTCGCTGTCGGAAGGAACGTCTATCGATTTTGCTTTTGTGCACGAAAGGGCGAACAGCAAACCGATTGACGATGCGAATAGAAGCGCAAGCTTGCGGACTGCTATGACGACGTCAACCATTGGCTTCCCCGCATTAGTTGCTGATGATGAATGTCCGCTCGTAGACTCGGTGGTCGTTTCCGACGACATAGATTTCGTATTCGCAAACAGACTGATCGGTGCTCGTTCGCGATATAACGACCGGCGATGGTACCGACATCTGCATCAGCGGAGTCGTCGAAGCGTCGAGATCTGGTGGCTGGAGCTCGACCGGCATCGTGGCGACGTCACCAATTAGCTCCATCGACCATTCCGGTGTCGGTGGTTGCGCTTTTGGATTTCTTACCGCTTGCCGAATATTCCCATCGCCGTCGCGCGCGACTAGAATCGTCCTGTTTCCGCACCAGACGGCGGACGGCGCTGTCTGGACATCCGGGATAAGAGGGCCCCGCCCTGCGGCATCCAAGAGTGCGGTGAGCGGCTGGGCCCAAGAGACCGAGTTACCAGGCACGTATGACCAGAAAATTTGGTTGTTTGACACAGCAAATATTTTCTGTCCGCCGCCGTAATCCCACGAGGAGCCGACGCCAAATTGAAGCGTCATCCGCAGAGGGACGGTGTTCGTTGCACTCCAGGTGCCGGTCGGCGATGGACCAAGCGCGGTCCCGCTGTAGGATGAAATCCAAGCAATACTAGTGGTGTTGGTTCCGACGCCGAATGCGGCGAACGGAGTGGAAGATGTCGACGTCGGGTCGCTCGTTATGACGCTCCCTTTGAACCCCATCGTTGTGTTCGTGCTGAAGGGGGCTCCCCATGCGCCACCATTTTTCTGCGCGATGCCGTAGATTGTCCCATCCGATGGTCGCCTCCAGAGCACAGTCAACGTGCTATTCGAATAGCTGGCTGATGGTCCGTACCACGAGACGCTGTTGGTGAAGTTGTTGTTGTTCAGCGGGCCGGTGATCTCTTGCCATGACTTGAAATCAAATATGTTGTCCGTCTGCGTCTGACTCATAAAGAGCTGACCCGCTGGCGGATTTGAAGCGGGAATTGTGAATGAGCCGACGAGCGCAACGTAGGAGGGTCCGCTTGCGGGAACGACGTACGCCGCCGCAATTTCTGGCATCAGATAGATCGCATCGTTGCCAGGTTCAGGGGTGACGGCTACCCAGTCGTCTGTCGGTGGCGGCGTCGGACCGCTCGGTTTTGACGATGCGTCGATCGTGTCGTCGGGATCGGGAGCGGCATCGATCGCGTCGTCCGGATCGGGAGCGGCGTCTTGTGTGGGAGGCTGTTCGTCCCCGTCGATGACATGCGGCGCCGCCTCAGGGGGTGGGCGGCATCCGGAGGCCCAAAGCACAAAGGCGAGCGCCGATAGACTTCGTGAGAGCTGTCGAAACCTATCGGCGCGATGAACCATGGCCTAGTTGATGATGAATGTTTTTTCGTAAATCAGTTGGTCGAGGCCTACGATGTAAACCTCATATTCACACGTCGCCTGGGTATTGGATGTTCGCGAAATAACAGCGGGCGACGATATTTGAGGGATGCCCTGCGTGGTTCCACCATCAAGGGCGGGTGGCACCAAAGCCCGGGGGAGAGCGGGGTCGGTGACGTCTGCAATGAGTGACGTTGACCACGCTTTAGTTGCCGGATCTCTCACCGACTGCCTGATGTTTCCGTCCCCATCGCGGGTCACGAGAATGGTATGCCTCCCGCACCAGACTGCCGAAGGCGCTGCCGCGACATTGTTGACGATGGGTCCTCGTCCTGTTGGGTCCGTAAGCCTCGTCAGGGCGGACCAAGCTGTTGACGGCGGGGGGGGGACCTGCGCCCAGTAGACTTGACTGTTGGAGATAGCGAAGAGCTTCTGGCCGCCACCAAGTGTCCATGTTGAGGCAACCCCGTACTGAAGTGGCAGGCTAGCCGGAGCGATATTCGCATTACTTAAGGTGTTTAAGTTCGTGAAGGGGGTAACTAGGGAACCGGTTGTGGTGTTCCCAGTGCCGCCGTATCCCCCCGCTATCGAAGACATATTGATGTTTGAAACGCCCGCAATGAAAGCCGCAAACGATTTATCGCTCGGCGTGTTAGGGTTCGGATTCTCCGTCACTAAACTACCTTCGAATGCTGTCTGTGCAGTACTGAACCAAATTTGATTTTGCCAGACTGGTTGTTGACCGGCCGAGCCGGGGATTCCCCAGATACCGACAACATAGCTGTCGGACCGCTGCCACATGGCGGTGAGAATGCCCGTGACCGCGCCCGAGTAGTTCAACCCAATTGCATAGCTGGCGGTTGGTCCAAGTTGGCTTACCGCACCCGTGTACGTTTGAAGGCCATTCAAGAAGCTTCCGGGCGCGTTTGCACTGCCCGGGGGCGCTATGACACCATTCCATGGTCCAAAGTCGAGCCCACCCCCCGTAGTTTCAACGGCTATTGTGAGGTCGCCTGTCCCGGATGGATACCCAGCGGCTGTTAGACTGGTTGAGTCGGTAAGCGAACCTATTATTGCGACATAGCCAGCGCCTCCGTCTGGCGGGACGATATAGACCGCAGCGATTTCAGGCATGAGCTTCTGGGGGTTGGGCGCGTCCGCCGTTACCGCGTGCCATGCAGAACCTGCGTCGGGCAAGTTCGCAACAGCGGCATCTGGATCGATCGACGCATCATCGTCGATCACGATGTCGTCGCTATCTCCGGCATCGGTCGTTCCACCGTCGTCATCACCACTATTGTCTGACGCGTCAGCCCCCGAGTCGTCGCCGTCGATGGTAACTAGCGGGTCTTTTGGCGCCGACTTCGTACAGCCCGCTGCGACAATTATCAGCCCCACCGCCGATAGATTTAGAAGAATCCGCCGAAAGCGGTTTGCTATTACGATGTCAACCATTGCCATCCCTCCAGGTGATCACGATTGCGCGTGTGACAGCTAGCCTATCACTTCGCGGATTGCGCGAGCTTAACGATTAGTGAAAATAGAACCGGATAGGCAAAAAAAACTATGAATTGGTGCTCACATTTGGCGTCGCTTAGGGAATAGTGGCCGTTGTCTCCCACACGGTATGGTCGTCGGCGGTAATGTAGATTTCGTAGTGGCAGATGTTTGTATTGGTGCTCGTCCGCGATACCATCGCCGGTGATGGATAGGGCGGCAGCGGGGCGGCCGCGTCCGCTGTTTTTTGCATCGCCCCTGGGATTGCGCCGACCGATTCTTTCGCGGTCCAATGCGAACCATCTTGTGAAGTTGTTTGCCATACATTCCCGAGCTCATCGCGCGCCACGACGATCGTCCTGTCGCCGCACCAGACGGCTGCCGGCGCCGACTGCACGTTGAAATCAAACGCGGGCACTTTCCCGGCATCGGTGTCGGTAAGCAGTTGCGTCGCCGTCGACCATGTTCCGCAGCTGTTTGAAACCGAACAGGAGAGCCAGAAAAGCTGATGCGCATCGCGGATCTTCACGACGCCGAAAAGTTGAAGCCCCTTCGGTGTCCACGCGGCCGCGAGCCCATAGAGCCAAGGCTTCCGGGTCGATTGGAACGGGTTGCCAAAAGGCCACGTGTCAGCAACTGTATAGGCAACGCTAGGATACGGCTGAATCCAGTAAAGATCTCCTCCGTTGGTCCCCACGATGAGCATCGTAAACGTCGGTGACACAGCTCGTGGGTTCTGGGTGACCAAGGTCCCTTCTTGTGACGTATTTCCTTGCAAATCGAAAGGAGCCCCCCAACTACCGTTCGTTTTCGTGACGCCGTTAACCTCTGAATCGGCGTTCCGCCAGACGATGCTGAGCATGTTGCCCGAATAGCTCGCGGTCGGGCCAAAGGCCGACACTGAATTTGACATGCTGTTCGAAGCGTTTACCCCCTGCCAAGCTGGTCCGAACGCGAGGCTATCGAGCGCCTGCTGCTCAATCGTGACCAAGTAGCTCGGCGTGGCGCTTCCGCCCCCTCGGGGCGTCATCGACCCAACGAGAACGACATACGGTGTGCTGCCGTCGGGGGTGACGTACGCCGCCGCGATTTCGGGCATGAGAACATACTGATCACTCGAACCAAGCGCCGGCGTAACCGATTTCCAATTGGTTGGCGGTGGAAGCGGATCGATTGGGACCGCGCTGTCGACCGCCGCGTCGTCGCTCACGATCCCGTCGTGATCCGAAGCATCGTTGCTCACTCCGTTGTTCGGAGGCGGCACGTTGTCAGTCGCGTGCGATGACTCGGGTGTGCTTTTGCTGCACACGGTGGTGAGCAGACTCAGACCGATTGCCAGCGAACCGATCGTCGTTCGCAAGCGATTCACGATTTTTTCCATTGCGGCCTCCGATAAAGTGCATACCGCCGCGGCACAAAATAGAAAAAAAACCGGCGATCTGCCTAACGCTCGTCGGCGGTTGTGGCGAAAATGATGTGGTCTTCCCACACGCCGGCGATTTTCAAGTAGCGCTCGGCAAGCCCTTCGCGCCGAAACCCAATCTTTTCAAGGACTCGCAGGCTTGCGAGGTTGCGCGGCATCACGGCCGCTTGGACGCGATGCAGGTGAAGCGCGCGAAATGCGAAGTCGACCGTAAGATTGACCGCTTCGGTCATAAGCCCGGTGCCGGCCCATTCGTTTGCCATCCAGTAGCCGAGAAACGCGTTTTGAAACGCGCCGCGCACGACGCCGCTTAAACCAATGCGCCCCATGATCGGCGCATCGCGCGGGATATCAGGCGGCACTATAAAAAAGGAATAGGCAGCGCCGCGTGTCCATTCGCGGCGCTCGCGCATGATCGTTTTCGACACTTCGGTGATCGATGTCGGCTCTTCGCCTGGGCGTGGCGCCGGGCTCCATGGCCTGAGATGCTCAGCATTGCGACGCAGCGTTCGGCGCAGCGCAGCGAGATCGTTCGAACGCGGCGGACGAAGCGCGACACGCTCGCCGCGAAGAATCGTCGACAGCGGGGGATTGCTAGGAGACGCTTCAGACGCGCGTTGAACCATCGCGCGCGAACCATAGCTCCATTCTCGTTCGAAACGGCTTCATAAGTGGTTCGGCCTTCGCCCAACTCTTCGTCGAGCAATTTGCATCGACGCCGTTGCTCGCTCACTTTCGCGTGCTACCCCGGCCGCCACTATGAAAACAATTCGTTATCACTACATTCAGGCGCTATTCGCGCTTGCTGCATTCACCTCAATGGTCGGCTGTGGCGCGTCGGCTTCGAGCGAATCCGAGCCGGTTGCCAGCGTTAGCTCGGCGGTCATTACGCTTACAAGCGATCGCTTTGAGAGCTTTGAAGGGTCTCACGATAAAGAGGAAGCCGCCACAGCACGTCTTGGCAAAATCGCGAGGGCGGCCGTTATGAAGACCCAAGCGCACGGTGCGATGGCGACGCGCGACGCGCACGTAAAGGCACACGGTCTCGTCAAGGCATCTGTCACAATGGAAGCCGACCTCCCGCCGTTCGCGCGTGGCGTCGGGGCGTTTATTCCCGGCAAAGTGTACGAAGCGCTTATTCGTTTCTCGAACGGCAGCGGGCATGCTGCATCCGATGTTCAGCCCGACGTGCGAGGCCTCGCGTTGAAGTTGATCAACGCGTTTGGCCCAGGAAAGTCGCAAGACTTTTTGACCGTCTCCGCTGCGAGCTTCCCGTTTGGGACGCTTGAGTCGTACGGCGATATCTTTGGCGCGTCGAATCCGGTCGCGGCCGCTGTGGCTTTCGCGACTAACCCGGGAGATGCGGTACGCTTCGCCCCGATCGCCCTAGCAAACGCAGCTCCGACGAGTCTTGCCGACCTAACTTACAACAGCTTGCACCCGTACCTCATGGGGGAGGAGCATGCTGTTAAGTACGCGATCAAGCCGTGCGAACCCGCTCCGCTCGGGGCGACGTTTTCAAACGTGAAGAATCGTTTGCGCGCAGACCTTGTAGAGAAGCTTGCGTCCGGCGACATTTGCTTCCACTTGTTCATTCAGCCGTTCGCCGATCAAGATACGACACCGATCGAAGATGCAACCGTCATCTGGACGACCGAGTTCATCAAAGCCGCAACGATCCTGATTCCACGCCAGGAGTTTGATACTCCGGGACACGATGCTTACTCCGAGCAGTTGAAGTTTAACCCGTGGATGGGCTCCCCCCAAAATGCGCCGCTAAGCAAGTGGGGGCGCGTGCGCAAGCCTATTTACCACACGACCAGCGAGGCGCGTCACGGCGCAAATGGCGTCGCGCAGTTTGAGCCGACGAGCCTAGAGATCCCGGCGACTCACTGATCGAGAAGCGCAAAGAGGTTCTGCCCGTAAACGTGCCCGGGCCCGTAAACGTGCCCGGCCTTTTCTCCCGAGATACGGAGAAAAAGCCGGGCACGTTTACGGGCACGGGCACGTTTACGGGGGGAGAGCAGACGTCTGAGCTTGCTACAGCAGCTGCACCGGATCGATGTCGATGCTGCAGCGGACTTCGCGCGGGAACTTTGTTCGCTCTTGTTCTAGGAGCGCTACCACTTTGCGTAGCGATGCTCGGTGGGCCGAGCGGAGTAGCACACGGAAGCGGTAGCGATTTCGCAACTTGGCTATCGGTGCTGGCGACGGTCCTAGCACATCAAGCTCTAGCTTTTCTGCGAACGTTCGCGCTCTTCCGGCAATGTGCGCGGCTGCTTGTTCCGCTTCGCTTTCATCGGCCGCATCGATGCGCACTAACGCTAAGCGCGCGAACGGCGGGTAGTTGAGTTCGGCGCGGTCGGTGAGCTCGTGCCGTAAAAACGATGTCACATCGTGCTTCATCGCGAAGCCGATGGCGGGATGGTCGGGGTTGTATGTCTGCACCATCACGTGTCCTGGCTTGTCGCCGCGCCCGGCTCTTCCCGCCACTTGCACGAGCAGATGAAATGCGCGCTCCGATGCGCGAAAATCGGGGATCGAAAGCGCGGCATCGGCATTGATGACGCCGACGAGCGTTACATCGGGCAAATCGTGCCCTTTTGTGACCATTTGCGTGCCGACGAGAATATCAACCTCGCGTCGTCGCACGCGCGACAGCACCTCATCAACATTCTTTCCGCTCACCACATCGCGATCGAGCCGTGCGAGTCGCGCCGTCGGAAACGCCATTTGTAGCGTGTCTTCAAGCTTCTCAGTGCCGAGCCCTTCGAAAACCAAGCCGCCCGCTTTGCACTTTGCGCATCGATTGGGCGCTGGCGCTTGGTAGTCGCAATAGTGGCATCGCACGATCCCGCCGCGCCGCCGGTAGAACGTGATCGCGACCGAACACGAAGGGCACTTTGCAAGCTCGCCGCACGCGATGCACCGAATGCTCGGCGCGAAGCCTCGTCGGTTAAGAAACAAGATTGTTTGCCCGCCCGAAGCGAGTGTCGATTCGATCGCGCGATGGAGCGGCAGACTAAGGCGCTTATCTCCCGTCGGCCCTGCGTCTGTTCGCCTCAAATCGACAATTTCGACGCTAGGCATTTGCTGCATTCGCGCGCGATCGGGCAGCTCTAGCTTCGTGATCTTCGATTGGCGCGACAAATACTCCGACTCGAGCGACGGCGTCGCGCTCCCAAGCACGCAGACTGCTCCGACGCGGTGCGCTCGAAGCATCGCCATGTCGCGCGCATGGTAGCGAACCCCTTCTTCTTGTTTGAACGACGGGTCGTGCTCTTCGTCGACCACAACGAGCCCTAAATTGCGCACCGGTGCAAACAGAGCGCTCCGCGCGCCGATGGCTACATCGACTTTTCCGGAGCGAAGCTGATCCCACATCGCGCGCCTTTCGCGCGGCGACAGCTCAGAATGAATGACCGCAACATCGCCGCCAAATCGCCCACGAAATCGCGCCACAAGTTGCGGCGTGAGGGCGATTTCGGGGACGATCACAATCGCGCCGCGCTTCTGTTCGCGCACCGCCGCGATCGCTTGCAAGTACACTTCGGTCTTCCCGGACCCGGTCACGCCGTGCAGCAAAAATGTCGCCGGCTCGCCCGACTCGATTCGCTTTGAAATTTCGCGCGTGGCGTGCTCTTGCGCGTCGGTGAGAAGCGGCATCGGCTCTCGCTCGGCCTCGCTGGCGAACAGCTTCGCTTCGGGCATCGGTCGATGCTCGATCGCCACGAGCGCAGCTGCCGCGAGCTTTTTCACTTGGGCCCGCGCGCTCTTCCACCGCCCTAGCAAATGCGCAACAGGGATCGCCCCGGCCGCGCGAACATGCGCGAGCACCGCTTGATCGCGCGCCGTCAATTTCACGTCGCTCTCGCTCGCCGAAAGGGCAGTCACCCACTGCACACTCCGAGGAGAGAGCCCGCGCGCCGCTTCCGGGAAGAGCGACGGCTCGAGCAGAAGCGCCGCCGTCTCTTTTTCGATAGGCGGAAGCGCGAGGCGCATCACTTCGCCGATCGGCGCGAAATAGTACGCCGCGAGCTGCATCAAAAACTCGCCGAGATCTTTGCCGATCGCCGGGTCGCCGTCGTCGACCATGCTAAAAATAGGCTTTAATTCGGCTCCGCCAGCCGTGTCATCCAATTTGTCATACGCCGCGACGATGACACCGACGAGCTTGCGCGACCCGAACGGCGCGACGACGCGCGCACCAAATTGAGCCGCTTGCGCAAACTTATCAGGCACGCGGTACGTGAACGTCTGCGAGAGCGGGACGGGGAGCGCGACGTCGACAGCTCTCATCGCCGCCTCAAAAGTGCCCGCGACGCGCCAGAAGCATCGCAACGCCGACGAGCATCAGCACGAGCGCAATCAATTGCCAGACGCGCGCATTCGACTGGCCGGCGGCAATCGCTTTTAAACGACCCAAATTCGCCGCATTTTGCACCGCTAACGCCTCTTCCGGCCAAGCGGGCGGCTCGGGCGGAATCACTTCGCTCTCAAACGTCGGCTCGAAATTCGGGCGCTCTGAAATTCGTTCGCGTTCGCGCCGATGCTCGACAAGCGCTTCGCCAAAATTTTCGAACATCCAACCGCCGAGGCGGAGCGGGCTCGCGACGAGATCGTTCTGGCGCGTATAGCGCTCCAAATCGCGGAGCATCAGCGACGCACTCGCGTAGCGCTCTTCGCGATCGAACATCAGCCCTTTTGCTATAATGGCCTGCAGCCGTTCGACATCCGGGAACTCTTGCGGGACAAGCGCCGGGATCTCACCGGCGCGCGCTTGGTCGAGCAACGAAGGGCGATCGCCACCGCGCTGGTAGAGGCGCTTTCCATGCACGAGCTCCCAAAGAAGAATCGTTGCTGCGAAAATATCGGCGCGCGCATCGATTACTTCACCGCGCGCGTGCTCCGGGCTCATGTAGCCGGCCTTCCCCTTCAGAGCATCGTCGTCTTTTCGCTCAACGTCGCCGACAAGAATATTGGCTCGCGCGATCCCGAAATCGCAAAGCTTCACTTCTCCTTCAAACGAAATCAGTACATTGGACGGTGTCACGTCGCGATGCACGATCCCGAGCGGCGTCCCAGCCGGCCCCAGGCGCCGGTGCGCGTACTCGAGCCCGCGCAGCACTTCGCACACAATTCGCAGCGCAAATTCGCGCGGAAGAGGAACATCGGCGCGCGCACACTGCCGCCACAGCGCTGCCAAGTCGAACCCTTCAACGTACTCCATCGCAATGAAGAGCCCGTCGTTCCCCCCGGACTCAAGCGCGCCGCGCCCGAGATCGAAAACTTGAACGATGTTCGGATGCGACAACTTTGCCGCGACTTTTGCCTCGTAGACAAGCATCTCGGCGAACTGCGGGTCGCTCGCATACTCGGCGATGATCTGCTTCACCACGCAGAGCCGCGACGCACCGAGATCGGTTGTTGCCCGCGCAAGATAAATTTCGGCCATCCCCCCCCGGCCGATAAATTCGAACAAAACGTAGCGCCCAAAACGCCGCGGAAGTGGTGGCGCATTAAGTGGAAGAGGCGGGAGTTCAAGCGGAAGTACTGTAACCACGGGGAGACTCCATGACCCTGCGGTCAGCATGCAGGATGAAACTTAAAAGCCGGGCACGTTTACGGGCTGGAGTTTCAGTTGTCGGGGGCTACGCCGTTTTGGTCAACTAGCCAAGGCGAAAAGTGGCCTTATACTGATCGGTGAATGGGTCCACCTACTTCGCGATTGGGGCGCTTGGCTCGCTTGACTGCGCTTGCGCCGCGTGCTTTGCCGCTTGCAACTGACGCGATAAAGCGCTCGTTTGGCGCGAAACCGCCTCCTGAGCTTGATGACGCCGCGCGCGAAAAAATGGTCGCGACTGCGAAAAAGACGGCGGAATCGCTCCTGAAAACGCTCGGGGAGATGAAAGGGCTGCCGCTCAAGCTTGGGCAGATGGCATCCTACATCGACGGCATCGCGCCGCCCGGTTACGAAGAAAAATTCAAGACGGTCCTCGCCAGTTTGCAGCAAAAAGCGCCGCCCGTATCGGCCGAAGCGGCCATCAAAATGGTCGTCGGCGAACTTGGCGAGTCGCCAGACAAACTTTTTGCGACATGGGAGCGCGAGCCGTTTGCCGCTGCGAGCATCGGACAGGTGCATCGCGCAACGACGCACGCCGGCGACAGCGTCGCGGTCAAAGTACAGTACCCGGGGATCGATCGCGCGATCCAAAACGATCTCAAGAGCTTGTCGACATTCGAGTCGCTCATGTCTCCGCTCGGGCGGCGATATCAAACAAAAGAAGCGCTCGATGAAATCAAATCGGTCTTTCTCGCGGAGCTTGATTACACGCGCGAAGCGACGACGGCCGATGCATTCCGCGCCATTCACGCGGATGACCCCGACATCGTCGTCCCTCGCGTTGTGCACAGTTTAACGACGCGGCGAATGATCACCCTCGAATACATTTCGGGGCTCGATTACGCCACGTTTTGTGCGCAAGCGAGCGACGAAGAAAAATCGAAAGCCGGGCAGACGATCTGGCGCTTTATGTTTCGCGCGATCTTTTGCCACGGCCTTTTGTACGCCGACCCGCACCCCGGCAACTATTTGTTTCTAGGTAACGGGCGCGTAGCGTTTTTAGATTTTGGCTGCGCGCGAGTTCTTCCGCCAAACGTCGTTGCGGGGATGAAGCGGTACATTCGCGCGGCGCAAGAAGGCGACTGGGACGAGTTCGATCGCGCTTGCGTCGAGGAGCTCGGTTTTGATCCGAGCGACGCCGCGGCATGGCGCCTTTACACCGACTACATGAAGCAGATGCTCGCGCCGATCATGCACGAAGGGCCATACAAACATACGCGTGAGCTCGCGCGCGAAGCGGTCGCCTATTTGGCGCGCAATGGCCGAAAAATTGTCTACCGCGAAGGCGAAACGCGCCCATCGCTGCCGACGCCGGTGCGAATGCCGCCCGAAACGGTTTTCGTCAATCGTTTGCAGTGGGGGCTCTCGAGCGTGCTTGCAGGGCTCGGCGCCGAAGCAAACTGGCGTAAGCTGAGCGAATCATGGGTCCGTGGGCCGCACCTTCCAATTCCGTGACGTTTGCGCGAAGCGTTTCGTACGGCGATGCAAACGCCGAAAATATGGCGTTTTTTGGCGACAATCTCGATGCGCTCGGGTCGCTGCGTCCACGTTTTGAAGGGGCGGTTCGCTGCGCGTATTTAGACCCGCCGTACAACACCGGGCGGCAATTTGCCGAGTACACCGACCGCCTGTCGCCGTCCGACTGGGTATCGATGATGGCGCCGCGGCTTGAAGCGATTCGTCCTTTGATCGCCGACGATGGCACGGTGTTTTTGCAAATCGACGACACCGAGCTCGCCTCGCTTCAACTGCTCGCGGATGCAATTTTTGGTCGCGACAACCGCGTGTCGACGATCACGCTCGTGCGCAGCGCTGGCACGGGTCACAAAGCGATCAACCGCGGCCCCGTCAACGTGACCGATTTCATTCTTGTCTACGCAAAGTGCAAATCGCAATGGCGCCCAAACGCGCTCACCTGCCCGAGAAGCCGTTACGACGACGCGTACACGCTATTTGTCCCGAATCGAGACGCGTCGCCGGAGCAGTGGCGGTTTCTGAGACTGGAAGCGCACGTCGCGACCACTCTTGGCCACAAGACGGCGCGCGCCGCAAAGCTCGCACTCGGAATTTCAGCGTTCGAAGCACACAAACAGGCATTCGCGCTTGCACATGCAGGCCAAGTCGTTCGGTTCGCGCAGCCTCGATATGAAGCGGTGGGGCGTGAATTTCAGCGATTTATCGATCGTTCGCGCGGCGAGCCAGAGGGCGTTTTGGTCTTGAAACGCGCGGGGAACAAAGACGTGCTCCTCCGAGGTGGCGACCGCATTCTCACACTGGCCGACAAAGTCGAACAGCATAACGGCGCCCCAACGCTCGTCGAACCGCTTACCAATGTGTGGAACGACATCCCATTTCAGGGAATTGCGCGTGAAGGGGGAGTCACGTTTGTGCGAAATAAGAAGCCCGAACGGCTAATTGAGCGAATATTACGTATGGCCACCGATGAAGGCGATTGGGTCATCGACCCGTTCGTCGGCAGCGGCACAACCGCGGCGGTGGCGCACAAGATGGGGCGTCGTTGGATCGGGATTGAACGGGGCGACGAACAGTTTTTCGAAATGTGCGTGCCGAGGTTGCAGCGTGTTGTTGAAGGGCGGGACCTCACAGGGATTAGCCGTGCAGTAAAGTGGGGTGGAGGCGGCGGGTTTTCGGTGATGGGCAGTACTTGATGACAGTGTCAGTGCATCGGTTGTGTGAGAGGAGACGAGTTTGGTCGGGCTTTTATTGTCGGTCTTGTTTATTGTGTTGAACGCCTTTTTCGTGGCCGCCGAATTCGCATTGGTGAAAGTCCGCGCAACGCAGTTCCATGCGCGAGCTCGCAAGGGGGATAAGCGCGCACTTGCGGCGCAAGAGGTGGCATCAAAGATCGACCGAACTCTCGCCGTCACCCAGCTGGGGATTACGCTAGCAAGTCTTGGTCTCGGTTGGGTGGGTGAGCCCGCGATCACGCATCTCGTTGAAGCGATCGCGATGGCCACAACAGGCGACGCCGTGCTGAGCAAACCGATGCACATTGCCACCGTGGCCGTCGGGTTCGCGTTTTTGACATTCTGCCATGTGCTCTTCGGCGAGCAGGTGCCGAAGTTGATGGGCCTTCAGCGCACCGAAGCGATTGCGATGTTTTCGGCCGGGCCGATTCGCTTTCTCTACCGCGCGCTCTGGCCGATGTTGTGGATTCTTGAGCGCGCATCAACCATGGTGCTTCGGATGGCAGGGCTCGCGGGTGATATCACCGACGCCGGGCTTTCAGAAGATGAAATTCTCGGCATTCTATTAGCGAACGCCGAGCGAACGCCGAACGGCAAAGAGCGTAGTGCGCTCATCGAACGCGTTCTCCGATTCGCGCAGCGGACGTCGCGCCACGCGATGGTTCCGCGCGTCGATGTCGTGTCAATTCCGGTCGAGACAACCGGTTCGCAGGCGTACGAAATTATGCGAGCGCACCAGTATTCGCGCCTCGTCGCGACGAAAGGGCGGTCGCTCGATGACGTCGTCGGCTACATTTACGCGAAAGATTTTCTCCTCGATTCAGAAGCGAACGAACTCGAGAATTTGTCGAAGTTGACGCGCAATGTTCTCTTCGTCCCCGAGTCGCAAGGGCTGGTCGATGTGCTTCGGGAGATGCAGCGCGAGCAGACGCCGATCGCGGTCGTTGTCGACGAGTACGGCGGTACAAGCGGTCTGCTCACCATGGAAGATTTGCTCGAAGAGATCGTCGGCGAAATTCGCGACGAGTTCGATGAAGAGCCGCCGCACTTCACGCGCGTTATCGGCGAAGAGTGCACGTGGGATGTCGACGGGAAGACGCCGATGGAGGAGCTCCGCCCAATCGGCATTCAAGTGAGCGAAGAAGACGGCGCCGAGCCGATCGGTGCGGTGATTCTAGCGCGTCTAGGGCGCCTCGCGCGCGTGGGCGACAAAGTCGATCTGGGTGGCGGCGTAACAGCCGACATCATGGGGATCAGCCGCCGTCGTGTAACAAAAGTAAGAATAAGAACAAGCGCCTAGACGGCCCACGTAACCGAGTCTACTCGCCCAGTAAAACGATGGCAGTAAAACGAGTCTCTTCAACAATGTCGGACAGTCACGAGGGGCGGCCGCTTGGCGATGCGCCGGGGATCGAAGCGCCGCTGCTGCCGATTGTGCCGGCCGACGGGACGGTGATCGCGACGTTCGCGGAAGTGGCCGCGCGCCTTGGTGCAAGTGCGACGACGCGTGTCGATGTGTCGGGGGCGCGAGGGAGCGCGGCGGCGGCACTGGTCGCCTCGATTTCACGCTCGCTCGGTAGGCCGGTGGTGCTTGTTACAAGCGATCTCGATGCCGCGCGAAAGCACGCTCAAGACATCGCCTTCATGCTCGGCGACGCGACCGACGAAGGTGTGGCCGAGGATACCGGTGCGAGCGATGTGTTAATTTTTTCTGCGCACGAGGCGTCGCCGTATGCCGACGTGAATCCCGATCGCCGCGCAGAGATGAGCCGCATGGCGACGCTTTGCCATTTAGCGGCAAATTTGCCGTGGAAAGCGCTTGTTTTACCAGCATCTGCGCTTGCACGAAAAGTTGTGCCGCGTTTGGCCTTAGCCGAGCATACGAGTCGCGTCGTTGTTGGTGACGAGCTCGATCGCGATAGTCTGATCGTCAAACTGTCGGAGGTTGGGTACCTACGTGCCCCGGTAGTCGAAGACCCGGGGGCGTTTGCGGTGCGCGGTTCGCTCATCGATGTTTGGCCGCCCAACCGCGAGATGCCGGTGCGCATCGAGCTCGACGGCGACATGGTGATGTCGATCAAATCATTCGATGCCGACGATCAGCGTGTCGTTAAATCGGGCGATGCCGAATCGCTGTCGCGCGAAGTGTGGCTGCCGCCGGCGCGCGAAGCGATTCTTTCGGCCGACAACGTTGAGCGTGCGCGCAGCTGTTTGCGGGAGATGGCCGATGCGACCGACATGCCGACGACGCGCGTTCGCGCGCTCATCGATGATGTCGTCACAGGTCGCCCATTTTTTGGCGCGGACGGCTTTTTGCCGGCGTATTTTGAGGAGCTCGAGGCGCTATTTCCGTCGATCCCGCCGGGAGCGATTGTTCTTCTCGACGACCCGCCATCGATCGCGATGGCCGTTCGCGAGGCGCTTGAGCGCGCGTCATCTGACATGGCGGCGAAAGCGTCGCAAGTGCACTTCGAACTCGACAGATTTTTTGTCGACGAAGATCAAATATGCGCATGGCTTACTTCACGCGCTGTTTTGGCGCTCCATCGAACGGCGATTTTGGCGGCGGAATCGACCGGTCTCGGCGTTTTCGAAGTGACGCGCGATCCGCTTGAAATTGCCGCTTCGGATCATGAAGATCTCGCGCGGGCGATCAAGCAGGCGCGCGCGTCGAGAGGGAAAACCGCGATGCTCGCCCCTCTGGTGCGGCGGATCGCGCACTGGCAAGAGCACGGGCTACTTGTTTTTCTGGCGGCTCGAGCGAAGACGCAATCGGAGCGGCTCGCGATGCTGCTTCGCCATCACGGCGTCAAGTGCATCGAGCGCGATCGGTTCGACGCCGCGCTACTGCGCGATCGCGCCGCGATCGACGCAACGCAACTTGTTGTCGGTTCGCTCACGCAAGGGGTCGTGCTGCCGGGCGAAGGGTATGTGCTCGTCACCGAAGAAGAGGTATTCGGCTCGCGTGCGCACCGGAAAAAAGAGCGCGCGGCAAAAGATAAATCGCGCCCATTTTTGGAAGACCTGCGATCGCTTTCGATTGGCGATTACGTTGTGCATTCAGAGCACGGAATCGGCCGCTATCACGGGCTTGTGCACAAGCAGGTCGACGCGCACGTTGTCGATCTTTTGGCGGTCGAATATGCGGGTGGCGACAAGCTCTATTTGCCGATTTATCGCCTCAATCAGATTCAAAAGTTTTCGGGGGCCGAAGGGGGCGCGCCAAAACTCGATCGCCTCGGCGGGCTCACATTCGCGAAGACAAAATCGCGCGCGAAAAAAGAGGTCCGCAAAATGGCGGACGAACTTTTGCGCTTGTACGCCGAGCGCCAAGCGCAGCCGGGGCACGCGTTTCCGGAAGTGGACGACGAATACAGGGCGTTTGAAGCGACATTTCCGTACGACGAGACGGTCGATCAGGCGAACGCGATCGACGCGGTTAACCGCGATTTGGGGCTCGATCGGCCGATGGATCGGCTCGTTTGTGGCGACGTCGGGTTTGGAAAAACCGAAGTCGCGATTCGGGCGGCGTTCCGTGCGGCGATGGCCGGCAAGCAAGTCTGCCTCCTGTGCCCCACAACAGTGCTCGCGCAGCAGCACTACCGAACGTTTGAAGCGCGCATGCGCGACTCCGCGATTGTTGTGCGAGCGATCAGTCGATTTCAGACGACGAAAGAACAAAACGAAGTTGTTGCGCTCCTCAAAGAAGGGAAAGTCGATATTGTTATCGGGACGCATCGGCTTCTCTCAAAAGACATTCACTTTAAAGACCTCGGCCTTCTGATCGTCGACGAAGAGCAGCGCTTTGGTGTCGCGCACAAAGAGCGAATAAAGCAAATTCGCGCGAACGTCGACGTGCTCACGCTCACAGCAACGCCGATTCCGCGGACGCTTCAGATGGCGGTGAGTGGACTACGCGATCTGTCGCTGATCACGACGCCGCCGGTCGATCGTCGCGCGGTTCGAACGCTCGTCGCGCGCTACGACGAAACGATTGTGCGCGAAGCGGTTCGGCGCGAGCTTACGCGCGGCGGGCAGGTTTTTTACGTCTACAACCGCGTCGAGGGGCTTTACGAAAAAGCGCGGCGGCTTCAAGAGCTTGTCCCCGAAGCGCGCATCGCGGTGGCGCACGGGCAGATGTCGCGTAGCGAAAAAGAAGGCGAATCGAGCGTGCTCGAGAAGACGATGCTCGACTTCGTCGAAGGGCGATACGACGTGCTCGTGGCGACAGCGATTATCGAGAGCGGGCTCGATATTCCTCGCGCAAATACGATGGTCATCGACCGCGCCGACCTATTTGGCCTGGCGCAGCTGTACCAATTGCGCGGGCGCGTCGGGCGGGCAAAAGATCGCGCGTATTGCTATCTGATCGTACCGCCGGCCGATGCGATGAGCGACGAAGCGCGCGCGCGCATCGAAGCGCTCGAGCGGCACACGGAGCTCGGAAGCGGTTTCCAAATCGCATCGCTCGACCTTGAATTGCGCGGCGGCGGCGATCTGCTTGGAGGCGAGCAGTCGGGCGCTGTGGCAAGCGTCGGGTTCGACCTTTTCTGCCAGATGCTCGACGAAGCTGTGCACGAACTGCGCGGCGAAGTCGTGGTGCACGATGTTGATCCAGAGCTCTCGTTCGACACATCGGCTGTGCTCCCCGACGAGTACATCAACGACGTCGGGATCAGGCTTTCGCTCTACAAGCGGCTCGCGAGCGCGATCGACGAAGCGCACGTTGCCGAGCTCGCCGAAGAGATGGAAGAGCGCTTCGGTCCGGCGCCCCAAGACGCCCGCGCGCTCGTGCAGCTGATGGAGATCAAGACCGAACTGCGACGCCTAAAAGTGCTCGGATGCGAGGCGACATCACGCTACGTCACGCTCCACTTGCGCGAAGACACACCGCTTGACGCCGCCAAGATCATGAACCTCGTCCGTAAGCCAAAAAGCCCGTATCGACTCACGCCAGATATGCGGCTCACAAGGCGATTCGACATGCAGGACGAAGAGCAAGGCGGCCTAGCAAACGCGCAAGCGCTGCTTCAAGAGCTCGCACAGTGCATGAAACCTGCGGCCTAAAGCAGGTATGATGTCTCTTGACGTTCTTGCGTTGACGGTCGAGGATCGAGGCCATGAAAACACTCATCCTCTTAACTTTTGCAGTCGGTTCGCTTTCGGCATGCGGCGCGGCACCCCAGCGCCCCTCGAACGATGGTTCAGGGTCGTCCACCGTCGCCGCAAAGGGCGATGAAACCAAGGGCGATGAGACCAAGGGCGATGAAACCAAGGGCGATGATGCAAATGCAGTGCAGCCTGAGCCGCCGGTCATCGGCGGAAACGACGCATCAGCCGAGGGGATGGCGGCGTGCCAAGCGATCGGCGGGGTGTGCAGCGCAATTTCAAGCTGCTCAAAAGGGGCAGGCCTCCTAGGACTAATATCCGGCCGTTGTGATACCCGAGCGCCGCAAATTGTCTGTTGCCTGCCAATAGCGGCATGCGGCGGCGAGCCCGAGTTCAGCTGCTGCAGCGAAACAGCCTCATTTCGCCCACTATGTGATGGCGGCGATAAGCTCCAATGCGCTCCAGGGCAAACGCGCTGCTAGAAATTTGTTTCTAACGTGTGCGGCGCAAGAGGCCGATTTCGGCTACCTTGCGCTGCCATGTCTGAATTGAAAACAGCGAAAGAATTGCTTGAAGGTGCCCATCTTTTAGCCGAGGACATCGTTGCCGTACGCGTGAATGGCGCCATCGTCGATTTGCTCACGCCGATTCCGGCCGATTCTGACATCACGCCGGTTCGCGCGAGCGAGCCGGATGGAGTTGAAGTCATTCGTCACTCGACGGCGCACGTGATGGCCGACGCCGTTCAGCGCCTTTTTCCTGGGACAAAAGTGACAATCGGCCCGTCGATCGCCGATGGTTTTTATTACGATTTCGCGAAATCAGGCGCCGCGTTTTCAGAAGACGATTTGGCGAAAATCGAGCAGACAATGCTCCAAATCGCAAAAGCGAAGTCGCGTTTTCGGCGCGAAGTCGTGACGCGCGATGAAGCGATCGCTCTGTTCGAGAGCATGGGGGAGACGTTCAAAGTCGAGATCATTCGCGGCATCCCTGAAGGTGAGCCGATCACGCTTTATCGCCACGGCGAAAAAGGGCAGGAGTGGGTCGATTTGTGCGCCGGGCCGCACGTGCCGAACACCAAGTTTTTGCGCGCGGTAAAGTTGATGAGTGTGGCGGGAGCGTATTGGCGCGGCGATGAGCGCAATCCGATGCTGCAGCGCATTTACGGTACGGCGTTCGCATCAAAAGAGGATCTCGAAGAGCACCTCAAGCGGATCGAAGATGCAAAAGCGCGTGACCATCGCAAGCTCGGCAAAGAGCTCGATCTGTTCATGTTCGACCCGATCGCGCCGGCGATGCCGTTTTTTTTGCCGAAAGGGGCTTACGTTTACAATCGCCTTATCGGCTACGTGCGCGAGCTATACGAGCGTGACGGTTACGACGAAGTAATCACCCCGCAAGCGTTCGATCCAAAGCTGTTTCGCGAGAGCGGCCATCTCGGCAACTACAACGAAAATATGTATCGGCTGTGGACCGAAGATCACCTCGACGAGAGTGTAAAAAAAGAGGGGTCGGTCGCCGCCGATTTGCAGCAAAATTCGTTCGCGCTTAAGCCGATGAACTGCCCGAGCCATTGCGTTATTTTCGGGTCGCGCAAACGGTCGTACCGCGAGCTTCCGTGGCGGATGGCCGATTTTGGGCGGCTTCATCGGTACGAGCGCGGCGGCGTTGTGCACGGGCTGTCGCGTGTTCGATCGTTCTGTCAGGACGACGCGCATATTTTCTGCACGCAAGACCAAGTCGCCGGCGAGATCGAGCAGTTCATCAAGCTGCTGTACGAAGTCTATTCGGCGTTCAAGTTCGAAAAGATCGACATCAAGTTGGCAACGCGGCCCGATAAGCGTCTCGGGAGCGATGCAGATTGGGATCTTTCAGAAGGGGCGCTCGAAGCGGGGCTAAAAAAAGCGGGGCTGCCGTTTGAAATTTTGCCCGGCGAAGGGGCATTTTACGGGCCGAAAATTGAATTTCATGTGCATGACGCGCTAAAGCGGAGCTGGCAGCTTGGGACAATGCAGTACGACCCAAATCTCCCCGAGCGATTCGGCCTATCGTACATCGGGGAGGACGGGAAAGAGCATCGGCCGATCATGCTCCACCGGGCCATTTTAGGGTCGCTGGAGCGGTTTTACAGCGTTCTTCTAGAGCATTGCGGCGGCAATTTTCCGGTATGGCTCGCGCCGAAGCAGGCGATTGTCGTAACGGTAAGCGAAAAAGCGGAAGAGTACGCCAGGCAAGTGGCAGCCGATTTAAAGCGCGCCGGAGTGCGGGTCGATGTCGATTTAAGCGCCGATAAGCTAGGCGCCAAAGTGCGAAACGCAAGGCTAGGAAGGTACCCATACATGTGCGTAATCGGCCTAAAAGAAGCCGAATCAGGCACGGTAGGCGTAAGGTCACGCGACCAAGGCGAGCTAGGAGCCATGCCAGTAGCAGAGTTCATAACAAAGCTATTGGCAGAGTCGAGAGCCCCCTCTGCCCCGTAAACGTGCCCGGCTTTCGTCTCTCTCATGGCGTCAAACCCGAAAAGGTATTAATACAAGACCCTTCGATTGACGCGGCTCTCGTCCGCGTCGATCATCCGTTGCGCTTTAGCAACGGCACGTAAACATCTTTCAGGAGGTCGAAAAAGTCACAATGGCGATGGGTCGTCCCCGCTTTGATCCGCGGCAACAGCAACGTACATTTCAAATTCGCATCAATCACCGGATTCGTGTCCCAGAAGTGCGCGTCATCGACGCGGATGGTGGCATGCTCGGTGTACTGCCGACACAAGAGGCGCTGCGCAAGGCGCAAGGGCTGGGGCTCGATCTCGTTGAGGTCAATCCCAAGGCCGAGCCGCCGGTGTGCAAAATTCTCGACTTCGGCAAATACAAGTACGAAGAGAAGAAGAAGACTGCCGAAGCAAAGCGCAAGCAGGCGGTCGTCGAAGTAAAAGAGATTAAGCTTCGCCCGAAAACAGACGACCACGATCTTGAAACGAAGATTCGTGCGGCGCGTCGTTTTTTGGAGGCGGGTCACAAGGTCAAGTTTACGATCCGTTTTCGGGGGCGCGAAATTACGCACCCTGAAAAGGCTCAAGAGCAGATCGACATCATCATTCCGCGCGTCGAAGACATCGCGAACATCGAAACGCGTCCAGCGATGGAAGCGAGAGCAATGTCGCTGCTCATCGGCCCGAAGCCGGCCGTGATGCAGAAGGTCGCGCAGGCGCGAATCGCTGCCGAAAAGGCGCGTCAACTTGCCGAAAAAGAGGGTCGCCCGGCCCCAGAAGAGGAAGAAGAGCTTCCAGATCTCGTCGATGAGGACGATGACGACGACGATGATGACGACGATGACATCGAGTCATCGCCCGAGTCGGTGTAGACGCTCCGCTCCGCTCACCCCGCCGCGTCCGCTCCGCTCACCCCGCCGCGTCCGCTCCCCTCACCCCGCCGCGATAGAAGCGGTGGCCGCGTCCCCTCTCCCGATGGGAGAGGGGC
>CAMAVR010000052.1 GCA_945861885.1 Nannocystis exedens | reverse complement strand
CCCGCTTCAAAATCCATTCGCGAGCCGTGGGAAAACTTTTCGGTGACGATTTTGACCGAACCTATCTGTCGGCCCTTAAAAATACTCCCGCCCTTCCGCCCTCCCTGTTCAAATTCTGCGGCTTTTTTGATTTCTTAAACAGACCCTAGAGATCTGATTGGAAAGGCGCGGGTCGGGGGGCGGACTGAACTGACTACCCCCGATTGAAAGGGCGCTCGCCTGCGTATACTGCGCCTTCTCCTAGTTCGAAGGCGATTCGCATTAGTTGGTTGTATTTGGCCACTCGGTCTGAGCGCGAGAGACTTCCGGTTTTGATTTGGCCTGCGTTGGTTGCTACCGCTAGGTCGGCGATAAATGTGTCTTCCGTTTCGCCTGAACGGTGGCTTATGATCGACCTGTAGCCGGCTTCGGTTGCCGTTCGGATTGTATCGAACGTTTCGGTCAGCGTTCCTATTTGATTTAGCTTGATCAAAATTGCGTTCGCTACGTGGTCGGCGATGCCTCGCTCGAGGCGCTCGACGTTTGTTACGAACACATCGTCGCCTACGAGCTGGATGCGCGCGCCTAGCTGCTTTGTTAGCGCTTGCCACCCCTCCAAATCGCCTTCGGCGCAGCCGTCTTCGATCGACACGATTGGATATTTGTTAACCAGACGCTCGTATGTCGTGATCAACTCTTCGCGCGTGATCGCTTTTTTGTCGAACGTGTATTTCCCAGTTTTTTTATCGAAAAACTCGTTTGCTGCGCAGTCGAGTGCGACGTGCACATCGCCCCCTGGCTTGTAGCCGGCCGCTTCGATCGCTCGCACCACATATTGCAGCGCTTCTTCGTTTGAGGCTAAGCGCGGCGCGAAGCCCCCTTCGTCGCCTACGGCGGTTGTTAGCCCCTTCTCTTTCAGCACTGCTTTTAGCGAATGAAAAATTTCGGCACCGACTCGCACCGCTTCGTCGAACGACTTTGCCCCCGTCGGCACGATCATGAACTCTTGTATTTCGAGACCGTTATCGGCGTGCGCTCCGCCGTTTAAAATATTCATTAGCGGGGTTGGCAGGACGCGCGCGTTTGCTCCGCCCAAATAGCGCCATAGCGGCATCGCGATCGAGTCGGCGGCGGCTCGTGCGACAGCCATCGACACGCCTAGAATCGCGTTGGCTCCGAGCTTTGATTTGTTTGGCGTGCCGTCGGCGTCGATCAAGATTTTATCGACTGCGGCTTGATCGAGCGCATCGAGCCCGATGATTGATGGGCCGAGCGTCTTATTGACGTTGCGAACTGCTGTTAAAACCCCTTTGCCGAGATAGTGCTTTTTATCGCCGTCACGCAGTTCGATCGCTTCGTGCTCACCGGTGGACGCGCCGCTTGGAACAGCCGCGCGCCCATGCCCGCTTTCGGTTTGAACTTCAACTTCGACGGTGGGGTTGCCTCGCGAATCGAGGATTTGGCGTGCGAAAACAGCTGATATTTCGGTCATGCGTCTTTGTATAACGATGACTGTAACTTGCCACTATCATTTCGCTGATTCGACGACCGATTTCAGCGACGCTAGCCCTTGCTCGAACTGGCCGCCGACCATCTTGTCGCAATCCATAACGAGGCTCATCGCCTTCGCCATGAAGTTGTTTGTGCCGTACATCGTCCAGATCACTTGTGTCCCCTCCCCTTGCGGTTTGAAAGTGAACTCGGCCATGTCGGTCGCAGTGAACGGCTTTGTGAAATCGAGTTGCATTAGAATATGGCTTGGCGGGTGGCTTTCGAGAATTGTCTGGCTCCCTTCGCCAACTTCGCTGTTGCCCGCCCACGCAAATGTTGCCCCTTTGCCGGAAGCCTCGCCGGAGTAGGTGGCTTTCGCATTTGGGTCGAGCTTTGCCCACGGCGACCACGCCTCCCAGTTGTGAAAGTCGTTCACCTGGGCGAAAACGTCTGCGGGCGGCGCTGCCATAACTGCTTGTCTGGTGACTCGGAACTCTGCCGGCTGCATTGCGACAACGATGATCAGCACCACGATCACTGCGCATATACCGATTAGGATTTTTTTGAGCATGCCGTTTTTTATCCTAGTTCACTTGAATTCAGACAAAAAAAGCGGCGCACTTCATCAACTGTTGCGATGCGTCGCGCCAGCGGGAGAGCCTCAATGAGCCGCCGCCCGTAAGGCTTTGTAACCAATCGGCGATCCAGGATCGCAACGACGCCGCGATCGCTTTGTGTGCGCAACAGGCGGCCAAACCCCTGCTTTAGCGTGAGCGCCGCGGCGGGGACCGAATATTGAACGAACGGATTGCCACCGTTTCGCTCGAGCTCGTGGCAACGCGCCTGCGTGACCGGGTCGGTCGGAACGGCAAACGGAATTTTCTCAAGAATCACGAGGCGAAGCGCATTACCGGGGACATCAACCCCTTCCCAAAAACTCATCGTTGCGACGAGCACGGCGTTCCCTGATGCGCGAAACCTTGATAAAAGTAGATGCTTTGGCGCTTCGCCTTGCGTGAATACCGGCGATTTTACCCGATGTGCGATGCGCTGGCTGATTGCGCGCATCGAACGGTTCGACGTACACAACACAAACGCGCCCCCGCCGCTCGCGCCGATAAGCTCAATAATGCGATCGGCCGACGCCACTTGAAACGCGGAGTCGCTCGGCTCCGGGAGATCGCGCGCGACGTAAAGCGCCGAGCAATTCGCGAAATCGAAAGGCGAATCGACCACGAGTTCGGCGATGTCGGGCGGTGCGCCGAGGCGCGATTTGATGAAGTGAAAACTTGGGGCGAGACCTGAATGCGACGACGACGTTGCAAGCGTCGCGCTCGTGCATATGACCGTCGGAATACGCGAAAAAAGGTGCCTTCGGAGCGTTGGACCCACATGCACGGGGCTTGAGCCGACAGCCACGCTGCGGTCGCGAACGTCGATCCATGTCACGCGTGTGCCGAGGTCGAGCGGATCGTCGTCGTCGTTGGAATGGTCGTTTGCATGGGCGTCAATTCGCCCTGCCCCTAGCCGCTTGAGCCCGTCGATAATCTCGGAAAAATCGCTTCGAAGCTCACCAACGCGGCGGGCGAGAAGCGAGGCCACTTCGTCTTTCGTTTTTTCAGTGGCCGATGCGTGAAGCACTTTTAGTGCGAGATCGAATGTCGCGTATTCGGCAGATGCGTCGTCGCTCCAATCGCCCGAGCTTGCGACGCGCTTCGACTCGCCGTACCCGGCCGCACCCGAACTCGACGAAATGGCTAAAAACAAGCGCTGAGCTGCCTCTTCGACGAGATCGACCGCCGGCCGTCCACCTGCTGCTGATGCGCTCGCGATCGCACTTTTGCGCACATCGCGCACCAGCGCTTCGACCCGCGCCGTCGATACGCGCACGCCAAAAAATTCGGTCGCAATGTCTTCAATCTGATGCGCTTCGTCGAAAATGACGGCATCGTAGTTTGGCAGCGCGCTCGCGTATTCGCCCGACCTCGACGAACGCATCGCTAAGTCGGCCAAAAACAGATGATGATTGACGACGACGATTGTCGCTCGCTCGGCATCGCGGCGCATTTTAGTGACAAAGCACTCTTCGAAATATTTGCAATCGGCGCCGATGCGCGTCTCCGTCGACGATTGCACTTCGCGCCATACTGGCGACGACTCCGACATCTCTTCGATCTCGGATCGATCGCCCGATTCGGTTTCGCGCACCCACCGCTCAATTTTACCGACCCACCGCTCTTCGCCGGTGCCGCTCGCGCGCCACTCTTCGAACCGGCGGCGGCATAAGTAGTTCGAAAGCCCTTTCATGAGCGCGGCGTTGAATGCGATACCCGAGCCGGCGAGAACTTTGCGTACGAGCGGGATATCTTTTAGAAAAATCTGCTCTTGCAGTGCGCGCGTGGCTGTCGCAATAACGACTTTTTTGCCGCTTAAAATCGCCGCAATCAGGTAAGCGAATGTCTTACCGGTCCCCGTCCCGGCTTCGACGAGGAGCGGGCGCTCGTGGGCAAGCGCCTCCTCGACCGCTTCGGCCATCGCGAGCTGAGCGGGGCGATCTTCGTAGCGCTCGAGGTGACCGCGAAAAGGTGAGTCGCTGCCGAGTAGTTGACGGACTTTCAATGGGGAGCGAATAGCCTATTTTTCACCCGGTACGTAGCAAAAATAACCTTAATTCGTCCGTAACGAGTACCATCTGTCGGCCCTCTTGAACTCTTCTTCCGTTCCACTTCGATTTGTCGGCCGTTCGCCTAACGGCGCCCTTTCTGCGCACGACACAAGCGTCGAGCCGCCAGCCCCTGGTGCGCTTCGCCTTGCGATCGGTCGGCGCGGCATCGCGATCGAGCTCGCCGCAAGCGCTCCGATCGGCTGTTTAAACGTCGTTGAGGCGACGACGTCGATTGCCGGGTTAAAATTTCCGCTCGATGTTTCAGGCGGCGTCGCGCGATTTCGGCATCGGCGCGGGCAGCTCGAGACGCTCGGTGTTGAAGTCGAGTCGGAGAGGCTGCGCGCATGGGCCAAAACGCGGCTCCGCGGTGTTGTAGGGCCATCGGCACCCGACATTTGGGTCGCTGTACGCCCCAACGGGGGGACATTCGCCGTCTCTGATCGATCGGTCGCGAGCGCGCCGAGACTTCTCGCGTTCGACTTTTTGGTCGAGATCTCGGGCGATTTTGCGCGTATTTTCGTGATGAGCGCGCGCGGCGCGGGGCTACCACAACCGCCGTCCATGCTCGCGATTCAGGCGCTCGCTGCCCTGTTCGGTTCGATCGCCACGCGGCATGGTGCGGCGTTCGCTTTCGAGCACGCGATCGATCGCATTGTCGATCACGTGATGCCCGATTCAGGGATGCGCATTCCTGATACCGATCATGTGCGAATGTCGGCGCTTACGGCGCACTCGAGCACGTGGATCGTTCATGCCACGCGAGGGGGCGCCCCTGCGTCGGTCGATGAAGCGACGCTTCACGCGCGTGAAGCGTGCGCGCTTATGGAGCTCGGTGACAACGCTCGCGCCGCAGGCGATTTGGTGCGTGCGCGCGAGCTTGATATGGCAGCGCTTGAGCGAGCACCGCAGCATCGAGCGATCGCGGTGCGCATTGCCGAGATCGATGCGCTGGCAGGGGGTCGCGCAGAAGCAGCGCTGGCAACGCTTCGCGATGCAAAAGCGCTCGATTCAGCGCGACTTCTCGCCGCGGAGCTTCTCGTCGAAACAGGCGATATTGCCGGAGCAATTGCCCGTTTTTCAGACGCCGGTGAATATGAGCAGACGCCCGATTTAGCGGCGCATGCGTTTAAGCGCGCGGCCGATTTGTCAGAGAATCGTTTTGATGCGCTCGAGTGGCTCAATCGCGCCCTGGCGCGCGCACCTTCAGCGGTCGATCTTCGATGGCAGCGCATTACGATGCTTCTCGCCATCGGTCGAAACGACGATGCGCTCGCCGATGTCGAGCAGATCGAAGCGGCGACCCGTGGCGCACGGGCGAAGCACGAAGTGTGGCGACGCGCCGGCGAAGCGTGGCGAAAAGTCGGCGCGGCGACCGAAGCGGCTGCGATTTTTGAGCGCGCGTTAAAATTTGTCCCCGATGAGCCAGAGTCGCTTGCGGGGCTTGGAGCGGCGCTCATTGCTGAGCAAAAAGCGGCGCGCGGAGTGGCGCTCCTCTATCGCGCGATCGAGCTTGCAGAGGCCGACAGCGGCCCTACGAGCGGGATGGTGCTCGAGTTGGCGCGAGCGTTAGCAGAGCATTTGGGCGACAAACCGGCGGCGATCGCGCGCGCTCGGTCGATTGCAGCGACTGCGCCGGAGGCGGTCGAAGCGCGTTCGCTCGAAGGGCGCTGGCGGAATGACATCGGCGATATCGCCGGCGCAACGCTTGCCTATGCGCGGATGCGCGAACAGATCGCGACGGCGGCGCGGCCTGATGATGACGACGTGATCGCGATCTATGTGACGATGCTGCTTGAAGCGGCGTCGTTCGAAAAGTTGAGCGCTTACGACCTACGCTCTGCGGAGCGGCACCTGGCCGAAGCGCTTCGCATCGCGCCGCACGACGCGAGCGTTCAAGGGGCATTCCGCGATGTGTGCGCAGAGATCGCGTTCGCGCGGCATGCACCGCCAGGAGTTGGCGATGGCGCGGGGAGTGCGCGGGGATCGCGGCTGGCGCGGGGAGAGGTGACCTATGAAGCCGAACGTGAAGAAGAGTCTGAAGATTTTGTTGGAAACGGTACGACTGCTGGGGATCGCAACGACGTTGTGGCGATTCGCGAGTCGTCTGCGACAGTCATCGAAGCCTCCGTCATCGAAGCGATAGATTTTGGCGTCGACGACACAGGCGACGTGAGTCTTTCGGATACCGCGCGCGTCGAGGTCTTAACGGCTAAAATCAGGGCAAATCCAAACGACGACGCCGCGGTGGACGAACTAGCCGAGCTGCTCGAACAGCTCGGTCGCGGCCACGAGCTGCTAGCGCTATTGATGTCACGGCTCGAAGACGCAACAGCCGAGCGCAGGGCCGAGCTAGTGCCAAAGACGCAAGACGCAATGAAGCGACTAGAAGCAAGCGCCGAAAAAGCGGGACGCATGGTAGAAGCAGGGCTCTATCGCGACGCGAGAAGTATGATCTAGGGAAACCCGCCCGTGTTTCTTACCGGTTGGGTTTTTGGAGCGTGCAGTCTGGTTTTGAAAAGTCGAATTTTCCGGCTTCGTTTAGGCAGGCGTAGAGGATGTAGGTCTCTTGGCCGTAGCTTGCCCCTTTTTCGTAGGTAACGTTCCCTGCGGCGTCGACTTCGCAGGGGTTGCTGTTCGAGCAGCGTTCGCCTCGTTCGTTTCCGGTATTGTTGATGCCGATTATTTCGCCTGTTGTGCGGTGAACGATCGGCGCGCCCGATGTCCCAGGGAATGTTTCGCATCCTGGATCGGTGAAGCGGATCGAATCGCGCCATACCCATTGGCCTTCATCGAGCTCGTTGACGAAGTATCTGATCGTGCAAGAAAACGAGCGGCGCCAAAAGCCAGAGATGATGCGAATCGGCGCGCCGACCACCGGGTGCCGGTCCGATATCGTGAGTGCGTTGACTGAATAGCGCGATGAGATGTCGGCGAACGTCGATGACAATTGGTACAACGTTACGTCGGTCCCAGTCATCGTCGCGTAGAGGATGCGCGATGCGCTGAGTTTCCCAATCGTTTGGCCGTCGCTCGGGCGAAGAACATCGAACCCACGCGACGATGCCTGCTCGCGAAGCGCAACGCCGGGGGCGATAAAACCGCCTTCGTAGCAATGTCCGTTCGTCATCACCATCGCAGCGTCGCCTGGCTTCGACATTATGAATCGCACGAGTGCGCCGGAGCAGCCACTGAGCGCGACGATTCCGTCATACGGCTGCGCGATGTCTGACACTGGGAGCGACCCTGTCGCTGGCGCCACGTCGTCAACGAGCAGCGCGTCGGGCTGTGCGGCCTCGAGACTCGCTGGGATGGTCGCCACATCTTCAGCTGGCGACGCACCTGCGCATGCCGTCAGTTGAGCCAATGCCGCTGCCGCCAACGCGACCAGCGCCCCCCCATTTTTTGCGGTGTTCACCCTCCCATTTGAACCGCACTTATGTCGCAAACGATCGCGCAATCGCCCAACTGATCCGCAAATGAGTAGGTACGAATGGCACAACGGTACATGCGGCCCTCCGATGAAGTGCATTGCGCGACAGGCGATAAATTGCCCAAATCAGCTTGACTAGACTTGCATATGAAAGAAGTTTGCATGAAAGTATCAATTGCAATGGCCCACGCAAAGGCACGTTCTGCACCTGCCGCCGGTTCAAAGTCCGATCCGTCCGCTGTCGTCACCAAAGCGCTCATCCGTTCGGCGAGCTTTTTGCAGCTTTCGCAAGGCGACGTCGCCGCGATTTTGCAAACGAGCCCCGCCACAATTTCGCGCGTGTTCGCAGGGCGGCTCATTGAGCAAAAAGGGGCGACGTGGGAGCTGGCGCTTCTCTTTATTCAGGTGTATCGCAGCCTTAGCAGCCTAATGGGCGGCGATGATGAAACGTCCCGCGAGTGGCTTTTTTCGGACAACAAGCACCTCCACGGCGTCCCGATCGAACGAATGAAATCAGTGAGGGGTCTTGTCGATGTCGCCGACTATTTGGATGCAATGCGAGGGCGGCTCTAGAGCCAAACGGTTCGTAGTCGAGCCGTGGCGAGTCGTCGAAGCGCAACACGTCATCGCGACAATGAAAATCGTCGATACGCTCGAAGAGCAAGCCGACCTCGAGCGCTTCATCGAAGCGCGAAAGCCACCGATGCCCGAAGGGGCGCGATTTGTCGGTCTTCACTATTTGCTAGCGACGCCGTTTCGCTATCCGCCGCTCGCGCACGGTTCACGCTTCGGCACACACGTGGAGCGCGGCATTTGGTACGGCGCCGACAACCTCGAGACGGCGCTCGCAGAGACGGCGTATTACCGCCTCCTGTTTTTCGCGGGTTCGTTTGGGAAGCTAAAGCCGCCAACGGTGCAGCTTTCAGCGTTCAAAGCGCGCGTAGCAACACGATTCGGCATCGACTTGACGCGAGAGCCATTCGCCGCTCACGAGGGGCGAATTTCATCGCCACTCGGGTACACGACGTCGCAGGCGCTCGGGCGCGAGATGAGGGCCGCGGGGGTCGAAGCGTTTCGTTATCGGTCTGCTCGAGACCCGCAGCGGGGGGCAAATATTGGCCTCTTCGAGCCCGCATTTTCCGACAAAAACGTCGCTATAACGGAGACGTGGATTTGCCGAATCAACGACCTAAATATCGAGTTTCAACCAAATATCCCAGGCAAAAAAAAGCCAGTGTCATACGCAAAAAGCGCCTTCGAAATATCAGGAGCGCTCCCCTCCCCCGCAGCATAGAAGCGGCGGCGCCCCCTACTGTTCTAACCGTCTCACGGCGCGCTTCCTCTCCCGCTTCGCGGGAGAGGGAAAGCGTGACGAAGTCACGCGAGGGTGAGGGGCAAAGCGTGACAAAGTCACGCGAGGGTGAGGGGCAAAGCGTGACAAAGTCACGCGAGGGTGAGGGGCAAAGCGTGACAAAGTCACGCGAGGTGAGGGGCAAAGCGTGACAAAGTCACGCGAGGGTGAGGGGCAAAGCGTGACAAAGTCACGCGAGGGTGAGGGGCAAAGCGTGACGAAGTCACGCGAGCACCCACGGCCATCGTAATCGCCTGACGTCAGCGTATTCGTGATACGTCAGCGTATTCGTAGCCGTGCGCGGGCGCGGGAAGGCTGAACAGCGCAGGCGCACGGCTGCGAACACGTGAACGATCACGCCCCACGGTAACGAGCCTGTCGTGCAACGAGCTCCTGCGATCTCGTTCGTGCTACCCATCAACCGAAGGTTGATGAGACGTTAGCCCAGTGAAGCGCTGCACAGATGCAAGCTTCGACAAATGACAAGAACAACGTCGTCGACATCGGCAATCACGTTGGCGTTTGCGATACGCAGGAGGGTAAGTCCTTGCCGGCTGAGCCAAAGATCGCGAAAACCATCATGATAAACCGCCTTCCACGATGCGTGCGATGTGCCTTCGAGTGCGACCACCAGGCGCGCTTCGTGGCCGTAGAAATCGCATACGTACACTCCAATAGGATGCTGTCGTCGAAATTTCACCCCAAGCTGGCGATTTCGTATCGCTGCCCAAAGAATGCGTTCAGGAATCGCCGTTTCGCGACGAAGCCGCCTTGCCTGTTGAATGAAGTCCATGACACTTCATCGGACGGGAACCCATTGGGGTTGCTTCGATTTAGATCCTTGTATGTGAATTTAAGAACCCTGAGCCCTCACCCTCGCGCGACTTCGTCACGCTTTCCCTCTCCCGCGAAGCGGGAGAGGAAGCTCCGCTCTGCTGCGAAGCGGGAGACTAAGCGCCTCGCCTTTAGAACCACCTAAGCGAGCGCATCAGGCGCTTCGTTTTCTGTAATGCGGACTGGATTCCGAACTGACGTACAGCGGGCGCCCCCGCACGAGCAAGGCCCCCACCTTTGGAGCGGGCGGCGGGGGGATCTATCGCCACGTTAACGGCAAGAGGAGCCCCGCCGAGCCATTCTCGTCGGTATAGCTGCGCCCCAGCTCGATCGCGGGCGTCGACGCTGCGTTAGTTCCGTCGGCTCCCGATACCGCGTAGGCGCTAACCAGCGCGCCTGGAACTAAGACGCCGCTGCCGTACGGATTGCGAATCACCAGCCGGTGATCAATCGGCAATCCAACTGTGCACTCTCCAATGTCGTTCGACGTCGACGTAGCGACAATGGCGCGAGTGATGGCCCACGGAAATTTGCTCCCAAGCGCAGGAACAACCCGTACATCGTACGCGCCAGGATCGACTTCTACAGCAAACGCGCCGGCAGCATTCGTCGTGGTCGTCACGCTTCGAGGCACGATCACAAATGCTGACGATGGCGCCCCCCACAGCGCGCCGCCAGCAGACCGCAGCAGCGACGACGCCGCAGTCACTTCAACCTGAGCGGCAGCAAGACCGCGCCCATCCGCCGTGAAACAGCTCCCCGTGAGCATCACTTTGCGCGACGCGTTCAACGCTTTACCCGCTTGCACCGGGCGCCCTGCGACTGCACTCAGTTCGTTCAGCGTCTGCGCGAATGCGCCTCCACGCGCCGGAATGACCACCGCGTTGTACGCCCCCGGTGGGAGCGACACTTCGTACATGCCGCGCACGATCGGCACACGCGTCGAATATCGTAAATATGTTGCGTAACGCGCCTCGACATCATCTGGTGCCCCTTCGAGACGGCCGGTTACGCTTGTCAGTTCGATCTCGCCGCTCTCAATCGGCACAAGGCCATCAGCGCCGCCGGCGCTATCGCTCGATATGGCACCGTGGCTCTCGCCGTGAACCGGGCCGCTAACTTTTACGAGCGGCGGCAAGACCGGCACGACAACCGTCTGCGCGAACGCGACGTTTCGATTCACGAGTGTCGGAATCGCTTTCGAACCGAACGGCGGCGAGACTACCAGCGCCGTAAAATCGAACTGACGCGTGTCGGCGAGCTCGATCGTTTCAAGTGTGATCTCCCCGCCGCGGTCTGACAATTTCTTGATCGCCGACACTCGTTCGTTCGTAATTGTGTCATACATCGCCGCCGTCCACCCGGCGTCGAACGGTATCGTCGACCGCGTGATCGAAAACTTTATGAACCGCGAAACGGCGTCGGTGCCTGGAGCGCTCGCATCGGTCCCGATCACAAAAGGGCGCGTCTGCGATACGCGATCGCGCGTTTTATAGCTTGAAAACACCAGCCGAAATCGAACTGGTGGAAAAAGTACGTCGAACGGCGCGACCGGATCGAGGCGCGCTTCGTAATCGATGCCAGCGGGGAGAATCGCGTGATACCAGAATGAAATGCCGGCTTCGGGGCTCGTCGGCGACAGCGGATTTGATGGGTCAAATTGCGTTGTTTCGGGCTTGCCGAAAAAAGAGTTAACTTGAACCCCCGCGGATCGCATCGACCTCCACGATTGACTTGTAACGCGCACCGGCGAACCGAGATCGGTCCCAGGCGGGACGGTGTCGACAAGCGGAACGAATGTTGTCTGCACCGGAATTGAAACCGGATGATTGCTCGCCGAAACGGCGATGCCATGCGCCGCCGCGACATCGGCTGTGACGGCATAATAGCCGCGAAGATCGACGACAGGCGGAAGAATCGCGCAATCCGGCGGCTCGCAGTTGTCATTCCTCCGAGAAAAAAGATCGCGTGCGGGGATTGCGAACGTGCTTGCTGGAGCAAAAAACGAAGTTAACGGCAGCGACACCGTGAAAAAAATATTCGATTGAAGCTCTGACGGCGCGACGGCGCAAAAACCGAATGGGCTGCATTTTGCGTGCGCATCGAGTGAATCGCACGCGAGCCGCGAGCAGGTGTTGAGCGGAGGATCGATTGTATCGCCAGCCGATATTGGCGTGCAGGCGGCGAGCGCCAACGCGAAAATGACTCGGAGTTTTTGAAACGGCCACGTCACGTCCCCGCATCTCCCGCATGGGGTGCGCCCCCTGCTGAATAACGGACGCAAGCCGACAAATCGTTGCCGCTGCTCAGAAACCAGACGACGCTATCGCCCTCCCCTTCTGGCGTGTGTTCAACATTGCTCGCGAATTTTGGCGCGACGATCAGCTCGATGATGTGGCATGTTGACACGAGCGAATCGATGAGAATTGCGCCCGGGTCGAGCGCGATTGAGAGCTGACGAACAGCGCCGCCGACCGCTTGCGGCGCGCTCACGCCATCGACATGCGGCGGCGTGCCAGCGTGGCCAAAATGCGGATCGTAATCGACATAGACGCGCCATTCGAATGTCGCCTCGGAATCGACAAGTTGTACCGGGACGACAAGAGTATCTGGCCACGAAGCAAGAACGCGCGATGGCGGCGGCACAACGTCGTTGTGAAGAATCGCCGGGCGGTTCGGAAGCGCTGGAATATCGGGCGGCGGAGTCGCAATGACGCAGCCTGCGACGAGCGTCACCGATGCGAGCAGAACTGAGAAAAGCGGCGCCGAAAAGCGAAAGAGCATTAATAACTCGGTAGTTTCAAGTTGTTACGGGCGCGCAAAACCTACCATATTAGCGCTACGTTGACACATCACGTCACTCCTTCGCGTTTCTTGACCCCACCGACGTCGTCGTAACGCCTAGCTTGCCGCCCGCAAATGCGAAGAGCGCCGAAAGCTGATCGCGCGATGCTCGGAGGCTCACATGGGCGTGCGTACCCTGCGCGCTCACCCGCACGCGGTCGAGCAGACGGAGCGACAAAACACGTACGGCGAAAGTATTTTGCGAATTGACAGTCTCGCGAATGGCGGCGGCTGTCTCGGCGGCGGCGCGCGCATCGGTGCAATCGAAATCGATAAAAAGCTCGCCCGCATCGTTGTCACGAGGCTCAATCCACAACAAAAGCGATTTGATCGTCTTTGGAAGAAACGACAGGGCCAGATAAGGCTTCTGAAGTGACAGACGGAGCGCCTCGCCTTGGCGAACGTTAGGATTGACACGCGCATGCGATAAAATTTTGGCCGCGGTCACCGCATAATCGGGCGGGACAATTGCAACCAAATGTGGCTGCGGGCGCAAAAAAACGCGTGGCGCGCGATCGGCATGAGCGAGCATCGCGTGCACGCCGCGAACGCCTAGATGAAACTTGCCGCCACTATCGTATTTTTGACTAATGAGCTTAATCGCATGGTCGACGACCGAATCGGGCGCCGAATACTGAATCAAAATCGCGTCACGCGCAGTATCCGCAAGCGATGGCCCTTGAATCATGAACCAGTTCGTGTCGCGCACCGGGTCGACGTTCGTCCCCGACATGAACTCGTTCCATTGCGGAATCGCCGTTAATAGCGGACCTATCGCGCGCCCAATCGAATTCTTGCGAATTTCGGCCATGTTGATGAGAAGAACGACGAGCGGCACTCCCGGTTGCACTTGACCGGCGGCGCCGACCATCTCTGTCGCTTTGGTAGCGGTGCGGTCGATCCCAGCGTCAGGATTGTCAAGCGGTTTGTGAACCGGCTTTGGCGCGCCGGCGTCGCTCGCGCGCGGCCCGCCGCCGTGAGGCACCTCAACCGGGGCCGGAGGAGGAGAAGGAGGCGCCGGCTCGTCTGCGCCGGCCATAAGGTCGAGCGACAGCGATAAGCCGGCATCGACATCGACAATCTCGAGCGTGCTTTCACTCGGGAAAATACTCCATGGCCTAACGAACACATGCAGGGCGAGCGAAATCAGCACCGCGGCTAAAAAGCGATGCCGAACTTTCGACCATAAAACAAAATGACGAGCAACCACAGCAACGCCGGTCTTACATTGACTGACCCATTCCGGCTACAAACTACGCGGCTGTCGGCAAAGAAGTCGATCCCGAGCCCGATTCCCACTATGAACGGAGTGCTGGTCCGTTCTCTTTCAACAAACAACTGTTCTATGCGCTGTACGAATCGAATTATTGCAATTTTTGTAGGCCTGGCGCTTGCGCTGCCTGCGTGCGGTCCATCGCGCCAAACGAGCGAAGCGCCAATGCCCGAAGAGCCCTCGCCCGCTCCAGCGCCTCTGACGCCGCCGCCACCTACGCCGGTGCCCGTGCGCCGAGGCGACAGCCAGATAGGTCGCGGCGAGCTCCCGAAGATGGCCGCTCTCTTGAAGGAGACGCCGATCGAGAGCGACACCGAGTGGCCTCATTCAGATGAAGGGCGCCACACGCATGCCGTAAGGCTCGGCTACTTGCGGCAAGGGGCGCGCGTTTCTGTGCTACCAGAAGCGCGTCGAAAGCCGAATTGTCCTGAAGGGTGGTACGAGCTTGCCGACGGCGGGTTCGTATGCGGGCGCCACATGACGATGAATTTGAATCATCCTCGCGTGCGTTTAGCGCCGCACCCGCCGTACGTGACAGCGCCGCTCCCATATGAGTACGGCTACAACACAACAAACGGGACGCCGCTCTACCGAACAATCCCGTCGCGCGAAGAGCGTCTAGCGTTCGAGCCGTGGTTGTCGGCGCCGCAGAAAAAGCGTGGAAAAACAAGCCCAATCGTCGACGCAGGGGCGCTCGCAAACGGCGAAGCGGCCGATGCCCCATGGTATTTGCGCGATCTCGATGGGGGGAAGCCACAAGTAACGCTCGACGACTTAAAGGGCGAAGGCCCTATCGAACGGCGAATGGTCAAAGGGTTCTATTTGGCCCTCGACAAAGCGCTTGAGCTAAACGGGGGCGCGACAGGTACGACCAAAGAAAAGTGGTGGCAGACAACGCGAGGTTTTGTCGCACCCTACAGCCGAATTTACGTGCAGCCCGAGCTGACCGATTTTCACGGAGTGTGGCTAAGCGGGCGAATGCCGCAAGCACCGGGCGAAAAGGCAGCGGCAACCGAAACCGATGCCGGAAGCGATGCCGGCGCGGTCGAAACAGCCTCGAGCAACGTTGATGATGCCGGCGCACCGCCAGCGCGTGTGTGCGAGCTTCCAGATGGTAGCGGTCAGGTCGCTTTCGTGCTGTCGCGCCAAGCACGAAAATACACGCTAAATGCCGAGAAAAAGCGGGCAACGCCCGGCGATCCCACTCCACGATTTACCGTCGCGCGGCTAACGGGCAATAAAGTGCCAATAGGCGGCCGATCGTACGTCGAGACGGTCGATGGCTGGTGGCTCTCAACGCGCGACATCACGACAACCGATCCGGGGCCACCGCCAAAAGAGCTAGTTGGCGACGAAAAGTGGATCGACATTAACCTTTCGCGTCAAACATTGGTCGCGTTTGAAGGGACGACACCCGTTTATGCAACGGTCCTTTCGTCCGGGAAACGCGACTTGCACGATAAAGAGAAAGATCACGGGACGGTGACCGGTAGCTTTCGGATTCGTGAAAAGCACGTCGCCGCGACTATGGACGGCGATGTGGCCAGCGATGGGCCCTACTCGATCGAAGACGTCCCCTGGATCATGTATTTTAAAGGGAGTTATGCGCTCCACGGGGCGTTCTGGCATGCGCTCTTTGGGCGAACAAAGAGCCATGGTTGTGTGAACTTAGCGCCGCGTGATGCGCACGCGCTCTTCGATTGGACAGGGCCGCACCTGCCAGCCGGGTGGCACGGCGTTTACGCCACTACGTCAAACCCAGGCACGCGCGTCGTGGTGCACGACTAAGATTGGGCTATATCCATCTTGACGCTCACCAGGTAAACCGGTCACAACGCACAGGCTTTTCTCTTTGGTTCGTCGTTGTGGAGTCTCATGGATCAACTCTCAGCTCATCTCGATCGCGGTTGGGACCTCGCCCAAAAAGGGGACGGGCGTGGGGCCGAGGCATGCGGTCGGCGCGCACTCGAGGCCGACGATCAGTCGCCAGAAGCGCACAATCTGCTAGGTTTCGCCCTCGCAATGCAGGGAGATGTGGACGACGCGATCGACCACTACAAGCACGCGATTGCGCTTGACGACGCCTATTTTGAGGCGATGCTAAACGCAGCTGAACTGCTCGTGCACCCAGTCGGTGATTGGGACGGAGCAATAGGCTACTGCACCGAAGCGCTCGATTGTGCCGAAACTGACGATGAAATTACCGAGTGCGCGCTAGTTCGAGTTGATGCGCTGCTCGGCAAGGGAGATCTCGAGGAGGCAAAAAAAACGATGGCGATGATTCCGAGCTCGGCTACGAAAAACGGGGCGTACATGTTCTTAATCGGGCGCGCCTACTTTGAAGTCGGCGAGATCGAAAAAGCGGCAGCGCTCATCGACGAAGCGGTGAAGGATGACCCGGAGAACGCCGACGCTCAGTATTATCGCGGCCTGGTGCGCGATGAGCAGGGCGATCACGCCGGAGCCGTCGAGGCGTTTTTGACAGCGCGCGAGCTCGATCGCCAAGTCGCCGCGCCCGATTGGGCAATGCCGCCCGCGTCGTTCGCGCTCCTCGTGCGCGATGTGATCGAAAAGCTCGAGCGAGTGCTCTCATCGTTTTTGCAAGAAGCAGAGCTCTACATCGTAGACACGCCGGGGACCGAAGTGGTCGTCGAAGGGGTCGACCCGCGAGCCATGGTGCTCATCGACCCAGCGTCGATCGAGGCCCACGAAGATGACGTGGTGACCGCCGCCGACGGCCGAAAGGCGCGAGCACGCGTGTTCGTCTATCAGCGCAATGTCGAAAGGGCAGCAGGCTCCGCCGATGCGGTTGAGCATTCGCTAACGGCGGCGTTTGAGCGCGAAATCGAGGCGATATACGTGCAACACCGAGCAAGCGAGCCACCGGCCAACCATCAGCTGAACTAACTGTTCATGAGCGGGTCAACGAGACTGTTTGCAACAGCAGCGATCCTGTTGGCCGGGTGCCTCGGCGGAGCGCACGAACAACCAAGTGGTGGTCTGGACGCCGCAATGCCGCGTGTACCGACGCCGCAGGTGCCAACGCCGCGTGTACCGACGCCGCATGTACCGACGCCGCATGTACCGACGCCGCGTCTACTCACGCCTCGTGCGCCGACGCCACAAGACGAATTTGGCACCGAGACGCCGCTGGAGCTTTACCTTCGCTACATTCATTTCGTTCCGGACGCGCTTGAGCTCGACGAAGACACTCACATCGACACGTTTGCAGCTGCGCTCGACGCCATCGTAGAAAACGGGCGGGCTGCTTTCCACAACCACCACGTCAAAGGACATGGTTATGGGAATTCTTTTGAAGGCGACGAATGGGGGCGAAATGGCCCGTCGGTAGCTGAAATCGCAAACGTCTTGACGCATCCGGAAAGTCTGTCGCGCAGACCTAAAGCCGGCGAAAAACCAACGCCAATCGCCGTGGCCGACATCGGCTGCGGAATCGGGCTTACGGCAGCCGCGGTCTTTCAGAAGTTGGCGAAGACGTACGGCGCAAACGGGACGACACTGCGCGCGCCGATCGCCTTCGACTTAATCGATCGGCTTCCGGAAAATTCCGCTGCTACAAAAGCGCTCGCGGGCATCGTCAACCGCGCGTTTCCGCAGTACTTCCACGTGAACGCGACTACATCGAACATTACCGAGGGGATCGCATCTGCTCGCACATATCAATTCGCGTACTCGCTCAATGTCTTTCACTTCATTGACGTTGCGAAATGGGGCGTCGCCTTCAAGCACATCGCCGCGAAGATGGACCCGGCCAGCAGTCTATTGATGACGGTCGATCTGCTAGACAGTTCTTCATACACCGCGCACCGCCCGGTATCGCCTGGGGGGCTGCCCGACCGATTTGTGATCCCGCAGATCACAGTTTGGGACACGGCGCTCGGTCGGAATGAAGGGGATGCGATCGCCGACTTTGACAATATAGGTCTGAGCAGCACCGCGCAATTACCCGGAAAGGACTGGTCGCCAAGCGAGATCGATTTCGATCGACTCAGACGCATTGTGAGGCGGCGTCATGATGGGTCGCTACATTTGCGTCTTGGAAGCTTTCGAACTTTTGAGTTTGAAGAGTTCGAGCGTGCGGTCCGCGGCGGTCAGTTGGCGATAAGTTCCGGCGCGTACGCTTTCGACGCATCGCAATTTCAACGTGCGCTTAAAATTTCTGACGTCGTCCAATGGTTCAAGATCGAGAAGCCATCAGACAACTGGCTTGCCGCTGCCTCCGAAAACCGGGTGCACATGGTCGGTGTTCGCCTCGTCCGAAAATAGGGCTAGGGTCTCGAAATCTGATCTGCCCCGTAAACGTGCCCGTGCCCGTAAACGTGCCCGGTTTTTTACGTTCAAGTTCGCCAAAGGAAAAAACGATAATCGAGCTAAGGACTGTTTTGTAATTCACGAAATGCCGGAAATTCTGTAGGGCGACGGGCTTGTCCCTCGCCCCCCACCCCGTTGCAGTTCGACATTGATGCGGTGCGTTTGTCGTGATGAATCTCGGTCGGTTACTTTCCATTCGCAGCTAGATGGATTTGAAGCCGCCGGATGGGCGATAGACATGCGTTGCGCGACGAGCAATTCATCTGACCGATGGTCAGACCCATGATGTCAGGTGCGCAGCACTATTGCTTGAGGGGCTCGCAACGGCGAACATCATCGCCGACAAGGGATACGACTCCGATGCCGTGATCGCTCAAATTCTCGCACAGAAATGCGTTCCAGTGATCCCATCGAAGCGCAACCGAATCGCGCCTCGGGCACTCGATCGAGACATCTACCGGGAGCGTCATCTGGCAGTTTCTGGCAGCAAGGCTTTTACGATCACTTTGTGCGACACGGCGAAATGCTCGAGCACGTGATCGATTACATCCTTCAAACCCCGGTGCGCGCAGGTTTGGTTTCTCAGCCGCTCGATTACGCGCTTTCAGGCGTCGACATCCAATCAATACCGAACCGACAAACGCACCGCATCAATGTCGAACTGCAACGGGGTGGGGGGCGAGGGACAAGCCCGTCGCCCTACAGAATTTCCGGCATTTCTTGAATTACAAAACAGTCCTTAGCTCGATTATCGTTTTTTCCTTTGGCGAACTTGAACCTAAAAAGCCGGGCACGTTTACGGGCACGGGCACGTTTACGGGGCAGATCAGATGGACACGCCCTATTATGGGTGAAGAACCGCGTTGATAAACGGCGCCCACTGCACGCGAAGATCCTGTAGCTTTTCGTCGGCGAGCTTGGCCACTGGGTACGCCCCGTTCGTCTCCTCCGCGTCTTGTTCCGCTACCGCATCATCCAGCCTAATAAGCGCGGATCTGAGCGTCATGATCGCCGTGCGTATCGCGTGATTGCAATAGGTATAGCGCGTTTTCAGCTCTTCCGAGTGGACTCCCCTCATCGCATCGCGAACAGCATTCAGCTCCAAATCAGCCGCTCTGAGACTGGCGTGCCAAAGAGCAGATTTCGCCTTCGCCTCCCCAAGGCCGATACCTTCGGCATTAGAAAGAGGATGACCAGCGGCACCCTGCGTGCCGCCCGGCGATCGCGCAGGAGCAGCGGGAGCCGCACATCCAACCAAAAGCAGGCAAAACAAGGCAATTTTCATAGTCGAACGACAGTAACGGATAAAGAAGCAGAAAGCAGCAACGAAAGCTGGACGGAGTTCAGTGCCAATGGCCAATTGATAGACCCCAATTGATGAAGCGTGGGGCTAGGTCGACCATTGCGCTGATTCGCCATGGGGAGTCGCCTAGTAGGCCCCATGGGTTGAATCGAATGAGCTTTACTTCGCTGCCGAATGTGAAGTGCTGCCGAAACGTCCCTCGATCGAAGCGCGATGGCTCAATATAGCCTCCGACACGCAGTTTCATCCGGGCAACAATCGGCTCCCCTTCTAAACCGACGCGCGGCGAAAATGTCATACTTTGACCGAACCCTTCGCGCCGCTGATCAAGAAAGCTCTGAATGCCGACGGCATTGTTCGTCGGACCGGCGACAAGAAGGCTCGCTAGCAGCAGTATTTTTTGGCGCGGCATGCTGTCGTACCGATTGTTCAGCTCGTCACGCACAATGCGCGACACTTGCGCGATTCGCGCCGCTTGGATTTCGGGGAGTAGCCCTTCCCGCAAAATTTCGGCGCGCAGCGCCTGCTCCCGGGCGCGCGGATCGATCCACGGCGGATTGAGCGTTCGCGCGCCAATTTGGACGGCCAACCCAAACTCAAACTCCCACGGCATTTGGACGCGATTAGGAATGATAAAGTTATCAACGCGCCGAAGACCGTCGCGTCCTGATTGCACAATGTCATCGCCGAGCGGCCTCGCCGACACCGGTGCGCGAAACGTAGCGCCAAAGCGCCATACGGCGTTGTTCGGCTTCACTAGCACGCCGATCTGCGGCGCTATCCCTTGAACATGAAAAATCGATGACTCGGTGACCGGCAGAATGCGCGTTGTAAACTGCATCGACATCGCACGCACACCGACACCAAAAATAAATTGGTTGTCTTCAAAGGCATACGCGAGCAGCCCCTGAAACCGGTAAATTTGCAGCTCAAGCCGACGCGACGACTCAACGTGAATACTCTGCGCGTCGACCGTCGCCGCCATTCCAAACGCGCCGAGCTGCGCCTGAGCGCCCAAATTTAGGTACAAAAAGTTATTAAAACTCCCCGATCCGCCCGACCTTCGTTCGCCGCGATTTTCAAAATCGGTATGCTTGTACGCGCCGGGGAATTCGAGCGCCGCGCCCACGTCGTAGTCGAACCATCGCGTGCTGAACGGTTCGCGCACCGCCGGCGACGCCGCGTTAACCGCGGCCCCTTCAATCCCTTCGGCAAGAGCGGTATACGCGCCTCCGAGCGACGTCACACGAACCGGCGCCGTCAGCGGCCCTTGAAAATATTCGACGGTGTAGTCGTTCGACTTGATCGGGGTCGCAGCCTGGGCCGACGCCGATGCACTCGACGCAAGTTCAACCAAAATTGCCGATCCCGCCCCCCAGCGCCAATTCACATTAGACGTTTCACCAGATCTGCCGCTACCGCTGCAAGCAAATCGCGCGCGACGCCTGCCGGAATCGTATCGAGTGCGGCCATCGCCTCACCCGTCTCATGCTGCGCACGTTTGCGCACCTCGTCGCATGCCCCCGTCTCGGCGACTGCCCCAACGACGCGCAGCGCCGCCGCTTCATCGCCATTGCGCGCAAGAAGAACATCGCCCATCGCTTTGGGGCGCTTTCTCACGGCGATTGTTAGCGGCAACGTCAGCTTCCCCTGCATCAGATCGGCGTGCAGCCCTTTGCCGATCGCCGCGGCCTCGCCCACGTAGTCGAGCGCGTCGTCGACAAGCTGGAATGCGACGCCTAGATGCTTGCCATAGCGCCCCAGCGCTGCAATCTGTTCGCTATCACCGCCGCCGACCCTCGCCCCTGCCCGCGTCGCCCAGGAGAAGAGCGATGCCGTCTTATCTTCCACAATCTGAAAATAGATCGCCTCGGTCACATCGAGCGACCGCCTCCCACGCAGCTGAACCACCTCGCCACTGACGAGCTGCTGCAGCGTTGCGATGAGATCGCTTAGCGTCTCCCCGGGGGCAACCCGCTGCGTTTCGCCTAGCGCGTGCGTTAGCAGCAAATCGCCGCTTAAAACACTCACCGCGTTCCCCCAGACGCGGCGCGATGTCTCTCGACCGCGCCTTTCGTCGGCGTCGTCGAGGACGTCATCGTGGAGCAAGGTTGCTAGATGAATTAACTCGGCGACTGCAGCAAGATCGCGTGCAACTTGCGAAATCGGGCCGAAACAGGCCGCAGAAAGCAGAACGGCGATCGGGCGAACCCGCTTCCCCCCTCCGCCGTTCAAATGCAGCGCTGCGTCGGTTGCTGGGCGCGGACCGCTCCCTGCCAGACAGCGAATCGCTTCATCAATCGCGCGCAAGTCGTCCGCGAGGAGCGATTGCGCCGCCGCGAGCCGATTTACCGCGTGCCCCCCCACGCGGTTTTCGGTAGCAGTTTCGTATAATGACGTGAGGGGTGCTTGAAGACTCATCGGCGACCAAAATCCTATCGGGTCGCTATGAAAACTATTTGGAGCACGGGGGCAATCAAAAAAGCGACCCCCCGTCACTTCTTTAATGAACGGGAGTTACGGGTGACAATAGCCGAACTGCATGCCACTGACCCGATACGCGCTGCATTTTCCGGTAGAACCGCAATCAGCATCGCTTGAACAGAGCTGATATTGGCCGGCGGCGCACGTTTTCATGCAACTCGACCCTGCCAAATGGCGCGATTCGGGGTAGGTGCACGCGGCCACGGCCGGCGTCGGGCCGGTCGCACAACAAACTTCGCTTGCGCCGCACGATGGGCTGTCGGCGCACCCCAGCGCAAAGTGAGTCGTTTCGCAAGTTGCGCCGAGTTCAGCACACTTCGACGGCGTGCCGCCACGCCGAGCGCTTACGCAACAGGCCTGCTTACCGACTGCGCAGCTTTCGAACTTCCCGTCCGCACCTTTGCTGAACGGACAGAAAAGCCCGCGCGTTCCGGTGACATGCAGCATCGGCTCGGTTTTGCAATGCGATGCCGCATTATTTGGCGACGCGACGTTTGGTGGTGTCGTCCCGGACGCGGTGGGGCCACTCCCACCTGGATTGGCGACAGATACGTTCCCGCCGGGATTTTCGCGCTGTGGCTGCGTTGCCGAGGCCCCGGGAGCGTTTGTCCCCGGTATGGCAGCGCCTGGCACCGGGATCGCTGGCTGATGACGCTCAGGGAGCTTCATCTCCTCACCAGACTCACCGGCGCAACCGGTCGCCATCACGGCAACCAACACACCCAAGGCCCCCCCTACCGCAAACATGGATCCACGATTCATCGACAGAACCCTTTCCGTAGGACCTCACGCGCCTGCGACGTAGTCACCGGACTACGCCACACCGCATGATCGGTTTGGGCAATAACGCCTCAACCCGGTCTGCAATGCACTTCGTCACGGCCAACCACCTATCGGTTCGCGCTACCGCTGGCTAGCAAAAAATCGTCGATTATTTGACATCCGCCGAACAATTGTGTGTCGGTCGTGTGACGGAGCACTAGCGCGTGATCTCAAAATCTGATCTGCCCACGTAAACGTGCCCGTGCCCGTAAACGTGCCCGGTTTTTTGAGACCAAAGTTGCCAACCTGAGACAATACAATTCACCTACCTTAATCGCATTCATTGTGTGCTTAATCGGCAAATCGCAATGGTGCGAAAACAGTCAAGCGATGCGCAGTGGGCAAAAGTAGAGGCAGCACTCACCTCCAAGCGAGGACGAGGTCGGCCGCCGAAGGACGACCGCAACTTCATCGAAGCCGTGCTGTGGTGGCGTCGAACCGGTGTTCCGTGGCGTGATTTGCCCGACGACTTCGGTCCATGGCAAACGGTCCTCAATCGCTTCGATCGCTGGGCGAAATCAGGAAAGTGGACTCGGCTTTTTCAAGCGCTATCCGCCGACCGCGACAACGAATGGCACAGCATCGACAGTACAATCAATCGCGCTCACCAACACGCTGCGGGCGGAAAAGGGGGGCG
>CAMAVR010000051.1 GCA_945861885.1 Nannocystis exedens | reverse complement strand
CCCATCCCGAACTCGGAAGTTAAGCTCTTCGGAGCCGATGGTACTGCACGGGAAGCCGTGTGGGAGAGTAGGACACCGCCGGATTTTTTTACACCACACCAGAAACCCTCGCGTCTCACGACGCGGGGGTTTTTGCTTTTTGTTCGTGAGATTTCGGAAATGGCGATCGAGTCGAAGGGCGGGTCGCTATCCCGGTGAGTTCGTGCTCGCCATCGATCGTCTGAATGCGCTACACCACCGAGTCCGATGATTGCTCGATCCTTTCGCGCGTATGTCTATGTTGCCGTCGGTCTCATGGTTATGGCCGTGTCGGCGAGCGCTGGCGCGTACGAACGGCAGCATCATGTCGGGTTGGGTGCCGGGATTTCGCCGCTAGCTGTGAGCAATGACGCGACGTCGCTTGGGCTCTCCGGCAGCCTCGGCTATCGTTATGGGCTCAACGACGAATTCGATTTCATGGCAGAAGGGAGCTTTTCGCTGCGCTTTTCGCCAGCTGTGCCGGAGGATGGCACGGCGCCGCCCGTACGGCCGACGGCGATCGGTTCTGCAGGCCTAGGCGCCATTTACATTTTCGATATCCTACGCTGGGTGCCTTACGCGGGCGTGCTGCTGGGCGCTTCTTACCTCAACGGCGGCGGAATGCTCGGGCCGCTGATCGCACCCGACGCCCAAATCGCTGCGGGGATGAACTACCAAGTGACGAGAAATTGGGCCGTCGGAGTCGGTGTAAGGCAGCACTTTCTGTTGCTCAACCTCGGCGACTACCCGTCGTACACAACCGTCAACGCCGTCGGTGAATACACCTGGGGCTGGTAACTAGTACTTCGCCCCAGGCGAAGTACTTTTTATTAACGTCAAAGACCTGAGCAAAAAACATGGGAGGTAACCGCCTTTCGAAACCGTTTTCATCTCCGCATGAAACGGTTTCGAAAGGCGGTTACGCCTGTGGCGAAGGACTGGGCGTCCCGGTCGCTCCTACGCGCCGGGGTGGCAGGCTACGAGATAGCAGGCGGTCGCTTGCGCGCCGCACGCGGCTAGCGAGGCCTGTTTTGCTGCGGCCTCCGTCGCTCCTACGCCGTCTGCGAGCACCCACGCCGAGGTTTCTGTTCGGCCTCGCGATGTGCATGTCCACAGATGGGCTGCTGACACCAGAGTGGCCGATTCGCTCTGGGACTCTGCTTCTGGCTCGACCGGGCTTGCGCCGCAGCCAACGAGCGAAATGAACAGCAGCGGAAGAGATATCTTAAGAAGGGTAAATTTTCCCATAAGTCGATCATTAGAACGACTGCCGCCAGCAATCTAGAGTGAACTCCGACACCCGTTTGCCGGCATTGACGACACGCTCCGACAGCGCTAGCGCATTCCCGCCAAATGCTCGAAATAAAGCAAACCCCGATGGGGGGTAATATCACCGCGTTTTTAGATGTTGTTTCAGCTATTTACAAAGGTGACCCGTACTACGTCCGCCCACTTGATATGGATTTGGGCGACCGCCTCAATCCAAAAAAGAATCCGTTTTTCCAGCACGGTGAAGGGACAATTTTTACTGCCCACAAGCAGGGGAGATGTGTCGGAAGGATTACCGCGCAGATCGATCGCGAGCATCTCGATCGCTACAAAGACGCCACCGGTTTTTTCGGGTTTTTTGACACGATGAACGATCCCGTGGTGTCGAGCGCGCTTCTTGGCCGCGCCGAATCGTGGCTGCGCGATCGGGGGATGCGCGTGTCGCAAGGGCCGATGTCGCTTTGCATCAACGAAGAGACAGGCTGTCTGATTGAAGGATTTAATACGAGGCCGTTCGTGATGATGCCGCACCATCATCCGTATCAGGGCGAGCTCATTGAGGCATCGGGCTACGCGAAAGCAAAAGATCTCTTTGCATGGCGGTATGACGTCGGCGAATTGAACAGCCGCACAAAGCGCGCGCGTGAAGACATTCGATCGCTGCCGAACGTCACGTCGCGCCCGCTGGCGATGGCGCATATCACGCGTGACGTCGAGACGATGGTCGATATTTTTAACGACGCGTGGAATGAAAATTGGGGCTTTGTCCCGATGACGCAGCCCGAAGTGCACAAGCTGGCCTACGAGTTTAAGCTGATTCTCATCCCCGAGTTGACACGCCTCGTTTCTATTGACGGCGAGCCGGCGGCGGTCGCGATCGCGATTCCGAACTTGAATGAGATGATTTACGACCTCAACGGCAAGCTGTTCCCGCTAGGGCTGCCGAAGCTCCTGTATCGTCTCAAAGTGGTAGGCCCCAAGTCGGCGCGGCTGATTTTGCTGGGGATCCGGAAAAAATATCGCGCGATTCGAAAGTACGCCCCACTTGCGTCATACCTCTATGCCGAGATGAACGACGCGACAAAAAAGCGTGGGATTACGCTCGGTGAACTCAGTTGGACGCTCGAAGACAATTCGGCGGTGAACGCTGGCATCCGGTTGATGGGCGCGCAACTCTATAAAAAATACCGAGTTTATTCGAAATCGATATAGCCCGCCCTCGGTCGAAGGGGCGTTTGAAAGTGATGGCAAGAGAATGAGAGTGTTGGTTACAGGCGGCAGCGGCTTTTTAGGGAGCCACATTGCCGAGCAGCTTTCAATGCAGGGCATAACCGTTCGCGCGCTCGTTCGCAGAACGTCGAATTTGAAATTTCTGAAATCGCTGCCGAACATCGAGTTTGCCGAAGGATCGGTCGAAGATCGAGGTCCAGTGACCGAAGCGGTCAAAGGGGTCGATGCGATCATTCATTCGGCCGGGCTTGTGAAAGCGCGAAACGAGAGAGAGTTTTTCGACACAAACGTCACTGGCACGAAAAATTTGCTCGACGCAGCGATCGCGCACACTCCGAGTTTGAAACGCTTCGTATTTGTTTCGAGCTTGGCAGTCGTAGGGCCGTCGAGCGACGGAAAGCCGGTGCTGTCGAGTCAAACGCCGCGCCCTGTGACACGTTATGGCCGCTCGAAGTTGGAGGCTGAAAAGCTCGTCTACGCCGCCCGCGAATCGCTCCCGGTGACGATTCTTCGGCCACCGGCGATTTACGGCCCGCGCGACGCGGAAACGTTTGCGTTTTTTCAGTCGGTGTCGCGAGGCGTTTTGCCGATGCTCGGTGATGGGCGAAACACGCTTAGCGTCGCTTACGTTGCCGATGTCGCCGATGCGTGCATTCGGGCGATCGATGCGAATTCGCCCAGTGGCAAAGCCTATTTCGTTGACGATGGCTTCGTGTACGAATGGCGGCGAGCCCTTGAAGATGTCGAGAGTGCGCTCGGCAAGCGAGCGTTTTTGCGCGTCGGGCTTCCGTTTCCGGTCATCACATTGGCGGCGCTTGCGTCGGAGATTTACGGGAGATTTACGAACAAAGCGGTCATGCTCACCCGCGACAAGCTGAACGAGCTCACGCAGCGTCACTGGGTATGCAGCTCAGACGACACGCGTAAAGACCTCGGCTGGGAGCCAAAAGTACGATGGCGCGAGGGGACCGTCATGGCCGCCAAGTGGTATCGCGACAACGGGTGGATTTAGCACGTTTGTATCGTAGACTGCGGCGGCCACTCCGTCTGCGGCGTCATTTTAGGAAGGTAGCGAATCGATATGCTGACTTGGGCTCTTAAGAGGCTCCTTGGAACATCTCACGAGCGCGAGATTAAGCGTTTGCAGCCCAACGTGCAGGCTATCAACGACCTCGAACCGCAAATGGTCAAGCTGACCGATGCCGAACTTCGAGCAAAAACAGCCGACTTTAAGCAGCGACTCGAAAATGGCGCGTCGCTCGACAGCCTGCTCGTAGAAGCGTTCGCCGTCTGCCGCGAAGGGGGGAAGCGCGTACTCAAAATGCGCCACTTCGACGTGCAGCTCATCGGCGGCATGGTGCTTCACAAAGGGATGATCGCCGAGATGCGCACCGGTGAAGGGAAGACGCTCGTCGCGACGCTGCCGTCGTACCTCAATGCGCTGACCGGCAAAGGTGTGCACATCGTTACGGTCAACGACTACCTCGCACGCCGCGACGCCGAGCAGATGGGGCAGCTTTACGGCTTTTTGGGGCTAACAACCGGCGTCGTCGTGAACGGCCAATCCGAAGCCGAAAAGCACCACGCATACCGGTGCGACATCACGCACGGGCAGAACAACGAATTCGGGTTCGACTACTTGCGTGACAACATGAAGTTTAGCGCGCTCGAGTACGTGCAGCGCGAACTCAATTTCGCGATCGTCGACGAAGTCGACTCAATCTTGATCGATGAGGCGCGAACGCCGCTCATCATCAGCGGTCAAGGCGAAGTATCGAGCCACAAATACAAGACGATCAACGAGCTCATTCCGCGATTCAGGAAGGACGAGCACTACGTCATCGACGAAAAGGGCCACTCGGTCACGCTGACCGACGAAGGGGTCGAGTTTGCGCAGAAGCTGCTCGGCATCAGCAACCTTTACGACCCAGTTAATCTCGAGTCGCTCCACATTTTGAATCAGTGTCTGCGCGCGCATTCGCTCTATCGCCGCGACGTGAATTATCTCGTTTCAGAAGACGGGAAGATACTCATCATCGACGAGTTTACCGGTCGCGTACTCGCCGGGCGTCGCTGGTCCGACGGGCTTCATCAGGCGATCGAAGCGAAAGAGCATGTTCCGATTCAGGAAGAGACGCGCACGATGGCGACCGTCACATTCCAGAATCTATTCCGGCTCTACAAAAAGCTCGCGGGGATGACGGGGACGGCCGAGACCGAAGCGGCCGAGTTTCATTCAACATACAAATTGAATGTCGTCACAATTCCAACGAATCGGCCAATTCGGCGCGCCGATCACGAAGATTTGATTTACAAAACCGAGCGCGAAAAGTTCACCGCCGTAGTGAAAGAGCTGCTCGAATTTCACGAGCGTGGGCAGCCGGTTTTGGTCGGCACGACGAGCGTCGATAAGAGCGCCGCCATCGCGCGGATTTTGCAAAAGCGCGGCATCGATCACGCCGTGCTCAATGCAAAGCAGCACGAAAAAGAGGCGTATGTAATCGCTCAGGCCGGTCGCAAAGGGGCGATCACCGTGTCGACAAACATGGCAGGTCGAGGGACAGACATCGTTCTCGGCGGCAGCCCCGAGATGCTCGCGAAGCTAGCGTTTAAAGAGCAGGGGCGTGACTTTCATGCCGAGCCAGAAGCGTTTGCGAAGGCGGTCGCCGAGGTTGAAGTTGCTTGCAAAAAAGAGGGCGAAGAAGTTCGCGCGCTCGGCGGCCTTCACATTCTCGGGACGGAGCGTCACGAGTCGCGGCGTATCGACAACCAGCTGCGTGGCCGTTCGGGGCGTCAGGGTGACCCAGGCTCGAGCCGATTTTATCTGTCGCTCGAAGACGACTTGATGCGCATTTTTGCGGGCGATCGCGTCAAATCGCTCATGGACCGGATGGGGATGCCGGACGACGAGCCGATCGAACATCCGTGGGTCACAAAATCGATTGGCGACGCGCAGGGGAAAGTCGAAGCGCGCAACTTCGACATGCGAAAGAACCTGCTCGAATACGACGACGTCATGAGCGAGCAGCGGAAAACGGTCTACACGATCCGTCAGCAGCTTTTGATCGGTCGTTACATGCCGGAGTCGCTCGACGACGACGGGAAGCCGACCGGCAATTTGCGCGTCATCGAGCTACTGCCGCGCATCGCCGACGAAGTGAAGAGTGAAGTCCTTCAGATGGTGATTCGCCACAGCGTGCCGTCGGTCGCAGGGAGCACCCCAACGAGCGTCGACGAGCTTGCCGGTATTCGCGATGTTGCGGCGCTGCAGGCTGATATTTACCAGCAGTGGGGCTATCTGTTCGAGTGCAAGCCGTCGGATGCGGCCGCCGCGAAAAAAGCGTTCGCGACGCTCATGACAGAGATTCCGCAGAGTCTCACCGAACAGCGCGAGCGCCTGCTCGACCTGATCGATGCGATGGTCGGCGCGATTGTCGAAGAGTGCTGTCCGCAGGCCAAGCCGCCGGAGGATTGGGACTGGGCAGCGATTGACGCCGGGTTCGTAGAGCACTTCGGTGGCACGAAAGCGCACGATTTTGAGGGGATTCACGATCGCGGCGATTTGGCGCACGTGCTTTTCAAGCAAGCCGAAGTGGTGTTCGAAGCAAAAGAGCAAGAGATGGGGACGGAGCTGCTTCTCCGCGTGTTCAGGCACTACTACCTTGAAGATATCGACCGCGCGTGGGTCGATCATTTGACGAACATGGAGCATCTGCGTGACGGGATCGGCCTTCGCGGCTACGGGCAGCGCGACCCGAAGCAGGAGTACAAGAAAGAGGGCTACGATATTTTCGTGACGATGATGGCCGGCGTGAGCAGCAACGTTTGCCAGAAGCTGTTCCGCGTGAAAATGCAGCGCGAGACCGACATCGAGCGGATCGAGCGCGAAGATGCCGCGCGGCACCAGGCTGAGCAGCGATCGCTTAAAACATGGCACGGAGCTAGCTCGGGTGAAGGGGAGGAGGACGAGTTGGTCCCAGTCCCACGTCGCAGCGCCGCTCCGCCCCGAAGCGCGCAAATGCCGCCGTCAGCAGCGCGTTCAGCGCCGCGAATCGGGCGAAACGACCCCTGCCCATGCGGTAGCGGTAACCCGTTCCGAAAGTGCCACGGCGCAGCTCTAGGCGAATAGGATCGTCGTTGCACAGCGGCGGGGGACGATCCCCCGCCCTACCAAGGCGATCAAATCCGTAGGGCGGGGGCTTGTCCCCCGCCGCGCGTCGTGGCCAAGGCGGCGACCACGCGCCCTATCAACGGGTACCCAACGGAGTTACACTCGGCGCATGCGACGATCTATCTGCAGCTCCTTGGTTCTCGTGGCGCTCGCCGCGTGCGCAACCACATCATCGAAACCGGCTCATTTTCAGTCATCTGTGATGAGCGCTGGAGAGAGCTGGCGCGGCGTCTATTTTCACCCGGTCTTCGGCTATCTTCACCTTGTCGAACAAAATGGCATGGTCGAGGGGCGGTGGCAGCGCGCCGATCAGAGTGCGTGGGGTCAACTTCGCGGCCGAGTCGACGGCAACACGCTTCGCTTTCAGTGGCACGAACACAAAGTTGGGCTTGTGGGGCCAAGCGCAGAAGCGCGCGGTCAAGGCGAGTTTCAGTATGCCATCGGGGGTAGCGGGGTCGTCGAGCTAAACGGCGTGTACGGCCTCAACGATGACGTAGTCGGCGGCGATTGGAATTGCGTGAAGCAGCAGCGAATGAACCCGGACGTAAAATCGATCAAGGGTGAAGGCGGCTTGGCCGGGAGATGGGAATGAGCGTGGATTCGGGCGTGATTGGCGGCGTCGCTGCAGAGCTATCTATTTTTGAACGCGGCGCATCGGGGCGTTCCGGGGTGTCGCTTGCGCCGCTCGATGTGCCGGCGGTCGATGTCGCCAAGGCGCTCGGGCGGTTCGCGCGAGACGTCGAAGCCGATTTGCCCGAAGTGAGCGAACCTGAAGCGGTTCGGCATTTCGTGCGGCTTTCGCAGATGAACTTCTCGATCGATTCGCACTTTTATCCGCTCGGTTCGTGCACCATGAAGTTCAACCCCAAAGTGAACGAATGGGCGGCGCGCCTGCCAGGCTTCGCGCGCATTCATCCGTACGCGCCGCTCGATACAGTGCCGGGCGCGCTCGAGCTGATGTATCGCCTTCAGCGCGCGCTGGCGGAGATCGTCGGCCTGCCGAACGTATGCCTTCAACCGGCGGCCGGGGCGCACGGTGAGCTCTCCGGTCTGATGATGATTCGGGCCTACCATGAGCACAAAGGGCGTTCGCCTAAGCGGGTGCTCGTCCCCGACACGGCGCACGGCACCAATCCGGCGTCGTGTGCACTCAATGGGTTTACCGCGGTGCCGATTCCAAGCGGTCCAGATGGCATTCTAAATCTCGAGATGATTTCGCATCTCATCGACGACAGCGTCGCCGCGTTAATGGTGACGAACCCAAACACGCTAGGCCTTTTTGAGCGAAATTTGCCTGAAATCGCGCGTTTTGTGCACTCAAAAGGGGCGCTCGTTTACGGCGACGGCGCGAACTTGAACGCGATCATGGGGCGCACGCGTCCGGGCGATATTGGCATCGACGTCATGCAGTTCAATTTGCATAAAACATTCACCACGCCTCACGGCGGTGGCGGCCCCGGCTGTGGGCCAATCGCGTTTACAGACGCGCTCGCTCCTTATCAACCGACGCCGGTGCTTGAGCGCCGCGACAGCGGTTTTGTGTGGAACGACGACCGACCGGAGAGCGTCGGCCGCATGCGCAGTTTCGTGGGGAACTTCGCGATGATGGTTCGCGCATACGCGTACATCCGCGAGATGGGGGGCGACCACCTGCTCGCCGCAACCGATCGCGCGGTGCTCAACGCGAACTACATTCGCGCGCAGCTGGGTGAAGATTACAAGCCGGCGTTCGATGGGATTTGCATGCACGAAGTAGTCGTGTCCGATCAGAAAATTCAAAAAGAGACGGGGATCAAAACGCTCGATATCGCGAAGCGTCTGATCGATTTCGGGATGCACCCCCCGACCGTCTATTTTCCGCTGATCGTCCCAGGCGCAATGATGATCGAGCCGACCGAGACTGAAACGAAGACGACACTCGACGAATTTGTTTCGGCGATGCGGTCAATCGCACGCGAAGCGCGCGAACAGCCAGAGCTAGTAAAATCGGCGCCGCACTCAACGCGGCTGAGGCGTCTCGACGAAGCGCGAGCAGCACGAAAACCAGTCCTTCGGTGGCGGCGAGAGGCGACGTCGGGATAGTTTATTCGCCGCGTTTTGCGCGACCGCGTCCGCGCGTCGGGCCTACGTAGGTTGTGGGGTCGCGTCTTGCAGGTTTGCTCGCATTGAGCGCGCGTTGTACGCGATCGAGCTCCTCGGAATATCGACCTTGCAGCTGCTTGCTGGCGACATTTTTCTCGACCACTTCGCGTAGCACCGGGTGCTTTGTTGCCGCCCAGCGTTCTATTTCGTCGAATACTGGCACTCCAAAATGCTGCGCGACGATCGCTGGAGCCGAGGCGAGATCTTCGAGAAGCGCTTTGTAACCGGGGTAGCGTGCGGCGGCGCGCGGCGCATTTTCGGCGAGTTTGAACGATTCGTCCAGGCGCCTGCAAACTTCGGCGACGCTTGTGCATCGCGACAAAAATTGCTTGTTCGTCAGCGATTTCAGAACGGCGCTCGCATGAAAATAGCCGTCGGTCCACTTTTCAAATTCGCGAACGAGCTCTTCGCCATGCACCGCGCCGACGCGCATCAAGGCCGATGCAACATCGGCGCGCACTCGCCATCGCAAATCGTCCGCGCATTGATGAAGCAGGTCGATCGCGGCGGCGCGCTCTTTCGCGTCGCCCCCCGTGCCGCGCATTCCGATTGCGGTTACCGCGCACATCGGGACAAATTCAAACTCGCTCCCGCCCGGCGCGAAATCGGCGTCGATTGTTGCCATCTTCCGCAAGAGCGGGTCGACGCGGGCGCCGAGCGATGCGCACATCTGCGCAAAGCCTTCTTGAACGATGACGTTTGGGCGCGCTCCGGGGAGGTTCGATTGGCGCGCGAGAAAATTGTAGAGCGGGCGCGGCTCGCTCACGATTGCGGCGTCGATCAGTTTTGAAAGGGTGACGCGCCGGTCGTCGCCGAGGTTGGTTTCGTGCTTCACTGCCACTAGTGAAGCATGGAACCGCTGCAGCGTCGCTCGAGATGCGCGAAATGTAGGCGTTTGCGCAGTTTTCGGCGCAGTTTTTCAGCCAAGACTGGCTGAAACGTTGCGCTGCCGCCCGAGGCCGCCACACTTGATAGAGGCGCACCGATGGGCACTTTCGCCCGCCCACTTCAGGCAGGTACCGAATGCAAAGAGCCCTCGTGTCTGGGTGGAAAGCGGCGATTCGAACGATTTTGATCGGCTCGATTGTTGTGTCGTGCGATTCGGCGTCCACCGGTGTTGACGTTGATGCTTCTGGCTCAACGCCTGAGGGCGCTTTGCCCGACGTGGGGGGGCCGAAGAGGACTCCGTTGCCCGGCAAACACATCGAGTCTCCACTTCCTCGCGTGTCGCCGCCCTCGCCGCCGCCCTCATCGCCGCGGTCCGGGTCGCCGTCGCCAGTCGTTTCTCGCGTGTCGCCGCCCTCATCGCCGCCCTCATCACCGCCCTCATCGCCGCCCTCATCACCGCCCTCGCCGCTAGTCCGGTCGATGTCGCCACGCCTATCCGAGTCACCAACCCCGCGTTCACCTCTGTCGCCGCCACGGGCGTCGAAATCGCCGCTCGCGTTTGGGGCTGCCGACTTCAAGCCGGTGCGTGAAGCGATTCTCGCGATCCCGCCGCACACATTCGACTATGAAAAATTGTGCATTCGCCACCACGAGCACGACATCTTTCTGAGCGGCTCTGCAAAGTACGTGTGTCACTTGCGCGACTACCCTGCGTTTGCCCTTCTTTTCTCCCGACTCGAAGGGGATTCAGGTCGTAAGTCCATAGCCGCCGAAAAGGAGGCTCTGGAGCAAATTGAAAACGACGCGAAACGCTGGGGGATCGATATCGCGTCTGTTCCGTTTGATCGCCCGGATTTTAGCGTCCCATGCTACGACGGGGGCCGGGTGTCAACCGGCATGTGCGCGGCGTTTCTCGAGCCGTGGTTTGACCCATCTGAGTATCCGTTTTGGTTCCGTTATGTCAGTTATGGCGGCTCGTCGCTGAAAGAGCAGATGCGTAGGTTGCATTCGCCGCCAGCACTGGCCAAAGCATGCGGAGACGTCCGAAACCTTCTTACGCTCGCCATCGATCACAATTGGTCACCCTCTGATGATCAGGGATTTTTAAGCCGCTCCGGGCAGGTTATCCTTTCCGATCCGTCAGCGATTCGGAAGCCCCAGGCCGAGCACGTCAACCATCTGAAGCAGATTTTGGCCGAATTGTGCGCCCCCGCTCAATAGTCTCTTGCCGCTGGCGCTAGCACTGGGGTGGGTTCTTCTTGGCAAGTGTGTCAGACTGCGCGCCGCCGTGGTTTCGCGGCCATCGAGGAGGCGTGAAGTGGCTGAATTTTCAGGGAAAGTAGCAATTGTTACTGGGGCGTCGCGCGGCATCGGCAAAGCGATTTCGATAGCTCTTGCGAAGCAAGGAGCGCACGTTGTGCTCGCATCAAAGACGGTGGCCCCCAATCCAAAGTTGCCCGGAACGCTGGACGACGTTCGCCAAGAGATCGAGTCGTTCGGCGGCAAAGCAACAGTGCGCCCGACCGATGTTCGAGAAGAGTCGCAAATCGAAGAGCTCGTCGGTCGAACGGTGTCAGAGCTGGGTGGCGTTGATTTTCTCATCAACAACGCCGGCGCGCTCTTTTGGTCGCCGGTCGACATGACGCCGGCAAAGCGTTTTGACTTGGTGATGGGCGTGAACGCGCGCGCATCATTTTTGTGCGCCGCGGCGGTGCTCCCTTTCATGAAAAAGCGGGGCGGTGGGCACATCATCAATATGTCGCCGCCATTCACGGCCCACTGCACCAGCGGCAAAGTCGCCTACATGATTTCAAAGTTCGGGATGAGCATGCTCACCGAAGGGCTCGCCGACGAAGTAAAAGGCGACAACATCAAAGTACACAGCCTATGGCCCGTAACAATGGTCGAAAGCCAAGCGGTGATCGGCAATCACCTAGGCGAACCATCGATGTGGCGAAAGGCCGACATCATCGTCGACAGCACGGTCGCGCTTCTCTCCGGAGCGGCGAAAATCGAAAGCGGAAAGTGCGTTTACGACGAAGAAGTCTTGGAAGCAATCGGCGTAAAGACGTTCGAAAAGTACGCCTGCATCGCCGGGACAACGCCACCAAGAATGCGCTTAGACGACCCAGAAGCATACTGGCACAAAGGGGCATAAGTTCGTCGCGATTGGCGAAGCTGTCGTTGCGAGGGCGCCGAGATATGCAAGACTCGCCCGCTCCAACGGCAGCCATTTATAAGGTGATTTGCATGAAGACACGACTTCTGGTTAGCGTATTCGCGATTCAATTGAGTGCAGCGTTGATCGGCTGCGGCGGCGCAGGTGTGGCGATAGATGATGTCGATCGTGCGTCTGAAGAAATGAGCCCCAGCAACGGCGTGATGTTTAGCGCTTTGGGTTGGGGGCAACAGTCAGACGTCGATGGGCCGCGGAGGCCAATCGACGATCCAGATGAACCAGGCCGCGCAAAAGGCGAAGACGAAAAAGTCGGCGCGGCCGGCGAAGACGAAAAAGTCGGCGCGGCCGGCGAAGGCGCAAAAGGCGGCGCGACGGGCAAAGGCGAAAAAGGCGGCACGACCGCTGCCGGATCGGCGGCGGGTAGCGCAGCCGAACCGATGACGATGGCCAAACTGATTGCTTTAGGCGCGGACGCCACCGAGCGAGACTTGGAAGCATTCATCGCCCACGCGGGGAAGTCAGCGGGAAAATGCGCCCACAAACTGCTGGCAGAGGGAAATGACGATACCCGCTCAGTTGCCGATCGCAGAGCAGCGTTAGGACTTGCGCTCCGCTTTGCAAAACAAGCGAAGAACGCAAAGCTCCAGACGGAAGCGAGCATGGCTCTCGGCACCCTCCCAAAAACGTGAAACCAGCGCGGAGGGACGAGACAGACGCCGCAGTCTAAGTGATTCTCACTTTCATCCATGATGAAAGCAATGTCGAGCCAGAGAAAAACCCCGCCGTCTTTCGCGCGATACCGCACGAAAGACGCGGGGTTTTGCGTGCCCGGGAGGACTTGAACCTCCGACCCGCGGCTTAGAAGGCCGCTGCTCTATCCAACTGAGCTACGGGCACAAAAAGCTAATGCGATAGCGCCAAAAGCCTTCCGGCGGTGCAGCATACTGCGTGCACAGCAGAGGCGCAAAAGACTTCAAGCGACTCACAGTTCAGACAGCCGCCTTTTGTCGATGTTCTCGATGATATTTTTTTCAGCGGTTGCGAGTCGCCATCGTCAGCCAAATTAGCGCGATTGTTCGCCGCGCCCTAGTCGTGCACAGGAAGCGCCCCGATGAAGTCCATCTTCCCAAGATCGACGCCGTTATGCCGGAGAATCGCGTACCCCGTTGTTACGTGAAAATAGAAGTTTGGCAGCGCCGCTTGCATTAGAAACTGGTCGCCTCGCATCCACTTCCCCTTTAGCCAACCGGGGGCGACTCTTCGCGTTTGCCAGCCGTCAAAGTCTTCACTCTTGAACGTGGCTAGGTAGGCGTTGCATGTCTGGATGCGCTGCCGCAGCTCGGCCATCGTTTTTTCGTTGTCGGGGTGGAGTGGGGCCTCTTTCTCGGAGAGGTACGCGGCGCAAAATTTTGCCCCGTCACACGCAGCTTGTACCTGCCGAACGAGCGAATATTGGTCTGGCGCTAGGCGCGACTGCACCAATATATCGGGCTCGTACGACTTAATTTTCGCGTGCGCGATTGCCTTTTGAAGGCAGGCATCAAGATTGCTGAGCATCTTGGCAAATTGCGGCACAGCGTCAAATGCGTTCATCTATCTCTCCTGGGTGCCCCGCACGTATACACGACGACGGGCGGTTGCATTCCCTGCAATGTGGATTTAACACTAGCGTGTGGCGCTCTATGTTTTGAAATTCGGGGGGACATCTGTCGGTTCGATCGACCGAATTCGCAATGTGGCGCGACGCGTGCTGCGTGTTCAAGCCGAAGGGCACAGGGTTGTCGTGATTGTGAGCGCGATGAGCGGCGAGACAAATCGCCTGCTTTCACTCGCGCGGGAAGTCACGCCAGTCCCCGCCGCGCGCGAAATGGACGCGATTGCGGCAACCGGTGAGCAAGTTGCCGCGGCGCTTACCGCATTGGCAATTCAAAACGAAGGGGGGCGCGCGCGGTCGCTTCTCGGCCACCAAGTGCGCATTCAGACCGACGGCGCGTTCACCAAAGCGCGCATCAAAGCGATCGACGGGTCGAAAATTTTTTCGACGGTCGATGCAGGAGAAATCGCCGTCGTCGCAGGTTTTCAAGGGGTCGACGAACACGGTGACATCACGACGCTCGGGCGAGGCGGGTCGGATACGACCGCGGTGGCGGTTGCCGCAGCGATAGGCGCCGATGCATGCGAAATTTTCACCGATGTCGACGGCGTCTACACGACCGACCCGAACATTTGCCCATCGGCGCGCAAGATTGATCGAATTTCGTACGAAGAGATGCTCGAACTCGCGTCGCTAGGCGCCAAAGTGCTCCAAATTCGCAGTGTCGAAATCGCTATGAAATACTCTGTTCCGCTGCACGTTCGCAGCTCGTTCAACGATTCAGAAGGGACGTGGGTTGTGGCTGAAGAGAGCGCTCTCGAAAAAGTTGTCGTTGCCGGAGTCGCCTACGACAAAGGCGAAGTGCGGGTGCATCTTGTAGCGGTCGACGACCGTCCAGGCGTATCAGCGCGAATTTTTGAAATGCTTGCCGAAAAAAATATTTCGGTCGACATGATCATTCAAAACGTGACGACCGGCGTGGAGCCGCACGCCGACGTGACATTCACCATGGCAAAAACCGATCTAGAGCGCGCCAGGCCGTATCTAGACGAAGTGGCGCGAGCCAGCGGCGCGCGAGAAGTGCGAGTCGACGAAGGGATCACCAAAGTGTCAATCGTCGGCCTGGGGATGCGATCGCACGCCGGAGTCGCCGCAAAAATGTTCCGAATTTTGGCCGACCAGGGGATTAACATTCAGGCTATTTCAACGAGCGAAATTAAACTAAGCTGCCTGGTAGCGTCAAAGTACACCGAGCAAGCAGTCAGAGCGCTCCACGAAGGCTTCGGCCTATCAAAAGAGCGCACTTAGCCGTTCAGGCCGCAGGCTTCACTTCTCGGTTAATCTCCGCGCCGATACGCTCTTCGGCAATGCGCAGGTCGTATGTTTTCTGAAGGTTCATCCAAAATTCGGCGCTTGTTCGGAAATAGCGAGCTAGGCGGAGTGCTGTTTCGGCGGTAATACCGCGGACACCGCGGACAATCCCAGTGATTCGGTTCGCCGGAACATGGAGACATTGGGCGAGCCTGTTGGCACTCATGCCTGTTGGTGCAAGATATTCCTCCCGCAGGATCTCCCCTGGATGAATCGGTCGCATGCGATTTCTTGTGTTCATGTTTAACTCCGCTTGAACTCAGTGATAATCGACGATTTCGACATCCTCACCGCCCCGCTCCGTCCATCGGAAACAGATGCGCCACTGGTCGTTAATCCGAATGCTGTGTTGCCCTTTACGATCTCCACCTAGTGATTCAAGGCGATTGCCAGGCGGCCATCTTAGATCTCCAAGCTGAACCGCTGCGTCGATCATAGCTAATTTGCGCTCGGCTTGACTCTGAAATGCGCGAAACTCGCGCGGTACTTTGCCGCCCCCGAAAAGGCGTTCGGACTTTTTGCAACGAAATGAGCGAATCACCGGTGGGCCCCATTGGATACGCGACTTGTACGTAGTACATAGTACGTACAACCACCAACGGTGGCAACCATTTTCATCCGAGGGTATAGAGCTGCTGCAAAAGGAGCACCGGTTCGCATTATGGCTTCTCACTCTTCGCGCTTGATGCGCACTGACGGTTGTCGGTATGGGACGCATCGGGCGTTTCCGCGCGGCGTGCTTCCGCAGCCTGCCGAGCGGCTTGATAACGATTTTTCGTCGCTTTTTTCAGGCGAGATGCTTCTTGCGGTCGACACGCTCAATGTCGATGCGGCTAGCTATCGGCAGATGGAAGAGGCGGCTCGCGCGGCGGGGGTTGCTGAGAGCGATGTAGCGTTGGCGGTGGCGCGCAAAGTTGAAGAGACGGTTCGCGAGCGGGGGAAGCAGCACAATCGAGTGACCGGTTCTGGGGGGATGCTCCTCGGCCGCGTGCTTCAAGTCGCGCCCGGGCGAGGTGAAGATGCCGAGCCGGTGGCGGTTGGCGATCGCGTCGCGACGCTGGTGTCGTTATCGCTGACGCCGCTTCGAATCGACCGTGTGCTCGCCGTGAGGCCCGCAAGCGCGCAGATCGATGTTGAGGGGGAGGCGGTGCTTTTCGCCACTGGCGCACTTGCGAAAATTCCTAGCGATTTTTCGGAGCGATTGGCGCTCGCGCTTCTCGATGTCGCCGGCGCCGCGTCGCAGGTTGCACGTCTAGTGAAGCGGGGCGATGTGGTGTTGGTGCTTGGAGCAGGCGGAAAAAGCGGGATTCTATGCGCTGCCGAAGCGCGACGAGCGGGTGGACCTCAAGCTCGAATTATCGGGCTCGAAAATCACCCGGCGGCGGCCGATGAGCTCCGTAAGCTGCAACTTTGCGACGATGTGATCACCGCTGATGCAACCGACCCGGTCGCCGTGCGAAACGCGGTGCTCAAAGCGGGCGGCGGGCGCGAAGCTGACGTGACATTTTCGTGTGTTAACGTGGAAGGGGCCGAGCTCGCGGCAATCATGAGCACGCGCGATCGCGGAATTGCCTATTTTTTCGCAATGTCGACAAGTTTTTCGCGAGCAGCCCTCGGAGCCGAAGGGGTAGGGAAGGATGTCGACTTGATGATCGGCAACGGCTACGCGATTGGGCACGCGCAGCACACGCTCGATTTAGTGCGATCGCTGCCCGCGGTGCGCACACTGTTTGAAACGAGATATGGCGGCTAGCATGACAACTACTGAGAACAGCGGTGAGCGCTATTCGACTCGTCCAATTCAAGAGGTCGCGCGCGAACTTGGTCTTCATGATGACGAGTTCGAGCTGTACGGAAAGTGGAAGGCGAAAGTTGAGCCTAGCGCCCTCGAAACGCGCCAAAATAAAGCCAAATTGATCCTAGTGACGGCGATCAACCCGACGCCGGCCGGCGAAGGGAAGACGACGACGTCGATCGCGCTCGCGATGGGGATGCGCCGACTCGGAAAGAGCGCTGTCCTCGCGCTGCGCGAACCGTCGCTCGGCCCGGTGTTTGGCGTAAAAGGGGGCGGTACCGGCGGCGGGAAGGCTTCGCTTGTACCGGCCGACGATATCAATCTGCACTTTACGGGCGATATCCACGCGATCACCGCCGCGCACAATCTGCTCGCCGCGCTTGTCGACAACGCACTCCATTTTCACGAGGCGGTGCACGGCTCGAGCGAACTCGACGCGCGGCAAGTTACATGGAATCGCGCGATGGACATGAACGATCGCTCGCTTCGTCACTGCATTATCGGCCTCGGCGGCAAAGGGCAGGGTGTCGCGCGCGAATGCCGTTTTGACATCACCGCCGCGAGCGAAGTGATGGCGATTCTCGCACTCGCCAGCGACCAGGCCGACCTCGAAGCGCGCCTTTCGCGCATCGTCGTAGGCGCCACGTACGACGGGCGCCAAGTGACGGCTGGCGATATCGGCGCCGCTTCGGCGATGGCGGCGCTTATGCGCGATGCGCTCAAGCCGAATCTTGCTCAGACGGCCGAAGGGGGCCCGGCATTTGTGCACTGCGGGCCGTTCGCCAACATCGCGCATGGTTGCAACAGCTTACTAGCGACGCGCTTTGCGATGGCACTCGGCGATTATGCGATCACCGAAGCCGGCTTTGGGTTCGACCTCGGCGGCGAAAAGTTCTTGAACATCAAGTGTCGTCAACTGGGCGTTTGGCCAAGCGCGGTTGTCGTCGTCGCAACACTGCGGGCGCTGAAGATGCATGGCGGCGCAGCCGTAAAAAGCGCGTCCGAACCCGACGCCGCGGCGCTCGAACGAGGCATGTCTCATCTCCAAAAACACCTAGAAAATGCGGCAAAATTCGGCCTTTCGGCGGTGGTGGCAATCAACGTTTTCCCTCAAGATCCGCCCGAAGAGTTGGCGTTCGTTGAGCGCGCGGTGGCGAAGCTCGATGTGCGTGCGGTGCGTTCGGAAGGGTTTTCGCGCGGCGGGGCCGGGGCAATCGAGCTTGCGCGGGTCGTATGCGAAGTGGCCGATCGATCCAGCGTGACGTCGCCGCATTTCACTTACGAATTGAGCGATCGCCCGCGCGTGAAGATCGAAAAAGTGGCGCGCGCGATTTACGGCGCCGATGCCGTATCATTCTCGGTCGGCGCGGAGCGTGATTTGCGGCGCATCGAAGAGCTTGGTTACGGAGAGCTTCCGATATGCATCGCAAAAACGCAGCTCTCGTTGAGCGACGATCCGGCGCGGTATGGGAGGCCGGAGCATTTTACGCTCCAAGTGCGCGAAGTGCGCCTAAGCGCAGGAGCCGGGATGATCGTGCCACTTACCGGCGACATGATGACGATGCCAGGTTTGCCGCGCGTCCCCGCCGCAAGAACCGTGAAGTTGACGCCAGACGGAAAAATACGCGGGTTGATGCAGGGAGATTAATCGGGGGCGCGGGCACAGGCCTTAGATCAGAGCTCCGGCATATCGCCTTCGCGCCCATTCGCTCATTGCGATGCCGGCCGCAATCGCTACCGGAAACGAGTTGTTCACGCCGTACATTGGGATGGCGACCACGCGATCGGCCATCGCCAAAAGCTCACGCGGCAACCCAAATCGCTCGCTGCCAAACACAAAAACAACCCCGGGCGGAAATGGGTCGCTCGAGTAGAGGCTCTTCGTCGCCGGCTCCCGTTCGAACGCCCAAATCGGCCGCCCCGATACATACGCCGCAAAGGCCTTTTCATCTGCGACGCGCGTAACTGTTTCGTACTTCTCCATCCCCATCGACGCCTTTTCGTAATAGGCGTCGCTGCCTATCAGAATAATTTCACGCGCCAAAAAGCTGTGCGCGACGCGCACGATCGCGCCAACAGCAAACGCGTTTTGGCACGCGTAAAGCGCGACCGAAAAATTGTTGCGAAGCGGCGCGAGCTCTGCGCGCACTGCATCGGCTGGCAAATCAAGCGGTGGGTCGAGCGCCATAGCGAATTATGCGCACGCACCATAAATGCGCGAGTCTCGCGTTCATAAATCGACCCATTTTAAACCGAAGCTATTGCGAATTCAACGGGGTCGCACGCCCGTTAAGAGGCTGTGTCGGGCGGGCATTTAGCTTATAAAGTGCCGCGAACGCGTCGATTTGCCCTTTGGAGATCGGCAGCGGCTCGAGCAGGACCGACCACGTCACCCGTTCGGTGCACGGCGGCTCTGCGAGCGACCCGTTGTAGCGGATGTAGCTCTTAGCCTCTGGCAACAGGTCGGCGACAGAAAACGCCTCGCTTAGCCTCACTTTGCCCGCCGTGACCGCGTCGGCACCCGACATCACCGCCCAAATCGGTTCAAGCGCTTTGTTTGGCGTTTCGCTCTCTTCGAAAAAGACCGCTATCGTCGCCACCACACCGTTGAACGTCTTGTGAACGAAGTGCGCTTCGAGCGGGTACGGCTTCCCACGGATCGTGTGCTCGCTCGGGTGATGAAAATGAACTTCTGTTAAGGCAAACGTGCTGTCGCCCGTAAAGTCGGTGTTTTCAATATCAACCGAGCTCCCTTCGGGGAAGGTAACCTCGACGGTATGTCCGGTGTTCCAAACCGATACTGTCCCCGCGGCCGCCGGCACGTAAGAATATTGAATATCGCCGATGGCAGCTCCGGAGTCGGCGTCGGTTTTGGGGAGCGAGATCGGCGACTGCATGAGGCCCGCCGAGCAGACCCAATAGTCGGGCGTCAACTTCCCCCAGTTGACGGGGCCATTCGGGCCAACTTCGTAGCTCCACGCTGTTTCGCTACTCGCTTCACCCCGAGAGCAGCCACCTGAAAACGCGAAGCAAGCGATTGCAACCGCACGCAGAAATTCCCGAATCGGTATCGGGGGGCTTATCAATCGCATATATTGATGCTAAGCGACTTGCGCCCTCGCGTATCAATATATTGGAGGGGATAAAACGACCGCTTGACACGATTCCAAAGGGCAGTACAGTGCGCACCCCCGCCATTTTACATGCGCGGACCCGCTTTTTTGCCTCTGGGAGGCCTGTCCCCCCGTACCGTAAAAGGCGAGCGATTGCGCAAATTAAGCGCCGTCGCGCCGTTTCGAAGACGACTATTTCAGGAAGCCGATGCCTACAATTAACCAGCTCATTCGACATGGCCGAGTCGCCGCCCGCATCAAGACGGCGTCCCCCGCACTCAAGTCGTGCCCTCAAAAGCGCGGCGTGTGTGTGCGTGTTTACACGACAACCCCGAAGAAGCCGAATTCGGCCCTCCGGAAGGTCTGCCGTGTTCGCCTAACGAACGGGATGGAAGTGACTTCGTACATTCCAGGCGAAGGGCACAATTTGCAGGAACACTCGGTCGTTCTAATCCGCGGCGGCCGCGTGAAGGACCTCCCGGGTGTCCGCTACCACGTCGTCCGCGGTACGCTCGATGCCTCGGGCGCCATCGGCCCGTCATCAACAAATAAAGCCAATCGTAACCGCAAGCGCTCGAAGTATGGCGTGAAGCGCCCGAAGCGCTAAGCTACGCCGCCCCGCCTGTTGTTATTGAGTTTTTGAGAGTCTTTTTCGGAGCAAAGAATGCCTCGTCGTCGCGAAGTCCCCAAGCGCAAAATTACGCCGGACCCAAAGTTCAAAGATAAGCTCATTTCGAAGTTTACGAACACGCTCATGTACGGCGGCAAAAAGTCGACGGCCGAGGGGATCTTGTACGGAGCACTTGATGTCATTCAAGAGCGCTTCAAAGAAGAGCCAATCGAAGTGTTCCGTAAAGCGCTCGATAACGTCAAGCCGAAGCTCGAAGTTAAGAGCCGACGCGTAGGCGGTGCAACGTACCAGGTTCCGGTCGAAGTTCGGCCAGAGCGTCGGGTCACGTTGGCGATGCGCTGGTTGGTGCAGTTTTCACGCACCCGCGGCGAGAAGACAATGCGAGAGCGCCTCGCAGGCGAATTCGTCGACGCAGCAGCAGGCCGCGGCAACGCGGTAAAGAAGCGCGAAGACACGCACAAGATGGCAGACGCGAACAAAGCATTCGCGCACTACCGCTGGTAATCGTTTTAGAACTTTGACGAGGGTACCGAATACGAGATGATCAAAACGACATAAGGATCGGGTTGCACAATCGAAGCCGAGAGGCTTCACCAGATGCACCCCGACACCCTCTCTGGAAAATAAAGCGGTTTCCCAAAAAGCGGGAGACGGCGGGCCAGAGAGGGTTTCGTGCGTTTAGCGCTACGAATGTCGCTCCAAGCAGACCAAACCGCACTCGACCCCCCCCTTTAGCATTTTGAAACTAGGAGAATCCCGTGGCTCGTGAATATTCGCTCGAACGTACGCGCAACATCGGCATCATGGCGCACATCGATGCGGGCAAAACTACGACGACCGAACGCGTCCTGTACTACACCGGCGTAAACTACAAGATCGGTGAAGTTCACGAAGGCGCCGCGACGATGGACTACATGGTCCAGGAGCAAGAGCGCGGGATCACGATTACGTCGGCCGCGACCAACTGTTTCTGGCAGCCGATCGACGGCCCCCACGGTGGAAACCGCTACCGCATCAACATCATCGACACCCCCGGGCACGTCGACTTCACAATCGAAGTCGAGCGTTCGCTCCGCGTTCTCGACGGCGCGGTCGCGGTGTTTGACGGCGGCAACGGCGTAGAGCCGCAGAGCGAAACTGTCTGGCGTCAGGCTGACAAGTACCACGTGCCGCGCGTCGCGTTCATCAACAAGATGGACAAAGTCGGCGCCGACTTCTTGATGTGCGTCAACTCGATGAGAGAGCGCCTCGGGACAAATCCGGTTCCAATTCAGTGGCCGGTTGGCGAAGAAGACCAGCACAAGGGCATCGTCGACCTAATCCGAATGAAAGCGGCAATCTTCGACGAAGAGTCGCGCGGGCAGAAGTTTGACTGGGTCGAGATTCCAGAGAACCTCAAAGAGACCTGCAACCATTGGCGCGACAAGCTCATCGAGAGCTGCGCCGATGCCGACGATTCGATCATGGAGAAGTTTCTCGAAGGTCGTGCGGCAGACGTGACCGAAGAAGAGATCCATCGCGCTCTCCGCGCGGGGACGATTTCGTTCAAGCTCGTTCCGGTTATTTGCGGGTCGGCGTTCAAGAACAAGGGCGTCCAGATGATGCTCGACGCCGTCGTCAACTACTTGCCTTCACCGATCGACATTAAGCCGGTGACCGGGATCGATCCGAACAACCCGGAAGGGGAGCTGATCTCGCGCAAGGCTGATGACAGCGAGCCGTTCTCGGCTCTCGCGTTCAAGATCATCAACGACCCGCACGGCAACTTGACCTTCTTCCGCGTCTATTCGGGGAAGATCACCAGCGGGACGATGATTTCGAACTCGACGCGCGACAAGCGTGAGCGTCTCGGTCGAATTTTGCGTATGCACGCAAACAAGCGCGAAGAGCTGACGGAAGCCGACGCCGGTAACATTTACGCCGCTGTCGGTCTCAAAGACACGCGCACCGGCGATACGCTGTGCGACGAGAAGAACCCGATCATCCTCGAAAAGATGATCTTTCCGGAGCCGGTCATCTCGATCGCGATCGAGCCGAAAACGAAGAGCGACGTCGAGAAGCTCGGCATCGGTCTGCAGAAGCTCGCGTCGGAAGATCCGTCGTTCCGCATGCACACCGACGAAGAGAGCGGGCAGACGATCATCGCGGGGATGGGCGAGCTCCACCTCGAAATCATCGTTGACCGTCTCCGTCGCGAATTCAAAGTTGAATCGAACGTCGGCAAGCCAGAAGTTGCTTACCGCGAAGCGATCACGAAGAAGGTCGAGTGCGAGCACAAGTACGCGAAGCAGTCGGGTGGTCGTGGTCAGTACGGTCACGTTCTCATGGAAATCCAGCCAGGCGAACGCGGCACCGGCTACGTGTTTGAGAACGACATCGTCGGCGGGACGATTCCGAAAGAGTTCATCCCGGCGATCGAAAAGGGCGTTCGCGAAGCGGCGCTCCGCGGCGTTCTTGCCGGCTACGAGCTCGTCGATCTCCACTGTCGTCTCTACGACGGGAGCTACCACGACGTCGACTCGAGCGCGCAGGCGTTCGAAATCGCAGCGTCGATGTGCTTCCAGGACGGCGCCAAGCGAGCAGGCCTCCAGCTGCTCGAGCCGATCATGAAGAATGAAGTCGTCGTCCCAGAGCAGTACCTCGGCGACGTCATCGGTGACCTCAACTCACGCCGTGGCCGAATTCTCGGCATGTCACAGCGTGGTAATGCGCAGGTTATCGATTCAGAAGTGCCGCTTGCAACGATGTTCGGGTATGTGACCGACCTTCGTTCGATGACGCAGGGGCGAGCAACATCGTCGCTACATTTCTCGCATTACGCTCCAACACCGCCAGCGGTGCAGGAAGCGGTCGTTGCAAAGGTCAAAGGGGCGTAATTTTACCAGCGTCGGTTGACGGCGCTTAGGCGGAGAGAGTCATGGCTAAAGAAAAGTTTAATCGCACCAAGCCACACGTGAACGTGGGGACGATCGGTCACATCGACCACGGCAAGACTACGCTGACAGCGGCGCTGGTGAAGGTTCAGTCGAAGAAGGGGCTCGCGAAAGCGATCAGCTACCAAGAC
>CAMAVR010000050.1 GCA_945861885.1 Nannocystis exedens | reverse complement strand
TGGGCTTTTTCCCTCAAGAGGCGCGCGGTTTCGGCGTCTTGCGCTTGTCGCGCTGCCGCTTCCGCTTCGGCCTGCTTCTGCACCGCGTCCGCGAATTGCGCCGCCGCTCGTTGCGCCGCGCGGCGCCGCCGCACACGCGATGGCTTAAGCACATCGCCGATGGACGAACCCACGTCGTCCCACGGCACCAATGCTATCAGTCCGACGGTGGCCACGATCGCCCCGGCAACCACCGACCCGTCCTTTAAGCTCGACTGATCTGACTCCTCCTGAGTCTTCCCGTTGGTCGGCGCTTCGCTCGCCTCTGAGACGCTGAATTCGTCAAAGTCCGGGCTCACTCCACTGGGAGCGCCGCACGCCGTGATCAGCGTCACGAACGCCAAAATAAGCGCCACATGAGCTCGAATGCTGCGATTTTGCGTCCCGGAGTTTAGGGGGCCAGTTTCCGCTGTCAATGGAACGGCCGCTCTTATCGGCCGCGTCGCGCTGTGGACGGCGCTGCTAATACGCTCGATTCAGCCAACTCACTCCCTTTAACTTGCGTGATTCGCGATTCGCGAATACAGTATATACATGTCGCTCAAGCCTCAAGATGTCGTCGTGATTCTGAAGCTTCTCTCATTCGTTGGGGTGGCGACGTACCCGCAGTTGGCGCATGCGCTCGGAATGAGCGCATCGGAAGCGCACGCCTCGGTCAAGCGAGCGGCAAAGTCCGGCCTGGTTAATCTCGAGAGTCGCAGACCCAATCGAAAGGCGTTGCTCGAGTTTCTTGTCCACGGTTTGAAGTATGTCTTCCCGGCGGAGCGTGGGCCGCTCACGCGCGGTATGCCAACGTCATACGCGACAGCTCCACTTGCCGACAAACTCACGGTGTCAGGTGAACCGCCGCCCGTTTGGCCCGATCCCGACGGAACGGTGCGCGGCGAGGCGCTTGAACCCCTCTATCGGTCTGCGCCGGGTGCAGCACGCGCCGATGCAAAGCTGTACGAACTTCTCGCTCTGGTCGACGCGATTCGCTCGGGACGCGCGCGGGAACGTGAGCTCGCTGTCAAAGAGCTGCAGAAGAGGCTTGAGTGATCTACGAACCGCTTATCCTCGTAGCCCGCAAGCTCGCGCACTTGCGTAGCCGCGTTGTCTTTGTCGGCGGAATGGTCCGCGGACTTCTAATCACCGACCCGGCGGCGGGACCGCCGCGAGCGACGAAAGATGTGGATCTGATTGTCGGCATTGCGTCGCGGCTCGAGTTTCATCGATTATGCGACGCACTTCGGCGACTTGGGTTTCGCGAAGATGCCACGAAAGGTGCACCGATTTGCCGATGGGTTGTTAGTGGGATTCACGTTGATGTGATGCCCGACGACGAGTCGATACTTGGCTTTCGAAATCGGTGGTACTCAAGCGCGCTTGAGCACCCGCTTGCTATTGAGATCGCCGGCGAATCGCTCCGCATCATCGACGCCCCGCACTTTTGCGCCACCAAGCTTGAAGCATTTGGCGATCGCGGCGGCGGCGATTTTTATCATCACGATATCGAAGATGTCATTTCGGTTGTCGACGGCCGAGCGGAGCTCGCTGACGAAATTCGACGCGCCGATCCACCGGTGCGCGAATACATCAGAGCTTCGCTCTCGGCCTTATTGGCGTCGCCGGACTTCGTTGAAGTGCTTCCCGGGCACCTACCCGGTGATGATGCGAGTCAGCGGCGACTGCCAACGCTGCTCCACCGACTTCGCGAGTTAACAATGGCCGGGTGAGCGACTCTAGTCTGCCCGTACACGTGGTTTCGCCGTCCTTGTAAAAAGGATGACAGCAGTGCCTGTTTTTGATGACAGCAGTGCCTGTTTTTGATGACCACAGTGCCTATTTTGGCGACAGATTCTAACTACTCAGCCCAAGTAACTTTGCCAAAGCGGCTCGCTTTATGAAAATTCCCCTGCCCTAAAATGGGCGACCACGCAGTGCCCGCATTGTTCTTCATGACGTAAAAATTCATTCGCCATGTGTCGCCTGCGATTGGCGGATGGTGCTCTGCTTTTTCGAATGCGCTCCATGGGATTGCCGCTTCGACTGTGTAGCCGGCTCGCTTACCGCTTGCTGCGTCTTCGGTTCGAATCGTTACTGCACTCTTTAGCTTTGGATCCCAATCCTCGTGACCGAACGGGCCTCGCGGCGTTGTTTTCGGTGAATTATAGGAATCGAAATGTGAGTGAAATAGCTTGTTTTGTGGGTTAATTTGAAGTTCGTAGTAATCGATATTGTCGCCGTCGCCGTCTGGGTCGAGCATGATTTCTACGGTATCGCGTGTCCATAACATCGGCTGGCCCTTGGTAGTCCATGAGCTTGGCTCGGCGGCCGCCGTGGTGAAACCTGGCTGAAGATTCGGGTCGTTGACGTCGATTAGGACGTACATATTGTTCTCGTCCCACATCAACTTTGCCGACCCGTTCGCCGGGAAGTTTGGATTTGCCGCGCCGGTTCGAACATCGACGAACATCCCTGTCGACGCAGCGGTTGCCCATGCCGGATCGCTCCCCGACCCGTCGATTCGTATCACCTGATTTGGCGGGAGCTTTTTCACGGTTAGGAGCGGGACGGGCGCTACTGCGCGGCGCGTCTCTTCCATTCTCGCTTCGTTGTCTTTCATCGTCATGTCTCGCGAAGCCGGCTTTTTGCACGACATGCAAGCACTTCCGACAAGCGCGGTCATTGCAATGGCGAGGCTAGTTTTTAGTTTCATCATGCTCTGTGACGAAACTAAACCATAACCCTCACTTTATCGACGCCCTTTCTTGCGGGCCTCTTTCTCGCGCTTGCGCTGCGCTTTTTTCGCGTTCTTTTCAGAATCTGACAGCGTTTTCATCTTCGTCATACTAGGCCCACCGCCGCCTAGCATATCGGCCATCCCCCCCATCCCCGGAAACGCGCCTCCGAACATATCGGACATTCCCGGTAGGCCCGGCATCCCCCCGAAACCTGGCATCCCGCCGCTCATTCCCGGCATGCCTGGCATGCCTGGCATCCCCGGGAGGCCGCCGCCTTTCATCTGCTTTCGCAGATTTTTCGCCATTTTTAGCGCATTCATCCCCGGCATCTTCCCTAGTAGACCGCCTAGGCCTCCCATATTTTGCCCCATCCCCTCCATCATCTGGCGCATAAATAGGAACTTTTGGACGAGCTCTTGCACCGCTTTTTCGGTGCTCCCGGACCCTTTTGCTACGCGCTTCACGCGCCCTGGGTCGCGCACGAGCGCGTAGGCATCTTGACGCTCAAACTTGGTGAAGCTTGAAATCATCGCTTCGATTTTGACGAGCTCGCGGTCATCTAGTGCGGCGTCGGGCGGGATCATGTCGCTCATCCCCGGCATCTTCCCGAGCACATCTTTTAGCGAGCCCATGCGCTGGATCATCCGCACTTGCTCGAGAAAATCGTCGAGTGTGAAGCGCCCTTGCAGCATTCGCATCGCATCGGTCATCGCCTTTTTTTCGTCGATGACCTGCTCGAAATCTTTCATCAAACCGACGACGTCGCCCATGCCGAGCACTCGGCTCGCCATCCCCTCCGCGCGAAATTCTTCGAATTTATCGAGCGATTCGCCGATGCCTACGAACCTTACGGGCGCGCCTGTCACTTCGCGGACGCTTAGCGCAGCGCCGCCGCGCGCGTCGCCATCGAGCTTCGTTAGCACGACGCCGGTGATCGCTAGGCGATCGTGAAACCCTCGCGACACTCGCACGGCGTCTTGGCCGATCATTGCGTCGACCACGAGAAGGATGTTCTCTGGGCTCGCGAGACGCTTTACGTCTTCGAGCTCGCGCATGAGCGTATCGTCGATCGCGAGGCGACCGGCGGTGTCGTACACGATAACATTTCGCCCGGTGCGCTTTGCTTCGGCGCGCGCTTCGACGCAAATTTCGACCGGTGATTTGCCGGCGATTGTAAAGACTGGGATGTCGAGCTGTTTGCCCAAAATTTGAAGCTGCTCGACAGCTGCCGGGCGCTGCAAGTCAGCCGCTACGAGGAGCGGCGTGTCGCCATTTTTTTGCAAGTAGCGCGCGAGCTTTGCACTTGTTGTTGTTTTGCCCGACCCTTGCAGACCGACCATCATGATGCCGGTCGGCTCAGACTTTTGCGCCGACTTTTGAATCGCCGCGCCATCGCCGTCGGGCGACATGAAAGCGACGAGCTCGTCGTAACAGATCTTTGTGAACTGATCGCCGGCGCCGACTTTCATCACTTTGCCGCCGGCCCCTGCCGCCCGCACGCGCACCACTTCGCCGAGCGCTTTTTCTTTTACGCGCGCTAAAAACGCTTTGACGACTCCTAGCTCGACGTCAGCTTCGAGCAGCGAGGTGCGCACTTCGCGCAGCGCTGTTTCGATGTTCTGCTCGGTTAGTTCTGTGAGCCCCGCGAGGCGATTTTTTGCTTGTTTGAAACCGTTGGCTAATGCGTCGAACATAACCTGTTTGACTTACATTGCATTTGGCCAAAGCGCGAAGGCAATTTACCAATTATTGCCAATTAAAACGTATATTTCGCTTTCAAAGCACCTAGTTTCTCTTCGCAGGCCGGCATTGTCGTTACGCCGTCCACGAGGAGGCGCTCGGCTTCCGCGAGTTTGGCCATGAGCTCGCCGCGAAGTTCTGCCGCGCGTTCATCTTGAAGCGCCTCCCCGCCATCTTTTTTAACGCGTGCGATCGCCTGTTCGACCTCTACTTTCAAACGAAGGCCGCGCGATGTCGAGCCGATTGATTTCGCGCAAACGTCGCGCGCCTCGCACACATCGCCCACGCACTTTGCGCCAATTACGGCATGGGCGAGACGAGGGCGATCGCGATTCGGCGATGACCGAAATCGAATGACCGCTTCTGTCAGCGCGTGAGCATCATGCTTGGCCTGAGATGGAGCGCAGCTGACAGAAATACAGGCAACAATGATCGCGACAGGCGCGCGCTTCACGCTGGTGCTCGGAGTGTTTCTCGCCATAACTTTTCGCGTCGCTTGTCGGTGCGTGTGATTTGCTCAGCGGCCTCCCACGCCGCTGCCAGCTCCCCTTCTTGGCCGAGCGACGGCATGACGGTGCGGGACACATTGAAAAGATTCGACAGCAGACCGCGCACCGACTCACCCTCGCCCGAGACAGCCCATTGCGTCTCCATCGGTTCGGCGTACACGGAACCGCCGCCCGCGCGAAGCCAATCGCGCTCCACGGCGACAGGAAGCTCTGCTCGATAATCCCATAGCGAACGCGCATCGTGCGGCGAGTCGATCATCACGTAGTGCTCTTCGACGAACGGGAAAAATCGCTCGAGCACCCCAAGCACATGCTCTCGCGCGCAAGCGAGTGTCGGCGCGTCGTCACTCGGGAGGATTGTTTCGGCAACGAGGGTGACGCAATCGTTTGCGCGTGTCGCCGCTTCGGGCGGAGCGCGATGCACGCGGACGGCGCCGTCGCTCGACGAGCTCCCCGACGCCAGAAACAGCTCGCGATCGAAATGCTCAGGAATCCCCTCATTTTTGGCCAATATCGTCATCACGAAGCGTTTGCCATCGGCGTCTACGCGCCCGATTTTTTCGTGCGGATATTTGGCCAATTCGTTCGGATCGATAAGCGCTGCAACACGCGCATTCGGCAAATCGGAGACGAGAAATCGCGTGCCGATTGGCGCCGGGTCGCGCTCGATTTCAATCGCCGAAACTTCGCCGCGCTTGCAGACGATCGCGCGCGCCGATTCCCCGAGCCGAAGTTCGCCGCCATGTGCAGTAATGCGGCGCTCCAAAAAATCGCGAAGGCCTGCTTCACCGGCGACCAAGTAGCTACTCGACTCGCCCCACGATTCGACCACTCGAGAGGCCGTCTCCGCGCGCGGGGCTGCATCAGCGCCGAAATGGGTGAGCGATTCGACAATCACTCGCCGCGTATCGTGGCAGCGATTTGAAACTTCGGGCGGGAGCACGAGCTGGCCGGCGCAATCGACGGCGCACGACGGCGCGACGAATTGATACGAGAGACGCCCATCGATCATAAAGCGCCGAAACAGCTGCGTCTGCGCGAGCTCGGCCAAAAAGCTCTGCCAAACCGAAGAGCGGTGCGCCAAAAATGCAAACGGCCGCCGCATCAAAACATGCGATTTGTAGCTGTAAGTCGGCGAGCGGTACCCCTGCCCCACCACAAGAACGCGCCACGATCGCCGCGCAAGAAGCGCAGCAGTGGTAAGCGCCCCAAGGCTCGCCCCCAACACAACAACATCGTAATGCTTTGCCATTCAAACTCCGGCGCGCCGCGCCTGCAAAAACCGCGGCACTTTACACCGACATGCCGCAATGGGCCACGCGCTACGGCGATGGGGCCGATTTCACGATGAAAGGCCCTGAATAAGACGCGTGGCGCGCTCGCCCGACTTAATTGCACTGTCAAGCGATTGCTCCGTCAGCGTCCAATCTCCAGCAAGCGCCAGGCGGCCGTGAAGGTTGCAACACGCAGCCATCACTTCGGCCCAGTATTCTCCACCCTGCTCGCCATACTTCGCGTACCCACCGCCGATGTTTGGCGCGTTTCCCCAGTCACACTCCACGTATTCTTTCACTGAAATCGAACTGTCGGGAAACGCCCTTCCCAGGTTGGCCTGGAATCTTGTCATTCGTCCATCACGTTCCAGTGCCGCTAGCTGCTGATATGTTGAGCCATGCGCGGTATTAACAACAACCTCAAAATTCCCACTGCGACCGCCGGTTGGATTGTAAAACGTAGCGTCGCCGGAATCGTCTTTCGAAATAGCGTAGCCGTCCACGCCGAGTTCTATCCAACGTGGCTGATCGACCGTACCCGCCGCCTTCCACTGCGGCACCATCTTGACTGCGTCGAATAGCTCCCACCCTGGCATTTGCTCATAGGCTCCGGACGCCTTGAGCAAGCTGACAAGTTGCGGAGCCGGGATCGCGCTGATCACCCAATCGGCGAGCACGTCGGAATCGCCATTTTTATCTCGCACCCTAACGATGACATCTGTTTCGTTCGGACTAAGCGATATCGCAGTTGTCCCGCTGACAACTCGCGAACCGAGCGACGCGGCCATCGCATCGGTTAACGATCCCATCCCGTCCAGAAGGCCGTACCTAACGGCTCTAAGACTTTCGGGGATGGGCCGAGCTGCGTATGACACCGCGGGCGCCACGGCACTTCGTGGGCCCAAATGGGCCGTGACCGCCGCGCATGATGACTCGTCTGCCCCTTTACTTTTCAGGTAGTTAATATACGTGTCTGTACCGCGCAGCGTCTGCCAGCGATTAAACTCGTCGACGTTAAGTTGGGGCGCTTTGTCAACGTCATACATAGCCCGTAATTCGTTGATGCTCGAACCTCGAGCGCCGGGCGGTAATTGCGGTAACATTTGGTTACTTCTTAATAACTCAGACTCGCTACCGACAAGGCGTTGACCGCTCATCAGAAAGACCAGGCTGGGCGACATCGGTCGGACCTGGATCGGCAGCCTATATTTATCGACGAGCGCAGCGACGTGGCCGTGTTCGATGCAAAAACTAGCAACCCCCAAGTCGACCACTGGACCGTTATTGGCGAACGTTCGCGTCCAGACACGGCCCCCCACTCGCTCCGACGCCTCGTACAAAATGACGTCATAGCCGGCATCCATCGCCGCCGACGCCGCCGCTAACCCAGCGGCGCCGCCACCAATTACAACGACCTTTTTCGCCGTCGTGCCACCCGTCGCGAGACCGCCCGTCTCACTCGTCCCGCTGCTAGTCCCGCACCCAACCGCAATGCCCGCCGATACAACAGCCGCCCCCTGAATAAATTCTCGCCGACCAAGCTCACGCGTCATCACGCGACCGTATCCGATTGCGCGCACGCCTGGGAAAAAATGACGCGCCCACGATTGAGCCACTTCACGACTCGGTCGGTATCACTTTGCCGGCCCATAAGTCTCGTAAAAACGCGTCGTAATTCACAATCTCGATACCATCGACTTTTCGCGGCTCACGCTCCGATGAAACGACGATTGAGCGACGCAGCGTAATCTCTTCGGCGAGCGCTCGAATGCCGCGAAGATCTTGGGATGACACGCGAGCCGAAGCTTTGACTTGAATCGCAATTTCGTCGTTGATTACAAAATCGACTTCGAACTGCGAGAGGCTTCTCCAGTAGGTCAACTCGAAATCTAGCAAGTGATAATCACGAAAGGCTATGAGCTCCGTAAAAATCAGGTGCTCGAGCGCCGTCCCAAAATCCTCCGTGCCTCGCGAGATTTTCCCTTTTCGCGCAAGGTTGCGCGCAACGCCTAAGTCAAAAAAGTAAAACTTTTCGGTTGCTACCGCTTTTCTCTTTTTTGTTCCCCTAAACGGCGGCAGAAGCTGGGCGATTAGCGTGTCGCGCAAAATATCGAAATAGTCACGCACAGTGCGCGCCGGCACCTGCGCATCGTTTGAGACTTTTGCATAGTTGACAATCTGTGCATTAAGGCTCGACGAAAAGTGCAGAACTCTCGAAAAATTTTCGATCGATCGCGTTAAACTCTCCGCCATAATTTCTTCGCGCAGATATGTCCCCACGTAGGCATCGAGGTCTTGTTTCGGGGCGGGCGAATCGATCACCGCCGGAAGGCTCCCCCAATTGATGCGGTCTAACGTCCTCGCGTAGTCAAGCTCTGGGCTAACAAGCGGATGAAAATGGAGGAATAGCGCGCGCCCCCCGAGGAGATTTGCGTTTCCCCGCTTTAGCTTTCTCGCGCTACTCCCCGTGAGAAGAAACCGGAGCTTTTTGTTTCTGTCGATGAGAAGCTGAACTTCATCGAGCAGCATCGGGAGCTTCTGAATTTCGTCGATGACGATGGTCGTTTCGTCGTCGCGAATTTTTTGCCTAAGCGACTCGGGGAACGCGCTTAACTCGCGAAATGTGTCGGCTTCGAGAAGATCGACGTACCTCGCTTTGGGGAACATCGTTCGAATGAGGGTGCTTTTCCCTGTCTAGCGGGCACCAAGCAAAAATAGGCTTTTTCGGGCCAAAAGAGGGCGAAGATCTAGTTCACGTGGGTACATGGGACTCCACCGCCAAATTTCATGAAATTCCGTGACACAGTCCCACTATATCCAGACATGCTTCTTTGTGCCTTTAAAATCGAAAAACAAACAGAAGCCGGGCACGTTTACGGGCACGGGCACGTTTACGGGTATGAGATTGGGACGCGCCTACCGCTCGTTTGACAGCTTTTGGAGCACTGCTGGCAATAGCCTGTGCTCTTCGACTAGAATTCGATTGCTTAGCGACTGCTCGTCGTCGCCTTCTAGTACTGGCACTGCGGCTTGCGCTAGGATTGGGCCGGTGTCGGTCCCCCCGTCGACATAATGCACGGTGCAGCCGCTTACTTTTACGCCGTGCCGCAGCGCTTGCGCTTGGGCGTTCAGGCCTGGGAACGCTGGGAGGAGCGATGGGTGCACGTTGATGATTCGCATTGGGAACGCCGATAAAAGAACGTTGCCGATGATTCGCATAAAGCCAGCTAGAACGACCCATTCGGCGCGATGCTCTCGAATCGCTTCGACGACGCGCGTATCGAAGGTGTCGCGCGCTTCGCCGCCTCTCGCTTCGACGACCATCGTTGGGATGCCTGCTTTTTTTGCTCGTTCGAGCGCCGGAGCGGCTGGGCGATTCGATACTACGACCGCAATTTTTGCTTGCAAACGCCCTTCTGCGATTGCGTCGATGATCGCCTGCAAGTTCGAGCCGCGCCCCGACACGAGCACCGCGATGCGAATCATTGCGCGGTCGCTCCTGGGTCGCGCTCGTTTTGCGCGCGGTTTGCGCCTGGGTGCGCCGTAACGTTTCCGTAACTCACTCGCTCTTCGAACGGCATTTCGACCGGCATGCTGACGACGCTGCCTATCACGATTGGCTGCTCTCCAACTTCGCGTAAGCGCTCGATCGCTCGCGCTTCGTCGCCGCGCTTGACGATGATCGCGAAGCCTATGCCGTCGTTGAATGTGCGGCGGAGCTCGCTTTCGCTGACGACATTCATCGCGCGAATCGCCTCCAGAATCGCCGGACGCGACCAATCGCTCGTAAGCGCGACGCCTAGCCCTTCAGGCAAAACGCGCGGTAAATTCCCTGGAATCCCCCCACCTGTAATGTGACTCATCGCTCGCACATCGATGCGCTCATCGCTTGTGAGCGCGCTTGCCGCTTTGGCGTAGAGGCGCGTCGGTTTTAGGAGCGCTTCGCCGACTGTCACCCCACCTAACTCGACTGGGCGATCGGCCACTGCCCACCGACGCGTGTCGAATAAAACGCGCCGCGCGAGCGAATAGCCGTTTGAGTGCAGGCCGCTTGACGGTAGGCCGATCACCACATCTCCCGCATCAACGCGCCGCCCGTCGACGATGCGGCGCTTGGCCACGACGCCTACGGCGAAGCCTGCCAAGTCGTATTCGCCTGGCGCGTACATCCCCGGCAATTCGGCTGTTTCGCCGCCTAGAAGCGCGCATCCGACCTCTTTGCACCCATCGGCGATGCCGCGGATGACGCTTTCGGCGACTGCAACATTGAGCTTCGATGTGGCGAAATAGTCGAGAAAAAAAAGCGGCCGGGCGCCGCTTGTGATGATGTCGTTGACGCACATCGCGACAAGGTCGATACCGATCGTCGAATGAATGCCGGTCATAAACGCGACTTTTAACTTCGTGCCTACCCCATCGGTGCCGCTCACGAGGACCGGCTCATCGACCCCGTCGGGGACGCGGCACATCCCCGCGAAGCCGCCGACATCGCTCAAAACTTCGGCGATTCGTGTCGCTTTTGCGAACGGTTTGATTCGCTCGACGAGGTCGTCGCCGGCGTCAATGTCAACCCCCGCATCGCGGTACGTCATGCTTGTGGTCTGCATCTCGGACAGCACGGTAGCCGACCGAGTGTGACCGCGCTATCACGTCGTGCCGATGAAACGTCGCGAAAAGGTGGGCGCGTCTCCGAGGATTTATCAGCCATCGGTCGTTAGCCCCGACGCCCGCATCGGCACCGACGTTGTCATTGGGGCATTTTGCTACGTTGGCGGAGCCGTAATTGGCGATGGAACGCGGATCCAGAGCCACGTCAGCGTGTGGGATGGCGTCACGCTCGGGCGTGATGTTTTTGTCGGCCCCGGCGCTACATTTACGAATGTTCGTCATCCGCGAGCTGAGTTTTCACGGGGGCCCGATTGGGACCTGACGGTGGTCGAAGATGGCGCTTCAATTGGGGCGCGAGCTGTTGTGGTCGCGCCGGTGCACATTGGGCGGTACGCGATGGTAGGCGCTGGGGCGGTCGTTACGCGTGATGTTCCTGCCAACGCGATTGTCGTCGGGTCGCCGGCGCGCATTGTTGGGTGGGCTTGTGCCTGCGGCGCGACGGTTGCGCGCACGGTTGAAAGACCGGTCGAGATGATGTGCGATGATTGTCTCGGCCCAGCCGCTACGCTCCGAACTTAACGGCTCCCCATAGAACGGCGATTACGCCTACGGCCACTGCGAACATTGCCGGCACATTTGTTATAAAATACGGGTAAATTGCCATCACCACGCCGGCCAGCATGTACGGAAGGCGCCCCTGCTTTCGTCCGTAGATGAAGAGCGCCGCACCAATGAGGCCAATAAAAAGCGACGCGAGAATCGAATTGCCGTCGAGACTCATCTAGTGCGCCGCGTGCGCAAGAATCACATCCGCCATCACGATTTTCGCCACTTGCACGAAAACGATGATCCCCAAGACGTCGACCAAGCTGGCGATAAATGGCGTTGAGCTTGTTGCCGGGTCGATCCCGAGGCGGCGCAAAATTAGCGGCAGCATTGAGCCGACGGTACAACCGGTCATCACGATCCCCACCAACGTGATCCCGATCGTGAGCGCGAATTGCCAGTGCTGATCGCGGTACATGAGTACGCGCGAAAAGCCGATTGCGCCTAACATTAGGCCCAAAACAAGCCCCATCGATGCCTCGCGCGCAAGAATACGCAACCAATCGCGCATCTTAATTTCGCCGATTGCGAGCCCTCGAATAATCAGCGTTGACGATTGCGACCCGGAGTTACCTCCAGCCGAAATCAAAAGCGGCACGTAGTATGTCGCCCCTTTGATCGCCTCAAAAACCGGGTCGTAGTGGCGGAGGGCCGTCTGGGTAAAAAACTCTTCGAAGAATAGAACGACGAGCCACACGCCACGCTTGCGGATAAAGCTAAAAAACGACGTCTGAAAATATGGCTCTTGGAGCGGCTCGACGCCGCCGATCCTCTGTATATCTTCGGTCTGCTCTTGCGTGAGCACGTCGACGATGTCGTCGATTGTGATCACTCCGAGCACGCGATTGCCGTCATCGACCACCGGCATGACGTTCAAGTCGTATTTCGCCATCCACCGCGCGACCTCTTCTTGGTCCATCCCGGCCTGCACGCTGATGACGTGCGAGCGCATGATGTCGGCGAGCGATTCGCTCGGTTCGCTCAAAATCAGGTCGCGCAGCGATGCGACGCCGATAAGGCGGTCGTCCTCTTCGATCGCGTAAACGTTGTAGACCGGCTCGTCGCGCACAAGGGCGTCAGAGCGAACTGCGGCAAGCGCATCGCCGACGGTCGCGGTCGGCAACACCGAGACGTAGCGCGTTGTCATCAAGTGGCCGGCGCTTGTCTCCGGCCATTTTTCGATTTCTCGAACCTCTTCGGCCGCCTCTGGGTCGACGCGCTGAAGGTTCGACAAAAGGGCGTCGCCAACGTGCTCCGGTAGCCCCTGAAACAAGTCGGCGCGATCGTCGGACGCCATCGCTCCGGCGATTTGCGCTGCGACTTCGGGCGCCATGTGAGCAAGAATTTCTTGCTGCTCGTGCATCGGAAGGCGCTCGAAAATCGGCGCGGCCTCTGACGGCTCGAGGCGCGATAGCAACGTCGACGCATCTTCGGAACTCAGCTCGGAGACGAGGTCAGCGATATCTTCCGCGTGAATCTCTTCGAGAAGCGCGCGCACCTGGTCCGGGTCGTCATGGAGGAGCTCTTTGACGTCGGGTCCTAAAAGGGTCGCAAGGCGCATCGGCCGGCCAGGCTAGACGATAACTCACAAAATGCTCATCGCTTTTTGGTAAAAGTGGCAATTAATGCGCGCCTTCATCGTTCACGCCCCTCGCATAATTTCGCCTTTAAACGCTCCCGCGCGCGAAGCTTGGATATTCGATCGGCCGCTCGGCGAGCTTATGCTCTCGCTATTTGAGCGCACCGGTCTGTCGGTCGAGACGGCCGAGTCGCTCGCTGAAGCCGAAGCGCGCGCGCAAAAGGAGCCCGATGGGGCGCTGATTTTGCTTGATTCAGTCGTCTGTTCGCGAATCGTACTTCGCCGATTTTTGCGGGCGGCGAAGCGTCGGCGCGGAAACGTATCGCTCGTCTGCGCGCTGCCGCGTTCAGTATCGTCCGATCTTATCGCTCACGTTGGCGGGCTCGAACGCGCAGTCTCCGCGTCGGGGAGCGAAGTATGGATCGCGCCGCTCTATTTTATTCGAGGAAAAGCGTCGATCGCGAGCGCTGAAGTGTGCGTGATCGCGCAGAACGAGCGCCCGGCATCGCTGCCGCTCCCCGCGGGGATGATTGCGGGGAAGAGCGAAGAGCCATATGCCATCGCCGACGCTGTGCTCTGCAATGTCGGCCATTGGGTGCATGTTCTGCGGATAAATACCGCATTAATCGGTGCATGGTGGTTCGAGCGAATCGGCGCCGGCTATTATTTTTTCGGCATCGCATGGCTGCTTTTTCGGGTACTTCTCGCGTTCCCGTGGGTCGGGGGGCGTATTGCCGAATCGATCCGGCATGTGAATCGCCGCGCAGAAGTGCACCATACCGCGTCGATCGAGTTTGGGATTGTGCATGCCGGAGCAATCGTGGCGAAGCACACAAGCGTGCAATTTTCGGTCATTTGCGCCGGCGCGCGCATCGAGCCGGGTGCGCAAGTGTTCGGGTCGGTGATCGGCCCTGGTGCGATCGTGGGGCGCAACTCGGTGGTGATTGCGTCGGTCGTCTACCCAGACGCGCTTGCCGGGCAGTTCTTGATGCAGCTATCGGTGCTCGGCACGGCAAGCTGCGCGTTTACAAATTCGGCTTTTTTTGACCTAAATTTCGCGCGCAACGTGCGGGTGAAAGACGGCGAGCGTTTCGCCGATGCCGGGTCGCACTTTCTCGGCGTTTGCGTCGGCCCGCGCGCGCGAGTCGGTGCGGGAGTGTGGGTCGCGAGCGGCCGCGAAATTTCGGCGGACGCGCTCGTTGTCAAGCCGGCCTGAGTGCCTCTCAACGAAGTGCACGCCGTAAGCTCGATTAGAGCGTTTCGAGTAATTTTTGAAACGCGTCGAGCGTTTTCACCACGTCGGCATCGCCAGCGAATTTCTGACGAATGATCTGGGTTACATTTTGCGTAACTCGGCGCATTAAATCGGTTGTCGAGATCGATGGCGTTCGCGGGACGGTGTTAAATATTTTTCGATCGATCGCCGCTGCGTAATAACGCCTTGCTTTCTCGACATCTTCGTAGTCGCTCCCTGCAAGAACTAAGCTGATGCGATGGGCGTCGATAAACGTGCCTGTCGTCACCATCGCCGAATTGATGACGCGGTAGACGCCCCTAAATCCGCAAAGCTGCCGTTTTTTCTCTGCATACTCGTAGACCGACTTCCGCTTGTAGGCGGCGATTTCGTCGGGCGACCCTGACACGCCCACAATCATCCTAATGTCGCCCTCGGGCGCCCCTAGGACTTCAATCGCTTTTTGCATCGCCCCGAGAATGAAACCTTGGTGCCCAAAGTGCGGGAGGTCGAAAATACCGTCGACAAAAACGAACTTCACATCGCTTGGGAGCTCACCAACAGCCGTCTGATCCATGCACTCTTTGGCGGCAGAATACTCCGACCGAAAGCGACCCGAATCGGCGACCGGCACGCTGGGAGGCGCCGCATCGGCATGGCCGACCTGGGCGCCCAACAAAGGGGATGTAGCGACCGCCGCCGTCTCGGAGGGGGAACATGCAAGCAATGCAAACGCGAAAGAGCAGGCGAATGCGCCGCGACCGACCAACTGAGCCAATGAATTCATCTTATCTCCAGCGGCCGACCTGCACCAGAGCAAGTCAAGCGCCGAACTTTGAGCGATATGATTCGATTGTCCAGTCGCTTTCTAAGTCAAAAACTCGCGCGATGGGTGCCGCGGATTTAGCACTCTTCGTGCGCTTTCGGCGCCGCTTACGGGTAGCCCCTTTGGGTCTAGTAGGCCGATTTGGACGAGAACACTCGCTTGGTCCCAGTAGATGTGCTCGTGGGTAATTTTGCCGTCTTTGACGCCCGCGATAACCGCGAAGGCTACTTCGACTGGCCTGCCTGTTGGCGCTACGCCCGGTAGCATCCAATCGATTGGCGTTGTGTGTGTGAAGCTGATTACAAGTTCGTCGACCAGTTGATTGTCGCCGACGGTTCGCGACACGCTGACCATTTTTACGTCGGGTGGGAAAAATTTACCGACCAAGCGGTTCGCGTAAAAATCGCGGACCCCTTCTTTGTCAAAACCGCCAACGGTGTTTGGTACGTTGGTCAGATGGGGGTGATCGGTCATCGTACTCATCGTCTCTTCGAGATCGCCGCGCATTTCTGCTGCGACATGTTTCTCAAACAGATCGACCATCGCTTGTTGTGCTGGCGTCATCGCTCCCCCTGACGATTGTACAACGAGCTAGTTAACGGGCGCTCCGTCTGACTTTTGAAGATCGGTGGAGATGTCGGTGTGATGCTCGGCGAGCTTCCACGCGCCGTTTTCTCGACGAAAGATGTTGGTTGCGCGGTGCTTGACCGTGATCTGTCGGCCACCGGCGCTCATGTGCTCGCCTTCTTCGACGCAAACGGTGTAGCCGAGGTTGCCGTCACCGCTTACGACGAGCACGTCTTTCGGGACGACGCGGCCGCCGAGTTTCATCGCGGCTACTTTTTTGAATTCGGCGCCGACCGCCGACCAGCCTACGAGGCGCCCCCCGAATGGCCCCATTTGAATCACATCAGCGCGGTGCGACCAGATTTCGCTCATTGGCGAAAATTCACCGGTAAACATCGTATTTAGCGCGGCATAAAATTGCGCATTGGCGGCAAGCAGCTGCTGCTGAGTATTTTCTTTTGGAGCCGAGAGCGAGACATTCGGGACCAAGACCGCAATAGCCACAAGTGCTGCGCCGAGTATTTGGTTTTTCATAACGAGCGGCCCCCCCTCTTTCGATGCGCTGATTACCGGAAGGCTAGCATGCCGCTCGCTCGGAGCGCTCGACTCTATTTACAGATGCCGCTGGCATCTGGATGGTGTGCGGTAATGACGCACTTGAGGCCGCGCGGGCAGCGGATGTTGGCAATGCCGCCGCACATTTGCCCGCGCGATTTTTTGCACTGGCCGCCCCCATCAGGATGGCGCGAGACGAGGATGCACTCGTAACCGTCTGGGCAGGCGATGCCCCCAATGCCGCCGCAAAATTGCCCTTCGGGGCCGGGCGACTGGACGCATTTGCCAGCCGCATCGGGATGACGCGCGGTGATTTTGCGAGTGAGACCTCGTTCGCATCGAATGCCGGCAAAACAATTCAAAGCGCGACCCAACCGATTTCCCTTTGACAGCCACCCGCTCTCAAGCTACCTACACCGTCCCGCTGCGGGAGTAGCTCAGTGGTAGAGTGCCACCTTGCCAAGGTGGACGTCGAGGGTTCGAATCCCTTCTCCCGCTCCACAAAAACTACACTTTTTCGGCAGGAACCTCCCCACCTAGGGCCGGTTCCTCCCCACTAACCTCCCCACCTGGAAGCGCGTTCCGAGGGGTCGTAGTGGCGGGAAGAGCCAGCGGCCGACGATCGACGAGACGAATCACGCGAGCCAAAGCTTCGCGTTGCTCGGCGCCGTTGACGGTCGAGTAGTGATGCTGCATCTCGCTTGTGAGATGCCCCGAGATGGATCGCGTGATCAGGTCATTGACCTGCGCCGCGCGAGCCAAATCGTTGAACGTCCGGCGTAGCCCGCGCTGCGTGAACGATTTGCCGAGCTTCAACTCCATCGCAACATCAGCAAGCGGCTTGTTCAGAACGCACGGCGTTCGAAACTTACCGTTCACTGCCGGGAACAGCAGATCCGAATCCTGCTGGCCTGGCGTCTTCATCTGCGTGGCGACGTGCCATCGGAGGATGTCTATCGCCTCCGCCGGCAAGTCGATGCTGTAGCGTCGCTTCTGCTTCGTTGTGCGCATCGTCTCCACGCCCATCGTATGCGACCGACGAACGAGAATTCGATTGGCATCCCAGATCACATCCGGCTCACTGCCGCGACGCCGAAGCGGTCGCAACGACGACGGACGCAAGCCGGTGACGAGGCCGAGGTAGACCATGGCGAAGTGCTCGGGATGCGATTCGCGAAACTCCGCCAAGAACGGCCCGACTTCTTCGGGAAGAAGCGCATTCGGCTCTTCTTCCGTATAAGTCGCGTGCTCCACGAGACTGAAGTTTGCGACGCCATCGGTAAAATCATGCGAAAGCTGATATTTCCGCTTCGCCGCTTTCGCGATAACACGCAGCACAGACAGCCACGCATTGATCGTCGTCGGCGCATATTCGCGCTGTACGACGAGCTCGGCGATTCGCTCTTTCCAGTCTTGAACGTGCGTAGATTGAAGTTCGGCCAGAAAATAATCGCCGAAACCTCTCACAACGTTGCCACTTTTCGACTTCGTCCCTTCGATGAAATGGCCGAGACAATACTTCCACTTTTCGCGGCCTTTGGCGCTCCGAATTTCACCGATCGCCACTTTTGATTCGAACAGTGACGCCGCGAATTCGCTGAAGCGCACTCTCGGAAGCGCCAGTGAGATAACCCCGCCTCGAACGCGTGCCCGCTCGTCTTCGAGCCACTTCAGTGCCGTCGACGCATCCGCTTCCGGCAGCACCTTCATTATGTCTTTGAGTCGACCCGTCGTCTGCTCTTTCGCGCGAGCTCGCACGACGTGCCCGCCCTCCTTTCGCTGCCACACTCCCGGCAGCACCTGCGCTGTTGACATCCAAACGCCCTTGTACAACTTCCACTCCGTCTTCTTTTGCTTCTTCACTCGCACCTCCAAGAGGAGGCGCCCCTGAGTTTTCTGCAGGGGCGACGTTAGCACCGCGCGCGCCGCGCATGAACCGATCAAGTTCGATCACGTCCCACATCCACGGGCCTTTTCCGCCGCGCCATCCCGCCGGCGAAACTCGCCCCTCGAGTCGCGCCTTTCGTAACGCGCCGGGCGTTTTAAAACCGCAATACAAAGCAGCTTCGCGAGTCGGCAAGAGACGACGCAAAAGCGGTCCGCCAACGTCCACCGGAACGTGTTCGAGATCGGCGTCGGCCGTCTCTTTTCTTGGGGGGCGCAGAACAGTCATTGAGCACCTCGCAGACTTTGGCGGTTGCTAAGCGAAGCCCGTCGAACAAAGTCCCCGCCGCTGGTTACGTCGAAGCTAACTTCCGATCCCGAACCGTCTCGCGACCACGCGACCTGAAGCCCCGTCTCACGCCGCCGTCATGCCACTTGCAGTCTCGGGATCGATCGAACGTCCCGAACGCAAGTGCCACGCCGGCCGCGGTCGTTGTGACCGGTTTGTCCACCGCGTTGTCGCCACTTGTCCTCATGCGGCGACCCGCCCGGGTCTTGTTCCTTTCGTCAGGTTGCGTCGAAGCGTCGTTATTCCGCGTTCATGGAGGCGACTCCCCCACGATCGACGATGGCGAAGCGTCGCCGCTGCTTCATGCAGCGTTTGTCCCCGAAAATAGTGACCACGAATCACCTCGCGCTGATTTCTCGGCAACCGCGCGACCGCTCGACGAAGTGTCGCGTTTCGCTCCGACTCGATCGCTTCGTCCTCTGGAGTCGGCATCGCCGCCGCTATGGTCTTGAAGAGAGCGTGTGGATCAGTCGCGATCTCAAGGCCGTAGCTGCAGTCGCTGTATCGTTTCAAAGCGTCAACGTTCTTCTGCTCGTCGAGACATTCGTCGCCGCTGTTCACCCCTGCCATCTTCGTCGTCCCCCGCGGATGTCGAGTCCAGTGGCGAGCGCCGTCGTACATCGCCCCTTTCATTCGATTGCAAGCCCACGCGCCAAACGGTCCCTTTGTCTCGTCAAACGTTCTCGCAGCCAAAACAAGCCCGATGCGCGCAAACGAGCCCATGTCTTCCAGAGGCACCCGTCTGCCGATTTTTCGCCACACGACATACGCGCGCTTGGTCACGAACGGCAGCTGCTCGTGAATGCGCGCCATCACTTCCGGCGAATCGACGGCAACGGCAGGGACGATGATCACCGCGTCGTTGCGATCCACCAGCACCGACAAGCTCGCCAAGTACCCCCAGACGTTCCCCTGGGGGCAGCAGCGAACGTGCTGGGCAAGGGCCGGACGTAGGGCAATCTCGCGATGCATGCGGCGCAGGTGCCGTGTCACCCGTTCGACCGCACGCTCGCCCGCCAGCCTGTCCCTGCGAAGCGCCCGCAGTTGTTCCCCAACGAATGACCGAACTTCGTCCGATCGGCCGCGCAGCCATTTGTCCGATGGCTGCTTGATTTCGAGTTTTCGCAACTCCTTCGCAAGTTGCGCCGCATGGTGGAGGGCCCCCCGAAGCTCCGCAGAACAGTCGAAACGCATCGGTACCTCTTCTTGCAAAAACCGCGTCTAATTAAGAAGTCGCCAAATTCACGATTAAGTATCCAAAATATTTTTGATACCCGTCGTTTTGGCGACGGTCTCTGACCCATTAGTTCGGCGGCGCGACGAAAAAGCTGCCAACTATTTTCATGTATTTGAAGAAACGCATCGGTACCTCTCCTTGGCGAAAACCCGTCTGATTGTTAATTCGCCAAAAACGCGATTCAGTTTCCAAAGCGCGCGATCTTTTTTGAACTTGCCGGGTTCGACAGCGGCCTCTGAGCTGATAGTTCGGCGGCAAGCGGAAAAGATTTCCTGCCCATCTTCGTTTTCTTGAGAATTGTTTCGGGCGTCGGCCAGCCGACGAACCGCCCAATGGACCTTCGTCGGCTGGCCCCCGGCTTATGCGGTCTATTTTCATACGTCGCGATTTTGCTCTTCGGCGCCCGAGCGCTTGTCCCCTGGGCCGTTGGCCTGCCGAATTGCAGAAGCCGCCGGCTTGGTGCCTTTCGTGCGGCTTTTTGCCCGTTTCAAATAGGTTTTAAGAACGATCGCGCTAACACTCACACCGCGTTCGCTAAGCATCGCTGCGATGGCCTCGTGGCTGTACCCCTTCGACTGCATGCCGGCGATCAGCGGCGCCAGCTTTCGGATCGCCTCGGTTTTCGTCACTTCCCGCGCCGGACATGGTGGAAGTGCTGCGAGCTCGGCTTCGATGCGCTTGATCAATTCGATACTGATTTTTTTAGCCATGACTTCACCTCGTAAGAAAGAAGTCGGCAGTTCTTTCGATTTGTTTCCTTCAAAGGCGGGTTTTTATGAGCGTCTCGCTTGGTCGCTTCGACATCGATATTTTTTTAACAAATTTCGTTTCACAGGAAACATCTCGGCGCTTTTGTCGACTTCTTTCCATGAAGGGCAGGTTTTCATGAGCATGCAGTCCCTCGCGCCCGTGCCGTTCACGATCCATTCACGAACGAAAAGCAGCACCGGTTCACGCAGCGATAAGAGAGCCTGTTCGACTTCGGCGCGTTTGCTCGATTCGACAGCGATTATTTTGGCGGGGATTTCATTTCGTAAGAAACAACTCGGCGGCTTGAGTCGACTTGTCTGGTTGAAAGGCAGGTTCTCATGAGCATCCAGTCTCCACAGTCAGTCCCGCTCTCGATCCAATCCCGAACGAAAATCCGCGCAGCCCACGGAGCGATAAGCGCAGGGGGTTGTTTGCGATCCCGGAGCGAAGAGTGAAGCGATGAGAGTAGGGCAAGATAGTTCGGTTCCCGACGTTAGAAAGACGCTTTAAAAACCGGTGAAAGAGAGGAGACCGATGGAGGAGCTTGGAGCATCGTCGCCGAATTAGGCGAGAAACCCGCCACTTAAGAGGAGACCGTCATTGTCGGGTGCGATGAATTGCTGATTTAGCGCCGAGATCTGAAGGAGACCGTGAGCACGGCGATCAACGTGCGTAGTGGTGCTTTCGGGGGGACAGGGTCACAGAACCAGGAGGTCCCGATGAGGATTAGAAAGCCGAAGAGCGGACGGATTCGCATTCAGCCGTATATCGATCGCGGCGTTGTGCGGCGCCTTCGAGAATTGTGCGCGCTTCGCAATGTTACCGAAAGTTCGATGATCGAAGCGGCGCTCGAACACTTCTTAAACGGGACGACCGAGGCGGCAACGATTGGGCGTGGCCTCGGAAAGCTCGGACAGCAGACGCGCGCGCTTCACGCCGATATCGAAATATTCATGCTCGCTTTCGGCAGTTGGACGAAAAGCTGGTTTGCGCATTTGCCGACGCTGTCGGACGAAGCAAGCGACGCTGCCGGCGCACTCGCGCGCAGCCGGTACGCGCGGTTCGTCGAGTACGTCGCCGAGGAATACGTCGACGGTCGGCGCTTTATCAACGACCTGCCGAGCGAGATCGTCGGCGGTGCGGACAGGCGCTCGCAGGCGTCTGGCAACGCGGGGACGCCAGATGACCGTGGCGACAACGATGGCGGGGGCAGCCCCGACGAGCCGCCCGCGGACCCGCCCGCGCCTGCTCGATAAATCGTCGGGGACGATGCGCTTTTCCGTCAGCAAAAAAGCGCACGCGCCGAACTAAGCCGATGGGGACAGCGCATGTGGGGCCGTCCCGTGGAAGCCCGAACTGAGAGTTGGAGGCGTTCATGAGCCAACACGACGACGAGGTCGTTTTTCGACCGAAAATGGGCAAGCGGCAGCGACCCGCAAGCGACAGCGGGGCGACAACATTCCGCAACGCAGTGATGAAGCGCGTCGGGCGGGCTCGCTGGATATCGGCGGGGGCGCAACGTCGCGCCCCCCGGTCACGAGCATCGCCGACGACTCGCCGGGTCATCGTCAAGGTGCACACCGTCCGGATGACGAAATACGGCGCGAAGGCGGCGAAGCTGCATCTTCGATACATTCAGCGCGACGGCGTCGAACGTGACGGCGCGCGGGGACTTTTGTATGGCGCCGACGGGCCGGTAAAGGCGGAGGACTGTGCGCGGGAGCTTAAGGGCGAAACGCACCAGTATCGCTTGATCATCTCGCCGGAGGAGGGCGGCGAGCTCGACATGCAGCGATACGTGCGCGAGTACATGAAGCGCATCGATCACGGTATAGGGCGCAAGCTCGATTGGTACGGCATCAACCATTACAACACCGAACATCCGCACACGCACGTGGTTGTTCGGGGCGTCGACCGCGATGGTCAGCGACTCCATCTCGACAGAGAGCTCATTCGTCACGGATTGCGCGAGATCGCGCAGAAGCTGGCCACCGAGGAGCTCGGGCCACGCCTTGAAATGGACGTGAAGCGAACGCGCGAGAAGGAAATTGTGCAGGAGCGTTTTACGTCAATCGATCGCCAGATTGAGCGGAAGACGCAAGGCCTTCGCCTCGACCTGCCAACGCCTCCCGGCGTACGTGGTGAGAACCTTCTGACTCGAAGGGTTCGGCAACTGGAGCAGTTCGGACTCGCCGCGCGAGACGGACCGACCTCGTGGACTCTGACCGACGGCTGGCAGAAGACGCTGCGCGACATCGGCGCCCGCCGCGACATCATCAACGAGATGCATCGCGCGATCGGCGGCAAGTTCACCGGTTACCGCATTGTCGAACCGGGCCGCGCACTGGAAGTTGAAGGGGACAAAAAGGTCATCACCGGCCGCGTCGTCGCCAAGGGACTCTTCGACGAACTGAAAGGGACGATGTACGCGATCGTCGAGACGCCTTCAGGTGGCGGCGTTCATGTTCGCCTCGACGCGTATGCGATGGAGAAATGCCGCGTCGGAAGTGTCGTTGCGATCGGCGCTCGCAGCGACTCGCCCCGCCAGCTCTGGGTTCGCCCGGAGCCGCTCGGCATCAAGGAGCAGGTCACGCACAGGGGGCTTACTTGGTTGGACCAACTGGAACCGAAAACGTTGGCTTTGCATGGCTTGGGAGCCGAGCTGCGGCACGCGCTCGAGAAACGGGACGAGTTTTTGCGCAGCCTCGGCATCAACCGCGATGACCCGCATCGCCTCACGAAACTTCGTGGCCTCGAGCGGAAGCTCGACAAAGGAATAACACGATGAAGCGACAATCCAACTTGGGTCAATGGCTTCTCTATCGGTCGATCGGCGTGCTCGCGCTATTGGGCCTGAGCCTGATCGGATCTTGCTGGTCGACGCAACGTATGGCCGATCGGTTCGGCTACGTGCGGCAGCTGGGTGCCCCGTGGGTAAGTCTCGGCTCGCTCCGACTCTATGCGCCGTGGGCATGGATTGACTGGATGCAGAAGTGGTACAAATACGCGGAACAGGACTTCGACAAGGCTTTCCTGGTTTGCGGAGCATGTGCGCTTGCCGGGGTCATGATGACCGCGATCGTCGTGGCACTGACCCCCAAGGGCGACGCTGCCAGCGAGGCGCACGGTTCGTCTCGCTGGATGACGACGAAGGAGCTCCGCAAAGCCGGCTATCTCCACGAGGCCGGCGTCGTTCTCTGCCAAACCGATAAGGCGAAGTACCGCTCGACGATCGACGCGAACGGCACCCCGGTGATCGAAGCTAAACGGAATGGCGAGTTGGTTCGCCATAACGGCCCGGAGCACATTCTCTGCTTCGCGCCAACCCGAAGCGGTAAGGGCGTCGGTCTCGTTGTGCCGACACTCCTTGAGTGGGAGGGGTCCGTGATCGTGTATGACATCAAGAAAGAAAATTGGGAGCTGACCGCCGGCAGTAGAAAAGCGTTCAGCCATGTGTGGAAATTCGAGCCCACGTCCGACGAGTCGATCCATTTCAATCCCCTGATGGAGATTCGCAAAGGCGCAAACGAAGTCAGAGACACGCAAAACGTCGCCGATATTCTCGTCGACCCGAACGGTGAACTAAAGAAGCGCGATCACTGGCAAACGACAGCGCACGAGCTCCTTGCTGGCGCGATTTTGCATGTGCTGTACGCACGGCCAGACAAGACGCTCGCAGGCGTTCGAGCGCTCTTGTCAGATCCGTCCAGGCCGCGACTAGAAATGCTGAATGACATGCTCACGACGCGGCACTTGCCAACGGGCCCGCATCCGCTTGTTGAGAAGGCGGCACGGACGATGTTGAACAAGACCGAGAACGAACTGTCGGGCGTTTTCTCCACCGCGTCGGCATGTCTCGGGCTCTATGACGATCCGACGATCGCGACAAACACATCGACCAGCGATTTTCGCATCGCCGATCTGATGAATGCCGACTTTCCCGTCAGCCTTTATCTCGTCGTGCCGCCGAGCGATATCGACCGCTTGCGCCCACTGATTCGCTTGATGCTGAATCAAATTGGGCGACGTTTGACGGAATCAATGTCGTTTCACGGAAGCAAATCTTACAAGCATCGTTTGCTTCTCCTTCTCGACGAGTTTCCGTCACTCGGACGTCTCGATTTTTTCGAGACGACGCTCGCATTCATCGCCGGCTACGGCATGAAGGCGTTTCTCATTGCCCAGTCGCTCAATCAGCTTGAGGACAAATATGGCCCGAAAAATTCAATTCTCGACAATTGCCACGTGCGCGTCACGTACGCGGCGAATGACGAACATACTGCAAAGCGCATTTCGGATCTTCTCGGTCAATCGACCGAAACGCGCATTCAACGAACATATTCGGGCTCGGGCGTCTTTCTTTCGAATCGTTCCGAAAGCGTGCAGGAGTACGGTCGCCCCTTGCTGATGCCGTCTGAAGTGATGCAGCTTCCGGCGGACGAGGTGATTCTGCTCATCGGCGGTCAGCCGCCGTATCTAGGACGAAAGGTGCGGCACTACCTCGACAAGCGATTCAAGGACTACGCAAAAATGCCGGCGCCTGCGGGGGCGAAGCAGCTGGCGAAAGAGCTCTTGAAGGCCCCACCGAATGTGTGGGAAGGCGCCATTGTGGCGGTGGCGGTTGAGGTGAGCAACAAGTCGCCGGCACGGGAGGAGCCGGCGGCGGCGGCTGACGCCCAGAATCGACGGGACAAGAAGCTTATTTCGTAAGGCGAGTCGC
>CAMAVR010000049.1 GCA_945861885.1 Nannocystis exedens | reverse complement strand
GCAGGCCGGTAAGGGCCGCGCTATAAATTTTCTGCCTGAACACCACATCACCCGTCAGAACCCCCCGGCGCCACCCGTCACCCGCCGGGGGTTTCGCTTTTCTGGATGCTCGCCTTAGGAGCTTTCGAAACATCCGGGTCGGCTGAAGCATATGATCCGGCGCGACTTCGGCGGCACAGATGTCCGTGCATCGTTCGGCCCCGTGGGACTCTACATTTCGGAGCAGATGCCAAAATTAAACAGGGGCTTGAGCAAATCTGCCCAAGCCCCTGTTCTAATTGGCTCCGCGGGTAGGACTCGAACCTACGACCCGGCGGTTAACAGCCGCCTGCTCTACCAACTGAGCTAAACCGGAAAATCGGAGGCGAAACCATACGTTGCAAACTGGCGATCGTCAAGGCGAACGCCACGCGCCATGGTGGTACCTCGCATCACGCAGCGCAAATAGTCGCTTGACGACCGAGCTCCGCGTGCAAGACCCGCTAGCCCATACCGGCATTGCTTGCCGGCTTCTTGACGCTATCGAAAGTGAAACTCTTATGCACTCTGTCGTTTCTCTCGTTCGCCCGGAGCACGGCGAAATGAGTCTCGATCTCGGCTTCCGAAATCTTACGGAGGCTCTTGCACGGGCCGCCGCCGCCGACATTTCGGCGACGTTTATCGACTCCGATGGCAACGAAGAGCGAGTCTCCTACGCTTCGATGCGCGAGTCGGCGCTTGCGATGGGGAATTATCTTCACCGTCGCGGAGTCGCGCCCGGCGATCGCGTGCCGATGCTCCTTCCAACCGATCGCTCGTTCATCGAATGTTTTTTCGGAATTATTTTTGCCGGCGCCATCCCCTGCCCCATCGCTTTTCCGGCAAGCCCCGCGGCCGCCGCCAACTTGCCACAGCGAACCGCATCGATCGCGAAATATCTTGGCGCAACGCATGCCGTCACCATCGCCAATCGGATTGACAGCTTTCGTAGTACGATGCCCGACGTCGCAATCCTCTCACCTGAAGATGCCTGGCGCGCCAAAGACGGGTGGTTCGTCCCCCACATCGCGTCACCCGATGACGTCGCGGTGATTCTGTGCTCGCTCGATGACGGCGGTGCCACAAAAGGGGTCATGCTCACGCACGCCAACGTTCTCGCGGCAGCGGGACAGATTGAATTCGCACTCAGTCTTGAGGCGAGCGACGTGCTCGTCAATTGGTTGCCGCTCGATAGCCATATGGGGCTTATCGGGAGTGTGATCGCCCCGATTTCAGTCGGGTTCCATTCGGTCGTGATGCAGGCCTCGCGTTTTTATCGCACCCCCGCAACATGGCTTCGCGCCGTCTCGCGATTTGGCGCAACGTTCTCAATCGCACCGGGCTTTGCCTATTCGTATGCGGCCACCCGCATTCGCGACAACGACATTGAAGGCGTGCGCCTCGACAAGTGGACCCGCTCGCTCTGCACCACCGAATCGATCGATTCAGGCGCATTCGGCGCATTCCAAGCACGTTTTCGCGAGTTTGGCCTCCCTGAAAATAGGGTCTATCCGTGCTGGGGGCTCGACGAAGCTTCCGTCTGCACCGCAAGCGGTCTTCTCACGCGCGCGACGCAAGTGCGCGTCGTCGATTCGGTCGGCAACACGCTCCCCGAGCGCGCGGTCGGAAAGGTCTTTGTATCGAGCCCCGCCGTGATGAAAGGGTATTTCAACCGCCCCGAAGAGACCGAGCGCGTTCTGGTCGACGGCTGGTTTGATACCGGGCGCGTTGGATTCGCCTCCGACGGATCGGTCCATCTGACCGGCAGTGCGCACGCGGAGGCTCGCAACACCGAAGGGCCGGCTCGCAATTGGCAAATCTAAGTTCGACACTTGAACGCCACGCAAATCGCTAGGGCGACACCATCGTGCACTGCGCAATGAATTGCTCTTCATCTCGCTTGCGCGATCGCATTTCCTGTGGCGAACCACGGCCCGCGCACCGAGACGACACTAAACCAGAAACGCCTGGCGACAGCTCGTCACAGCGTAGAAAAAAGGAATACTTGAAATGAAGTCTGTATCAATTGGCGGTTTGATATTCGCCTCCCTGGCGCTCGCCGCGTGCTCTTCCGAGCCATCCGTCGTCGCGGCTGTCGAACCAACCGGAACAGCATCAAACGCTTTTCTGACCGGCCCATGCGATGCCCCTCCGCCTGACGGTGCGATAAAGCCGGTGCACGGCATCGTCGAGCGCATGAAGGGAAACCGGAAGGCGTGGGCCGAACACCACGGTTACGACCTATTGGTCAATCCCGGTGATGAGCAGTGGGCAATCGGTAGCTTTGGCTACGGAACTGCGCCCATGATGCACGAACCGAACCACGGGCTTCAAGTCGACGTCTTCGTCCTTAGAGATTGCGGAGACACATGGACACATCTCGGCTCCGGGACCACGTCGACCGACGAAACGGCGCAGAAGCACCGAGAGATTAACGGTGTGAAGGATGAAGCTGGGAAATTCTTTTTCAAAATTCCCAGAAGTCAGCAGTTAGGCGTCGGACGTCACCGCGTTCGTCTTGTCGCACCGACCGATAATACAGCAACAGAGCTCTTCATTTACGTGCTCGAACCTGGGACGCGCCTCGCGGTCACCGACATCGACGGTACGCTAACGTCGTCTGAAAACGCAGCCGGTTTGGATGTCGCGTCGGCGCACAATTGGGCGCCAGACGCCCATGAAGACGCGGCAACCGTTATGCAAATTTTGGCCAAAAATGGCTACGTCATGATGTACACCACGGCGCGACCCGAGTGGATGATGTCCCGGACGCGTTGGTGGCTCAATGAGCAGCAGTTCCCGCCCGGTTTGGTCAACCTTTCGCGCTCGGCACTCGGCGCTATCGGCCCGTTCGCCAAGAAGCATAAAGTAGAAATATTTAAAGAAGTCGCCGCGAAAGGAATCACACCGTCGTTCGGCTTCGGCAATCGCAAGTCAGACCTGGAGGCCTACCAGTTCGCCAGGATCCCTTCGAAAGGGCTGTTCTTTTTCGATTTCGAAGACAGTCTAAAAAAGACAGGAATTCTCGCCGATCTCAGCGCTGCCGGGCGCAACATAAAGTCGTACACCGACATCGTCGCAGTGATCGAGCGCAGCGCAGCAGAGTAGTTGCCGGAAGCGACGGAACCCCCGGAGTAGCGACTCGCTACTCCGGATTCGTTTTGTCGACACGGTCGAAGTCTGGCACCCACACGGCGGCTCCGTCACACCTGCGCGCACATCGCCTTTTTGAAGCGATTGTTCTCGTAGTAACGTTCGGACACCAACGCCGCTCTCCTTGTATCATCGCTGGCGATGCAAGATGTCACTTCCGACTTCGTCGCCGAAACGCGTGACGACCTGCTGCGCGTCGAAGCGTATCTTGCGGCTCTTGCATCGAACCCGAATCTTCACGAACCGATTGCCGATCTTTTTCGTGTTTTTCATACGATAAAGGGCTCGAGCGCATTGCTTGAGCTCCCCGAATTTGAGCAAATTGCCGACCGAATCGAAGAGCAGCTTTCGCGCGTGCGCGATGGGCGGGCCCCCTGGCGCACCGAAACGAGCGACGCCGTCGCCCACGCCGTCGACGCTTTGAGGTCGCTGCTTGGAAAACTAGGCGGCCAAGAGCCCTCAGACGGCAGCGAACCAGTCGACCGCATTTTGCGCGTCGACGTGGCGATTGCCGATCGCATGGCGGCGCTTGTCGGCGAGCTTGTCGTTGTGCGCAACGAATTGGCGGCGGAACTCGATGCTCAACAAACACCCGAACTGTTCAGACTGACGCAGCGCGTGCGCTCGATCGCGACGGCGTTGTCGGATCAAATTTCAAAGTCGCGACTCCAATCGCTCGGGCCGCTGTTTCTAGCGCTTCCACGCCTTGTGCGCGACGTCGCGCGGCAGTGCCACAAAGAAGTTCAACTGCAGCTCGAAGGGGGATCGATCGCGCTCGACAAAAGCCTCAACGACGCCATCCGCGATCCCGTCACCCACATTCTCCGAAACGCCATCGATCATGGCATTGAAACGCCAGATGAGCGCGAAAAACTAGGCAAATCGCGCGTCGGTACAATTCGCGTGGCCGCGTCGCAACAGCCGGCGCACGTTGTGATCACAGTTTCGGATGATGGGGCCGGACTCGATCGCACCCGCATCGGTGAAGTCGCTGTGTCGCGCGGTCTTGTGACGCAAGAGCAGCTTGCCGCGATGACCGACCCCGCTCTTTGCGACCTGGTCTGCAGCGAAGGCTTTTCGACAGCGCCTGGAGTCACGTCAATCTCGGGACGCGGCGTCGGGCTCGACGTCGTAAAGACCGAGATCGAGCGCCTCGGCGGCACGTTTGAAATCGACAGCGCCCCGCACATCGGCACCACATGCCGCATTCGGCTGCCGCTCACACTCGTTGTCGTCCCGTCATTGATTGTTCGCAGCGGCGGTGAAGCGTTTGCGCTTTCACTTTTTGATGTTGTCGAAGTGACCCCGCGCGCCGGCGATGCGCCTCTCTCACAAATACCGAGCCGCGATAAAGCGCTTCCAATCGTTGATTTGGCGACCGCTCTCGCGAGCACAAGTTCGCACTCCACCCGCAACATCATTTTACAAACGGGCGACGTTCGTTTCTCACTCGCCGTCGACGAAGTTGACGATGCCGTCGAAGTTGTTGTCAAAGCGCTGCCTCGCCTGATTCGCAGCTTTCAGACCCCATTTTCCGGCGTGGCGACGCTCCCCCACGGTGAAATCGCCATCGCTCTCGATACGACGCGGCTCGCTCGATTTGCGCAAGCGAGGCCCGCATGAAATTGCATTTGATCACATTCTCGATCGCCGCGATGCAGTTTGGAGTCGACTCGTCGATTGTCGACTGCGTAATTTCGAGGCAGCCGCTGCGCGCCCTCCGTCTCATCCCAGCATGGATCGCCGGGATCGTGCCGATTCGCGGCGATGTTCTTTCCGCGATCGACGTTGCCGCGCTTCTTGGGCTAACGCCGACTGTTCGTTCGCACGTCGACGGGCTTGTCGTGCGCTCGGCCGACGAGGCACTCGTCTTGATCGCCGATGTTCTTGGAAGCGTTGTTGCGATCGACCAAAATAGCAAATCGGCCCCTCCGACAGACGCGACCGCAGCCGTTCGAAACGTATGCAAAGAGTGGTACGCGAGTGAAGTGGGCGGCATCGGGGAGCTCGATCTGAAAAAATTGCTCGAGCCTCTCTCAAAGCACGTCACCGATCGCAATCAAGGGGGGATCTATGGCGTGGCTTGACCGGCAAACGATCGCGGCAAAGCTCGTGCTCGGTTTCGGCACGATTATGCTCATGATGCTCCTGCTCGGCATATTTGCCTGCCAAAATCTCGCAAGCATGGCAAGCATCGCGCGCGACATCGAATCGAACTGGATGCTGAGCGCACGCTACATCGCACGCATTCAGACAACGGCCGCGGAAGCTCGAGCGACTGAGCTGCAGTTTATTGTGGCCGATCGCGAAGACGAACGCGCGCGCCTTGAGTACCAGTTTGACGGCCTCGCCGCGCAAAACGAAGCGATCAGCGCTCTCTACTCTCCGCTCGTCGCAAGCCCCGAAGAGCGCGACCTGTTTGACCGATTTCGTGACGGTTGGCGCCTTTATCGTCAGGCCCACGCGAAAACCGTCACCGACGTTCATGCCGGTCGCGTCGTCGAGGCGCGCGGCCGAATGCACACGGACGTGGCGCGCATTTACGATGACGTTCAGCGTATTCTCGACGCCGCCATCGAGATGAACGCGCGCGAAGCGAGCGACGCCGCGGAGCTCGCCGAATCGAGCTACTCGCGCACGCGCCGTTCGATCGAAGAGCTGACCGTCGCATCGCTCGTGATCGCGGCGCTTCTCGCGTGGGCGATCGCGCGGTCGGTAGCCGTGCGAGCTCGCCTCCTCAGTGAAGTTGGCGAACAGATGGCCGCGGGCGATCTTACCGCGGAATTCACCATCGATGGGGACGACGAAATCGCCGATGTTGCCAAAGCGTTTGTCGCGAGCAGAGACATGCTCAATTCTGCGCTTCGCGAAATCGGTGAAATGCTCGAGCAGCTCAAAAAGGGCGAATTCACCAGTCGTGGCGATCCGCGCAAGTTCCGCGGTTCGTACCGCGACCTAGTCGCGTCGCTCAATCGCGTGATCGACGCATGGGTCGAACCGATCGATGCGATCATGAAGCTCGCTCCAAACGTCGCCGATCGCTCGCACGACCTCGCAAATATCAGCATTCAATTGAGCAGTGGGGCCGACGAAGCGGCAAGGCAATCGCGCGCTCTTGCTGCGGCCGTAAGCAGCGTAAGCGTCAGCGTTCAACGCATTTTAGGCCTTGAAAACGCGGTGGTTGAAAGTGTTCACGAAATCGCAAAAAACACCGCGCACGCCGCAAACGAATCGGACGGAGCGATGCTCACGGCTCGCAATGCCCAGAGCGACACATCTGCGCTCGCCGAAAGCAGCGCCGCTATCGGCAAGCTTAACAGTCTCATTACATCGATCGCCCAGCAGACAAACCTACTTGCGATCAACGCATCGATCGAAGCGCTGCGGGCGGGCGAGACCGGTAAAGGGTTTTCGCTTGTCGCCACCGAAGTCAAAGAGCTCGCCGCCGAAACGTCGCGCGCCACCGACGATGTTGGCGAGCGCGTCGCGACGATGCAAGCGCGAAGCGGAGCGACCATTGCGTCGATTCAGAGAATCAGCGGAGTCATTGAATCGGTGTCGACCTTGCAGCGCAGTGTTGCCGTTTCTGTGGAGCGCCATAACGCCGCGACCGAAGAGATTCGAGAAAAAGTGACGACCGTCGCCGCTGCAACCACCGACATGGAGCGAGAAATTAAGGCCGTTGCCGAAGCGGGCGCCGACACGGCAAAAGCTGCTCTCGATGTGCAATCAACCGCCGTGCAGTTAGCAAAAATGGCCGATAAGATGCTCGATGTGATCAATCGGCTGAGAATTGCAAGTCGGTAACGGCACCGGTGACGTACTCGACCGTCGGAGCAGCCCCTTCGAGGCTCACGGCCGCTACGTCGATTCGCAGACGATCGCTCCGTTCGCGATAGAGCCCCGACCGCCAAAACCGCGACGCCGATACGATAAGACGCTCCCGCTTGCGCGCGTCGATGCTGGCAAGTGCGCGCTCAAACGATCGACGCGTTCGCACGCGCACTTCGACCAGTGAAACCACCCCATCGCACTTCGCGACGAGATCGATTTCTGACGATTTAACTCGAAGATTGCAGGCTAAAATGGAGTACCCGCGAACGAACAGGTAGTCGGCAACGATACGCTCACCGATGCGCCCCAGCGCCACGCGCGAAGGCGGCGGCTTCACAGACACGGAGCATTGGTTGGATGGCAGGTCGCATCGCATGACGCTCGCTCCTTGTACGCCGTCCCCTTCTTGATGCAGTAGCCGCCTGTCATGCCGGTATCGCCGGTGCCGATCGATGGAACGAGCTGCTCGCATGAAAAGCCGCTTGGGCAGGAGCAATAGTGCGCGCCATCGTCGGTTCGGCCGTCGACGTTTGCGCAGCGACATGAACAGTAGACCGCTTGATCGGGCCGGCGCTCGACGCATTGCGGCTCCACCACCCGGCCGTTCGCGCTGTTCGGATCGCCGGTGATCACCCCTCCATCGCTCCCCGGAACGGCGCCCGGGATCACGCACCCTTCCGTGCCGTCGGGCCCAATACCGGTGCTATCTTGCCCGTAAGGGCATGTCACCCGCCCCTGGAAGTGATTCACTATGCAGACGCGTGTCATGCACTGAAAACTCCGCGACTCGATGTTCTGCTGCTTTTCGCTGAAGCCGGTGAATGACTGTCGATACTCAGCCTCAGGGGTGCACGGATCACCCACATCATTCTCTTTGCATCCGGCGATGCCCGACAGGATGAACAGCGCAGCAGCGACAGCGGTAACAAACGGGCGGGGCATCGTGGATCTCCCTGAAATGGCAGCGAAAACCCCGTCTGCGACGGTGCGCGACCATGAAGACGCGGAGTTAACTTCCCCGTGCAATTTAGGTCAAGCCGAATCCCTAAGAAGAGCGTTCGTCTCGTGCAGTTTTTTCTCCTGCTGCGCTGGAACTATGCAACCATCGCGCCGGCGCTGTGGTTTAGACCAACGGCGTTCGACTTTAAAACGAACGGAGGAGGGATCATAATATGCAGACGAAAATTCTGTTTGGTGGTGCGCTATTGCTTGGAGCGCTGTCGAGTGGGTGTGCGCACTACGCGTTCGCGTCAAAGCCCGTCGGAATGGCGAGCCTTGTCGCGTCCACGCAGATGAATGAAGCCGTCACGCCGAACAAGCTTGGGGCGAAGCATGGCGAGTCGTGCGCCAAGTCGGTATTGGGCATTGTCACGTGGGGCGATGCGTCGGCCGCAACCGCTGCAAAAAACGGCGGTATTTCAATGGTCAGTAGCGTCGACAACAGCTACTTGAACGTGCTTGGCGTTTTCGCCAAGTACTGCGCAGCCGTCTCTGGCGACTGAGCAACCCACCGCGTGGTGGCATCAAACGATGCCACCACGCTCGGTTTTCGCGTAGCCTGTTGAGTGCTATGAGAACCGAACCGAAAGCGCACGGCGACTCAAGCTGTTGCCACAAAGAGAGTGCAGTCGCCGTCGCCGGCAACGTTGAAACAACCTGCCCGATGCATCCGGAAGTCATTCGGATTGGGCCGGGGAGCTGCCCGATTTGCGGCATGGCGCTCGAACCACGAGCCCCGACCGGTGAATTCGACAGCGCCGAACTCGATGCGATGACACGTCGTTTTTGGGTCAGCGTCGTGTTTACCGTTCCGCTTTTTGTATTGGCGATGGGCTCGATGTCGAGCGCCAGCGCACTCCAGCGCGCACTCGGCCCGACGGCAGTCGTTTGGATTCAGCTTGCCCTTGCAACGCCGACCGTCCTCTGGTGCGGCTGGCCACTCTTTGAACGAGGGTGGGCGTCGGTCATCAATCGCCGCTTGAACATGTTCACGCTCATCGCCCTCGGCGTCGGCGTCACGTACGTGTACAGCCTCGTGGCAGCACTGATTCCATCGGCATTTCCTGCTGCCTTTCGAAACACGAGCGGCCAAGTCGATCTCTATTTTGAATCGGCCGCGATGATTACGATGCTCGTACTGCTCGGCCAAGTCCTTGAGCTCCGCGCGCGGCGTCTTACGTTCGGCGCGATTCAAGCGCTGCTCAATCTCACCCCTAAGATCGCGCGAATCGTTCGCGACAACGCGAGCGAAGAAGACATCGCCATCGAGCTTGTGAAAGTCGATGACAAGCTCCGCGTGCGCCCCGGTGAAAAGATCGCGGTCGACGGCGTGCTCGTTTCGGGAGCGAGCTCAATCGACGAATCGATGATCACCGGCGAACCGTTGCCGGTTGAAAAATCGGTCGGTAGCCGCGTCACCGGCGGCACGGTCAACCAAACCGGCGGGTTCGTCATGCGAGCCGATCGAGTCGGTAGCGACACGACGCTGTCGCAAATTCTCCGGATGGTGAGCGACGCCCAGCGAACTCGCGCACCGGTACAGCGCCTTGCCGACGTTGTCGCGTCGTATTTTGTCCCGGCCGTCATTGCCGCGGCAATTATAACGTTTGTCATCTGGGGGTCGGTAGGCCCGCATCCACGACTCGCCTTCGCGCTGGTGAACTCAGTCACTGTTTTGATCATCGCCTGTCCATGCGCACTCGGCCTCGCGACGCCGATGTCGATCATGGTCGGCACCGGGCGAGGGGCGCGCGCGGGGGTTCTTTTTCGTGACGCCGAAGCGCTCGAAGCGATGGCAACGGTTGACGCTGTCGTCATTGACAAAACAGGGACAATCACCGAGGGGAAGCCTCGGTTAACGTCGATCGTTCCGGCGAGCGGCGTAACCGAAAGCGAAGTGCTTCGCATTGCCGGAGCGATCGAGCGGGGGAGCGAACATCCGCTGGCCAGCGCCATCATTGCAGGTGCCGAAGCGCGCGGCGTGGCGTTCGAAGCGGCAAGCGACTTCACATCGCATACCGGTATGGGCGCTATCGGCACCCTCGACGGCCAAGCGGTAGCGCTTGGAAATCGCCGCCTGCTCGAGAAGCTTGCTATCGCCCCGGGCCCGATGACCGATGCCGTCACGCGCCTTGAAAAAGACGGGGAGACAGTCGTCTATGTCGTCGCACGCGATCGCGTTATCGGAGTGCTCGGTATCGCCGACCCGATCAAGGCATCATCGATCGAAGCGGTTCGTCAACTGCGCGCCCAAAAAGTGCGCGTCATCATGCTGACAGGTGACAGCCGAATCGCGGCCAGCGTAGTCGCGAAAAAAGTCGGCATTGATGAGGTCGAAGCAGAGCTGCTGCCGGCCCAGAAAAGCGACGTGGTAAAGCGCCTTCAGGCGAGCGGTCATCGCGTCGCGATGGCGGGTGACGGAGTCAACGATGCCCCAGCCCTCGCAACCGCAGATGTCGGAATCGCGATGGGCGGCGGCACCGATGTGGCGATTGAAAGCGCCGGTGTGACGCTCATGCGAGGCGACATTCGTGGGATTGCCGAAGCGCGGCGGCTCTCGAGGCGCACGATGCGCAACATCCGGCAAAATCTCGTGTTCGCATTCGCCTACAACGTTCTCGGGATCCCGCTCGCCGCGGGAGTTCTCTATCCGCTCGGGGGGCTGCTTCTTAATCCGATGGTTGCGAGCGCGGCAATGGCGCTATCGTCCGTCTCCGTCATCGCAAATGCCCTTCGATTGCGCCATCTTCGCCTCTAAAAAACCAGATGCAACTAGGTTACAAAAGCGCTACACTCCCGACAGCAATGCCAAATAAGGCGAAATCGAGCAAGCGAGCGACAGCGCCTACCCTAGAAGAGCTTCAAGCGCTCCTCCGGTCCGCGGGGCTCCGAAGCACCGCTCCACGCGTTGCTGTTCTCGAGTATTTTCATAGCCATCTAGGCCCAAACAGCCACGCCGAGCTTTTTGAAGCGCTCGGGAGCAAAGGGTTCGATCGCGCGACGATTTACCGAATTTTGATCGATCTATCCGACGCAAAAATTCTCTCGCGCACCGATCTCGGCGACCACCTCTGGCGGTTTGAGCTCAAACTCGGCGTCGGCGGAGTCGAGCACACCGAAGATCACCCACACTTTGTCTGCGTCGATTGCGGCGAAGTCTCGTGCCTCCCAGGCTTTTCGTTGAAGCTCGAGGGGGGGGCCAAAGCCCCGAAATCGGTCACAAAAAACAAAGTCGCCGTCCAGCTAAAAGGGCGCTGCGACAACTGCTCGTAAGAGGCATATCTTGCGCAAAACTGACGCGCCAAAGCTGTGATAACGTCGACCTATGCCGGTCGAACTCCGTCGCGTTTTTTCAGCGTGGGTCGCGATAGTCGCTCTGCTAGCGATATCAAATAGCGCTTCCGCGAGAGCCGCCTCCCCGTCACCGTTCGGGTTCGCCCAAACGTGGAACGCCGCGGTCCGCTTCATTCGAGTCGACCAAGGGTTCGCCGTTTCCGAAAAAGACGACAAAGCCGGCTATATTTTATTTCAGTACGTTCCGCCGGGCGCGACGACGAAAGCAAGCGAAGGGTCGCTCGAAATCGTGCGCTCGCAAGAGGGCGAACCGGTAAGCATCATTGTGCAGCTGCCCAAAATGCCACGAGCGCATGAGCAAGTGCTCCTCGATGGGCTGCTGCGCAAATTGCGCGTCGACTACGGCGACACACCGGTGCGAGCGAAAGCAGCCCCCGAGAAGGCCGACGCGTCAGCTGACTAGGAGGACTCCTCTCCCGCTTCGCGGGAGAGGGAAAGCGTGACGAAGTCACGCAAGGGTGAGGGCACGCGCTTTAGACTGCGCGGCCTCATAGCGCTCCGTCATATAAACGGCCATCTTCGCAAATAGTCGCAACTTTTCTTCCTGAATCTCCGCAATTTCCTCGTCGAATCCCGTGCCCCTAAATGCGCTATCCAGCGCGCCCGCTCTGTAGAGCTGCATCGCCTTGTGCACGGTGGCTGGCAATATTCCGCCCCCTTTTTTTTCTTTTGCCGCCACCTCTTCGGGGAGGTAGCGACGCAAGTAGGCGCGAATGAGCCGCCTCGCGATTCCGTTCCGCCGCTTTTGTTCCGTCGGCAGACGGTTATAAAACTCCACCAATTTGGGGTGCAGAAGCGGGTATTCGTATCGGAAACCGAACGCCTTGGCCGCTACTGCGCTGAACTCGATGCGCATGCGAGTCTCGTGACTTTGCGCCCCTTGCAGCAGGCCACACTCGAGATGTTCAACACTTCGATAGCGCCGCCGTATCCAATGTGACTGCGAAGGCCGATTCATTTTCTCGCCGACCCACCGCTTTGCCTGACTGGCTTGTCGCCATAGCAAAAACAGGGGATCGTTCGAATAGAGTGCCAGCCTCGTAAGCACATGCGCGCTCGAACTCGGAGAGCCGGTTCGTGCGCTTTGCAAACGCATCTCTCGATACGCTTCACCAAACTTCCGCTGCCTGAGAAGGTCAGGATAAAACGCGCTCGGCGGCGCATGACCCGAAACGCACTGATCGCCACCAAAACCCGAGAGCAGGACCGTCATCCGATCGTTCGAAACGGCACGGTGTACGTTATTGGCTAGGGCGAAAAAAACGTAGGGCGCGGCACCGGCAAATCGCTCCGCGCAGCTATCGAGCACGTCGAGAAGGTCGAACCGTTCGGCGTCGACGCGGCAAATCGGCGATAGCCCAAGATGGTTCACAACCGCCTGCGCTAGATCAAAGTCGTCGCTCTCTTCGCTGTCAGGCGGAGCGACGTGGCTGTAAAGCGATGGATCGACGCCTATGTTGTGGCACGCCACCACGATCGCCGACGAATCGAGCCCTCCACTGAATTCCGCCGCGAGGCTTGAAGGAGCGGGATTGTCTCCGATGCAGGCGCGCACCGCTTCGTTTAACAGCGCCTCGAAATGCGCGACGTAGTCGTCGTCGTTCGGGTAGACAATTCGCGGCGCATTCGGATCGATCGACCAAAACGGGCTACTTTTCACGCTGTTGTCGGTGACTGTCGCCACGTGACCTGGTTCGAGGCGGTAGATCCCACGGTGAAACGTTTCGCTGCTGTATTCTGCCTCGCCGTACCGCCCGCGCGTGACGCACTCGGCAGCAAACTGCTTGCGATTGGGGAGCGTTTCGCGATCGCGGCGCGCGATCACATCGGGGAGCGTCGAGCCAAAGATGAATCGGCCGCTTTCGCAAGCGTAGTAAAACGGCTCTTGGCCAAAGTGGTCGCGCCACGCCTGAATCGGCCCCCCATCGTTCGGTTTGGCAACGCACGCAAAAGGCCTATGATTATCGCGCCAAACACGATCGCTCGAGTACGCCCCGGCGCAATAAATTGTCTCGCGTTCCGACGCGATCAAGCGCCAACCGCTCGCGTTGATCAGCTCCACGCCACGCCCTATCACGTTGCGTCGCGAGGGAACGTAGCGACCTTCGTGTATTCGTGCGCGACGTCGCCTCCCGTCAGCACAACGCCGCGAGTCGTGAGCCACGCGTGCGCGAGCAAGTTGCCCCCCTCGCCTTTTTTTAGACCAAACGAGACGGCGGCTGGAACGCCACGCCGACGAAGCATCGATCGCGCGGCGAGCGCCCTCGTAAAGCAAGTGGAGAAGACCGGAAGGCGCCGACTCGCAATGGCGATAGCCCTTCCGACGGCGAACGCCGCCTGATCGGCGTCGGGTTCGTTGCGCGCGACCGAGCGCTCAGGAATTTCAAGCCACGCGGCGATCCGTTTGAAGTGCCATATTTGAAGCGCGACGCGCGCCGATAACAGCAGCACTGCCGACTCAACCAGAAGCGATTGCTTTGCGCGCGGCCACCGAAGAAATCGCCACACGTTTCGCGATAGTCTCGACACACGACCCGATGCCATCCCCACCCCTCCCTATTTCGTTCTCTACTCGATCGAGCAATGTATCCAAATCAAAACGGCATGTCGGGCGCGACAATCGTAAGACCGGAACGGAGGCCACAAGCTGTTGACACCGCGCTAGAAAGCCCGCCGATTGCTCGATACGCGTCATGTAATGCCGACGAAACGTGTTCTCGCGGAGCGCGACAAATTTTGAAACGCCGCGAATTTCCTCACACGACACGTCATCCACTGGGCCTGGATCGAGCACAAAGACTGCGAGCACGCGGCGCTCAGCCGTGCAAAATTGATCGCGAAGCGGCAAAATAAACTTGTCGTGCCGTTGGTCGATGCGCATCAAACCGGCGGTCGACTGATTAATCTGCGCGAGCGAATCGCTGTAGAGCCGAATTTTCGGAAAGCTCGGCAGCGCGATAGGGCGACCGGCCTCAAACCGAATGGCGCAAAGGTCGTCGGATAAGATTCTGCGCTGGCGCTTGAGAAACCCGGCTGCGAGCGTCGACTTTCCGAATCCGGATGAACCGGCGATTACCACGCACCCGCCGCCAATTTCGACCGCGTTTGCGTGCAGCACGAGGAGCTCGCGTTGGTGAAGCAGCCCCGAAAAAGCGCTCGTCATAAGATAAGCGCGGATAAGCTCGAGCGATGCGCCGGGCGCCGGTAAAATCGAAATCGAGTGCCCGCCTCGGATGTCGAACACCGCGACCGATTGCACTTCGAGGCGAAGGGTCGGTTCGTCGTCCGGGCGCACAGGGCCAGGCTCAGCGCTAAAGTCGATCGTCACATCGGCTACAAGCTCACCGTGTGCAGCCACGGTATCTGGCAGCTCAATAACTGAGTCAATATTGAGCGAAAACGCGCGATACTGATGCATAGAGTCGGCCCCTGGTGATTCCTAAAAGGACGTCACTACCATGAAATACGATCGGCGATCGCTTTCATGTATACGTCATAGTAAGGGGAGACCACCTTCACAGGAGCTTGATGCTCATCGACACGACCACGCGCGTACAACGAAATCGCCAATTACTAACCAGCAACATGGACGATGAGATTGTCATGTTGAGCCTCGAAAACGGCGAATACTACGGGATAAATGCCGTCTGGAGGCGCATTTGGGAGCTCATCGATAGCCCCATGGCACTAGCAGATATCAGCGCAGCCCTGCAGAGCGAGTTCGACGTCACGCCATCCGACTGTACGCGTGACGTTGTCGCATTCGTTCGTGAGTTGGCGCAGAGACAAATCGTCACCATCGCCTGAGCGTCGCCCGCCCCTGTGCGCACCGTTTGAGCGGTTATTCGGCGCCTCGTCGACGCGCCTCAATTTCCCACCCCGCGGCGCCATAGAGTGCGCGCGGCCACGCGAGCGCGCTATCGGACGCCATGCGCGCAAGAACGCGAAAGGCGAGCGACGAATCGGCATCACGACGGAGTCGCCCCAAGAGCCATGCGTAGAGCGGCCTTGGTGACGCGCCGATTCGGTCTCGGATCGCGCGCCATGCAACGCTCCCGCGCTCGGTCGCCATCCAGTCGGCGACGACCCACACAATCGCTTCGACGCGCCCTTCGCGTGTCAGCGCGATGAATCGCTCGACATCAAACTCGCTTCGCTTCGCGATCCGTTCCACATCTTCGATGGACCACGCAAACGCGCCTGTAAACTTATCTTTGAAAATATTGATGCACAAAAGAAGCGCGTGATCGTGAATTTCAGGCTGTCGCCTACGGCATCCACCTGCGCTTTCGGCCCACTTCGAGCGCGCGATCATCGCCTCAACATCGATGGCGCAAAGGCCTGGCGGCCCGATCATCGTTTCAACATCGACACTCATGCCGTCGACACGAAAAACGATATTTGAATAGGCCCGTGAACGCCAACGGAGCTCCCATCGTTCGGCTTGGACGATGCTTTCGACGCGGTCGAGATCGCGCGAGCCGATACGCAGATCGATATCGGAAATGTTGCGCTCACCGATCTGCGAGTACAGCTCGTAAGCAGTGACGATCCCTTTGACGGCGACACACGCGATCGACTCACGCTCGAACGCGGTCAGCACTTTTCGAAGCACCGCCTCGGCTCGCAAGTGCGTCATCGTGATGCCAGCTGGCGACCCGGCCGAGACGACGATTTCATTCATGACGCGAGAGCGCGCCAATCGCGGCCAAAATAGAGAAGAGGCTCCCCTTCGCACGCCGCCGCCGCAACCACTTCGCCGACAAAGACCGTGTGATCGCCGCCATCGTATGTCGCCACGAGCTTGCAATCGACCGATGCAAGCGCCGACTTGAGCACCGGCGAACCGGTGACCAAATGAAACCACTCCCCCTCGTCAAAACGCGTGCTCACATCGTCTGCTCTTCCGCCAAATCGGGCGCCGAGCGACTGTTGCGCAGCGCTGAGCACGTTCACCGCGAACGTTTGCGCGAGCCGAATCGGGCCGACACTTGTCGACCCGTTTCCGATGCAAACGAGAACGAGCGGCGGCTCGAGGCTCACGCTCGCAAACGACGCCACCGTCATGCCGTAGCGAACCCCAGCCTGCTTCGTCGTCACGATGGTGACTCCGCTCGCAAACTTTGACATCGCCAATTTGAACGTTACGGAGTCGACCGCCATGAGCCTCAAATTTAGCCGAGGCTACGCGATCAGCGGCGCAATGAGGAGCGATACGACGCTCATCACTTTGATCAAGATCGCAATTGCTGGCCCCGATGTGTCTTTGAACGGATCGCCGACGGTATCGCCGACGACGGCCGCTTTATGCACATCAGACCCTTTTGGATGACCGGCAAGCCCACCTTTTTCGATGAACTTTTTTGCGTTGTCCCACGCGCCGCCTGCGTTTGCCATCACAAGCGACAACGTCGCGCCGACGGCGAGCGCCCCCGCGAGCGCCCCTGCGAGCACTTCTGGACCAAAAGCGAAACCGATGAACACCGGCGCCAAAATCGCGATCGACCCTGGCAAAAGCATCTCTCGAATCGCCGCGGTTGTTGCCAAATCGACAATGCGCGCAGGCTCCGGCTCCGCCCCTGGCCGACCTTCAAGTAGGCCCGGAATTTCGCGGAATTGACGCCGAATTTCTTCGACAATCGCACCGGCCGCGCGGCCGACGGCGGTCATCGTTGTCGCGCCCACGAGGCACGGCAAGATTGAACCGAAGAGCATCCCCATCAACACTTTCGCGTCGGTCAAATAGAGGACGAGTTCGGGTGCACCGTTGGCGCACCGCACTGCGTTCACTTCCATATTGAACGCCGCGAACAGCGCAACGACGGTGAGCACAGCGGAGCCGATCGCAAACCCTTTGCCGACCGCCGCGGTCGTATTGCCAACGGCGTCGAGCTCGTCGGTGATCGCGCGAACTTCTTTGCCGAGCCCCGCCATCTCGCTGATGCCGCCGGCGTTGTCGGCGATTGGGCCGTACGCATCGACCGTCATCACGATCGCCGTCCCCGCGAGCATCCCCACCGCGGCGAGCGCAATCCCGTACAAACCGAGTACGTCGTTCGAGACCCAGCCGACGATACACAACGTGACAAGCGGGATCGCTACGCTCTCGAGACCGACCGCCATCCCCCGAATCACGTTTGTCCCCGGACCGGTAAACGAAGCCTCCGCGATGCGCCGAATCGGCCCCATCGACGTGTAGTAATCGGTGACAAGACCGACCACTGCGCCGCCAATACCGCCGGCAGCGAGCGTGATGAGCGCACCTGACGCGATGCCGTACATCGGAAGCACAAACGCTGCGACCGCGAGCACCAAAAATGGCGGCAAAATAAGCGCCAAACGAAGAACTCGCGCCGGCGGCATGTTCGTCAACATCCGCGTAATCCCGATGCCGGCGATCGACACGATAAGACCGATGGTGGAGAGCAGCAGCGGAAGTGCGACCGCAATCGCGCGGACAGTCGACTCGTCGGCGATGCCTGGCGCGAGGCGATGAATCGACTCGAACGGCGTTGTCAGACCGAGGGCCATCGCTGCAACCATCGCCGCGATGTAGCTCTCGTAGATGTCGGCGCCCATCCCAGCGATGTCGCCGACGTTGTCACCGACGTTGTCGGCAATGACGCCTGGATTTCGAGGGTCGTCTTCCGGAATGTTCGCTTCAACTTTGCCGACGATGTCGGCTCCGACGTCGGCTGCTTTTGTGTAGATGCCGCCGCCTATACGCGCGAAGAGCGCGATCGAGCTCGCGCCTACCGCAAACGCGTGAATCACGGTGCCGAAGTGCGTGTCGGCTCGGAACATCCCAAAAACGCCGCCGAGGCCGATAAGACCAAGCCCCGCGACGCAGAGCCCCATGACGGCGCCGCCATCGAGCGCGGTGAGCAGAGCCGCCGCTTTGCCGTGCGCGCGCGCCGCTTCAGCCGTCCGTACGTTGGCGTACGTTGCCGCGCGCATGCCAAAAAACCCGGCCAAAAGCGACAAAAACGCGCCCGCTAGAAACGACAGCGCAGCCAGAAGACCGAGCGTGAAAAACAAAAGCACGCAGACGGCCAACGCGTAAATCGCGAGTACTTTGTATTCGCGAGTCAAAAACGCCATCGCGCCGTCGCGAATGTATCGCGCAATGCGCGCCATCGCCTCGTTCCCGCCGGGGATCGATTTCACGCGCAAATATAGAATCACCGCCACAACGAGCGCCGCGACGCCGGCTCCCATCGCCAAATTAGGTAGGCTTTCCACTGTCGGTACCTCGTCTGTTACGAAAAAGTGCGTTCGGGCAGAGACACGATTTCAGCGGAGAACGTCAAGCTGATTTGCGTGGTCAATTGGATCGGTTGAAGAACTTACGGGCCCGAACGCAACGCGGCCCCTATGGTGACACGTACATAACCGGCCGCAACTTCGAGCGTTTTTGCGGCTCCGCCGGCAGTTCGCGCGATTGGCGGCGCCACCTCCATCACATCGCCGGCTACAATCCGAAATTCGGCCCCCAGGCGTTTAATAAGTTCTTCGACGAAGTCTGGGGCGAGACCGCCCGGCTCCGGCGTACCTGTTGCATCAACGAATTCTGAATCGGTTCCATCAATATCGTTCGAGAAATAGAGCTCCTTTACGCCGCGCGCTTTCAGATGCGCGACGATGTCGTCGATGGCAGCGGCGCCGCGCGAGAGGCACTCGCTCGCCCAAAATTGGCGCACGCCGACCGTTTTTTCCCAATGTTCGCGCGGAAATCGCGTCGCTCGCACACCGACTTGCACCATCCGCGATCGATCGCCGAGCAGCTTGCTCGCGTGAAACGACCAAGTTGCAAAACAGTATTTAACGCCGAGCCGCGTCTCGAGCAGATCGGTGTGCGCGTCGATTTGGACGATGCCGAGCGCCTCGGATTTTCGCCGCGCGAGCGCCGATGACACTGCCCAGGCGATCGAGTGATCGCCACCAATGACAAACGGAATGACCGATGGATTGATCTGAAAAATGAGATCGAGCGCCTTCTCGGTGATTGAGAGCGGCGATGCCGGAAGCTCACGTCGCTCCTCGGGATTTAGCAGCGGATAAAGCTCGGCGCGCGTGGCGCTAAGCTGCTCTTCCGAGAGCATCGAGTCGTGAAGCAGTTGCGGCACGACGATCACGTCGCCGATGTCAACGACACCACGCTCTGCCATGTTTGCGAAAAAACTTGGCTCTTCTTCGAGCAGACGTTCGCGCACTCCTTGCGGCCCCATGTTCGCCCCGCGCAAAAACCCGGCCCCAACATCTGACGGGACGCCCAAAATAATCGCCCGTGCCGAGCGAATTTTCTGAACCGCCGCGGCGTGCGCCAAAATGACCTCGGCATCAGATTCGACGCCGTATATCTTTTTTTGAAGCTCAAGCTGAGCCGATCGCCCGCTTGAAACCAGGTAAACGCCGGCCCCCGCAGGTCTCAAAAATAGATTTAGTTCGTCGATCGGATTCATCGGTCACTCGCTTTGGATGATGCGAGACAGCTCCGCTTTCGATATCACGGCTAAGAGAGATACTGTGGGCCGAGGAGAACTGCCATGGCTTTTGATCTAAAATCGCTTCTCGAAAAGTATCGAAACGACCACAAAAACAAGGTAAATCGCATTTTACACTCGATCGGCATCCCGATGATCGTGGTGTCGCTTCCGCTTGTTTTTATCGCCCCGCCGGTAGGCCTTGCCCTCTTTGTTCTCGGCTGGATTTTCCAGTTTGTCGGCCATGCATTCGAAGGGAACATGCCGAGTTTTTTCAGCAACCCGCAATTTCTTCTCGTCGGCCCAATCTGGTTTTGGCGCAAGATCCGAGGCTAGCAGTTGCGATTGAAAAACGTCAGGTAGCGCTTACCGCAAATTCGAGATAAACCGCCCGCAACACCGGCTGCTGCGATGTGGCAAAGTATCGGAAAAGGAAGCGTCAATGACCAATTCATTTGGTAGCAAAGGGGCCCTTCGAGTCGGCTCTTCGGATTACACCATCTACCGCCTGTCGGCCGTCGAGAAGACGAACCCGTCGGTCGCCCTCCTCCCTTTTTCGCTAAAAATTCTGCTCGAAAATCTCCTTCGAACCGAGGGCAACGGCGCCGTCACCGCAGAAGACATCAAAGCGCTCGCCAATTGGGATCGCGCCGCCGAGCCGACGCGTGAAATCGCGTTCACTCCTGCGCGTGTGCTTTTGCAAGATTTTACCGGCGTCCCGGTCGTCGTCGATCTCGCAGCGATGCGCGATGCGATGAAGCGGCTCGGTGGCGACCCGGCAAAAATCAATCCGCTTCAACCGGTTGAACTCGTCATCGATCACTCGGTGCAAGTTGATGCGTTCGGCACCCCCGGCGCCATGAAGATCAACGCCGACCTCGAATTTTTGCGGAACAAGGAGCGGTATCTGTTTCTAAGGTGGGGGCAAAAAGCGCTAAGCAATTTTGCGGTTGTTCCGCCTGACACCGGGATCGTTCATCAGGTCAACATCGAATATTTGGCCCGCGTTGCGTTTTCGCAGCAGGTGAACGGCGAGACGGTCGTCTATCCGGATACTGTCGTCGGCACCGATTCGCACACGACGATGGTGAATGGGCTCGGCGTGCTCGGCTGGGGCGTCGGCGGCATCGAAGCCGAAGCGGCGATGCTTGGGCAGCCGGTGTCGATGCTCATTCCGCAAGTCGTCGGCGTTCGTCTGCGAGGGGCTCTGCCCGAAGGGGCGACGGCAACCGATTTGGTTCTACTCATCACGCAAGTCCTCAGAAAGACGGGCGTTGTAGGGAAATTTGTGGAGTATTTCGGCAATGGTCTCGCGAGCTTGTCGGCCGCTGATCGCACGACGCTCGCCAACATGGCGCCCGAATACGGCGCAACATGCGGCATCTTCCCAATCGATGCAGAGACGCTGCGCTACATGCGCCTCACCGGTCGCCCTGAGTCGCAAGTGCAGCTCGTCGAAGCGTACGCGAAAGAGCAAGGGATGTTTCACACTCCGGGGAGCCCGGAAGCGGCCTATTCGAGCATTGTCGATATCGACCTCGCGAGCGTCGAGCCGAGCCTCGCCGGGCCGATGCGCCCGCAAGACCGCGTGAAGCTTGGCGATGCGCCAAAGTCGTTCAACGATGCGCTCGCGACGATGATCGCAAGGCCGTCGCCAAAGCCGGTCGTTGCGCACTCAAAAGCAAGCCTTGCCGTCAACGGTGGTCAAGAAGAGATCACTCACGGCGCCGTGGTGATCGCGGCGATCACAAGCTGCACCAATACGTCGAACCCATCGGTGCTCATCGCCGCCGGTCTCCTCGCGAAAAAAGCGGTCGAGCGCGGGATGACGGTAAAGCCGTGGGTCAAAACAAGCCTCGCTCCCGGGTCGAAAGTGGTGACCGAATATCTTACAAAAGCGGGGCTGCTCTCCTACCTCGAAAAGATTCATTTCGACGTGGTCGGCTACGGCTGCACGACATGCATCGGCAACAGCGGCCCACTCCCGCCAGCTGTGTCGCAAGCGATTGAAGACGCAAACTTGGTCGTCGCCGCCGTGCTCAGCGGGAACCGAAATTTCGAAGGGCGCGTTCACCCCGAAGTGCGCGCAAACTACTTAGCGTCGCCGCCGCTCGTCGTTGCATATGCGCTTGCGGGGACAATGAACATCGATCTCTCAACCGATCCGCTCGGCGTCGATTCAGCCGGAAAGAGCGTATTTTTGCGCGATATTTGGCCAACGAAGAGTGAAATTGAAACGGCGCTCGCGGCGTCGGTCACCGCCGAAGAGTTTAAAAAAGTCTACAGCGATGTCTTCAGCGGCGATGAACACTGGAAGTCGCTGCTCGTCCCCGAAGGCGATCTGTTCGCCTGGAGCGACAGCTCAACGTACGTGAGAAATCCGCCGTACTTCGTCGACACGCACATCGATCCAGCGCCTGTAGCGGCAATCCGAAACGCGCGCGTGCTCGCGGTGCTCGGCGATAGCATCACGACCGATCACATCTCGCCTGCCGGCTCAATCAAAGCGCAGAGCCCCGCGGGGCAGTATCTGATCGCGCACGGCGTCGCCCCAGGCGACTTCAATTCGTACGGCGCAAGGCGCGGCAACCACGAAGTGATGGTCCGGGGGACATTCGCAAACATCCGCCTCAGAAATCGCCTCGCGCCGGGGACCGAAGGGGGCGTTACGCGCCATCTTCCGAGCGGCGACGTGATGTCGATCTTCGATGCGTCGCTGCAATATCAAAACGATGGCGTGCCGCTGATCGTCATCGCCGGCAAAGAGTACGGCTCCGGCTCATCGCGCGACTGGGCTGCAAAAGGGCCGAAGCTGCTCGGCGTTCAAGCGGTCATCGCCGAGAGCTACGAGCGTATTCACCGAAGCAATCTTGTCGGAATGGGGATCTTGCCGCTCCAGTTCAGAGCGGGAGAATCAGCAGAAACGCTCGGGCTCACAGGCGAAGAAATCTACGACGTCAACGGCCTAAGCGAGCTCCTAGCAAGCAATTTTGCCGGAGGCCGAGACGTCACCGTCCGAGCCAGGCGCCAAGATGGAACCGCAACGACGTTCAAAGCGCGAGTACGAATCGATACCCCGCAAGAGGTCCAGTACTACCTAAACGGCGGCATCCTCCAATACGCCCTAAGGCAGCTCCTCGCGAAAAAGTAGCGGGAACGCCTTGCGCGGCGAGTGAAGGAACAGCGATTTTTGGCTAAATTTGCTACCGAACGCGATGATTTATGCAAATTCAACATTTTATGTTAGATTTGCATAGAGATGATCCGGCGCATCCTGGAACCAAAAATTGCCGAGCGTTTATCGGCATTTCCCGCTGTCGCGATTCTTGGTCCGCGCCAAGTTGGCAAAACCACGCTCGCGCTCGAAGTTGGGCGAAAGCTCGATTCCGAGTGCATTTATGTTGATCTGGAGCGTCCCTCAGACCTCGCGAAGTTGAGCGATCCGGAGCTTTTTCTTCTGCACAATCGATCGCGGCTCGTGATCCTCGATGAAGTGCAGCGCGCCCCAGAGCTCTTTGCCACGCTGCGAAGCGTCATCGACCTGCGTCGACGCGACGGCCAACCGACGGGGCAATACCTTCTTCTCGGCTCGGCATCGAAAGATCTTCTTCAGCAATCGTCTGAATCGCTCGCTGGCCGAATTATTTATTCCGATCTCTCCCCGCTTAATATGCTCGAAATCGCGAGCGAGCAGCAGGACACGCTCTGGCTGCGCGGCGGCTACCCGATCAGCTTTCTTCAGACCGAGGATGAAATGAGCCTGCTATGGCGGGAGTCGCTCATCACCACCTACCTCGAGCGCGACATTCCGATGCTGGGCCGCGCTACGCCGGCCGATGTCTTACGACGATTTTGGACAATGATCGCTCACTGTCAGGGCGGCCTCCTCAACGCATCAACTCTCGCTGAAGGGCTCGGCATCTCAAACACATCGGTCGCCCGAACCATTAGTCTGTTTGTTGACCTTTTCTTATGCAGAAAACTTATGCCGTGGCATCGCAACACAGGAAAAAGGCTAGTGAAATCGCCCAAGTTGTACATTCGCGACAGCGGCCTACTTCATGCGCTGCTCGGTATTTCAACATTCAACGACTTGCTGGGGCATCCGATTGTCGGAGCAAGTTGGGAGGGGTTCGTCGTCGAAAATATTGCGAGCGTTCTCCCGCCCAACGTCCAGATGTCGTTTTATCGAACGAGTGCCGGCACCGAAGTCGATCTCGTTCTCGAGTATCCGTCCAACAAGCGAATCGCGATCGAGATTAAGCGCACGCTCTCCCCAACGATCACAAAATCGCTGAGCGATGGCATCGCCGCAATTGAGCCAAAAGAGAGCTACGTCGTCTATCCTGGGAGCGCTCTATATCCACTCGCCAGCAACCTCGAAGCAATCCCGCTACGTCAGCTTCTTGAACGAGTTGCCTAGAAGCTCACTGGTTTTCAGCCGATACCTTCGCGTTAACGGCCTTTCGGGCCCGGAAAATACGCGGAGTATGTCCCGTCGACGGAACGTGAGTCGGATTTGCTCAGAAAGATCGGTGAGCTCACAGTCGAGCGCGATTTTTTATCAAAAGGGCTCGGTCGTGCCCGCTGAAAGAGCGACGAGCAATGGTCGACACCGACGCGAAAATTTCGGTGCGCCGACAGTGCGAGTTATTGAAAATTTCGCGTTCTGGATTTCTGTACAAACAGAAAGAGACGCCGGAAGAAGATTTGGCGTTGATGCGGGCGTTTGACGGCGACGACGACTTGAGCGCAAGCCCCTTCTAAACGACAGCACGAGGTGCCCCGTGTCAGCTGCGGTGAGCGCCAGACTGATCGTCTCGCGGTCGCGCATCTCGCCGCCGAACTTACTCCAAGCGAGCCCACAAAGACAAGAGCGACCGAGAACGCATTCTCGACAAGATGCATCGATTGATGGGGCAAAAGTCGAAAGGCCCACTCAAAAAGCTCATCTCAAACACGCGGTTATCTCAAGTTCTCCCAAGTCGATGGGGAATCAACGATCGCGATTGATACCGAGAAGATCAAACGCGATGCGCAATGGGACGGCATGTGGGGCTTACGCTTCGCCACCTCGACGAGCCGTTGCCCGTCGAGGTTCTCCGCAGATCATCGATGAACCAATCGGGCGGTGGTGCAACTGCCAAGCGGTATTCAAGCGGCACGTTGCGAGCCGGCCTGTGCGCATCGGCGACCCCCCGCCAGAGACGACGAACTGCGCGGTTAACCGCCATCTGGAACGGTCCGGCCCCCTCCGTCTTCGCCGACATCCGGCGACTGCGATTCACCGGCGTCGCCTTGAATCTCGACGACGACCGCTTTCGCGACTGCACGATCCAACGCGCCCGCAATCTGTGAAGGACTAACACATCCGGTTAACTCTATTTCAGGTGCATACATAAAAATCATGTCCAGACTTCTGCATGCGCCTTCGGGAATCTCTGACGGCAACGCCCACTTGACACCACCGCTACTTAGAGGGACAGGGAACCGACCCGACGACTCGCTGTTAAGCACGTCATTAGTCCAAGCGTTAAACGAAAGACAGTAGGTCGTCTCTTCCCCTGACCGTGTATAATACTTCAATGGTATCGCACGACTGCAGACAAGTGCTGTCATGTAACCGCTCCATGGGGCACCATAGCTTGGATTTTCACCGGAAAAGAAATAAGCGGCTAGCTCATTCGTAAAACAGCCTCCTGCCTTTTCAGACTCGATGACTGGATAGGCCGTCCAAAGGGACTTTAAGTTATCTACCCAGAGCAACCTGTTGGCGGTGCACTCGTCTTTCGAGAGAGCGATGCCGCTGTAGGGGCACCCGCTAGCACACAAGCTCTTCGAATATTGCCCACCGCTGATGCTAGACTCACAGGAGCCGACGGTCGATGCGTCGGCTCCTTGGGACTTCTCGATCCATAAAAAGGAATCGGGGAGATACGAGTGAGGCTTAAGACCGTTTACATAACTGAGGAAGTTAAGCACCTCACACTCTTTTCGCGACTTTGCATTTTGGGCGAGCTGCGAGGCTTGCGCCGAATTCGAAATTATATTTTTATGTTTCCAAGCATAAATGAACAGGTCGCCCGGGTTTGGCTGAATATTGGGTTCGACGGCATTAGGGCCTGTACTCAGTTTCTCCTCTGACCCGTAAACGTGCCCGTGCCCGTAAACGTGCCCGGTTTTTTTCATGGGCAGTGGCGTTTTCTAGCAACTTTTTTCTTCGGTGGCCGATGATCCTTCGTGAATCTCGATCACGAAAAACTC